>NZ_CP019893.1:1965273-2620364 GCF_002156705.1 Natrarchaeobaculum aegyptiacum
TCTCGAGGCGATCGGCGATCAGGTCGCCCGTCCGGTCGCCAACCAGACGCATCACGAGTGGGACGTCGTGACGGGCTGCGAGGCGGGCCGTGAGCACTCCCGGGAGTTCGTACAGGTCGAGCAAGACGACGTCCGGTTCGAACCGTTCGAATCGGTCGGTGAGTTCGCAGTAGGCATCCCGGAGCCGCTGTGTTCGTGACCGTGAGGGGTCGATCTGGATCGTCGAGACCGTCGCATCGGTCGTCTCGAGCGGTTCGGTGAGTTCCCACGGCCGATGTGAGGTGACGACGAGGATCCTCACGCGTCGATCGCCTCCTCGTGGAGCGACTCGAGTCGCTTCGCGTGAGCATCCCAGGTCCACCCCTGCTCGAGCAGGCGCTGGTATCCAGCCGTTCCCATCTGTCGCTGTCGCTCTGGCTGGTCACAGAGAGAACACAGCACGTCTCGAAGCCGATCGGCGTCTTTCGGGGGGACGACGTACCCGGTCTCGCCGTCGGCGACCTGTTCGGGAATCCCGCCGACGTCCGTCCCGATGACGGCCGTGCGGGCGGCCATCGCCTCGTAGATGACCGTCGGCCGTCCCTCGCTGTGACTCGGGAGCACGAAGACGTCGGCGATGGCGTACAGTCTCCGGAGTGCGAGTGGCGCGAGGTCGTGGTGGACCGTCGTCTGTTCGGTCAATCCGTGGGAGACGATCTCCCGCTCGAGTGCTGGTCGACGTCGTCCGTCGTGACCGACGAAGAAGACGTGAACGTCCCGTCCGTCGATCGCTGGAAGGACGTCGATGAGTTCGTCGATTCCTTTTTTCGTGGTGAACCGACCACAGAAGAGCACGATCGTCTCGTCCGCCGGGAGGTCGAGTTCGCGCCTGATGCGATCGGCAGACCCGGTCGGGAATCGGTCGGGATCGGCACCGATCGGGACGACCGTCGACGTTGCAGTCGGACAGATCCGGTCGACGCGGTCTGCGAGTGCCCGGCTCACACAGAGGACGCCCTCGCTCTCACGAAGCGTCCGTCGGATTCGAGCCTGAACGGTCCGGGAGAACCTCGAGAATTCGTTGATCAACGTCCCCTGCACGGCGACGAACAGCGGGAGGTCGTGTCGATCACAGTACTCGAGCATACCGAACCCGTCCGGATACACGTGGTAGGCGTGGACGAGGTCCGGCACTGGGAACGTCCGCTCGACGTACTCGGGGACGCGTCGAGCGTACGAGCGCCCGGAGAGCCCGTAGAACAATCGCTTCGGAAGGAGGTAGAAAAACCGTGGATGGTGAACCTCGTACCGTCGGGTCTGTGCGATTCGTGGGATCCGGCGGTACTCGGCGTAGGGACCGAGTGGCGGGGCGAACGGTCGGGGGGAGACGACGTCGACGGTCGTCCCACGACTACACAGCGACCTGATCGACCGTGCGTTGAAGATACCGTGATACGGGTCGATGACGTCGGGATGGGTCGCCGTCACGGCGAGTGCGCGATAGCTCATCGTCGTCTTACCGACCCCTCGAGCTGCGTAACGTAGCCCCCCACCGGGCTGTCTGATCGGCCTTGCGGTCTGCCGAACGAGTACCGGCCGGTGCCTGCCTCCAGCGTCTGACCGCCCTGGGCCGTGTCCACTGTGAAAGTGATTCGAAAGACGCCGTATCCTTCCTCTTTGCGTCTTCCCCTGCCCCACCACAGAGTCCACTGCTCCCCAGGATTGTCCGCGCCGGTGTCCCCCTCGAGTCAGTTATTTGTTTCCGCATCTGTCTGTTTGTGTTAAAACACTCGTTTTCCGTACTCATCTGGCGCTTCTGAGTCGGCACAGCGCCGACACCAGTTGGGTACCAATGACCGAAACCGCGTTTTCCGTGTCGACTCTGTTTCGAGCGTTCTCCCCGAGTCGACGCCCTTCGTCGGGTGACTCGAGGAGTCGTTCGACTGCGTTTCTGAGTGCTCCAGATTCGTCGGGGTCCACGAGCAGACCTGTTTCACCGTCCTGAATCTGGTCGACCATCCCAAAATCCTCGTTGGCGACGACGGGCAGTCCCATCCCCTGGGCCTCGAGGACGGCGTTCGGATACCCGTCGAGATAGGAAACGTAGACGAAGATGTCCGCGCTCCGGTAGAGGCTGGTGACGTCCTCGACGTAGCCAGTGACGGTCACCCGTTCGCGGATGGACGGCGGAAGACGTTCTATGACGTCGCGTCGAAGCCGATCCTCGAAGACCCCCCCGCCGGCGATTACGTACTCGAGGTCTTCGTGGGTTCCCAAGAGCGGCGTAATCTCCGAGAGGATCGTCCGAACGCCGTCGTACTTGCTCTGGTACTTCAGATTCGTCACCGTCAGGAGGCGGGTTCTCGGTTCTGCGACCTGTTCCTCCTGAACCAACTGTCTACGGTTCGTATCGACGGTGTTGCCACCGTCGGAGAGCGTCTCCATCCGGAACGGAACCGGAACGACAGCGACGCGTTCTGGGCGGAACGTGCCCCGCGAACACAGCGTCCGTTTCAGGTCCGTAGAGACGACGATCGCACCGTCTGCGTTCGAAATCACCACCGAACTCAACAGGTACATCAGCCTGTAGACGAGTTCAGATCGTCGATCACCCGACGCACGAGCCGACTGGATCTGATCGAGCAAAACACCTCCCGTCCGGTCGCCGACGAGCCGAACGACGACGTTCGTCCGGGCCAGTCGGCTGAACAGGAGGGTCAACAGGCCGGACACCTCGTAGACGTCTACGACGACGATATCTGGTCGATCACCTCGAAACTCTCGGTACAGTCCGCGAACGGTATCGATCGTCCGCTGGACCAGCGACCGCGAGGCGTCGATCTCGAGGGTCGTGACGGATACGTCGGTCGTCTCGAGCGGTTCGGTGAGTTCCCACGGTCGGTGGGAGGTGACGACGAGCACGTTCATCGATCGATCGCCTCGCGGTAGTGTCGATCCAGTCGGGCGGCGTGGTCGGTCCACGTCCACCCGTGGTCGCGCAGTCGCTCGAGGCCGGCCGTGGCGAAGGTCTCACGCTGCCCTGGGTCTGCACACAGCAACTCGAGTTCGTGGGCCAGCGCGTCGGGCTCACCGGGTGGGATCACCACGCCGGTTTCGCCGTCGGTGACCTGTTCGGGGACGCCGCCGACGGACGTCGCGAGCACGGCTGTGCGGGCGGCCATCGCCTCGTAGATGACCGTCGGCCGTCCCTCGCTGTGACTCGGGAGGACGAAGACGTCGGCGACGGCGAACAGTCGCCGTAGCGCGAGCGGGGGGACGTCACACATGACGGTCGCCCGGTCTGCGAGCCCAGCGTCGACGATGGCCGTCTCGAGCGGGACGCGGCGGTCGCCATCCCGGCCCGTAAAGAAGTAGTGGGCGTCGGTTTCGGCCAGCGTCGGGAGGGTCTCGATGAGGTCGTCGACGCCCTTCTGTCGGCTGAAGTGTCCACAGAAGAGCACGACGGGGCTCTCATCCGGAATGTCCAGTTCGTGGCGAATCTGATCGGTCTGGTCGGTCGGGAATCGACTCGGATCGGCACCGATCGGGACGACTGCGGTGTCTGCGTCCGGACAGTACTCCCGGACTCGTTTCTCGAGTGCGTCGCTGACACAGAGGACGCGTTCACACGCACGCAGCGTCGCACGGATCTTCGAGCGAACGCCGCGACTGTACGATTCGAACTGGTTGAGCAAGGTTCCGTGTGCCGTCGCGAACAGCGGGACGTCGCGGTCGTCACAGTAGTCGCTGAATCCGTAGGCGTCGGGGTAGAGGTGGAACCCGTGGACGACGTCAGGCCGGTCGAACGTCCGGTCGGCGTACGCCGGCACGCGGGATGCATACGAGCGGCCGGTAAGTCCGTATCCCAGGCGTTTCGGGATTGCATACAGGAATCGCGGATGGTGGACCGTGTATCCCCGGGCTGGCGACGTTCGGGGGATGCGTCGGTACGACGAGTACGGGCCGATCGGCGGCGCGAACGGGCGCGGAACGACCGCGTCGACGGTCACGTCCCGATCGGCGAGCGCCCCGATCGACCTGGCGTTGAAGACGCCGACGTACGGATTGACCGGATCTGGATGATTCGTCGCGGCAGCGAGGAGTCGGTAGCTCATCGTCGTCGACTCTCGGTTCGGAGGGGCTCGATGCGATCTTCGGCTGGCAACTCACCGTCCGTTCGGAGCACGTACCTGCACGTCCTCCCGTGTTCGACCTCGAACTCGAGTGTGGTCCGTTGCTCACGGACACCGAATGCCGGATAGTACTCACTCGCGACGGCTCGACTCGCGGCATCGGTCGTCAGGACCGAGACGAAAAGCTGCGTGCGAGCGGTATCGTCGGTGGCAACGTACGTTCCCGGTTCGATCTCCCGAACCGTCACGGTGGGATGGAAGTGGAGCCGGCTCGTAAACGGCGTCTCGTCGACCGTGTCCGTCACCAGAACGTGCGCGTCGGCGGCGACGATCGTCCGCCGGTGCGTGTAGCCCCCTGTCCGATCCGCTTTGACCCCCGGAACCGAGCCGACCACGTCGCGGAGTCCTCCCGGTGCCCGGAACCGGCCCTCGAAGCGGGCCGGTTCGGTGGGTTCGTACCGCCGCACCGTCGGGGCCGCTCGAGCCCCCATCGCGTACTGGCCGGCGAGGGCGATCGGTTCGCTCTCACCGACCTGCACGGTGTTGTGGGCGCGGACACTTCGACTGTACCGCCGCCGAACCGTCGGCGCGTACTCGTAGGTTCCCGTGTCGACGATCATCGGCGTCTCGTCGACCCAGAGACAGAACTGAAGCTGATCGTTGTGGGAGTGACCGGGGAGGTGGCGCGGTCCGACGGGGCCGCCGTCGACGAGCACTCGAGCGTCACCCGCTTCGAGCCAGTAGTAGCCCGACGCCGTCGGTGCCCTCGATCCTTCGACTGGCGTCTGGGACCGATCGCTCCCGGGGTCGATGCCGGCGGCGGCCGCGTACGACCGGAGGGTCTGGATCGTCTCGACCTCCTCGTAGACTGCGTCGTTGAGCAGTGGGATCCGACCGTTCGGTGGCTCGAGTGCGTCGAGAAATGCGACACCGTTCGCTGCTGTCTCCTCGATGAACCGGGGGACGTCCCGTCCGGCCTCCGTGAGGACGCTCGCGGCCGTGAGGTATCGACTGACCGTCATGACGTGGTACATGGGGCTGCGTTCGAAGTGGCCACCGTCGTCGAGAAACTGCGTCTCGGTGGCGTGCTCGAGGACGTCGAGGCCGGTTTCGATCCAGCCAGTCTCGTGGTCGTCGAACAGGACGCCGGCGACCACGAGTGCCGCGGCGTTCTCGATCAGGTGGTTGCCACCGACGTCCCACTCGACGTGGTTCGCGAGGAACGCGGCGTTCTTGTAGATCTCGTGGTAGAGCGTCCGTCCGGCGGCCGTCGACCCGTCGTGGCCGGCCCACACAGCGTATCGACACCAGTTGAGGAGCCGAAGCGAGACGGCGTGTGGAATCCACGAGCGACGCAGGTACTGCCGGGTACCGACCGGGTTCGACCCCGCCCAGTCGCAGATCCAGCGGTCGAATCGCTCGTCGAGTCCGTCGCTCGCGTCCGGCCTCCCGTAGCCGAGGACGAGCCACTCGAGCGGTTCGAACGCCTGCAACTTGAGCCGCCACAGCAGCGGTAACTCGGTGAGGCGATCGTGATCCCAGTCCGGAACCGGTCCCTCGAAGTCGATCGACTGACCGAGGAACGTGACCGTTCCCGTCGCCGCCGCCGATGCACCGTCGCGATACCGCGCTCGCGTCGCGTCGTCGAGGGCAGCCCTGTACCGTTCCGTATCACGGGCGATCGGCTCGCGCCGAACGCGAACGCGGGCGGGAACCGTCCGATCGTACCGGCCGTCGAAATCGACCGGGAGTCGAGGGATCACCGCGTGTCTCGCCGTTCGCTCGAGGATTCCGGCGAGCTGGCGGGGCTGCATTCGCAGTGCAGTCTGGAGCGGAACGATACACGACTCGAGGTCGGCGGCCGGTCCGGATCGGTCCGTCGACTCGCTCGCGGCCGTGACGATCGACCGCTCGCGGTCGACCGGCCGCCCGGGTGAGGACTCGCTCACGGTCGATCCCCCCGTTCGTGGTGGTTCGTCGGCTGTGGACGGCTTCTGGAAGCGACACAGATCGGCATCGTCGTCGAAGTATCGAACATGCGCGATCAGATCGTTCGAACCGGATAGCCAGCGTCTTCGAATCGGTCGGTGTCGAGGATCGCCCGCGAGTCGACGACGACCGGCGGCCCGGACGGTTCGTCGTCGAAATCGGCGGGCGTTAGCCGCTCGTACTCGTCGTGGTCCGTGACGATCGCGACGCCGTCGGCGGCGTCGAGAGCCGACTCGAGTGACTCGAGGTCGATGGTCTGGTCGGTCACGTACGGATCGTGCAGGGCGACTTCGACTGGCGAGCGGGGCTCGCTGCCTGTCGTTTCGGTACGTTCCTGCAGGTGTCTCGCCAGCGCGAGGCCGGGACTCTTCCGCGGGTCGCCGACGTTCCCCTTGTACGCGACGCCCAGTACGGCGATTTTCGCCCCCTCGAGCGAACCGAGCCCTGCCTCGAGCAGATCGCCGACGTACGCGACCATTCCCTCGTTGATCGCGCGAGCGCGTTCGATCAGGTCGAGTCGGTCCGAGTCTGCCCCGAGGAACCACGGATCGATCGGAAGGCAGTGCCCGCCGACGCCGGGTCCGGGCTGGAGGACGTCGACCCGGGGATGGTTGTTCGCCAGCGCGATCGTCTCGCGGGAGTCGACCCCGTAATCTGCAGCGATCGTCGCGAGTTCGTTCGCCAGCGCGACGTTCACGTCCCGGTAGGTGTTCTGGACCAGCTTGACGAACTCGGCGACCGTCGGGGAGTGCGTCCGGTGGATCTCACCGTCGACGATACCGTCGTAGAGCGATGCCGCCGCGTCGGTGGCATCGGCGTCGACCCCACCGACGATGCGGTCGTTCTCGAGGAGTTCCGTGACCACGTTCCCCGGCAACACCGTTTCGGGTGCGTAGGCCAGATGGAACTCCTCGCCAGCGCCCAGCCCCGATTCCTCGAGTATCGGCCCGAAGACGTCCGTCGTCGTTCGCGGCGGCACGGTCGACTCGAGGACGACCGTGTCCCCGTGCTCGAGTACGTCGGCGATCGACGTTCCCGCCGCTCGGACGGCCGAGAGGTCGGCGTCGGTCGTCTCCTCGTCGAACGGCGTCGGCACGCAGACCAGATGGAAGTCGGCGGGGACGACCTCGTCGCTGATCGTGAGCGTTCCGCCATCGAGCGCGCGGTGGACGAGGTCCTCGAGTTCGGGTTCGTCGACGTGGACCTCGCCCGCGGCGAGTTGCGCTCGGAGCGTCTCGTCGACGTCGTAGCCGACGACCTCGTGGCCGGACGCCGCGAACGCGGCGGCCGTCGGTAACCCGACGTAGCCCAGCCCGTGGACGCAGATGCGATCGGCTCGGCTCACTGGGCGACCTCCTGGACGGGTGTCTCGAGGAGCGGTTCGAGAATTCGGTCTGTCGCTTTCCCGTCGCCGAACGGATTCTCCCAGTTGCCGACGTCGTCGACGGTTTCGAGCGTTCGATCCAGAATCGAATCGGGATCGGTGCCGGCCAGCCGGTTCGCGCCGACGTCGACGGTCTCCGGACGTTCCGTGTTGTCCCGGAGAGTAACACACGGGACGCCGAGGATACAGGCTTCTTCCTGAATACCGCCGGAATCCGTCAGAACGACGCTCGCCTCGTCTTGCAGGACGAGGAAGTCGAGGTAGTCCTGTGGCTCGATCACGCGAACTCCGTCGGGAACCTCGAGCCCGAACGTGTCGATGGCTTCCTCGGCCCGTGGGTGGATCGGATAGACGATCTCGATCCCGAACTGCGTGGCGACCCGGTCTGCGCCCTCGAGGATGCCAGCGAACCGTTCCGCGTCGTCGACGTTCTCGGCACGATGGGCCGTCATCAGCCCGAACGCGCCGGGCTCGAGGTCGAGATCGGGGAGCACAGTGCTTTTCGCCGCCGCTAGCTCGCGATTCTGGTCGACGGCGTCGACGACCGTGTTCCCGGTGACGTAGATCCGGTCTCGATCGATCCCCTCCTCGAGAAGGTGCGTTCTGGACTGGGGGGTCGGCGCGAAGAGGTACTCCGCGGTGTGGTCGGCGATCACTCGATTCGTCTCCTCGGGCATCGTCCGGTCGAAGCTCCGGAGTCCTGCTTCGACGTGACCGAGGTCGATCTCGAGTTTGCTCGTCGCCATCGTCCCTGCCAGCACCGAATTCGTATCTCCCTGCACCAGGACGACGTCCGGTTGCTCCTCGAGCAGCACCTGTTCGATGCCGACCATCATCTCAGCCGTCTGTTCGGCGTGAGTGCCAGACCCCACCGCGAGGTGGTGGTCGGGTTCGCGGAGCTCGAGTTGGTCGAAAAAGACCGCGTCGAGTGACTCCGTGTAGTGCTGGCCCGTATGGATGACCGTGTGTGGAAGCCGACTCTCTGTACAGGCCCGCAAGAGCGGAGAGAGTTTGATGATCTCGGGTCTCGTTCCGAGGACGATCGCGAGTTTCGTCCCCATACTGGACGCCTCTTCCTCGATCATCGGTCCTCGCTCCGCTGTTCGATCGGTGACCGAGTGGTGTCGATCCGACTGGAAGGCGAGCGATCGAGACTACACCACGTGTGGCGGCGTCCGACTGGATTCCCTGACCGCACCGCCCGATTACTACACATGTTATTCATATTGATTTACCCGTAGACGTGGTTGACTGAACGTAGCTTCATCTACGTAGGTAAAGAAATTAACGAAAATGCGACCGAACTAATTGGGGGTCGACCCGCTCGTTAGCCGTACGCCCTCACAGGAGCCGGTATTGTCGCCGCAAACCGAACAGAACTGGGAACCGCCCACGCCCCCGACGCGGAAGTACGTGTCTCCGCCGACGACAGGCATCACTGGAGGATGCAACTCAGTCGACTGTCCATCGTTGGATCGAAGAAGCCGGCCGTTAGGTCCAAGGTGTTCACCCCCTACGGTGAATGTACGCGCGGTCAGTGGGCCGGCTCGTTGCGTCGGCGAGGCAGTCTGCAGCCGTGGGGACCAGTGCGTGGCAACGACAGTGCGTCCCCTCCTCGCCACCTCACCGGTACGAGCCCCTGATATAAATATTTTGGCCGGAATCGGTCGGATAAATCGATATTTCTCGCCGGCCGGTATCTCTCACCGACTGGCATCTCTCCCTGTTTCGGTGTACTCGAGGGTTGTTCTTGGATCTGTTCGCGACAGGAACGCGGGCCGGGCGCGATTTGGACACACGGTCGGACGTGCTCTCTCAGTTGCGCGCTCCCTGCGTTCGAATCGCTCTGGCCGCTTTGCTCCTCACGAAAGTGTTCGTCGCAAAAGCGGGCCGGGCGCGATTTGAACACGCGACCGTCTGGTTAAAAGCCAGACGCTCTGCCGGACTGAGCTACCGGCCCTCACCACGACCTACCGGTGAGAAGCGGTTAAACGTTTCTTTCTCTTTGCGCCGATCACCAGCCGGCAGTTACAGCTACTGTACGTCGGTTCCGGCGCACCCGCGCCCCGTCCTTCGGTTGGTCCGGTACATCGGTACAGCAAACCGTATCACTCGAAGTAGGTCTCGAGCGCCTCCGTGACGATCTCGCCGGGATCGACGTTATCGAGGGAGGCCTGCTGGCGCAGCAGTCGGTAGACGTCCGGGTCGATCCGGACGTCGATGCGACCGAGGGTGACGTCGTGGTCTGTGAGTGCACGTTCGATCGACGTGCCGTCGTTGACGGCGCTGGCGACGTTTCGCACCTGTCTGACGGTGAGGTCGCCGTCGAGGGTCGCCCACGCGAGCAGGAGTCTGCCCTCGCCGCTGACGCGGGCGATGTGTTTGGCTGCCGTCGGTGCGATCGCCCCGAGTGCGACCTGCTTGCGGACGGCTCGCGGGAGGTCGTGAACGCGGGCCCACTTGCGGATAAACGAGACGGTGACACCGTCACCGGCCCGTTCGGCGGCTGCTTTGTACGATCCTTCCCCGCGAACCAGGGCGGCACAGGCTGCGGCCCCGCGGAGCATGTAGAGGTGGTCGTCTTCGATCGCGCCGTCGGCGAACTGGGCGACGATCTCGGCCGCTTCGGCGAGGCTCTCGGGATCGTCGGGGTCGAACTGGACGGCCTCGCGGGCTCGCTGGCCCGTGACGGTCTCGTCACCCCTGATCACGGGTTCGCCGACGGGAGATTCTCGGTCTGTTGGGATCGATCGCTCGCGCGACCGATCACCGGGTTCGGGAGTCATGTCTTCTCGTAGGGGGGTTGGTGATAAAAAGTCGGTCCCTGTGAGACTCGCCTCGAGTCGAGGCGTGGTGACCGACCGCCAGAGGTACTCTCAGTGGCGTTCGGGGTCACTCCTCGCGTTTCTCCGCGAGGTGTTCCCAGATTTCCGTGCAGCCGGCTCCCTCTTCGAGGTCGTCGAGGTGGGCGTCGCTTCGCTCGTCGGCGGACTCGGCGTCGATCGGTTCTGACTTCCGGTCACATTCGACTACATCGGTCATGACCCACCGTTCGAAGGGTGGTTGCATAAGGGTCGCTTCAGATGCAAGGGATACCCGTGCTGAGTCATGTGGGCCAGTGCTGCCGGTATCTCAGACGGCCCGCAGTCGCCGAACGGCTTCCAGTCGGTCGATTCCGACTGAGATCCTCGTCACGAACGTACTACGGATTTGACGGGAACGGGAGTGCGCATCATCGAAGGTATTGAACCCGCTCGCGGACGTCTGAGAGGAGACTCCGCTCTTCCAGCGATCGATACACGTTGTTCAGATTCGTGACGGATAGGCCTTTTAGGACACGACCAGTACGCTCACACGTGACGGTTCGCGCTCCGGCGGCGACCGACGACGACCTCACGGTCAGGCCGGCCGAGCGGGTCGACCTGCTCGCGATCGTCTCCATCGAGAACGCGTCGTTCGACCAGCCCTGGCCCTACGACGCTTTCGACAGTTTCCTCGGTTCGCCCGGCTTTCTCGTCGCCGACCGAGACGGTCAGGTCGCAGGGTACATCGTCGCCGACGTGAGTCGCTCGCTCGGACACCGGTTCGGCCACGTCAAGGACATCGCCGTTCACCCCGACTGTCGCGGCGAGGGAGTCGGCTCCGTATTACTCGCGCGTGCACTCGGTGTCGTGGCTGGCCGTGGTGCCGACTCGGTCAAACTCGAGGTCCGGCGCTCGAACGAAGGTGCCCAGCGTCTCTACCGGCAATTCGGTTTCGAACCGCTTCGCGTGGTCTCGGGCTACTACCACGACGACGAGGACGCGATTATCATGATCCGCTCGCTCGAGTGATCGCCGCGACGCTGGCCCTGCGTTCGGTCCCCGGCCCCGCCGTCCGCGAGCGTGGACGTTTTACCCACTGCCGACGACCGTCCCGACATGGGATACGCCTGCCCCGTCTGCGGCGTCGAACAGCCCGACGCTGCCCACCTCGCGAACCACCTCGCCGTCACCGCGTCGCTCGGCCGGGAAGACCACGAGGAGTGGCTCGCAGAACGCGTCCCCGACTGGGGTGAGATGGGCCCGACGGAACTCGGCGACCGCCTGACTGAGTACGCGCCAGCCGTCGACACACCCGATCCGGTGACGGGCCCGGAGCCGAGTCCACAGCACGGACGCGGACACGACCACGGTCACAGCCACGCTCACGACCACGATGGTGCCCGCCCGTCCGGGCTCGAGGACGCACTGGCCCACCAGAGCCGCCAGCCCGGTCGCGGCTCACTCTCGGCGGAGGCCCGCGGGGCCCTCGAGGAGGCACGCGAGTTGACCCGGCAGATGTACGAGTCGGGGTCGGATGCGACATCTGACGCTGAGTCCACACCCGATCCTGCCGATGGCGGAGACGCTGGTGGTGACGGAACCGCCAGCGACGAGACCGGGACCGCGAACGAAAACGCGTAACTTGGCCCCGCTCGAGTCTGTGTGCATGGAGACGACAGGGCAGTTTACGTTCACCTCGAGTGCGGAGGCGCGGGAGGCCTACGAGTCGATCGGCCCGGCCGCCCAGACGGTCGTTCGCGAGGTCGCACGCGCCATGGACTTCGACCGCGAGGAGTACGACGACCGGGTCACGGGCGAGGTCGTCGAGACCGCCCGCGACGCACTCTTCGCCAGCTTGCTCGAGGTGCACGTCGGGACCCGCGAGGAGTTCGACGACTGGCAGGCCGACTACGACGGCGAGGTAACTGTCGCCGGCCACGAGGCGGTCGACAACGTCGTCTGGCACGCCGGCCCCGGGGGCGAGGCCGTCGCAGCGACGTTCCAGCAGGAAGAGCAGGCAGCCATCGCGACGCTTCGCCGGCAGGCGTTCGGCCGGCTCTACCGCGATCTTTTCGCGTCCGAATAGGAGACGATGGCGGACGAAGCGTCACCTCTTTTCAGACGGCGACGACTCATTCTGCTATGACCGAGTTCGACGCAGCCGACGTTCCCGACGACTGGACGCTCCTCGAGGAAGATATCGAGTACGAGACGCCGTGGTACGTCGGCGGATACGACCGCTACGAACAGCCAGATGGAACCGAACAGAACTACTACTGGGCCGACTTGCCGGCGGCGGTCGTCGTCGTCGCCCGGATCGAGTCGACGGTGGCCGCGTCGCTGGACGGTGGCTCGGCGGCCGGTGGCAGCGACGCCAGCGCCGACAGTGACGGCCACAACGAAGGTGACGGCGACCACCTCCTCTTCGTCGAACAGTACCGACCGGCGATCCGCGAGACCCACCTCGAATTGCCTGCCGGAATCGTCGAGGACGGCGAGTCCTACACCGCAGCGGCCGCTCGCGAACTCGAGGAGGAGACCGGCTTCCGCCCCTCGAGTACGGCTCTGCTACAGGAGTACGCGGTCGCGACGGGCGTCCTCAGGCACGATCGGGGGGTCGTCTACGCGGAGGGGCTCGAGCCGGGCGAGCGCGACCTCGACACCAACGAGTTCCTCGAGGTGACGACGGTGCCGGTCGAGGAGGCGATCGATCGGGCCCGGGAGCAGCCGGCGAACGATTCGACGATGTCGGCGCTGTTGCTGGCGAGTGAAGACGGCCTGCTCTGAGGGTTCCTCAGGGTGTATCACCGAGTCCGAAGATCGCGTGATCACCGCTCGGGGAGCCACACGACGAGCACGAGCGCGAGCGCGCTGGCGGCCGCGAGCAGGTAAAACCCCTCGTCGAAGAAGCCGCGGTCGGCAACCAGTCCGAAGACCAGTGGACTCACTGCCCCGACGGTCATGTAGATCGTCCGGAGCGTCCCGAGGCCCGTGTTCTGGATCTCGTCGGGAACGACGGTCGTCATGTACGAGAGGACGACGGTTCCGGTGCCGAGCATGATACTCACGAGCGCGGTCACCGCCGCGACGGCGAGGACGCTCTCGACCCGGGGTAACAGCACGAGCGCACCGCCTGAGATGCCGAGGACGACGACCAGGGTTCGCCGCGTCCCCACCCGGTCGTAGGCCCTGCCGGCGAGGGGTTTGACGACGATACCGAACGCGAAAAACGCCGCGAACAGTCCGCTCGCGAGCGTCGGCGAGAACTCCTTGACCTCGATGAGGTAGGTCGGAAAGAACCCCGTAAACGCCTGATAGACCGCATTTCCGACGATCTGAATCGCCGTAATGAGCGCGATCGACTGGACGGCCAGCTTCGAGATCGTCCGTCGGGCACCGTGAACCGAGCGGCCGCTCCCAGCGACCCGGTTCCCGCCACCATCGCTCTGGGCTTCTGCCTTCTCGCCAATCGATCTGCTCGAGGTCCGCGAGGGGACGGTCACGAAGATGCCGACGGCGACGACGGCGAACAGGCCGATGGTGAATCCGAAGCCGAACTGCCAGGCCAGCGCGACGGCGAGGACGCTGGCGACCGGCGGCAAGATGGTGTTTCCGAAGTCGCCAACGGCGGACATGATTCCGATCGCGGTCCCGACCTGCTCGGGGTAGACGTCTGCGAGCGCGCTCAGTCGGACGACGCCGAAGAGAGCGGTCGCGAAGCCAAAGAGTGCGGTCGCGACGAACAGCAGCCACGTCGGCCCTCCAAGGACGATCAGCGTCACGGTCCCTGCCGCGGCTGCCATGCTCACGACCATGGTCGTCCCCTCGCCGACCCGATCGGCGAGGACGCCCCCCGGAAGCTGGCCGGCAGCGTAGGCGAACCAGAGAACGGACAGCAACAACCCAGCGGTCGCGAGCGTCAGGTCGTAGGCCTCCTGGAGGTGCGGCAGCAACACCGGAAATGCCTGTCTGACGCCGATCGAGAGGAACCAGCCGGCCGAAATCGCGGCCAGGACTTTCCCACGGCCGTCGGCCCAGTGCCTGCGGGTCGTCGCGACGATGTCTGTAAGCGACTGCACGTGCGTCGGTCCGTATCCGCTCTCACGGACGAAGCTACTTGAACGCTCGAGTCTCAGCCGCCCTTGCCTCGAGCCCGTTGGGCTGGCGGTTGCTGGATCGCGTCGCCCGAGCCACACCCGCTCCCACCGACCGACGAAAGTAGAAAGACAGTTCCGCGGCCGCCCCGAACAGTCGGCAAATGCGAATCGCCGTTCCCAACAAGGGCCGCCTGCACGAGCCGACGATCGACCTCCTCGAGCGGGCGGGGCTCCATCTCGAGAACGGGGCCGACCGGAAACTCTACGCCGACACCGTCGACCCCGACGTCTCCGTCCTCTTCGCTCGCGCCGCGGACATCCCGGAGTACGTCGCCGACGGCGCGGCCGACCTCGGAATCACGGGCTACGATCAGGTCCGGGAAGCCGACGTTCCGAGCGTCGCAGAACTGCTCGACCTCGAGTTCGGCCGCTGTCGTCTCGTCCTTGCGGCACCCGAGGACGGCGACATCGAGGCCGTCGGCGACCTTGCGGGTGGCACCGTCGCGACCGAGTTTCCCACGATCACCCGCGAGTTCTTCGCCGAGGCTGGCGTCGACCCCGACGTGGTCGAGGTCTCGGGTGCGACCGAGTTGACTCCCCACGTCGAGATGGCCGACGCCATCGTCGACATCACCTCGACCGGGACGACGCTGAAGATGAACCGTCTGGCCGTCGTCTGTGAGGTCCTCTCGAGTTCCGTTCGGCTGTTCGGTCGCGAGGACGTCCTCGAGGACCCCAAAGTCGAGGAGGTCCGGACGGCCCTCTCGTCGGTCAAACAGGCCGAAGGCAAACGCTACCTGATGATGAACGTCCCAGAAGAGCGTCTCGAGGACGTCCGCGACGTGATTCCGGGGATGGGCGGGCCGACGGTGATGGACGTTGCGAACGGGGGCGAGAAGGTCGCCGTCCACGCCGTCGTCGACGAACGCGACGTCTTCGAGACGATCACCGAGGTCAAAAGGGCGGGTGCGAGCGACATTCTCGTGACCGAAATCGAGCGGTTGATCGAGTAGGGTTCGTGGCCTGCACGCTCGAGTAACCGGATCAGCCGTCGGTCCGGTCGCCTCCCTCGTTTTCGTCGTCGGGATCGACCGGCGGTTCGTCGTCGGTCGCCTCCTCTTCTTCCTCCTCCTCGACGAGTTCCGGATCCTCGTCGTCGATCGGTGCCTCGGTGTCGTCCTCTTCGGGGGTGGTGGGGTCGTCTTCTTCGTCCGTCTCTGGGTCGTCCTCTTCCTCGTCTTCGTCCTCCGCATCGTCATCGTCGTCTTCCACCAGGAACCCGTTACATCCTGCGAGTACCGCAGCACCGCTGACTGCCCCCGCTCCACCCGCGAGGAGCCGTCGCCGCTCGAGGGCGCAGTCAGTTTCGTCTCCCGACACGCCGATCACCGCTCGTTGCCGCTATCGAAGCTCCCGTCGCCGGTGTCGGCGTCGTCTTCGAATCGATCGGTCGCCTCGAGATCGAACTCGTCGGTCTCGAGTTCGTCGCCGTCGGCGGTGATGGAGCCGTCCTGAATCTCGATGGTCAGTCCCTCCGTGTCGGTGGGGCGACCGAGCAGGTCGTTGGTCGCTGACTCGACAGCGCGGTTGACCGACCAGACGAACCGGAGGACGGCCTCTACGTCGTCGCCAGCGTCGCGGATGGACCGACCGGGTCGACCGGGGCCGCTGGGCCCGGGGGTTCCGAGGCTCTGGGCTCCCTCTGGGTGGAGGTACTGGAGCGGGTGATCCGACGGCACCTCGCGGAGGTCCACCTCGAACGACCAGAGGTACGGCAGGAACTGGATGGCGTACCCCTTCGGCTTGGGTGCGTAGCGGCCGGCGGCGGTGAGCGCGACGCCGATGGCCGTCGAACCGGTGTTCGTGTCGTAGTAGACGCCGGGCATTCCGGGGATGGAGAGTCGCATACTCGAGTGGAGTCGCTCCCGACGGAAGCGGTCACACCCGGCAGTGTCACGCTCGAGTTTCCGACCCCCGTGTCTGCCTATGGCCCGCTCGTCGTCACTCGCCCTCGAGGTCGTCCAGCCGGGCTTCCAGCGTGGCGACCCGGCTGGCGAGTTCCACGGTGACGACGGTGAGGCCGATGCACAGTCCGACCACGAGCCCGAATCCGAGCCCGACCATACCACCGAACACGATGCCGACGAAGCCCAGCACGAGCGCAGGGAGGACGAGAAAGACGGGTTCCGTCTCGATCTCCATCGGTACCCGGTTCCGTCTATCACTCTCTCACCATTACGGATTGGTCCCTCGGGCTAGAACCCGTCTGCGAACTTGTCGCGCCTGTTGACGTCGATCTCGCTGATACTCGAGCCAGCCCGCGTCGCGGCGAAGACGATGGCGTCGGCGACCTCCTCGGGTTCGCTGGCCTCGCCCTCCTCGAATGCTTCGGCGAACGTCGCCCCGTCGGTGGTCTCGAACTCCGAGCGGACCTCGGCGGGGTTGACGACCGTGACGCCGACGCCGTCGTCGCCGACCTGCGCCGCGACGCTCTTTGCGAATCCGCGGGTCCACCACTTCGAGGCCGCGTAGACGGGGTTGAACGACCGCGGGTACTGGCCGGCGAAGCTCCCGACGAAGATCAGGTGGCCCTCGCGCTCGCGGACGTGGGGGATCGCCGCTCGCGTCGCGTAGAAGACGCCGTCGACGTTGGTCTCTTGCATCGTCTCGTAGTCGACAGTCGAGAGGTCCTCGACGTCGCTGCCACGCGAGAGGCCCGCGTTGTTCACGAGGACGTCGACCCCGCCGAAGCTCTCGACGGTCTTCTCGATCAGTGTCTCGAC
This sequence comes from Natrarchaeobaculum aegyptiacum, assembly GCF_002156705.1. NCBI lineage: Archaea > Methanobacteriati > Methanobacteriota > Halobacteria > Halobacteriales > Natrialbaceae > Natrarchaeobaculum > Natrarchaeobaculum aegyptiacum. Next base: position 1,982,443 of record NZ_CP019893.1, read on the forward strand.
GTCCGCTTCCTCGCGGACGTTCGTCGGGACGACCAGCGTCTCGACGCCGTACTCGGTCTCGAGGTCGTCGGCCAGTTCGGCGAGTCGGTCTTCGCTCCGGGCGGCGAGGACGACATCTGCGCCCTCGTTCGCGAGGCCGTGGCAGGTTGCCGCGCCGATGCCCGAACTCGCGCCGGTGACGACCGCGACCTGTCCTGCGAGCCTGTCTGCTACTGTCATGGTCACCGCTCAGTGGAACGTGCAGGACCGTCGATGTTTCGCTCTCTCGAGTCAGGCGAACAGGAACAGCCACACCAGATACGCGAGGACGAGGTACACCGCACGGTGGGCGAACACGGCTCGAGAGGGCAGCAACTTCCCCTTGTTCGCCCAGTTGACGAGCGTCTTGCTCATCATGATCGGTTTGAACAGGTCTCGTCGGCGAATCGGCTCACAGACCTCGAGCAGGTCGTCGATCCACTCGAGAAACACCGTGAGCCGCTCGTCTTCGGGGCCGTCGCACTCGACGTAGGCGCTCAACTCGAGGTTCTGGCGGAACGCGACCTGCGTCAGGTTGGCCGATCCGATGACGACCGCGGGGTTCTCGCCGGTGCGGACGTACAGTTTCGCGTGGAGGAAGCCGTTGGGGTACTTGTAGAGGTGGACCTGGTCGCCGTCGTCGACGCTCCGTAACTCGCGGGCGATGGTCGGCGAGAACTGGTCTGCGGCTGGCCCGACGACGATCACGAGTTCGTTGTCACGGTTCCGTGAGAGGAAATCCTCGATCTCAGAACGGAGCGCATGGTAGGCGTTGTAGGTGAAAAACCCCGTCACGAGGTAGATCGTCCCGTCCTCGGCGAAGAGACGTCTGATCTGGTCGTCGACGGTCTGGCTGCCCCAGCGGTTGTTGACGAGTTCGATGTCGCTCACGTCGTCCACCTCCGTTCGGTCGCATCACTCTTCGACGAGGGTCGGCATATGCTTTCCGTGAGTTTGACATTCACTTCCTCTCGACCGAAAGAGCGTTTGAGAACGTCCGTATTTTGTGGACGAACATTGGCCGACCGGTCAGACGAGGTACCGTTCCGGCACGTACCGCCTGAGCCCTGCTGGAAGGAATCGCACTCCCCAGCAGGCGACGTGCTCGAGCCGTTTTCGAGACACGGTGTACCCGATCGAGACGACCAGCAGGCCGCTGACCAGCAGTTCCCACTGGCCCTCGAGCGTGAACAGCAACGGAACTGCGAGGACGCCGGCGATTGCGAGATCTTCCGGGGAGCCGTCGTAGGGGATCACCCGACGTGGCGGGACCCAGCGGCCGCGGACGTGGTCGAAGACGGCGCGATCGGAGGGTGGGTTCTCCCACGGGCGGGCACCGAGGCCGCAACTGAGCACGTCGCCGTAGCAGTGCAGTGCAGCGGCGGCGAGGAACACGGCGAGGGCGATGGTCAGTGCGGACGGGGAAAGCAGCGCGAGCGGGAGAGCGGCGATCGCGCCGCCGGCGGCCACGACGGGTGCGTGGAACGTCTTCCGGTGGGTCGCGACGACGTCGAAGTCGGGGAGGATGCCGCCAGCGACGCCCGCGGCGAGCGCGACGGGTGCGTGATCGGGTGCGAAGAAGACGACCGGCAGGGCGATCAGGAGCCCCACCAGCGCGTGGGTCGTCACCATCATCGACCGATAACAGGGGCTATCGAACCAAAAACGCTCCGTCTGTGTGATCAGACTGTCTGGTGACAGGTCCTCGACTGGAACGATTCTCCGAATTCGAGACACACCGCGTCCGCTCGCCGCCTCGTCAGGCCTCGAGATCGTACAGCGCGCCGTACTTCTCGGTGACGTACTCGAGGAAGGGATCGGCGGTGAGCTCCTGCCCGGTCGCGCGTTCGATCAGTTCCTGGGTGGTGTAGCGTTTGCCGTGACGGTGGACGTTCTCGCGGAGCCAGCCGTTGAGGGCGTCGAAGTCACCCTCGCGGATATCGTCGTCGAGGTCCCCGAGTTCGGCTTCGGCCGCGGCGTAGAGCTGGGCGGCGAGCACGGAGCCAAGCGAGTACGTCGAGAAGTACCCGAAGCTGCCGTGAGACCAGTGGATGTCCTGCAGGCAGCCCTCGGCGTCGGTCTCGGGACGAACGCCGAGGTACTCCTCGTACCTGTCGTTCCAGACCTGCGGGACCTCCGAGACCTCGAGGTCGCCCGAAATGAGATCGCGTTCGATCTCGAAGCGGATGACGATGTGGAGGTGGTAGGTGAGCTCGTCCGCCTCGACGCGGATGAGGTTGTCGTCGTAGACCTGGTTGGCCGACTCGTAGGCCTCGCGGGGGCTGACGTCCTCGAGTTCGGGGAATCGCTCACGGGCGGTCGGGAGAAAGTACTCCCAGAAGGCCTCCGACCGGCCCACGTGGTTCTCCCAGAGGCGAGACTGGGATTCGTGGACCGAGAGGTCACGGGCGTCGCCCAGCGGCGTGCCGTAGCCCTCGTCGGGCAGCCCGAGCGTGTAGTTCGCGTGGCCGAACTCGTGGATGGTCGAGGTGAGCGACCCGAGGAGGTCGTCCGCTTCGAATCGCGTCGTGACGCGGGCGTCGAACTGCGTCCCCGAGGAGAACGGGTGCGGGGCGGTGTCGAGTCGCCCGCGGGACCAGTCGTAGCCCAGCGCGTCGAGGGCGTCTCGCGCGAGCGCTTCCTGATCGTCGTCGTCGAACTGGCCTGCGAAGGCGTCGGTCTCGAGGTCGACCGCGCTCGCCTCGACCTGCTCGATGAGGGGAACGAGTTCGTCGCGCAGGCGCTCGAGCACCCGTTCTGCGGTCTCGAGGTCGATGTAGGGTTCGTAGTCGGCGAACAGGACCTCGTATGGGTCGGCGTCGGGGTCGATGCACTCGGCGTACTCCCGCTTGAGATCGACCAGCTTCTCGAGCGTGGGCGCGAAGGTCTCGAAGTCGTCGTTCTCCGTGGCCTCCTTCCAGACGGGGTGGGCGTTCGCCGTCGTCTCGGCGATCTCGGCGACGAGTTCCTCGGGGACGCTCGTCGCACGGTCGTACTCCCGGCGGACCTCGCGGACGACGGCGGTCTGGTCGCCCTCGAGCGTCCCGTCGTCGGCTTCGTTGTCGGCGGCCTCGCCATCGCCTGCGTCGCGGTCCTCGAGCGCTGCGAGCAGGTCGCCGGTCTCTTCGTCCGTGAGCAGTTCGTGGCTGATCGAGGAGAGTGTCGAGAGTTGCTGGGCGCGTGCGGGCGTCCCCTCGTCGGGCATTACGACTTCCTGGTCCCACTGGAGGACGCCGGCGGCGGCGCTCACGTTCGAGATGCGGCGGACGCGGTCTTCGAAGGCCTCGTAGGCGTCCGGCTGGGCGGTCTCGTCGCCGTCTGCCTCGGCGGCTGGGTCGCGCTGGGTGTCGTCGGTCGCCATATGGGCCAGTACACCAGCCGTGGGCGTATCAACGTCGTGGTTTCGGAGACTCACGCGAGGCTCGACGATCTATCAGCCATTCCGAGGTCGGGCAGCGCCCATCACGAGAGTGGAACGTGCAAGCCACGAACGGTTCCCCCTTCCTGACGTGTTCTCGGGTGCTATGGTTCTCGCATCCGCGATCGTGTTCGCCGTCAGCCTGCTGATCGGTGCACTGGGAATCTACGTCGGAGCGCGCGTCATCGTCGGTGCCGACGACTACGATCACGCGATCGTCACCGCACTCATCGGGGCGATCGTCTGGGCGGTCGTCGGCTTCCTGGTGGGGTGGATACCCCTGCTGGGTCCCCTGCTCGCGCTCGTCGCGTACGTCGCGGTGATCAACGTCCGGTACCCCGGCGAGTGGACCGCGGCCGCGATGATCGGCCTCGTCGCCTGGGTCACCGTCCTCATCGTGTTGTACGTTCTCGCGGTGGTCGGGGTCACCGGCTTCGAGGCCGTCGGCGTTCCCGGCGTGTGAGGATTCGAATTGCGCCAGGATGGCCCCCTGGCGGTGAACGCTTATCAGATTCGGCCGTTCTGTAGGAATAATGGGTTTCTTCGAAGACCTCGGGCGGAAAGTCGGCGAGTTCACGCACGAGGCGAAACGCGCCGCAGACGAAGAGGCCGAATACCCCTGCGAGAGCTGCGGCGAACGCTTCTACGCGGACAGGGAGGTCTGTCAGGAGTGTGGAGGCGGCGACGTCGTCCCGCTCGAGTGACCAACGGCGGGTGCCCCGACGTGTCTCTAGCGCCCGATCTCCTGACGCGTCTCCCATAGCGCCGTCAGTGCGCGGATATCGTCGCTCGAGTGGTTGCGTCCTCTCGAGCGGAACACTTTACATGTCTTAGTGGTATCTGCGACCATGTCACGAGGGGGACGTGACGACTCGAGCACCCTCCCACCGGGGGACGCCTTCGCCGTCCTCGGTAACGAGACGCGCTTCGAGATCGTCCGGACGCTGTGGGAGCTGTACGAACCGGAGGACCCGGCCAACGTCGTCAAGTTCGCGGATCTGTACGACGGGGATACCGCCGTCTCGTTCTCGGAGCTGTACGAGGCTGTCGGCTACGGTGACTCCGGGAACTTCAACTACCACCTGGAGCAACTCACCGACCACTTCGTCCGCCGGACGGACGCGGGGTACGAACTCACCGAGGCCGGTTTCGAGATCGCTCGATCCGTCGTCGCGGGGACGGTCGGCGAGAAACTGCGACTCGACAGCGTCGAGGTCGACGAGCCCTGTCCCCGCTGTGGTGCCCCCGTCGTGATCGACTACGACAACCACCACCTCGCCGCTTCCTGTAGCCAGTGTCCGGGAATCTGGCAAGATGCGACGGGTGACGACGGCGTCCTCTTTACCTTCGCCGTTCCGCCGTCCGGCCTCACGGACCGGACCCCTGAGGAGGTGTTTCACGCCACGCTCCGATACAATCTCAACCGGATCCGATCGTTCATCGACGGCGTCTGCCCCGACTGCTCGAGCGCGGTCGAGCAATCGCTCGACGTCTGTGACGACCACGAACCGCGCGAGGGGGGTGGCTGCCCGCACTGTCACCGCCAGCACGCGATCGAAGTCGCGGAACGCTGTCACCAGTGTAAGTCGGTCGCCCGTGGCCCGCTCACGATCGCCATCCTCGCTCACCCGAGCGTGACGGCGTTCTACCACGACCGCGGAATCGTCCACGACTTTACCGCATGGGAGACGTTCCGGCGCGCTCAGACGCTCGAGACTGAACTCCTCGAGACCGACCCGTACCGCATTCGGGTCACGATCCCCTGCGACGGTGATCGACTGCGACTCACCCTCGACGAGACGCTCGCGGTCGTCGACGTGGTCCAGGAACTGTCGTCAGCGACGAGCACCGACTGAACTTCCCCGTACTGTCCGCTTTCTGACTGTACTGTCGTACAGATTATGCTTATTGCGAATCCAGCGAGTGGCGCTCGATACACAATGGCGCTCGAGCCAGACGCAACCAACGGACGGTCGGAACCGACGCAGACGAACGGAAAACGACAGCCGACGACGAACCAGTCCAGGGGAGTGTCAATGACGGACGCGCGTTCAGAATCGGCCGCAGGCCGATCACGCGCTCGAGTTCGCCCCGACGCTCGTTCCCACGACCGTACCGACCTCTCGGCCTGCTCTCGAGGGGGTGGGCTCTCCCGGCGACGAGTGCTCCGGACGGGTATCGCCGCGGGTCTGGCCGCCGCGGGGTTCGTGACGACGGTCGGGACCGTCAACGCCGAAAACGTGGGGGACGTTCGGTGGACCTTCACGGCGCAAGGGTTCGTCGAGTCCTCGCCGACGGTCGTTGACGGCGTGGTGTACGTCGGGGACGAGAGCGGGGCCGTCCACGCGATCGACACCGACACCGGCCGTCCACAGTGGTCGTTCCAGACCGGCGCGCAGGTGCGCTCCGACGCCCAGGTCGTCGACGGCGACGTCTACGTGGGAAGCACCGACGGGAACGTCTACGCGATCGACGCCGCCTCGGGCGAGGAGCGCTGGCGGTTCGAGACCGGGTCCTACGTCAACTCCTCGCCGACGCGAGTCGGTGGCATCGTCTACGTCGGCAGCGAGGACGGGAACGTCTACGCGATCGACGCCGCGGGCGGCACGGAGCGGTGGCGCTACACGACGGGGGATATCGTCACGACCGCGCCGACGGTGGTCGACGGGATCGTTTACGTCGGGAGCCACGACCGCCACGTCTACGCGCTCGCCGCCGCGGACGGCTCCCTCGTGTGGCGGTATCGAACCGGCCTCTGGGTCAACTCCGCGGTGACCGTCGTCGACGGCGTCGCCTACGTCGGCAGCGACGACTCGACGCTGTACGCGCTGTCGGCAACCGACGGCTCACTCGAGTGGGAGTTCACCGACCCCGACGCGCACGTCATCTCGGCGACCACGGTTCACGACGGCGTGGTCTACGTGGGGACCGACGACGAAACCTACGGGGTCGCCGACGACCCGACCGAGGCGGTCCTCTACGCCGTCGACGCCGCCACCGGAACCGAGCGCTGGTCGTTCGCCGTCGACGGCTCGGACGATACAGACGACTGGCAGTTCCACGCCTCGCCGACGGTCGCCGACGGCGTGGTTTACGCGAGCAACACGAACGGCACCGTCTACGGACTCGAGGCGGCCACCGGTGACGTAGTCTGGGCGTACGAGACACGCGACGACGTCTGGAGTTCACCGACGGTCGTCGACGGCGTCGTCTACGTCGGGAGCGACGACGGAACCCTCTACGCACTCGAGGGAGCCGGCGACGGCTCGAGCGTGGACTCCCGGGTCGAACTCGGGACGCTGGGCCACCACGACGGGTGGGCGGCCACTGCGGCCGCGGCGGAGACGCCCACGACGCCGCCCGACGTCGGGAGCGGTGACGATGGCGACGGGACGAACGGTGCCGACCGGTCGGCCGCCGAACTCGAGCGCGAACTGGCCGAGACCGCGGCCGACGAGGGTGGCCAGCAGGAACTCGTCGAGGTCGACCTCGACGGCGTCCCCGGGATGGGCGTGACCGCCAGTCTGGCGAGTCTCGGGGGCGTCTCGTACGTGCTCAAACGTCGTCTGGACCGACTCGAGGCCGTGGACCGACTCGAGGCCGGGAGCGAGAACGAGGGTGAGTCTCAGGACGAAGCCGAAAAAGCGGCCGAAGACGACTGACCCGACCTATCCTGGCGTGCCCACCGTGGGCTCCTCGTCGTGCCGTTCGTCGACCCGGCCCGGCGACGGATCGTCCTCGGCTTCTGCTTTCCTGACCACGTCGGCGAACTCGCTCGAGCGGTCGGCGATGTAGTCCATCGTGTCGCTGTCGGGGGTCTTGCCCTCCGCTTCGACGAGGTAGGTCGTGATCACGACGGTCTTGATCCACGGGGAGAGGACGCCGAAATAGCCGACGGCGACGATCCCGCCGACGACGAGCCAGACGGCTGTCTCGAGGACGGTCCCGAATCCACCGAGTACGCCGGAGGCGAGCGCGAGGCCGCCGGCGAAGAGGAGCGCCGTGCCCTGCAACCCGACGACGATCAGCAGCGTCGAGCCGAGGACGGGTTTCCAGGTCTTTCCGTAGAGGACGAGTCCGTCGCGGGCGGCCGTCCAGGTGCCCTTCTCGTCGTGGAGGAACATGTGTGCGAGGATCGCCTGGTCGATGTAAGACGCCGCGAGGCCGATCGCCTGGGTGACGATGGCCACGAGCTGTTTGAGCGCGGGGACGAAGTCGGCCATTCGGCCGATCGAAGCGACGGCCTGGTTGAACTGTTTGATGACCGTCTTGATAACCTGGTCGACGGCGAACAGCGCGCTGGCCTCGACGAACCGGTCGGTTACCTGCTGTTTGCCGAACTGGAGCTGGTTGTCCGGTACCTCGCCCGTGTCGACGGCGTGGGCGATGACAGCGACGTGTCCCGCGGTTACCAGGTAGAGCACGTACCGCCGAAGGAGCGTGACGAGCCCGCCGAATACCACGGTGGCGACGAGCAGGACCACGACCCCGACCAGCCCGGAGACGCCGATCGAGCCGAACACGAGCCACAGGATGATCCCGAACCAGAGGACCGCGAGCAGCGCGAACGCCGCGCCGACGACGAACCGCAGCGCAACCCACGGGAGCGTCTTCAGGAAGATGCCCGTTGCTTTGCCGAAGTGGAGTACCATGGCACCTGTATCATACGCTAGCCGATATTAATGTTTGGTAGACAGGTCTGTATTATTATACAGTAGGATAAGTTATAGGTAATCGGATCTCTCGGAGAGTTGCTGAGAGGCTACGACCGTGAAAAACCAGCAACGAAGTAACTGGTTGCTGATGTGGATTCGGCGAGAATCGAGCCGGTATCCTGTGCGGGTCGGCGGGCATCGTCTGCTGTCGATCACCAGTCGACCGCTCGAGCGCGGAAAACTGGCACCGGACGTCCCGGCGCGCGCTCGCTCTCGAGTACATCTGGGCGTCTCTTACGATGGAGACTGTATCAGGTTACAGAAGCCAATTTTACAATAGTATTATACTGGTTATATTTATGATTTAGACGGGAGTGATAATCTCTCGAGAATGTCTCCAGATGGCGATCGAGGTTCGACCGCGAGTCCAGCCCTCCAGTTACTGCGGGAGGTCTGGAGCGGGGGTGACCTTGCACTGATCGACGAACTGGTAACCGACGACTACGTCCACTCCGATTCGGTGCTTCCGGACTTACTCGAGGGGCCGGCGGCGCTGCGGGAGTGGGTCGAGACGGTTCGGACGGGCACGCCCGACATGACCAAGACCGTGCGCGAGACGTACGTCGACGGCGACGCGGTGATCATCGCCTACACCGCGAGAGGGACCCACGAGGGAGATATCTTCGGCATCGCGCCAACTGGTCGCTCGCTCGAGGTCGACGGGGTGTGCGTCTCTCGAGTGGCGGACGGCCGACTCGTGGAATCGACCGACGTCTGGGACGCGTTCGGGCTGTTTGCGCAACTCGGAACGTTTCTGGAGGGATTCTGACATGTTTCGGAGCAGTTCTGAACTAGGGCCGTCGCGAAAGTGTCGGTCGGCACGATCAGGTGGATGGTTGAAACCGGATCGAGGGACGAGGGTCGTGTTGTCGATTCTGCTGATAGCGATGGTAGCGCTTGTGGGCGGGATTTCAGGCGTGGTCGCCGACGGGGAGACCGAGGACGGCTGGCCCCAGTACCAGTCCGACACCACCAACACGGGAGCGATCGATGCGTCGGGACCTGAAGACGAACTGTCGACGGCGTGGAGCGCACTGGACGATCACGTACACTCGAGCCCCGCTATCGTTGACGATGTTGTCTACGTGGGTAGCAACGACGGATCCGTCTACGCGCTGGACGCGGACGATGGCGACGAGAACTGGTCGCTGGAGATCGGAGATGGTGTTGACTCGTCGCCCGTCGTAGACCAGGGCGTGGTCTACGTTGGAAACGACAGCGGCGGCCTCTTCGCGATTGACGCTGACACCGGCGACGAGGTGTGGGCGCACACGTTCGACGTCGGTGGGTTTACGGAGTCCGCAAAGGCGGTGTCCACGCCAGCGATCTCCGATGGGTACGTGTTCGCTCACGTCGGAAACGGTCTACACGCACACGACGCCACCGACGGGGCCGAACAGTGGAACGCGACCTCCGGACACAATTCCGGCACCCCTCCCGCCCCGACGGTGGCTGGCGGCGTCGTCTACGTCGGTGCCGGATTTGACGACCACAGGGGTCGCGGTGGGTACGTCCGTGGTTTCGATGTCGACGACGGGACCGAGGTATTCTCGCCAACGTTCTGGCCTCAAGCGGACGGCTCGCCAGCCGTGGAAGACGATACGCTCTATCTCGGTGGAGGTGGCGCGACCAGCGGGTACATGTACGCGATCAACGTCGAGACGGAGTCCGAGGAATGGAGAGACGATAGGGAAGGGAGCAAGACCGCACCGACAGTCGTCGACGAAACGGTGTACTTCGGAAATAGCGAGGCTGGAATTGGTTCGGAATACCACGTAGTCGCACTGAACGCGACGACCAACGAAGAGAAGTGGACCTTCGAGCTCGCGCACCGAATCGACGGCTCGCCAGCCGTCGTCGACGGGCGCGTGTACGCCACCGACTACTATGGCAACGTCTACACGCTCGATGCGGAGAGCGGTGATCTACTGGAATCGACCCAACTCCGAGACCCGGACGACTCGAGTACGATGTTCACCTCGCCCGTCGTAACTGGGGATACCGTCTACCTCGGGGCGAACGTTTTCGCTAGCGACGACGACACGTTCTACGCGTTGCGCGACGGCGACGGTCTCGTTTCCCCTGACCTCGAGGTCGCCTCCGCGACACTCAGTGATGACGAACTCAAAGCGGACGAGTCGGTAACGATCACCGTAAAGATCGCGAACGACGGCGACGCGGTCGGAACGCACACCGCCGAACTCGAGGTCGACGGCGACGTCGAGGCCACCGAAACGGTCTCGGTCGACGGAGGCTCCACGACGGAGGTCACGTTCACCCACACCTTCGACGAGACTGGTGAGTTCGACGTTCACGTCGACGGCCTCGAGGCGGGTACCGTCACGGTCACCGCGGACGAGGAATCGTCCCAGTCGCCGACCCCTTCAGTACCATCCGGTTCGATATCCGGCCCGTCGTCGCTTCCGCCGCTCGATCCGGTATCCGAACCAGTAATCTCGGTCGACCCGCTCGAGTCCGGCGCAGCCGTCACGGTGACGGACGCGGTCGCACACGAACCGACCGCGATCTCGCTCGAGGACGGCGCCGGGACCGACGACACCTCGCTCACCCAGCTCGCGGTGACGCCCGCGACGGACACCGACTTCGACGTGACGGTGGTAACCAGCGACGACCTCTCGGACGACGTCGACGAGTTGCCGGACGACGCAGCGCTCTTGCAGGCGCTCGAGGTGGAGTCCTCGCTCGAGCGCGACGAGATCGAAAACGCGACGTTCGAGTTCGTCGTCACGGCCGACGAACTGGAAGAGCGTGGGCTCGAGCCCGAGGACGTGACGCTGTACCACGACGTCGACGGGGAGTGGGTCGAACGCGAGACAGAAATCGCTGCCTACCCTGGCGACATGTGGGAGGAAGCTGGTGCCGACCATCCCGAAGCGCTCTTCCCGGGCGATCACTGGGCAGAAACCGAGCCGGCCGAAGATCTCTTCCCGGGCGATCACTGGACGGAAGCCGAGACAGCCGAGGACCTCTTCCCGGGAGACCATTGGGAGGAAGCAGGCGTGGATGATCCGGACGCGCTCTTCCCCGAGGAGCGGATCGAAGCAGCCGAGAAGGCCGAAGATCTCTTCCCGGGTGATCACTGGGCGGAAGCCGAGACGGCCGAGGACCTCTTCCCAGGTGATCATTGGGAGGAAGCAGGCGTCGACGATCCGGACGCGCTCTTCCCCGGCGACACGTGGGAGGAAGCCGAGACAGCCGAAGATCTCTTCCCCAGCGACACGTGGGAGGAAGCCGAGACAGCCGAAGATCTCTTCCCCGGCGACACGTGGGAGGAGGCCGAAACTGCCGAGGACCTCTTTCCCGGTGACACGTGGGAGGAGGCGTACCCCGGTGACATGTGGGATACCGTCACCTACGAAGCCGAGACGCCCCACTTCTCGGCGTTCGCCCTCGCCGCAGATCGCCCTGGTCTCGAGGTGGACGCACCGTCGATCTCGCCCACAGAGCCGTCGGCCGGCGAGGAGCTAACGATCGAAACGACGGTCACAAACGACCGCAGCACACCCGACGAGATCGACCTCCTCCTCGAGGTCGACGGGACGGTCGTGACGACGAAGACCGTCTCTCTCGAGCCGGATGAGAAACGCCTCGTCACGTTCACGCACACGTTCGACGAACCCGGCGTGTTCGACGTTCGCGTCGGCGACCTCGAGGTCGGTACGGTGACGGTCGACGCCGAGACGGACGAGGACGGGACTGGCGACGACGCGGCCGACGAGGGTGGAGCCGCCGAAGACGGAACCGATGGCGTCCCCGGATTCGGCGTTCTCGTAACCGTCGCCGTGATGCTCGTCGTCGCGACGCTGTTCGCTGCCGTGACGCGCTCGACCCGTCCCCGACCGTAGCGAATCGGATCACCGTCGGTCACACACGACGGCGACCGGTCGGCTCGAGGCGGTGGCCTCGACCATTTCTCCCGAAAACTCCGAGACTACTCCCTACCACAGCCACGTCTCCGCTACCCGCCGGTAGGTCTCGGAACAGCGCTCGAGCACCGCCACCGACACACTTTCGTCCGCCGTGTGGGCTTCGCCGGGCTCTGCGGGACCGCAGATAACGCACTCGGTGCCGGCCTCGGAAAGCCAGCCGGCGTCGGTCGCGTGCGGCTTGGTCACGAGTTCCGGCGTCTCCGCCTGGGCGGCGTCGGCGGCCTCGAGCACCGTCTCGGCGAACGCGTCGTCGCCACACCGCATCGGCGGGACGTCCTGGTCGACGCGCACGGAGACGCCCTCGACGTCCTCGACGCGCTCGAGCGGCGCGCGTTCGCCCGGAACCGTCCGCTCGTCGATCGTCACCGTACACTGGTCGGGAACGACGTTCATCGCGGTCCCGCCTTCGATTTCGGTGACCGTCAGGCTCCCCTCGAGTGCTTCCCCCGCGATCTCGACGCCCGGCGGTGATTCGGCGAGGTTCCGGACGATCGAGACGGCCTCCGTGGCCCGGTAGATGGCGTTTTCGCCCTCGCCGATCTCGCTCGCGTGGGCGGCGCTTCCGGTCGCCTCGATCGTACTCCCGCGGCGACCCTTGTGGGCGACGGCGACGTCGGTCGTTCCGGGGCTCGAGTAACCGGTCGAGCCCTCGCCGACGATGGCGTAGTCGGGCGCGAAGCCCTCCTCGATGGCGTGCCGTGCGCCGACGCCGCCGACTTCCTCGCCGACGAAGCTGGCGAAGACGAGTTCACCCGCCGGGTCGCCGTCGCCGGACGGCTCTGGACTGCTCGAGGTGCCGGGAACCTCGCTGTCGCGGAACGCGAGCATGGCCGCGGCGACTGCGCCTTTCATGTCTGCCGTCCCGCGGCCGTAGAGACGGCCGTCGCGTTCCTCGACGACGTACTCGCCGTCGTCGTCGATCCGCACCTGCTCGTCGGTGGGTTCGACGACGTCGTGGTGACCCACGAGTGCGAGCGACGGGTCGCCCGCTCCCCGGCGAGCGATGACGTTGCCGACGTCGTCCCGTCGGACCGTCGCGTTCGTCTCCGCGCGGAGCCACTCCTCGATGGCGTCGCCGACTGCCGTCTCGTCGTCGTGGCTCGGAATCGACGCGAGATCGCGCGTCAGCGCTACGAGTTCACTGCTCATACCCGCGACGACGCACTCGAGGGGAAAGAGCGTTTACCGCTCGAGGTTCTCCACCGGGCCGGCGTACATCGCGGAGACGTCTTCGTCGTCGGTGAGCCGCGAGACCGTTTCGTCGACGGCTGCGAGACTGGCGGTCTGTTCCTGACTGGCGGCGGCGACCGACTCGGCGGCGGCAGCGACGCGATCGGCGGTATCGGCGATTTCGTCGACGGTGTTGGCAGCCCGTTCGACGTTCCGGGCCTGCTGGTCGGTCGCCGTCGCCACGTCCTCGACGCTCGCGGCCGTTTCGCTCGCCGCCTCGTGGATCGTCTCGAGCGAGCCGATCGTCTCGCGCACTCGGTCGGTTCCCTGGTCGACCCGCTCGGCAGCGTCTTCGGTGGCGGCTGCGGCCTCGTCGGCCTCCTCTCGAACGGCCGTCACGGCCGCCTCGATCGCCTCGACGTCGGTGCGCGTCTGGGCGGCGAACGACTCGACCTCGTCGGCGATGACGGCCATCGGACCGGCCCCCTCGCCGGTCGACCGGCTGGCCTCGATCTTTGCGTTCTTCGCGAGGATCGACGTCCGTTCGGTGACGTCCTCGAGTCGCTCGAGTGCTGCGTCGATCTCGTCGGTTCGGGCCTCGAGTCTGGCTGCTGCCTCTGCAGCCCGGTCGGTCGCGGCCTCGATCGCTGCGAGTTCGGAGACGGTCTCGTCGGCCGAATCGACGCCCGCGGCCGCCAGTCGCTCGGTTCGCGTACTCTCCTGGTGGACCTCTGTGGCAGCACTGGCGATCTCTTCGACGGCGGCGCTCACCTCGGCCAGTTCCGCCGCCACGTCGTCGACGGCGACTGCCTGCGTCGAGGTGTGATCGCTGATCGCTTCCGCTCGCCCGGCGACGACCTGACTCGCCTCGTGGAGTTCTCCGATCGGTCCCTGCACGTCGGTCTCGACGTCTTTTGCCAGTCGCTGCTGGCGCTCGATCGCCCGCTCGAGTCGCTGGGCGTAGGCGTCGACGTAAGTGTCGGCGGCGACCTGCATGTCGAGGTTGACGATCCGCAACAGCGCGAGGACGTCCATCATTCCGTCGTCGATCGCCTCCCGGATGGTCGCCTCGAACCCGGCCTCGAGCCCGTCCTGTTCCGTCTCGCCACCGAACCCGAGCGCGCTGGCCAGTCCACCGAGTCCGCCCGCGTCGTCCTGTTCGGCGGCCCACTCTTCGACGGCGTCGACGACCTGCTGCTGAATCCGCTCGTTCAACTGCTCGAGCAGCAGGTCGTAGTAGACGCCGTACTGCCCGAGGTAGTGTTTCAGCGGCATGTCGAGCAGTTCGTGAAGTTTGCCGATCCGGGCGCGCTGTTCGAAGTACCGCCGGTCGTATTCGCCGCCTGCGAGCGAGACGAGATAGTCTCGCTGGGTCTCCTTGAGTGCCTCGACGCCCTTCGGCGAACGGCCGACGATTTCCCGAGCGGAGTCGTGGGCCAGCAGGTTGTCGTAGAAGTCGTCGGCGATCCGGTCGCTGTTCGCCCGGAGAAGCGGCTCGAGGTCGGCCAGCCGTTCGGCGTCGGTTTCGTCGAAGCCGACGAACTCCTTTCGCCAGGCAATCTCATCGTCGTCGAGTCCGACGTTTTCGACCAGCTGCGCGACGTCGACGTATTCGTTCAGTCCACCGCGTCCAAACGTCTCCTCCGGGTCCATACCGGACGCTCTCGCTTTCGTTCCTAAAACGAATCGGAAAATTCTCGGCGGACAGGATTCCTTCGAAACTCCACCGTTCCCGTCACGGTATCGTGGTGGGGGTTCACAGGGGTCGTACAAGAGTGCCGTTCGATCGTCTCCCGCACCCTTTTACGCGCTGGCTCCGAATTTACCGACATGAACGTCGTGCCGGATACGAGCGTGGTCATCGACGGTCGCGTCTCGACGGCGATCGAAGACGGGCAGTTCGAGGGAGCGACGATTTCGGTACCGGAGGCCGTGGTCGCAGAACTCGAGGCGCAGGCCAACGACGGCATCGAGACCGGATGGGACGGCCTGGAGGAGCTGAAACGGCTCGCCGACCTGGCCGACGACGGGGCGATCGACCTCGAGTACGTCGGGGATCGTCCCAGCGCGATCGAACGCGGTCACGCTTCCGAGGGCGAGATCGACGCCGTGATTCGCGACCTCGCGGAGGAACTGGGAGCCACGTTCGTCACGAGCGACGTCGTCCAGGCCGAAGTCGCCGAGGCCAAGGGTCTCGAGGTCGAGCACGTCTCGCCGGAGACTCGTGAAGTGGGCACGCTCTCCGTCGAGGGCTACTTCGACGAGAGTACGATGAGCGTCCACCTCAAGACGGGCGCAGTGCCGATGGCAAAGCGGGGCGCTCTCGGCGACATGCACTACGAGCCGATCGCCGACGAGCCACTCGACGAGGGGACGATGGACGAGTACGCCCGCGAGGTCGTCGACGGCGCGAAGGAGTCCGCCGAGGGGTTCATCGAACTCTCCGAGCCGGGCATGAAGATCGTCCAGTTCCGGGACTACCGGATCGCGATCGGCCGCCCACCGTTCGCCGACGGCATCGAGATTACGGCCGTTCGACCCATCGCCCAGACCGACCTCGAGGACTACGAGAACGCCGACGAGTTGAAAGAGCGGCTGCTCGAGCGCCAGCGCGGCGTCCTGATCTCGGGGTCGCCCGGGGCGGGGAAGTCGACGTTCGCGCAGGCGGTCGCCCGTTTCATCTCCGAGCACGACTACGCAGTCAAGACGATGGAGAAACCGCGAGACCTCCAGGTCGGCCCCGAGATCACCCAGTACACCGAACTCGGCGGCGAGATGGCCAAGACCGCCGACGCCCTGCTGATGGTCCGGCCCGACTACACCATCTACGACGAGGTCAGGAAGACCGACGACTTCGAGGTCTTCGCGGACATGCGTCTGGCAGGCGTCGGGATGATCGGCGTCGTCCACGCCACGCGACCGATCGACGCCCTCCAGCGCCTCGTCGGCCGGGTCGAACTCGGGATGATCCCGCAGGTCGTCGACACCGTCGTCTACGTCGACGCCGGTGAGGTCCACACCGTCTACGACGTCCGGACGGAGGTCAAGGTCCCCGCTGGCCTCACCGAGGAAGACCTCGCCCGCCCCGTCATCCAGGTCACGAACTTCGAGACCGGCGAACCCGAGTACGAGATCTACACGTTCAACCGCCAGGTCGTCACCGTCCCCCTCAAAGACGAAGAGGGCGGCCCCGCCCAGGAATCCGGCGTCGACCGCATCGCCAAACAGGAGATCGAACGCGAGATCCGCTCGATCGCCCGCGGCTACGTCGACGTCGAACTCAAGAGCCAGGACAGGGCCGTCGTCTACGTCGAACAGGACGACATCTCGAGTGTCATCGGCAAAGGCGGCGGTCGGATCACCGACGTCGAGAACCGCCTCGGAATCGATATCGACGTCCGAACCCACGACGAGAACCCACACCACGGCACGAGTGCCGGCGGTGCGAGCGCCAACGGCGGTGGAGGCGGTGGCGGTGCTGGCTCACAGGCGGGCCAGATGGTCACGCCCGAAGTCACCTCGAGACACATCGTCATCCCGGTCGACGGGAACCACGGCGAGACCGTCGAGGTCCAGGCCGGCGGCGAGTACCTCTTCACCGCCACCGTGAGCCGCGGCGGCGAGATTCAGGTCTCGAGGGGCAGTGCGATCGCGGACGAACTCGAGTCGGCGATCGATCGGAAGCGGCCGATTACGGTCGTGCCGTCCTCGTAAACTGTACCGCGAGCGACCGTCGGGAGCGAGCGGCTTTTTAGCGTAGATTTTTCGAGGAGTGGTGAGCGACCATTGAGAGCGAACCCGACGAGAAAAAGGTACGTGTGCGAGATTCAGGTCTCGAGGGGCAGTGCGATCGCGGACGAACTCGAGTCGGCGATCGATCGGAAGCGGCCGATTACGGTCGTGCCGTCCTCGTAAACTGTTTCGGGAGCGACGCGCGATTCGACACGACTGCGGAGGTGAGATCCGCGAATCCGAACGGGGAGTGAGTGATCCGTGAGCGCACCGAGTCAGTCCGAATCGTGGTCAGCCACCGTTGCGGAGCCCTTCTCCGGGACCGATCTCGTCCCATCCGCGGTCCGCCGCTTCGGATGCGTCCCCCGGTGACTCCTCATCTGTCTCACCGATGACGTCGTTTTCGGTTACCTCGAGTTCGCCACCGTCGCCGCTGTCGGTGGGCTGACCCGGTTCCGTCTCCGCTCCCGACTCCGTTTCAGGTTCTGACTCCGGGCCCGTGCTCTCGTCCGCACCCGCGTCTCGATCTGGCTCCTGATCGGTGCCCTCGACTGCGTCTCGTTCGGCTTCTTCGATCACTTCCTCGTCGGGATCGACGGCGTCTTCCGTCTCGTCGTCCTCGATCGCCTGTTCGTCTGGATCGTCGACGACGTCGTCGCCGACCTCGGCCTCGCCAGCGCGTTCCTCGAGGTCGGCCTCGAGTTCGCTGGCACCGGCGAGTAGCTGGCCTGGCGTCGCCACCTGCAACAGGCCCTGTGTCACCAGCTCGTCGATCCGGGAGACGAGGTCCTCGAGCGCCTCGCGATCGTCCTCGCTGTCGAACGTGGTAAACGCGATCGACGTGAAGCCGCCGCGGGCGGCGGTCCACTCGAGGAGCTCGACGGCCTGGTCCGGGCTGGGGTCGGTGACGACCGCACAGCGATGCGGGTCGGCGGGATACCCCTGTGAGATCCCCCACCCCGAAAACGCCAGATCGTAGTGCTCGCGAACCGCCTCGTAGGAGTCAGCAGAGTACCGTGAGCCCGGAACCGCGAGGAACCGGGCGCCATCGTCGAAGCCGCGGTCGGTGAGCCACTCGATAGGACCGACGATATTCTGCTCCATGACCTCGCCAGCGCCGCTGATCGTGGTTCCGCGGGCGCCGTAACTTCCGATCGTCCACCCGGCCGACGAGAGAGTCTCGAGCTGGTCGAGCGTCAGTCGGTCGTCGTCGGTCTCCTCGCTTCCTGTCTCCCGAATTCGGTCGGTTGGCACGAACGCTGTCGCGGGGATATCGGTCTCGGCGTCGTCGACGATCTGGGCGGCTGCCATGTGGGACTCGTAGCCGCCGTGGAACTGGAGGAGGACGGTTCCCGTCCCGACGGTCGGCACGAAATAGAAGTCGTCGATCCAGAGTTGCCCCTCCCCGAACCAGCTGACGATCTGCAGTGTGACGACGTCCGTGAGGTCCGGCTCGCCGCTGACGCGGGTCAGCCCGAAGTTGTCGCGAACGAACGGCATCCCCTCCCTGACCTGTCGGCTGAACTCGACGTAGTGGCCGTCGCTGTCTTGCAACTGGATGCGAACCCTCGCTGACCGGTCGGCAGCCACCGCGAGACCTGGTGCGACGCCCCGGACGTCGATCGGTTCGTCCAGTTCCCGACGGACGCGAACCTGCCCGTCTTCCTCGCTCGACTCGAGGAGTGCAGACTGCGTTCCCGTAGCGACGTAGTCGGTCGCCGCCGAAATCGACCCGATGTCCTGGTAGGCACGCCACGACTCGAGGGATTCGAAGTCGTCGAACGTTCCGACGAGGTCGGTGGGTCCCAGGGGATCCCCGTTCCCGGCCTCGTCGTCAGCGTCGCCACCGCCGTCGTCGGTGTCGTCTCCGTCTTCGGCCAGTTGATACGAAATCGGCACGCCTGCCATCGATGCCATCGTCGACAGATACGCTCGGCGCTCCATGCTCGAGGGGAGTCCACACGTGATCGGATGACTGGGCTGCCGGCAGTGACAGGGCGTTTTTCAGGGACCACGACGCCGTCTTCGTATTGTTTTCCTGTCACGAAAACGGGGTCGATGACACCCGACTGGTCCCGCTACCGACGGCTCGACTGCGTCTCGAATCGTCGGGTTTCCCGCGAAAAATCCTCCACTGCGCAGTCGTCTCGAGTCGACGTACCGACGAATCCCCGGTCTCTCGACGTGGCGGCTGGGAGTCGAGTATCGACGTGCGTGTTTCGTTTCGGATCGTTTCGAGGGTGACTATGTGCGCCTACCGGGACCGCTACGGCGACCGTACCGGGAGTACGCCCGGCCTATCGATGTGGCCGATGCGTTCTGCGGGAACTACAGCAACTGATCCCGACCGAACCGTCCGATCACTCCTCGTACTCGCGACGGTCCTGAAACCGCCGCGCGACCAGCACGAACAGCCCCGAGAGCGCGAGATATAGCTGCCAGCCGCTCTCGGCGATCGGCACCAGAAGCGGATCGTCGGGCTCCGGTTCCGGCGAGAGTTCGACGGGATTGGCCACGTGGGTGTCCGCCGTCGTCCCGACTGCCCCGACGTCCCGGGTCGTTTCTCCCGTCGTCGGGTCGGTCTGGAACTCCACGAACGTCTGGACGATCCCGTCGGCACTCGAGAGGTACAGTTTCCCCTCGAGTCGGACGAACGTATCGTAGAGGGGGTAGAACGCGTTGATCCCCTCGAGGTGGGCGTAATCGAGCAGGACGTGGGCGAACAGGTGGACGAAGAGTGCGACCCACGCGACGCGAACGCCCCACGCGCCCCAGCGACGACGAATCCAGCTTCGCTCTCGAGCGCGCAGGCGGGTGTCCCAGGTGAGCCAGACCCCTGCTACGATGGGGATAGTGAGGTTGTGCAACACGGCGCGGTGGGCACCGTCGATCCACGGGCCGAGGAGCGTGTCGGCTTCGGGAAGGACGACGATCACGAGCAAGACTGCCAGTGCGCGTCGGTCGAACGCTCCCTTCAGGAGGCCAGCAGCGAGCAGGAGGGCGAATCCGGCGTGGACGATCGTCGACGGCATTACCGATCACGCTCCTCCCAGCCTCGAACCGCGAGCGCGACCGCAGCCGCGCACACGACGATCAGTTGCCAGCCCGTCTCGACCAGGTGCAGTCGACGCCCTCTGCCGGTCTCGAAGCCGGTCCCCGGGGTGGGGTTCACCCACGTCGCGACGTGGTGCTCTGCGGTCGTCCCGAGAGCGGTGAGCGGAAGCACTCCCTCGCCGCCCTCGACGAAGGTGAGGATCACGCCCTCGTCGCTCGAGAGCAGGAAGGTACCTACGACGGCGTAGAACTGGTCGTGGACGGGGTACAGCAGATTCACCCCTTCGGTCCCGAAGAGGTCGAGGCCGATCCCGGCGACGAGGTAGGCGGCGAGGGAAACCCAGGCGACCCGGATGCCGTACCAGCCGTAGCGACCGCCGAGCCACGACCGATCTCGGAGGCAGGTGTCCCAGTAGAGAGCGACGAACGCGAGTCCTGGTATCCAGAGCGTGTGAAAGAGGGCGTTGGTCCCGCCGTGGACGACCAGACTCGCGACGGCGTCGAGGTCGGGGAGGGCAGCTGCGAGGGCGACGACGGCGATCGAGCGACGATCGAACGCCGCACCCAGCAGTGCGAGGCCGAGCAGGACGCCCACGGCCACGTTCACGAGCGTCGGTGCCATGGGTGGGAATACCCATCGGGGACCGTAACTGTGTCGACGGGAGAACTGTCAGCAAGCGACGAGACTGTGCTCCTCGGGCGAACCGATGTCGTCGGTAGCTCTTCCGGGACTGGAACCGTTCACCGCGTCGACTCGGGCCGGTAGACCTCGGGATTGCGCCACCAGAATAGTCCCCAGCCGAGCGCGAATCCGACGCCCATCGCCACGAGTTCCTCGAGGATCCACGGGAGGCCGCTGCCGAGCAACCCGACGAGCGCGATCGACGATCCGACAGCGGCACCGACGATTACGAACACCACGTCACCGACGATTCGGGTGCTCGAGTGCTCCCAGTACCCGCGCCGTTCCTCGTCGTACCAGACGCCGACGTAGATGAACACTGGTGCCATCGCGGTGATGACCGTCAGCACGAAGTACTCCTCCGGGAGCCCGACGGGGCCGAGTATCAGGAAGTTCACGAGGTTCGCGAAAATCGCGGCGGCGAACAGTCCGCCGAGCATCCAGCCCCACCGTGGGAGCGTGTCCCTGTCCATACCGGTGGTGGGTCAGCCAGTCAAAATAATCCTGCCGTTTCTACACCTGTGAGCCGTCACTCCGCGCAGCAGGCGTCCTTTTTCGGCGCCTCCTCGACGCCGTTGCCGTCGGCGGCGACGCGTTCTTCGAGGCGATAGAGACTCTGACGAGCGTCCGCAAAGTAGATGTCCTCGTCGACGATTCCGATCTCCTCGAGTCGCTCGAGGGCGTATCGGACCGTACGGGCCGACAGCATCGACTCCTCGACGATCTGTTTCTGGGTCAGCGGGCCGTCGTACTCGAGCACCTTGAAAACGAGTTTCGCACTCGGTGGCAGGTCTTCGATATCCTCCCCGTCGGTGTCTACCATGTTACGAATCGAAATCCTCCAGCAGTATAAAAGTTGACCCTCACCGGGCTGTTGCCACGATCGTTTGCGAGCGAAAACGGGCTGAATCGTTCGCCTCGGGTCGTGAAACGCTCGATTCACTGACTGATTAACCGGTCAGTCAGTGTCGAAATCGCTCGCTGTGTGTCGTCGCTTTTCCGTCGAAAACGCTCGGCGTCGGCGATTCCGAAACCTGCCACTTCCAGCCGCGTGTTTCCCGTTCTCGAAGGCCGTGCGTGGAACTTCAGGCGCAGCCACGATTACAATAACGCCGATTGTGGGAATATTTTTATACCTCAGGTGTGATGACTCATAAAATGGCGGGGAAGAACGGCGTCGCTCCATGGGATACCGGAAGCCGTGGTGCAAGTCCGATCGTTGGAATCGTGATCCTGTTCGGGCTGGTGATTCTGGGCGCAGCGCTGGTCTTCGTTTCGGGGTCGGCGATGATCGACGCCCTCGAGTCGGAGGCCGATCGGGAACGGCTTTCGCTGTGTATCGACGAGACCGATCACCGGCTCGGAACCGTTGCCGGGACGGGTCACGAGATGCCACTCGACTTCGACGACCCGAGCTGTCAGTCAGAACTGATCGAAGACGGCGTAATCGAGGTGGTCTGGTACAACGACTCCCCGGACTGGGACGACAACGTCTCGACGGAACTGAACGCACTCGAGTTCGAGTCGGACGGACAGACGGTCGCCCACCAGGGCGGCGGCATCTGGGAAGATACCGGCGACGAGATCCGGGTCATCTCCGATCCGGCGATCCAGTACGACAACGAGACGCTCCAGTTCAACCTGATGGCCCTCGAGGAGGGTGATCTCGAAGGATCGACACCGATCGCTCGCGCAAATCATTCGCAGGCCTCTGACTTCTCGGACGAGGTCATGGACGAAGCGCGACTCCACGAGAACATCGCGTTCCGGGTCGATAGTTCGTATCACGACGGCTGGAATCGGTCGCTCCACGACACTCTCGGCAGCGGGGTTCATCCGGGCGTCACGATCGATCACCGGCCCGGGGAAGGTGAGAACGGCGTCGTCGAAGTTACGATCGAGGACGTCCTGGAGGAGCACGAAGAGACCGAACTTGCGGTTGTTGATGACGACGGACTAAAAGAACGGAACGGGAACCCGATCGATCCACAGGTGATCGACGGTCCAGGTGGCGGGAACCCTGTGTTCCATCTCGGCGGTGTCCTCGAGAACGTCGGTGACGAACCGGTGACTCAGGAAGTAACGGGAACGATCTTGGATCCGTCGGGTACCGAGGTGCTGAACGCCAGCGAAACCGTCGGACCGGTTGATCCCGGTGACGAAGTACATCTCGGCGACCCCGGCGGTGAAAATCTCCAGTTCGAGCCGGCTCAATACGAGGGCAACTTCGAGTACGGCACTACCTACAACTATACGATCGAAACCCAGGACGACGAACTGGACGATCCCGGCTCGTTCTACTACGGAATGGCTGGCTCGAACTTCAACGTCACCGACATCGATACGAGCGAGACATCCGACAACGCGACCGTCACGGCCACCATCACGAACCGCGGCGTCGAAGACGGCACACAGTACGTCTCACTCGAGGTCGAATCGATCAACGGAACTGCCAACCAGTCTGTCGACCTCGAGTACGGTTCGTCGACGACGGTCGAGTGGACACTGAACCGGTCGGTGCTGCCTGCCGGTTCGAGTACGGTCACCGTCTCGACGGAAGACGATTCGGATACCGATTCGGTAACCGGCAATCCGATCGACGCCGAAGACACGTTCATCGTCGAGGACGGTGGTGTCGGTGACGACTACATCGTCGAAATCGGAACCGAGGCCACCTTCGAGGTGAACGTCACGAGTTATTACCTGACCGATGGCGTCACCGAGGATGTCGAACTGTCGATCCCGGGTGCCAATCCCGACGTCGAATCCAAAGAGGTTACCCTCGACAGCGGAGAAACCACGACCCTCGAGTTCGACGTCGACGTCGACCGTGATACCTTCTCGTCGGGGACCGCCTACGAGTACAACGTGACGACCGACAGCACCGGGTTTGCCGATCCGGGTACCTTCTTCGTCGGCGAACCTGGATCCGAGTTCGAACTGTCGAATCCGAACGTATCCATCGAAGACGACGAGGACTTCGCGTACGTCACTGCCGATCTGGAGAACATCGGCGTCGAGAACGGATCACAGGACGTCGAGTTCGACCTCGAGTACCTCGATCCGATGCCAGACGAACTCGTGGACGAGGGGCTGTACGACGACATTCCGCTGGAGGACGAGTCCGTCACTCGCGAACCCGGCGAGATCGGGACGATAGCGTTGCCGATCAATCAGACGTTGCTTCTGGACGGGCCGTACGAGGCGACGATCTGGACGGACGACGCCGGTCCGGTCTCGACGACGTTCGAGATCACCGCTGGTGTCGATCCCGACACTGCTGGACTGGACGACATCGAGAACGCGACGGTCGAAATCTCGATCGTCAGTTCGCAGGTCTCCGGGATCAACAGGGGTGACCACCAGCTCGGGACGATGACGCTCGAGGTATTGACCGAGCGTGACGGGGTGGCACACTCCGAACACACCTTCCAGAACACCCAGGGAGGAAACAACGTCAACACCTACCCCGCCTGGGAAGAACAGAGCCAGCACACGTTCAACACGACTCTCGAGATCGAAGAGAAGTCGACGCTGACGCTCGCGTCCCGGTCGTACGGCACACCGAACTCGCACGTCTGTGACGTGGAAACTGCGAATCGTGTGGGCGGCGGTAATCACATCTGGTGTACGGACATCGACACTCAGCAGGCGAATACCATGGTCGACCCGGTCGACGCAACGGCCGACGAAGAAGAACAGAACCTCCGCGTCAGGACGGCCGAGGACAACGAACTGCCCGATCAACTCGAGCCGGGGAACGAAGAACAGTTGAGTCTGCCAGATATGCTCGAGGACATCAACGACCCGGCAATCGACCGTGACAGCCTCTGGTCGGACGGCGAACTCGACCTGCGAGACAACGAGTTCCTGTTCATCTTCGAGACGACGATCGAGTGTGGGTACGGATGGGGTGGGACGACCACGAGCGCCTGCTCGCGCCACGGTGGGATGAACGATCAGGACGCCCTCTGGAACTACGCCATCGAGGAGGGACCGAACGATCCGAACTTCAACGACCTCGTCGTCTACGTCCGGGTCGAACGTGCGGACGTCGATCCGGGAACCCCGGAAATCACGATCACGCCTGCCGAAAGTGAGACCGGCGACTTCGGTGGCGGTACCCCTCCCAACGGTGGTACTGAACCCGCCGATTCAGAACTCGTCGTCGATGACGGTATCGATGGGACTGACGGACCAGAACTCGGTCCCGGTCAGGCGAGTGACGAGGACGGCGACTGGTCACGTCCGTCCGGGATCGACGTCGGCTCCGATCACATCGTCATCGGCTAGAGATCGCGACCCTCGAGTCGTCGGCCTCGAGTCGGGCCGTCACGCTCTATCTCGGCGCTGAATCGCCACCAGCCCTAACCCGAACCCCTTTTCACCCCCGACCACGGACGCACGTGTATGTCGACCGAATCGATCAGCGACCGGCGCGAGCACATCCGCTCGATCAGCGTGACGGCGCTGTCGGCGCTGCTGGGTGTGGGCGTCGCCGTTGCCACGCTGATGCTCGCGGGTGACTGGGCCGGGGACCCGGAAGCCGTCGCGACGGACACCCGGGGCGTGGTGCTCGTGCTGACGGCGATTCTCGCGCAGTTCATCCTCTACGATTTCACGAGTATCTACGGTGAAGACGAGTTCGGCGTCAAACACTACCTGTTCATCGTGTTCATGACGTTCTCGTTCTGGTTCCTGACGCTCGGAATCCTGCTCACCGCCGCATTCCAGGGATAACATGGCAGACGATAGTATCGCCGTCGTCGATCTGGATCGATGCCAGCCCGATCGCTGTAGCTACGAGTGTAAAAACTACTGTCCGCCAAATCGCACCGGCAAGGAGTGCATCACCCTCCGGGGCGAGGAGACAGACCAGGGCCAGCCCGAACAGATCCACATCTCCGAAGAGATCTGTCTCGGCGAGACCTGCGGCATCTGCGTCGAGAAGTGTCCGTTCGACGCCATCGAGATCATCAACCTCCCGCAGGAACTGCAGGACGATCCGGCCCACCGCTACGGCGAGAACGCCTTCTCGCTGTACGGTCTTCCCGCACCTCAGGAGGGGAAGGTGACCGGCATCCTCGGTCCGAACGGGATCGGGAAGACGACCGCCGTGCGCATCCTCGCGGGCGAACTCGAGCCCAACCTCGGTCGCCACGACGAACCAGTCGACTGGGACGACGTGCTCGAGGCCTACCGCGGGACCGAGATCCAGGATTACATCGCCGACGTTCGCGACGGTGAGGTGACCGTCGCCCGCAAACCCCAGTACGTCGACCAGATTCCAAACACGTTCGACGGCAACACCCGCGAACTGCTCGAGCAGACGGACGAGCGCGGCGAACTCGAGTCGCTTGTCGAACGCCTCTCGATCGACCCGGTGATGGACCAGTCGATCGACGACCTCTCTGGCGGGGAACTCCAGCGGGTGGCTCTCGCCGCCACGCTGGCTCGAGACACCGATTTCTACTTCTTAGACGAGATCACGCCGTACCTCGACATCGGCCAGCGGGTGACCGCAGCGCGGCTCATCCGCGAACTCGCCGAGGAGGAAGACCGATCGATGCTCGTGGTCGAGCACGACCTCGCGATCCTCGACCTGCTCGCGGACACCCTTCACGTCGCCTACGGTGAACCCGGCGCGTACGGTGTCGTCACCGCACCCAAGTCCGTCCGAAACGGGATCAACGAGTATCTCGCGGGCTATCTCGACAACGAGAACATGCGGATCCGTCCGGACGCTATCGAGTTCGAGGAACACGCGCCCCGAACTGCGACCCGGGCCGACACGCTCGTCGAGTACCCCGACCTCACCAAGTGCTACGGCGAGGACGAGTTCACCCTCGAGGTCGAGGGCGGCGAGATTCGCGAGAACGAGGTGCTGGGAATCGTCGGACCGAACGGGATCGGGAAGTCGACGTTCGCGAAGCTACTGACGGGGAACCTCGAACCCGACGAGGGTGACGCCGATCTCGACCTCGAAATCTCTTACAAGCCCCAGTACGTGACGATCGACCAGCACATGCGGGTCGACGCGTTCCTCTCGTCGATCACGGACCAGTTCGGTTCCTCTTACTGGAACACCGAGATCGCCCAGCCGCTCCAGCTAGAGCGCATCATGGAGCAGAACCTCTCGGATCTCTCCGGTGGGGAACGTCAGCGCGTGGCCATCGCCGCGTGTCTCTCCGACTCGGCGGACCTGTACCTGCTCGACGAGCCCTCCGCGCACCTGGACGTCGAACAGCGCGTGCAGGCGACCAGTGCCATCCGGCGCTACGCTGAACAGCAGGACGCGACGGTGCTAGTGATCGACCACGACATCTACATGATGGACCTGCTCGCGGATCGGCTCATGGTCTTCGACGGCGAACCCGCCGTCCACGGACGTGCCGGCACGCCACAGTCGATGCGCGACGGCATGAACGAGTTCCTCGCGAACCTCGAGGTCACGTTCCGACGGGACGAGCGCACCTCCCGGCCGCGGATCAACAAGCCCGATTCGCAACTCGACAAACAGCAGCGCAGCGAGGGCGAGTACTACTACGCTCCCTGAAGCCGAGTTCTCACTTCTTACGGACGTCACGGTCTCAGTCTCCCGATTCCGATCGCAGGAGCACCGCGAGGCCGAAAAGCACGAGCAGCAGGCCGACGAGTGCGTAGCCGACGACGGCACTCGAGAAGACCACTCCACCGGTCGCGCCGACGACGGCACCGATGGCGGCGAGGATGGTCCCGAGAACGACCAGTCCTGCCCCTGCGAGATCCTCGACGACGCGGTCGTCTCCGTCAGCCGTCCCATCTGCGCGCTCGAGCGGGTCGACGAGGTCCCACTTCCGTTCGCGTTCGCGCTCGAGTCGGAAGCGGCCGCCCGACAGCGACGTCAGCGCGGCGTCACCTGCAGCCGCTATCGACAGCGACCACCAGTCGTCCTTCTCGGGGCCGGAGTCGGTTCGTTCGAGATAGATCGGTTCGCCCACGACGTAGTCGATCGAGGCCGCGTCGTAGCCGACGTCTTCGACGATGCGGGCGAGGAGGAACTCCTCGGACCACGGAATCGGTTTCTCGAGCGTGAACGCGGTCGTCTCGCCGTGGGGGAGCGAGACGACGAGTTCGACCGTCGTGGCGTCGACTGCAGCGACGTCGGCGATCTGTCCTTCGACGTAGCCCTCGGGTGTGGTCATCACGTCGATACGGCCGAGTTCGTCCGCGAGGTCGGTTTCGTGGCGCTCGCGACCGGTTTCACGCGGAACGTTCCCGTGGCGAGACTCACCGGGGTCGGTCGGGTCACCTTCGGGGTCGGTTCGGGCTTCCGATTCGTCGGCTCGACCGCTCGTGACCTCGATTTCGACTTCACCGTCGCTGTCGCTAGTCGTACAGTCGTCGTCCGTCGATTCTCCGGGTCCGTCACTCACGACTGGTCTCGCCTCGAGTGTACGGAATCGAGTGAGGTAAACTCGTCCCCGACACGAGCGGCCCGTCTCACTCGGCCGGTCGCGCCCGGACGACGGCGAACAGTCCGTCGCCGTGGCCCTCGCGGACCTCCGCGCTCTTGACCGGGTTGGTCTCGAGGTCGGCAGGGTCGTCGAAGATCGTCTGTAAGCGCACCTCGATCGTGAAGCCGGCCGACTCGAGGGCTGCACACGTCGCCTCGCCGCTCAGGAAATCAGCGTCGGCGTAGAACGGACTCGCTTCCTTGCGGTCCTCGTAGCTGGCTCCGAGCGGGCTCTCTCTGTCGAGGACGGCCACGACGAGCGCTCCGTCGGGCGTGAGCACGCGACGGAGCTCCTCGAGGGTCGCCTCGAGGTCGTCGACGAACGCGAGGGCGGTGACGACGACGGCGAGGTCGATCGCGTCGGTCGTGATCGGGAGTGATTCCGCGACGCCCCGGACCGGGTCGATCCCCCGCTCACGAGCCAGTTCGAGCGAGTTCCGGGCGGGGTCGACGCCCACCGGAATCCCGAGCCCATCGGCAAAACGTCCGGTGCCGACGCCGACCTCGAGTGCCCGGTCACTGCCGGGATCGAACGCGTCGGGGATGGCGTGCTCGAGCGCGAACAGTTCCGCACGAAATGCTCCCCGGTTCTCGTCGTACCACGCGTCGTATTCGTCGGCCAGCTGGTCGAAGGGAGCGTGTGGCATCGAGATCAGTCGATGGGGAAAATGCAGCGGTACAGTTACTAAGTGTTTCGGGAAACCCGCCGAATCGAACGTTAGCTGATGCGACGCTGACAGCTCCCACAGAGGTTCTCTTCTTTGATGTCGACTTCGCGAACGGTCGGCGAGAAGTTCATCACGCAGCGGTTGTTGTCGCAGTGTTCGAGTCCGTAGGTGTGGCCGATTTCGTGGACGATCTCCTTGCGGACCCGGTTTTCGAAGATCTCTGCGGCGCTCTTGTTAGAGAAGCCGCCGTCAGATGAGGTCTGGAGTCGGTAGGTGGAGACGACGCTCCCGCTCCCGTCCAGGTAGGCGAGGCCGAAGACGTAGTTTCGCCGGCGGTAGAAGAGGTCGTGTGGGGTGATGGCGATGTTCTTGTCACCCCGACCGACCCGTTCTGCCAGCTGGATGAAGGGCTCTGCTGAGTACTGATTGCGGCCGGAGTCGTACGCGCCGTTCGGGACGGACTGCGAGTCGGTGATAGAGACGTCGCAGTCGTAAACCGATCGCAGCGCCGCGGAGGCCGCCCGCTTGACGTCCGCGGAGACGCTGCCGACCGGCACGATATCGACGAGCATAGCGAAGGCTTAGGGGGGAGCCGTCATAAACGTCCCGCCGTGTGCGACTCTCGTCAACCTGCGTCTCCGCCGACCCTGTTCGACCACCTCCATCGATACGACCGCGTCCTCGAGGTGGGCATCGGCCGACGAACCGACCTCGCGGCGGCGCTCGCGGCCGACGGTGTCTCGGTGACCGGGATCGATGTTCATCGCCGGGAGGTCCCCGAAGGCGTGACGTTCGTCCGCGACGATATCGTCGACCCCGACCGGTCGGTCTACGAGGGCTGTGAGGCGATCTACGCCCGGAACCTGCCGCCGGAACTGCACCGACCTGCACTCGAGGTCGCCCGCGCGGTCGGCGCGGACTTCCTGTTTACGACGCTTGGCGGCGACCAGCCCGCGGTACCGGTCGAGCGGAAGACGATTCGCGAGGGGACGCTGTACGTCGTCGTCGCCGACCGCGGGTAACGGGTCCGTCCTCGCGGTTTCGCCACCGTCGTCTCAGGATACGACGGGAGCCGAGGTCGGTCCCTCAGTCGCGTTTCCGGCCGCTCACGGAGCAGCTCTTGACGCCGTAGGTCTCACAGGCGTTCGTCGCTCGCTCGGAGGTAAACTCGTAGTCGTCGTTTTCGACGACGGCGGTCACGTCGACGCCTGCCGCTTCGACGACGTCTGTGTAGCGGTCGACGTGTTCAGCGCCGCCGATACACGCGGCCCAGAGGTCCGCGTCGCTCTTGATGGAGGCCGGCAGTTGTTCCTCGCTGACGATGTCCGCGATGGCGAGTCGCCCCTCGGGTCGAAGCACCCGGACCGCCTCCTCGAAGACGCGGCCTTTCTCGGCAGAGAGGTTGATGACGCCGTTCGAGATCACGACGTCGAACGATTCGTCGTCGAACGGAAGGTCCTCGATGTACCCCTCTCGAATCTCGACGTTGTGGAACCCGTGTTCTGCCGCGAGGGTCCGGGACTTCGCTACCTGTTCGGGCGTCATGTCGACGCCAGTGACCGTCCCGGTCTCGGTCACCTGCATGGCCGCGACGAACGCGTCCATGCCCGACCCGCTCCCGAGGTCGAGCACCGTCTCGCCCGCCTCGAGGGCAGCGAGGTCGAACGGGTTCCCAACGCCCGCGAAGGAGTCGATCGCGGCGTCCGGGACGTACTCGAGGTCGACAGGGTCGTAGCCGAGCCTGTCGGCGAGTTCCCGTCCCGTCTCGAAGTGGAACTCGGCGTCGCCTGCGGTCGCGACGTCCCGATACATCGAGGTGACCTCGCGCTCGAGTTTCGCCGTGTCGAGTGTGTCGCTCATCGGTTTCCTCAGTCGTCACCCGCCACCTGGGCGGGCGTGTCGATGGTCATTTCGACGTCCTGTTCGAGCGAGACGAGCGTGTAGACTGGTGCCCGTCGTGCCCACTCGTCGATCTGTTCGGGTTCGAGGTCCGGCCCCTCGATCCGGACGTCGGCGGTCAGGTTCTCGAAGACCGAAGCCGACTCGCCGAGGTCCGCGAGGCTGAAGAGGACCGCCGGATCGAAGTCTGCCTGTACGCTGGTCTCGAGGTGATCGATCGTCACGTCGTTCGCGGCGGCGTTGATGGTGATACCGACGTTGATACAGGCCGCGAGTGCCGAGAGGGCCGCTTCGACCGGTTCCAGCCGGTCGGTCGGGTCGACCCAGCCGCCGGCCTCGAGCACTTCCTTCCAGCCGCCGTAGGGAAGGGTGTACTCCCGGGTTTCCCGGGTGATCGTCTCGCCACCGAGGTCGTAGTCGTCGATCTTCGCCAGACTGTGGGCCGCTGTCCCCTCGTAGGTCGCCCTCGCGCCGAGGCCGAGTTGAACTGCCGCTGGCTCTTCGGCCGCGTGTTCGGCGAACCCCTCGAGTGTCTCGAGGTCAATTCCGTGTGCGATGTGCATTTCGTCGGTCATGTGTCTCGCCCCCTGCAACCTGTGCTACGAACTGCCACGACTTCTAGCTATTTCGTGACGAATATCCAGTTTCTGGTGGAGTTTCACCGGCTGCAACCGAGTCACTGGTTGCAGTTTTCGCACCTGCCGCCAGCGAACGCTCCCGGTCACCGTCGGGGCGGCGTGGCCCGATTCCCTGCAGACAGCGTGTGGGGTCGACCCGGTGTCGGCACCGAACGTCCGACCGAGTAGCCGATCGCTCGAGTGAGTCACTCGAGGGGGCGCGGTGGGTCGAACGGTCGGGCAGTGGCCGCGTACCGATCGTAGACGGTGTTTGCCCACTCGCGAATCGTCGGATCGTCGGTATCGACCATCGCCTGCACCGTTCCACTTTCCTCTTCGTAGGCGGTGACGACGACGCGTTCGTCGAGGAGCCCGGTTCCGTACGCTGGAAGGTCCTGGGCTTCTAGGACGGTGAAATTCTCCTGCTCGAGCAGTTTCGAACACTGCTCGGGATACGTCGAGACGAAGTACGCGTGGCAGTTCGGTCGGTCGATCAGTGTCACGTCGACGCCCTCGTCGATCCGTCTGCACAGGTGGTCGAACGATGGATCCATCAACGCAACCTCCGGCCGGAGAAACCGTATCGTGGACGTCTGCTCGAGCAACGACTTGAATCGGTCGACCGGCCGGTACGGAGCGTCGGGTTCCGCGACCGTGATCGTGAGCCCGGTCCACGTCTCGACCGGAGCCTCGCGTATCTCGTCGGGCAGCCAGTGCCAGTTGTCACGCACCATCTGTTCGGTTTCGACGAGGTCGAGCAGGTCGCTCATTCCGGCGGCGACCGTCTCTCCCAGTCGCGTCGCCGCGTACTCGTAGCCCTCTTTGTGGACCCAGTGTCGGTCCTCGAACTCGGCCAGCGTTCGTCGCATCGTCGACGATGACACTTCGGTTAACTCACAGAGTTCGGGGCGACCGCGTGGGCGTTCGGTCAGCGCGAGGAGAGCCGGAACACGGTGTTCGGACCGGGCCAGATAGGCGATGTCGCCAATCGGCGAATCGGGCGTACGGAACGCTGTGCTATTCGGACCCATGGTGGGAGTACACGACAGGGAGCGAAAACGGTTGGCCTACCCGTTCGAAAATCGACCGTCTTTATTCGCGCCGGCACGTTCGTGGTGGTATGAACGCAGACGCCGTCGTGTTAGACGTCGACGGAGTGCTCGTCGACGTCGCCGACTCCTACCGCCGAGCGATCGTCGAGTCCGTCGAGGTCGTCTACGACCGGACGATCCGCACGGAGGACATCCAGCAGTTCAAGGACGCAGGCGGGTTCAACAACGACTGGGAACTCACCTACGCGGCCGCGCTGTACGTCCTCGCGGCCGGCGAGGGGTACGCCGCCTCGATCGACGAGTATACCAACTCCATCGCCGAGTCCGGCGGCGGACTCGACGCTGCCGAGACCGTCGTCCGGGACGCGATCGGCGCGCAGGCGTTCCAGCGCGTCGACGGTCGCTGGGACCGCGAGCGCCTGCGCGACGTCTTCCAGCAGCTGTACCTCGGGGCCGACCTCTACCGCGGCATCGAGGGCGGCGAACCAGACCGCGAGACTCGCGGGTTCATCCACGACGAACCCGTCCTGCTCGAGGCCGACGCCCGGGATGCGCTGCTCGCCGAGTACGACGTCGGAATCCTGACGGGGCGTCCGGAAGCCGAGGCCGAGATCGCCCTCGAGCGCGTGGGACTGGACGACGAAATCCCGCTCGAACACCGCTTTACGATGGACGACTGGGAGGAGGGTAAGCCCCACCCGCGCGCGCTGATGACGCTCGCCGAGCGGTTCGACGCCGACTCGGTCGCGTTCGTCGGCGACACGCTCGACGACGTGCGGACGGCCGTCAACGCGAGCGAGGAAGACCCGGGCCGCGAATACGGGGGAATCGGCGTTCTCACGGGCGGCCTCACCGGTGACGACGGTCGAGATAAGTACGAGGCTGAGGGCGCTGCCGCGGTCCTCGAGTCGGTCAACGAGGTTCCGGGCTGGCTCGAGGGCTGACCGACCGGTTCCGGATTCAGTCTCCTTTCTGACACTCCTCTGGGGCGACCGTACCCTTGCTCGTCACGTCGATACTATCATCAATTTGAATATAAACAAAAGCGAGTTATTCTAGGCACTGAATTACCAGTGTATGAAGCTCGCGACAATCGGCGTCGGTAACGCCGGGAGCAAGATCATCGACCGGATGCTCGAGTTCGAACAGGAGACCGGTCGAAACCTCTGCCGTCACGTTCTCGTTATCAACTCTGCTCGCACTGACCTCGCCAAGCCAGATTACGTCCCCGAAGATCGCCGCGTGCTGATCGGCGACACCCACCAGAAGGCCAAGGGCCACGGCGTTGGCGGCGACGTCGAGGTCGGCGCGGAGGTCGCGAAACACGACATCGACGAGATCCGCCGCGCGTTCGACGACGTCGAGATCCACGAGGTCGACGCCATCCTCGTCGCCGCGGGGCTGGGCGGCGGCACCGGCAGCGGTGCCGGCCCGGTCGTCATCGACGAACTCCAGAAGATGTACGACGAGCCGGTCTACGGACTGGGCATCCTCCCCGGCGAGTACGAGGGCGGCCGGCCCGCGCTCAACGCCGCCCGCTCGCTCCAGTCGTTCGTCACCAAGGTGGACAACTTCATCGCCTTCGACAACGACGCCTGGCGCTCCCGCGGCCAGACGATCGAGGAGGGCTACGAGGAGATGAACCGCGAACTCGCCGTCCGAATCGTCACCCTGCTCGCCGCCGGCGAGATCGACGAGACCGAGGTCGCCGAGAACGCCATGGACTCGAGTGACATCATGCGGACGCTCGACACCGACGGCGTCTCCTCGATCGGCTACGCTTCCACGCGGATCGAACAGGACGGCGAGGGCTTACTCGACCGATTCCGCGAGGAACGCGACGATCCCGGCGAGGCGACCGACGCGGCGAAGATCAAGGGCCTCGTTCGTCGGGCGGTCAACTCCCGGCTCACGCTCCCGTGTGAGATCTCGAGTGCCGATCGGGCGCTGATCGTCCTCTCCGGCCCGTCGGAACTCATCTCCCGCAAGGGGATCGAGAGCGCTCGCCAGTGGTTAGAAGACGCGGCTGACACCGTCGACATCCTCGCAGGCGACGACCCCCGGCCGAACGCCGACGAACTCGCGGCGGTCGTCCTCCTCTCGAACGTCACCGAGACGCCGCGGATCAAGGAGATCCAGAGTCAGGCCGTCGACGCCCAGGACAAGATCGAGGAACTCGAGGCCGTCCGTGAACAGGAGATCGAGGACCTGATCACCGACGACGACGACAAACTGGACCCCGTCGTCTGATCGCCGAGTCATGCGAGGAGATCTATGAAACTCGCGTTCGTCGGCGTCGGTGGTGCCGGCACCCGGATCGTCGACCGCCTGCTCGCTCGCGAGGCCGAGACCGACCGGACCGTCAGCAGGGGCAACGCCATCGTCTTCGACACTGCCGAACCCGGCGACGCGTTCCGGGGCGTCGAACACGTTCCCGAGGAGTGTCGGGTCACCTTCGGCGACGTCCACCCCGACGTCGGCCCCGCGGGTACCGGCGGCAATCCGGACCTCGGCGTCGCCGCGGCCCGCGAGGACGTCTACGAACTCCGCCGGGCGTTCGACGCCCTCGAGTTCACCGACGTCGACGGCGCGGTACTCGTCGCGGGGCTGGCCGGGGGGACCGGTGGCGGCGCAGGGGCCGTCTTGCTCGAGGAACTGCAGGAAGTCTGTGACGACCCGGTGTACGCGCTGGCGGTGTTGCCGTCGGCCGACGAACCCGCCGGCCGGGCGCTGACCGCCGCGCGATCGCTCCAGTCGTTCGTCCGCATCGCCGACAACGTGGTCTGTTTCGACAACGAAGCCTGGGACTCCGAAATCGGCCCGCTCGAGGATCTCGAGTCCCGGACGCTCTCCTACGAGGAGTCGGTCGATGCAGACGCCGAGTCGACCGACGACTCGAGTCCAGCCGTCGACGCTGACGCCGATGCCGACGCCGACTCGAGAGGGCCCTCGAGCGACGTCGCCAGCGACGACCCCGACGCCGAGGACGACTCACCGCCCCACCCCTACGAGACGGTCAATCGCGCCGCAGCCGACCGCCTCCTCTCGATCCTCGGAGCGGGCGAACTCGAGTCGATGACTATCGCCGAAAACCGGATCGACGCCAGCGACGTCGCGCGAACGCTCGAGACCGGCGGCGTCTCGACGATCGGGCAGGCGACGCTCGAACTCGAGCAGCGCCAGCGAGCACCCGACTGGCTGCCGGTTCCCTCGTGGTTGCCCGCGTCGTTCCGGGGGTGGCTCACGGATTCGCCCGAGGACTCTGGACCGACCGACGCCGCGAGGGTCAAGGACCTCGTCCAGCGGGCCGTCGAGTCCCGGCTCACCGTTCCGTGCGCCGTCGACAGCGCCGATCGCACGCTGATCGTCCTCTCCGGGCCGCCGTCGTCTGTCTCCCGGAAGGGATTCGAGAGCGCCCGCCACTGGCTCGAGGGAGAAGCCGACACCGTCGACGTGATGGCCGGCGACGAACCGCGAGACGCCGCAGAACTCACCGCGACCGTCTTGCTCTCGAACGTCACCGAGGTCCCGCCGGTCGAGGCCGTACAAGAGCGGGCACTCGAGGCGCTCGAACTCCTCGAGGACCGTGACGGCAGGAAGTCGACCGCGAATGCGGACGATGCCGCCGGAGAGAACGAGTTCATCTGGTAACTCCCGGGGCCCACCCGTTTTTTGCCCGTGGTCGCCGTAGCCTGCTGGCGAGTCATGCCTGACTTCTCCTGTGACCCCGGCCTGCCCGGTGTCCCGACGTCGCCCTGGCTCGCGAGCACGCTCGAGGGCGACGACGCAGACGACTTCCACGAGACGGACCTGCGAGATGGGGCCGACGACGGCGACAGTGATCGGGTCGCCGACGCCGGGGAACCACAACTCGAGGGGATCGAATCGGCCGACGTGGCCGTGATCGGTGCCGGCATCGCGGGGCTCTCGACGGCGATCGAACTCCGGGAGCGAGGGCAGTCGGTCGTCGTCCTCGAGCGCGACCGGGTGGCAACGGGGGTCACGGGGAAGTCGACGGCGAAGCTGACGAGTCAGCACGGACAGATCTACGACCACCTGCGGTCGGAGTTCGGCCCGCAGGCGGCCCGTCGGTACGGCCAGCTTCAGGAGCGGGCGATCGACACGGTCGAGCAACGGATCGAGGACCTCGGGATCGACGCCGGTTTCGAGCGGGTCCCCTCCTACCTCTACGGGAACGATCCGGGACCGCTCGAGCGGGAGGCGAAGGCAGCCCAGGCGGCGGGGCTCGAGGCCACCTACGTGACGTCGGTACCGCCGTTCGAGCGGGCGGAGGCGGCGGTGCGATTCGACGAGCAGGCGTGGTTTCACCCGCGCCGGTACCTGTGTGCGATCGCCGACGAACTGCGGGCCGACGAGGAGGCGACGATCTACGAGCGAACGCGGGTCACCGACCTCGATCCCGGCCAGCCCAACCGGGTGTACACCCGCGACGGCGTCGTCCACGCTCGACAGGTCGTCCTCGCGACGGGGTTCCCGCTGCTCGACCGGGCGGGCTACTTCGCGCGGATGCACCCGAAGCGCTCGTACGTCCTCGGTCTGGAACTCGAGGGGCCGCATCCGGAGGGGATGTACTACCGATCCGGCGAGAACTACCGCTCGGTCCGGAGTTACCGGGGGGACGATGGCGACCTCCTGCTCGTCGGCGGCGAGAACCACAAGACGGGACAGGGTGGATCGACCGCCCAGCGGTACCGGCGACTGCTCCGCTGGGCCCGCGAGCGATTCTCCGTCGACTCCGTCGCGTACCACTGGTCGACCCAGGACTACGTGTCGGCCGACCGGGTGCCGCTCGTGGGACGTGCCGGGCCCGGCACCTCGACCGTCTACGTCGCGACCGGCTTTCGCGGCTGGGGGATGACCAACGGCGTCGCCGCCGGTCGCCTGCTCGCGCGGCTCTGTACCGGCGAGCGTCCCCCGGCGGCCGACCTGTTCAGGCCGCTCCGGTTTACCCCGAAACCCGCACTCGGATCGACGATCACCGAGAACGCCGACGTCGCGAGCCAGTTTCTCACCGACTGGGCGCGAGCGCTCGTCTCCTCGAGTCCACCGCCGCTCGACCCCGGCGAGGGACAGGTCGTCCGCGAGGGTGGGACGCCCGTCGCCTACGCCCGGGACGAAGACGGCCAGACTCACGCCGTCTCGGCCGTCTGCTCGCACATGGCCTGTCTGGTCGAGTGGAACGACGCCGAGTGTAGCTGGGACTGCCCCTGTCACGGCTCCCGGTTTTCCCCCGACGGTGCCGTCCTCGAGGGGCCCGCGACCGACGACCTCTCGGACCGGGACCCACCTGAACGATAGGATCGTTCGGACACTGCGATCGGTAATATTTTACCGACACTCGACGAAGTATTGACAACTCGGTGACCTCGAGTGACGAGAACCGTCAGGCGGTTCCAGACGATCGCCCGCGCTGCGATCGGCGAGATCCTCGCGGCGATCGGCACGTTCGTCCTCCTCTCGTGGACTGGCCTCCACCTCGTGCGCACGCTCGACGTGGCTGTTACCGCGACGATCGACGCTGCCGTCCCCGAACTGTGGCGCTGGGTGGTCGTCCTCGCGGTCGCGGCGGCACTCACGATCTGGCTCGAGCGCGGGGGGTACCGCCGGCTGGGCGCCGATCCGACTGGTGGAGGAACCGCCGCGCTGCTGGCCGTCGTCTCGCTTCCGCTCTCGGTGCTTCCCGTCGGCATCGTGATCGCGTCGCTGGGGGCACTCCCGGCTGCGCTCGTGAATCCGTTTCTCCTCGGCTGCGTCGCAATCGCCTGCTGGCTCGCCCTCTACGACGGTCTCGACCGTCTGGATCTCGAGTCCTCACAGTTCCTCGTCGCGGCGGCGCTCGCCTGCTGTCCGCTGCTGGCGGTCGCCGTGGCCGACGCACTGTTCGGGCTCGGCGGCGCGGTGACGACCGTCACAGCGTCGGACCTCGCCACCGTCGTGACGGTCGTGCTGGCGGCCGGCTGGCAGACCGTCGTACTCGTTCTGGCGTTCGTTCGGCCGGTCTCCGTGGGCGAGCGACGGCCGGCGTTCCCGGACCTCGAGCGCGGGTCCTCGTAGCGTCTCGGACGGCTGATCTGATCAGTCACACTCGAGCAGGCCCGGATACTCCGCGATGACGCCGTCGACGCCCGCTTCGAGCAACTGGTCTGCCTCGAGCCAGGTCTCGACCGTCCACGCGTTGACCGTCCGACCTTCCTCGTGGGCCGTCTCGACGACGTCGACGTCCGGCTCGCCGACGTCGCCCCCTCCGTACGCGACCCCCTCGAGACCGCTGCCGACGATCGCGTTCTTCGGCGGATGGATCGCCTCGCAGTCGTACCGGCGGGCGATCTCGAGGCCGGCCTCGGAGTCGTCCCAGACGAGCGGTGCGGCGGCGTAGCCGGGCGCGACCTCGCGCAGAGCGGCGATCGCTCCCTCGCAGAACGACGAGAAGGTGATCTCGCCGCCGAAGTCATCGCAGTCGGTGACGACCCGATCGACGAACGGCTGCCAGACGGCCTGGCGTTCGGCCCGCTCGTCGTCGGGGAGGGACTCGCCCGCGCGCAGGTCGGTCGCCCCCGGATTCTTGAGTTCCACGTTGACGCCCATCGTCTCGGGGATCGCCTCGAGCAGGGCCGCGAGCGTCGGCACCGTCTCCCCGGTTCCGAGGACGTGCGCCGACTGGAGGGTCTCGAGCGGCGTCTCCCAGACCAGCCCCTCGCCGTCGGTGAGCGGTCGGCCGCGATCTGCGGTGCCCTCGAGTCGCTCGTCGTGGATCACGACCGGCGTCCCGCAAGCGGCTGGCTGGACGTCGATTTCGATCGCCGTCGTTTCGGGCTGGGCGGCCGCGAACGAGGCGGCGGCGACGGTGTTTTCGGGGACGACGCCGGCGTAGCCCCGGTGGGCGATGACGGCTGGTTCCATACGGGCTCTCTCGGACGGCGGGCTAATGGATGCACTGCCCGGATGCACGACCCGGTGAGAGGCCGGCGACTCCCGGCACGACGTTCAGAACGCTCGAGTACCGACACCCGTTCGTGACAGATCCCACGCTCGAGGACGTCGAACGGCGACTCGACCGGGTGACCGATCTCGAAGAGGAAGCGGCCGTGTCGGTGCTCCGGGGGCTCCGCGAGGACCTGCAGGCGCTGGGAAACGACCCCGACGTCGACGAGCAAACGCGACAGGAACTCGAGACGCAGCTCGACCAGCACGTCCGCGCGGTCACTGAACGGGAGGCCTACGAGGGTGAACTGGGCGCAGCGATGAACCCGGAGGACGAAGACGCGCCGTAGCCCACCGATGCTAACTCGGCCGTTCGTGCCTGCATTCCGCGTTCGAGGGCTCTCGAGCCGTGTAATCGCCGCCTGAACCGGCGCATCGACTGCACCCCGGTTCAGTCGCCGACTTCTGCAACCGAGGGTTCGATTCGTCTTCATCTGCCTCCACCAGTTCGCTCGACACGCCCGTAATCGCTGCCTACGACGTTTCCAGGCCCTCCTTCCGGTGAGGTGGCCTCGAGCGCCGGGAGCTAACGACACCTTGCACCTGCAACCGTCCGGTTGCTTTATCAGTCGGTCGGCGGGAGGCCGCCACATGGACGGATCTACGCGTCGTCGATTGCTCGAGGGCGTCTCCGCGGCCAGTTTTCTCGCCATCGCGATCGGTGGTACCGGGACCGTCGGCGGCCAGTCGACCGCCGACGAGACGGGCCCGCTCGAGGTGTCGATCGCCGAGACTGACTCGCCGGTGGCCGCCGGCGACTACCTCCGCGTGACGACGGAGTTACGGAATCGAAGTGACGAGGACGTTCGAACCGACCTGGAACTGTTCGTCGGTGTGGACGCTGAATCGATCGGACGGCGAACGCTGACGGTGCCAGCGGGGGAGACGGAGACGGTCAGGCAAGGATTTTACACCTACCCGGTCCCGACCGACGACTCGTTCCCCGTCCGCGTCGAAACCGACTACGGCGATGACGTGGCGACAGTCTCCGTCCGTGGGGCCTCCCCGCTTCCCGAATCGCGGCCCGACTCCGACCCGACGGTCACTCCCGGGACGACGCTGTTCTTCGAGGCGTTCGCCATCGATCCCGACGACTTCCAGCAGACGATCTGGTGGGTCGACGGCGAGCAAGAAGGTGGGGTCGTCGGCGGCCCCTGGCAGGCGACCTACTTCGCCGAGGTCGGTGCTGACTACTTCCAGTACGAGTTCGACGACCCGGGGACCTACGAGGTCGCTGCCGCCGTGTTGCCCGACGGCGGTGGTCCGGGAGACGACGGTGCCGACGAATCGTACGTGGCCACCTGGACGGTCGACGTCGACCCCGCCGGCAACCGCGAGCCGACGATCGACGATCGCTCGCCGGACGTCGAGGCACTCGAGCTCGCCCGCGGCGAGTCCTACGAGGTCGAACTGACGGCCACGGACCCGGACGGCGACCTCGAGCGCGTCGTCTGGTGGCTCACCCAGGCCGATCAGATCGTCGAGATTACGGACCTCGAGGGGGCGACCGACACGGCGCGGCTCTCGACGGACGCTTTCTGTCACACGTGTTCGATCCTCCCGTGGGTGATCGCAAGCGACGGCACCCTCGCCGTGGCACCGGACTGGCAGCTGTTCGAAGCGGACGATCCCGGGGCCGACGGCGAGTGTTCGGTCACGATTCGCTCGACGAACGCCCCCGTCGACGCTGGCGCAGATCTCGCGGTGACCGCCGAGGTGCAAAACAGTGGCAACCGTCCGGTAACGCGGGAGGTCGACTACGTCGTCGGACACGATCCGGAGACGGTCGACTCGCAAACGGTCTCGCTCGAGGCTGGCGAGTCGCGCCGGCTGACGCTCTCCTACGAGACGTATCCGGTCGCTCACGATCAGCAGTTCCCGATTCGAGTCGACTGCGGTGACGACGAAGACGAGGTGACGGTACTCGTCGAGGCCTGATCGGCCGCTCGGTGGCTGACTGTGTTCCGACATCGTCGTTCTCGGAGTCGCCGTCCTTTTGTCCGCGCGAGTCCAAGACTGGCCGATGGCAACGCCTCGCGTTCCGGGCCCGCCCGACGACCGCCTCGAGGTGCCCTGCGGCGAGACGGTCGATCCCCACGAGATCGACCTCGGGACCTACGAACTCCAGTGTGACTGCGGGGAGCGTCACGCCGTCGTCCTCGATCCGCACCCGCTGTCGCGGTTCGTCCCAGAGTCGCTTGTCGCCGTCCTCGAGGAGGTGATCGAGACCGACGACGAGTTCGAGACCTTCTCGACGCCGCACCTGATGGCGATCGTCGCGGAAGACAACCCAGATGACGTCGCGGTCTACGACGCCAGCGACGACGGCGCGGTGGGCTACGCCCTCCTGTGGGTCACCGACCCCGACGCCCGCGAGTTCCACGAGCGCGTGGTCGACCGACTCCTCGAGCTGATGGACCACGCGATCGGTCACGCCGAAGACGCCGACGCAAAACACTCGTTCCAGCGCCAGCTCGAGGAGTTCGACGTGCCGACGTTCGTCGAGCAGTACCGTGCCGAG
Organism: Natrarchaeobaculum aegyptiacum; assembly: GCF_002156705.1. NCBI lineage: Archaea > Methanobacteriati > Methanobacteriota > Halobacteria > Halobacteriales > Natrialbaceae > Natrarchaeobaculum > Natrarchaeobaculum aegyptiacum. Next base: position 2,024,436 of record NZ_CP019893.1, read on the forward strand.
CGGGACTTCGAGAGCGAGCGGGACGTTGCGCGCTGATCGACTGCACTCTGGAACCGTTACCGTTTTTCGCGGCCCGTCCTCCGAGATCGCTTCTCGAGAACCACCGTCCGGCAAAGAGCAACGCTTACGGGGGCGTGCGTTCCGCTATCGACCATGACCGAAACCGTGCTCCTGATCGGCGGTGGCGGCCGCGAACACGCCATCGCTCGCGCACTCGAGGGCAGCGACGCCGACTGCTACGCCTGTGCGGGCAACCGCAACCCCGGCATCGCTCGCATCGCCGAGGGCTTCGAGACGCTCGAGACGACAGACCCCGAGGCCGTCGTTTCCTACGCCGAGGACGTCGGGGCGACGATCGGCGTCGTCGGTCCCGAGGCACCCCTCGACGCCGGTGTCGCCGACGCACTCGAGGAAGCCGGCATCTACGCTTTCGGCCCGAAGCAGGACGACGCCCGGATCGAGACGGACAAGGCCTTCCAGCGCCGGTTCATGGCCGAGGAGGACATCCCCGGCTGCCCGGACTTCGAGACCTTCGACGACGCCGAGGCCGCCTGTGAGTTCATCGACGAGTACGACGGCGACCTCGCGATCAAGCCCGCCGGCCTCACCGGTGGCAAGGGCGTGAAGGTCATCGGCGATCAGGTCACCCCCGAGGAGGGCAAGGAGTACATCCGCGACTCCGGGTACGACCGGATCGTCCTCGAGGAACGACTGATCGGCGAGGAGTTCACCGTCCAGGCGTTCGTCGCTAACGGCACGCTCGAGACCGCACCCGCAGTCCAGGACCACAAGCGCGCCTACGAGGGTGACGAGGGACCGAACACCGGCGGGATGGGCAGCTACTCCGACGCGACCCGGGAACTGCCGTTCATGACCGAAGACGATTACGAGGAGGCCGTCTCGATCATCGAGGCGACCGTCGACGCCCTCGAGGATTATCGGGGGATTCTGTACGGCCAGTTCATGCTCACCGCCGAGGGCCCGAAGGTCATCGAGTTCAACGCCCGCTTCGGCGACCCCGAGGCGATGAACACCCTGCCCGTCCTCGAGACGGACTTCCTCGACGTACTCACCGCCGCTCGAGACGGTGAGCCGGTGCCCGACCTCGAGTTCGCAGATCAGGCGACCGTCTGCAAGTACGCGGTTCCGGAGGGCTATCCGACGGACCCGGAGGCAGGTGCGAAGGTCAAAGTCGATGAGGAGAGCGTAGCGCGGGTGGTCCGCGCCACGGCGGACTCGAGCGGGGAGGGAAGTGACCCGCGAGAGAGTGCCGGTGACGCCCTGCTGTACTACGCGAGCGTCGACGAGCGCGACGACGGCATCTACACGACGACCTCTCGATCGTTCGCCGTCGTCGGTCTCGCCGATTCGATCACGGAAGCCGAAAAGATCGCCGAGGACGCGCTGGCGGTCGCCGGCGACGAGGGACTGCACATGCGCCACGACATCGGCAAACCGGAGCTCGTCCAGCAGCGGATCGACCACGTCGAGGAACTCCGCGGGAACTGACGCCGCCGAGTACCGTTCGACGTCGACTCGAGGCTTTCTTTGCCACTTGGCCCCGCAGTGCACCGTCAGTATCCGTCAGCGCCGGTCGAACCCATACCGTTGTCCCTCTCGAGTGCATCGCGCTCTCGGTCGACCGACGACTGGAGGTCCGAGACGTCGACGCCTTTCTCGAGTTCGTCCGGGTGGATCGCCTGCTCGAGCGTTCCGACGTCGGTCACGGCCTCGAGGCCGCGTTCGTCGACGGCGGTCTGGATCGACTGGGCGTCGATGGCAGCGGTGAGTGAGTCCTCGTCGGCAGCCGTCGCGGACCGTACCGCGCGTTTGACGATGACGTAGCCGACCAGGGCTGCGCCACCCGTGGCGACCGCACCGGGGACGCCGTAGCGTTTGAACCCGAACGTCGCCGCCTTCTTGCCGATGGTGTAGGCACCGATCATGTCGGGCGGGAGGTGCGGTTCCCGGATACGACTCCGGCTTTCGTACGCCGACACTCAGACGGTTTACTGTCCGTCAGTTCCGGCCCAACCGCTGCCTGGGTCGCGGTTGCGCCGGCACATCGGTACAGGAATCCGCATCAGATCACGAGCAGCACCGACGCCGCTGCGCCCCCGAGCAACAGGAGCGCGCTGTAGGTCACCACCTGCACGCGGAAATCGCGATCACTCGAGGTTCCCGCGAGCGCCGCCTTCACCACGATACTCGAGACCGTCGCCAGCAGGATGGCGATGGTCGCCTCCGTCGGCCCGAGCTGGCCACCGCGATAGAGCACGACTGCCGAGGTGGTCGCACCGGCACTCGAGACGAAGCCGCTCGCGACCGCCGTCGCGTAGAACCCGAGGGTGCCGAACCACGCCTCCGCGAGGGAGCCGAACACGAGGACGACGAGGAAGACGCCGCCGAACGCGAGTGCGTTCTGCATCGAAAACGGGCTCTCGAGGTCGATCGGCGTCGATTCACGCCAGTCGGCGGTCCAGGCGGCGACCCCCACCGCAAGCAGGATCACCGCCCCGAGCGGGATGACCGCCTCGATGAGCACGTCGCTCCCGCTTCCGATCGTGAAACCGACGGCGATCGCGAGGTTTCGGGTTGCCATCGCCGCGTTGGCCAGCAGAATCGCCGCGACGGCGTAGGAGGCGGCTTCGGGCCGCTGACTCACGTGGTCGAGCATCGTCCCGACGACTGCCGTCGAGGATGCGAGGCCGCCGAAAAAGCCCGTCACCGCGATCCCGCGGCCACCGTAGGTGGAGACGATCGCGTAGTTGACGATGCCGATCCCCGCGACAGCGACGACCATCAGCCAGATGATCTGGGGCTCGAGCGGCAGGAGGAGTCCGGCGACCTCGACGTCGTACTCCGGCGGCAACAGCGGGTAGATCACGAACGCGAGGATGGCGAACTCCGTCGTCGCGCGCATCTCCTCGCGAGAGAGCCCCCACGCGAACTCGTGGAGTTCGCGTTTCAACACGAGCAGCAACGACGAGAGGACGGCGACGGTGACGCCCTCGAGGATGAATCCGGCGGCGACCAGCACGCCGACGCCGTAGGCGACCAGCATCGAGACCGACGTCGTCAGCGAGAGCCCCGCGTCTTCGCCCCCGAGAAGCCCCTGGACGGCCAGTACGCTGCCCTGGACGATGACGAGGATGCCACCGAGGACGAGCAATGCGACGCCGAGGGTCGTCTCGAGCGCCAGCAGGGTGAACACCGCTGCGAGCAGACTGATCAGCGAGAACGTCCGGATGCCAGCCGGCTTCTGTGACCACTCCCGCTCGAGGCCGAGAAACATCCCCAGTGCAGCGGCGAGCGCCAGTCGGACCACCGTCTCGTCGAGCGGTGCGTCGGCCAGCTGAAGCTGGAGGCGCACCTGCGAGTGGAGTTGCGCGTACACTCGCAGGTGCACGTCCAGGTGCGACGGATCGTCGATCACTCACGGCCGTACCCCGCGGGCGAATATAAGCAGCGTGCCGAGTCGAAACTGGTGCGAACGCGTGGTCACACTTCCGGACCTGCGGTCACCCGGTGACTGTCCACAGCCGACGACCGCGTTCTCGTCCGGACGTTCGGGTCACTCACTACCGTCGATCGATGGCCGGCCGGGCCGGCCGGACGACCTGTTCGTGCCGATCGATCAGGACCCCCAGAAGTTCTCTCGACTGCCCAGTTCTGGTGGTCGGGTCGGCCCGTCAGACGCGTCCGTCTCACTCTCACCCGCGTCGTCATCAGCGTCGCCCTCGTCGTCTTCCTCGAGCGGGAGGGTCTCGATCTCCTCGGCCCGAGCGTGGTTGCTGTGAACGCGCGTGATCTCGACGCGGGCGCGAGCTTCGGGGATGACGCCGTCGACCATCACGATGAACCCGTCTTCGGTTCGACCGACGCCAGCGCCGCTCTCGTGCATGTCGACGACGTCGATGACGACTTCCTCACCCGCCTTGACTGGCTGGGTCTTGAGATCCTGGATCGGCTGGTTGTAGTGATTGCACCACTCTTTTCCGCCACGGTCGCCGTAGTGTTGACACCCCATTCCGGCGATCCGCTCGGAAAAACTCGGACAGTCGTCGGCGAGTGGACAGTCTGCCATAACCCGCACTAGCGGCGGCGTCGTTAAACCGTTTCCGTCTCACCGTCGCGCACCGCTATTGCCGCAAACGCTGGTAGCGGCCGCCGGGAGCCAGACGACCACCGGTAACCGATCGCGTTTCCTCTCCCACACGTGTTAAATGAACGTCACCAACCGGAAGCGGCGTTTCGAAAAGGTTTACGGGTGTGAGGGTGCAGTGACAAACGATGAAGATCCTCGTTACGGTCAAAGAGGTCGCGACCGTCGAAGACGAGTTCGAGATCGACGGTACTGAAATCGCCAGTCAGTACCTGAGCGCCGATCTCAACGAGTGGGACGACTACGCCGTCGAAGAGGCCGTCCAGCTCCAGGAAGCTGGCATCGCCGACGAAGTCGTGACGGTCACGATCGGTCCGGAAGACGCCGAACAGACAATCCGCCAGGCACTTGCGAAGGGTGCCGACCGCGCCATCCGCGTCTGGGACGACGCCCTCGAGGGCGTCGACCTCCTCGACGTCGGCGCGAAAACCGACATTCTCCAGTCGGTCATCGAAGACGAGGACCCCGACCTCGTCCTGACCGGCGTCCAGTCCGGTGACGACAGCTGGGGCGCAACCGGTGTCGCCCTCGCGAACGAACTCGACTTCGAGTGGGCCGCCGTCGTCAACCACCTCGAGCACGACCTCGAGGACGGCGTCGCCTCCGTCCGCCGCGAACTCGAGGGCGGGATCGAAGAACTCACCGACGTCGAACTGCCTGCGGTGCTGACGATCCAGACCGGGATCAACGAGCCCCGCTACGCCAGCCTGCGCGGGATTCGACAGGCCCAGCGCAAGCCACTCGACGTCCAGAGCCTCGGCGACCTCGGTGTCGACGAGAGCGCCGTCGAGGGTGCGGTCACCCTGACCGACATGTACGAACCAGAAAGCGAGAGCGACGTTACCGTCTGGGAGGGCGGTGCCGACGAGACCGCCGGCGAGTTAGCTGACCTGCTCCGCGACAAGGGGGTGGTCGCATGAGCGACGTTCTCGCGATCACGGACCACCGTCAGGGCGAACTGCGCGACGTCAGCTACGAGATCGTCTCCGCCGGCCGCGACCTCGCCGACCAGACCGGCGGCGACCTCCACCTCGCGGTGATCAACGGCGACGTCGACGCTTTCGCCGCCGACGTCAACCGCGACGGCGTCGACGCCATCCACACCGTCGACGAGGGTGAGGAGTTCGACCACGGCGTCTACGCACAGGCAACCGCCCAGCTCTACGACGAGCTCGCGCCGCAGTACGTTCTCACGCCGAACAGCGTCAACGGCCTCGACTACGCTCCCGCGGTAGCGGCGGACCTCGACCTGCCGATCGTCACCGACGCCGTCGGCCTCAGCGCAGACGGCGACGCGCTGACGGTCACCCGCGAGATGTTCGGCGGCAAGGTCGAGACGACGACCGACCTCGAGGGGCAGGCGATCGTGACGATCCGCGAGGCCGAGTGGGCGGTCGCGGAGGGTGACGGCGACGCGCCGATCGAGGCGTTCGACGCCGACATCGACGAAGGTGCCCTCGGGGCGACGATCACCGGCTTCGAGGAGGTCGGCGGGGGCGACGTCGACATCAGCGAGGCGGACGTGCTCGTCTCCGTTGGCCGTGGGATCGAAGAGGAAGACAACCTGCCGATCATCGAGGAACTGGCCGAGGCGCTCGATGCGACGGTCTCCTCGTCGCGCCCGATCGTCGACAACGGCTGGCTGCCGAAGAACCGGCAGGTCGGCCAGTCCGGGAAGGTCGTCACGCCGGACGTCTACATCGCGATCGGTATCTCCGGTGCCGTCCAGCACGTCGCCGGGATGAAAGGCTCCGACACGATCGTGGCGATCAACACGGACCCCAACGCGCCGATCATGGACATCGCCGACTACGCGATCCACGACGACCTCTTCGACGTGGTGCCGGCGCTGACCGAAGAGTTCCAGTAACGACCGCGAACGAACGCGGTGAGTGAGCGGCATTTCTCGGGAACGAGGGCTCGGAAGAACCCCGTTCTTCCGACGTTTTTTGGTCGAGATTTTTTGCGCGAGCGGTCACGAACGGCGTGAGTGACCCGAGTGGAAAAAAGGTCGTTCTGACGTGGTGCCGGCGCTGACCGAAGCGTTCCAGTAACGACCGCGAACGAACGCGGTGAGTGAGCGGCATTCCTCGGGAACGAGGGCTCGGAAGAACCCCGTTCTTCCGACGTTTTTTGGTCGAGATTTTTTGCGCGAGCGGTCACGAACGGCGTGAGAGCGCGGCGCTTCGTGCCGCGCCATCCCGAACCTCGACGCCGTGAGCGACGCGAACTCGAGTGGGACACGGTCGGGCGCGAAGCGGTCTACGTCTCCTGTTGGCTGGTGTTCGGCGTGGGAACACGAGTTCAGGCACCCGGCCAGACCGAGACGAAGAAACTCTTATCGGGTTGTGAATTCTCTGATGGGTTGTCGGGAATAAAATTGCCGAGTTTGCCTTTGTATGAGGCCTCTACTGAGGTTTAGTCCGGGGCAAGTCGGACAATCTGTATCGAACAATACATCAAAAACACTTATGAAGGGATGATAATATCTATTGCCCATGGCTGATCTCTTTCGGAAACTCGTCCCGCGATTTATTCGGCGCAGTTACGCGCTGAAGTTCGCGATCGCGCTGGTCGTCCTCGGCGTGGCGATCGGTGGCGTCGGACTCGCCGGGACGATGCTCGTTCACGACGGTGTGCAGACGTCGGTGTCGGAGGATCACGGGACCCTCGCACTCCAACAGTCACAGGCCGTGGGGGCGTTCCACGACGACAACGTCCAGACCCTCGAGACGGTCGCCCGGAGTAGTGCCCTCGAGGCCGACTCGGAGACCGTACAGGAGTACGTTCAGACCGAGACGAGCAACCGTGGTGGTGGCGGGGTCGGACAACTCCACTTCCACGTGCTCGAGACCGACGGCGAGGTGCTCGCGAGTTCGAAGGTCAGCCCCGGTGGCGAGTTGCAGGGCGACTGGGTTGGCGACCTCGACGAGCGAGAGGGGACGTACGTGACCGACGCCTACCGGAGCGGTGGCGTCGACGGCAGCGAACCGCGCGTCGCGTACGTGACCGACAGCGGCGACGTCCCGGACGGTCAGGTACTGGTCTACACGGTTCCGCTGTCGGACTACCCCGTCAGCAGCGCCGACGCGACCCATACCGTCGTCGTCGACGGCAGTGGCACGGTCGCGTTCGACGAGACCTGGAGTGCCGTCCTCGAGTCCTACGACGAGGACGACGCACCGATCCGGGCGGCCGGGGAGCTGTCCACGAGTGACGCTGGCGGGATGGAAGTCGAGCAGGCTGGCGGCTTCCTCACCGACGCAGACGTAGTCGGGACGGAGTCGTACGTCGTCGGCTACTCGACGGTCCCCGGCACTGACTGGGTGGCACTCGTCCACACCTCGACCGCTGAGGCCTACGGTTTCGCAGACGACGTCATGCTTTACGGTAGTCTCGCGACGATCGTCGCGGTCGCGCTCGTCGGCGCGGTCGGGGCCGTAATCGGCTGGAACACCTCCCGGTCGATCGATCGACTCACCAGCAAGGCCGCCCGGATGGAGGAGGGCGATCTCGACGTCGACCTCGAGTCCCCGCGGATCGACAGTATCGGCCGCCTCTACGACGGCTTCGACAGCATGCGCTGGTCGCTAAAAGACCAGATCAGGGAGGCGACGGAGGCCCGCGACGAGGCCGAAACCGCTCAGGCCGAGACCGAGCGCATCAACCGCCACCTCGAGTCGAAAGCCCAGGAGTACCGCGAAGTGATGCAGACCTGTGCGACCGGGGACCTGACGGCGCGGATGGATCCCGACAGCGACAACGAGGCGATGACCGAGATCGCCACCGAGTTCAACGAGATGATCGCCGAACTCGAGGCGACGACGGCCGCGGTCAAGTCCTTCGCTCGCGAGGTTGCAACGGCCTCCGAGGAGGTGACGGCCTCGAACGAGGAGGTTCACTCGGCGTCGGTGCAGGTCAGCGAATCGATTCAGGAGATTTCGGCGGGTGCGGACCGGCAGAACGACCAGATGCAGGCAGTGACTGGCGAGATGGAAGACCTGTCGACGACGACCGAGGAGATCGCCGCCTCCTCAGATCAGGTCGCCGACATCGCCGAGCGGACGGCCAAGACGGGTCGGCAGGGTCGGCAGGCTGCCCAGGAAGCGATCGAGGGACTGGACGCGATCGAGTCCGATTCCGAGGCCGCCGTCGAGGAGATCGATCGCCTCGCGGCGGAGGTCGAACAGATCGACGACTTGCTCGAGTTCATCACCGAGGTCGCAGAGCAGACGAACATGCTGGCGCTGAACGCCAACATCGAGGCCTCGCGGTCGGGTGAGTCCAACGAGGGCTTCGCGGCGGTCGCGGGTGAGGTCAAGGAACTGGCCGCGGAGACGAAGTCCGCTGCAAACGACATCGAGCAGCGACTCGCTCGGATCCAGTCCCAGACCGACCAGACGGCCGAGGCCGTCCAGGAAAGCAGCGAGCGGGTGACCGAACACAGCGACTCGATCGAACGCGCTGCCGAAGCGCTCGAGGAGATCGCCGGCTACGCGACCGAGACGAACGTCGGCGTCCAGGAGATCTCTGCGGCGACCGACCAGCAGGCCGCGTCGGTCCAGGAGGTCGTCGCGATGGCCGACGAGGTGGCGACGATCGCCGAAGAGACGAGCGCGGAGAGCGAGACGGTCGCCGCGGCGGCCGAAGAACAGACGACGGCGCTCACGGAGGTCTCCCGGAGTGCGAGCACCCTCGCGGGGCAGGCCGCCCAGCTCTCGGAGTCGCTCGAGCACTTCGAGACGGACCCCGACGCGGGTGCGGAGGTCGACCTCGCGTCGGCGGCCGCTGGTTCGATGTCCGAGGAGGACGACGAACCGATCGCGCTGCCTGATCCGAGCGGACTCGGCGTCCGTATCGGCGGCGGTGACGGCGGCGACGGTGCCGAGGTCGACGTCGACGACGGGATAGGGAGCGACGATGGGATGGATTCGGTGACCGACGATGCGGACGGTTCGGGAGCCGACGGCACAGATTCGGACGACGCGGATGACACGGACGCCGCTGACGAGCCAACGATGTTCCAGTTTGACGAGGGAGCCGACGACCGATAGGGCACCGAACCGTCACCTACTTTTTTACCCTCTCCTAAAGCCCGGTAATGGAACTTCTGGAGCGCCGTCGGGCGCTGATCGAGGATCGACTCGTCGACGTCGTCGACGGGATCGAACCCGGGACGCTCAGGTCGGAAGTTCGCCACGCGACGCTGTCGGGGGGAAAGCGGGTCAGGCCGATGGTGACGGTTCTCTCGTGTGAGACCGTCGGCGGGGGTGCCGAGGACGCCGTCGACTTCGGTGTCGGCATCGAGCTCGTCCACACCGCGTCACTCGTCGTCGACGACATCATCGACCGCTCGGCGCTCCGCCGTGGCACCCAGAGCGCCTGGGCCGAGTTCGGCTACGGGCCGGCGATCGTGACGAGTGACGGCCTGCTGGGTGAGGCGTTCGCCCTCTTCTCGGCGGATCCGGACGCTACCCGTGTCGTCGCCGAGGCGATGGTCGAACTCGGAATCGGCGAGGCCACCGAACTCTCTGCGACTCCGACCAACGAAGACGAGTACATGACTCTCGCCCGGCGAAAGACGGGCGCACTCTTCCGGGCGGCGGCCGAACTCGGCGCGATTGCCGCCGACTCCGACGGCGTCACCGTCGAGGCCCTCGGTGAGTACGCAGAACGGGTCGGCATCGCCTTCCAGATCAGAGACGACGTCCTCGACGCCGTCGCCGACGCCGACGACCTCGGAAAACCGACCGGCCACGACGCCGCCCTAGAACGCCCGTCACTCGTTCAGGTGACCGAACTCACCCCCGAGGAGGCCAACGCCCGCGCCCGGGCGGAAGCCGACCGGGCCATCGACGCCCTCGAGCGGGTCGAGGTGGCCGATCCGGAGGCAGAAGCCTACCTGCTCGAGCTGGCGGAGTTCGTGGTCGAGCGCGATCGCTGAGCGGTCGCTGTGTCTATTTCAGGGTTCGCTGACCCGCAACACCGGCTTGATCGTCTCGCCGCTCTCCGAATCCTCGACGGCGGATTCGATCTCCTCGAAGTCGTAGTAGGTGACGAGTTCGTCGAACGGGAACGTGCCCTGGCGGTAGAGGTCGACGAGGTCGGGGATGAACTCCTGTGGATTCGAGTCACCTTCGACGATACCGGTGATCGACCGGCCGTTGAGAATGAGATCGTTGACGTCGTAGCTCGCCCGCGTCCCGAGGGCCGGTGCGCCGATGACCCCGAGGGTGCCGCGCTGGGTGAGTACGTCGACGGCCTGTTCTGCGACTTCTGGGACCCCGGTCGTCTCGAGAGCGTAGTCGACGCCGCCACTGGTCAGATCCGTGATGGTTTCGACGACGTCGTCGACGTTTTCGGGGTTCACCGTCTCTGTCGCACCGAGCTCTGCGGCCTTCTCGAGGCGGTTCTCCTCGAGGTCGATCGAGAGGACCTCCGTACAGCCGACGACGTCGGCGGCCATCACGGCCGAGAGACCGACCGAGCCGGCGCCGAAGACGGCGATCGACGAGCCGGCGGTGGGCGCGAGCGTGTTGATGACGCCGCCGGCGCCGGTCTGGATGCCACAGCCGAGCGGGCCCAGCAACTCGAGGGGGACGTCGTCATCGTTCTCGACGGGAACGACGTTTCGTTCGGTGGCGATGGCGTGGGTGGCGAACGACGACTGGCCGAAGAAGCGGCCGCTGACCCGGTCGCCGTCGGCAGCGAGCGGTGAGGTGCCGTCTTCGGGCCGTGCGCCAGCGAAGTTGTGTTCGAAGAACGACGCGCAGTAGGCGGGATGGCCGGCCTGACAGCTCGGACACTCGTCGTCGTAGTCGAAGCTCAGCACCACGTGGTCGCCGGGTTCGACGGTGGTGACGTTTGCGCCGACGTCCTCGACGACGCCGGAGCCTTCGTGGCCCAGGACGGCCGGCAGCGGCGTCGGATACAACTGATCACGAACGATCAGGTCGGTGTGGCAGACGCCAACGCCGACGATCCGGACGAGTACCTCCGCTGCCCGAGGCTCCTCGAGGTCGACGGTCTCGATGTCGAACGATCCACCCTCTTCGGAAACGACTGCGGCTTCGATTTCCATGGTGGTCCCTACCACAGCAGTCGGTAAGAGGTTGGCCGTTGGTATCACGAAACACGACTGATGCCGACCGCGACGGGTCGACGCGGTCGTCGACGATCCGCGGGACGGAGCAGCCGAACTCAGTCGGCGCGATCGACTCGCGTTGCCTCTGCGTCGGTTTCACCGTCGCCGCCCGACTCGCCATCTACGTACCACGATTCGAGGACGGCGAACGCGAGCGTGCTGACGATGCCGAGGAGGGTGCCGACGGTCAGCGCCGCCGCGAGGTAGCTGATTCCGACCAGACCGAGGAAGAAGGCGCTCACCGCGTGGAGGACGATGGCGATCGAGACCACGTAGAACGGGGCGTTGAGGTAACGCCACTCGAGGTTCCCGGCGATGTACTCGTCGGTGATCTGTCCGAGACTGGTCGTGACGCCCGCTGCGGCGAGCCACTGGATCGAGCCGTAGACGAGCGCCGCGAGCATCGTCGGAATCTCGAGGTCGCCGTGGACCGCCTCCGTCTGTTCCAGGGTATTCATCCCGCTGACGCCACCGAGGACGAACAGGGTGGCGGCGACGACGTATGCCAGCAGCGTCGTTCGACCGGCGTACAGCGACCGGCGCGCCCGTTCGACGGCCACGTCCAGTCGATCGCCGAGACCGAGGCCCCGCGAGATGAGGTAAAGCCCCAGCAGGGCCGACGTGGTACCGAGGACGAACCCCGGCCACTCCATCGCGCTGCCGATCAGCGCGAGCGGGTAGATGAGCAGCAAGATTCCGAGCGGGATGAGCACGGTTCCGCGCGTTTCGGGGTCGTCGAGCACCTGCTTGATCGTGTAGTACATCGACTCGAGGTTCTGGGCCTGCCGGACGACGACCCGGCGGACGCCGTCGATGGGAACCCGCGAGCGGATGACCGGGATGACCGACTCGTCCTGCGCGCCGTCGGTGATCACGAGCGCGGTGACGTCTTCGGCGGTCGCGATGTTCGCGAGAACAGTGTCGACCTCGCGACCGACCTGCCGGTTCGCCTCCACGTCGCTGCCCTCGGTGCCGGTGACGACCGCGACCTCGACGCTCTCGTCGCGTCCCGCGAGGTCGTCGTAGATCGACAGCCCCTGAAAGATCACGTTGACGTCGGAGTCTTCGGGGTCTGCGGTCGCGAGCGCGACGGCCGCCTCTTCGACCGGCTCGCGGCCGATGACCGGCGTCGAGAAGCCGGTCTTTCGCCCGAGGTCGTCGTCGAGGTCGACACACAGCACCAGCAACATCGAGTTCTCGTTGGCCGTCGCGGTACTTCCCTCTTCTGGGGTTGACACGTCTGTGAGCAGCAACCTTCCACCTTCGCTCCGTCACCGTTCGACGGTCAGTTACTCGAGAAAGGTCACGTCCCGAACGTCGAACCGTGCGCCCCCGTCGGCGCTCTCGGCAGCGTCGATCGACCAGCCGTGGGCCTCGACGATCTCCGCGACGATCGCCAGCCCCAGCCCGGTTCCGTCCTCGCGTGTCGTGTACCCGAACTCGAAGATCGACTCGTCGTCCGGGAGGCCGGGACCGTCGTCGGCGACGTACCAGCCTGACGGGGTGTCTGCACCGTCGTTCGATGCCGTTCCCATCAGCCCCACGGATAACGTCAGCCGGCCATCGGTGCCGTCGCTATGGTCTCCCGCGTGCTCGACCGAATTCCGGAAGAGATTCTCGAACAACTCCCGAACGCGCCCTTCGTCGGCGACGATGGTTCCCTCGACGTCGGCCTCGAGACGGGCGTCACCCGTCTCGACGTTCTGCCAGGCGTCCCGGACGAGCGCCCGGAGCGAGACCGCGTTCGTCTCGCCGACCGTATCCCCCTCGCGCGCCAGTGAGAGTAGCTCCTCGATCAACTCGCCCATCCGCTCGTGAGACCGACGGACGGGGTCGAGGTCTGCCGCGTCGGCACAGGACTCGGCGTGTAACTCGAGGTGGCCCTCGGCGACGTTCAGCGGGTTTCGGAGGTCGTGAGAGACGATGCTCGCGAACTGCTCGAGGCGTTCGTTCTGTCGCTCGAGCTGGCGCTGGGAGCGGTGTCGACGCGTGACGTCGCGGATCGCGTGAATCGTGCCCGAAAACTGGCCGTTCTCGAGCGGGAGCAATTCGGTGTGGACGTCGTGAATTCTCGTGTCGCCGTTCGACAGGTAAAACTCGACCTGATAGATCGCTCGCTCGCGGTCGTTCGACGAGGAGAGTAACTGCCTGACGTGTGTTGCGTACCGGTCGATCACGGCCTCGTCGTAGTATCCGCGGTCGACGAGGTCGGGGAACGACGTTCCGCGAAGTTCGTCGGCGTCCTCCTCGTATGACGCGACGAATTCGTCGTTGAACCAGGTGATGACACCGTTTTCGTCGAGGATAAACAGCGCCGTCGGTGCCAGTTCGACCACGCGCTCGTAGCGCTCGAGCGTCCGTTCCCGCATGGTCCGGTCGGTGACGTCCCGGATGACGTTCGCCGAACCGGCGTACGCACCGTCGTCGTCGGTCAGTCTGGCGATGTGGACCTCGCCGATCCGAACGTCCTCGCCACCGTCTTCGTCACTCCGGTCGACGGCAAACTCGATTTTCGTCCGCCGTTTCCCCGTCTCCTGGAGCGCTGCGAGCGCCGCCGCTCCCTCCTCGTAGGCGTCGTCGTCGACGAATTTCCGTAACTCCTCGCCGACCAGGTCCGCCGGGTCCTGATCGACGAACTCTCCCAGCGCTTCGTTTGCGATCAGACACCGGCCATGCTCGTCGAGGACGTACATCGGGTCTCCGGCGGTCTCGACGAGCGTCCGGTACCGCTCGAGGTCTCGCGTGTGTTCCCGACGGGCACGTTCGGCTCGCCGTCGCTCGACTGCGTGTTCGATCCGGTTTGCGAGCACGGCGTACTGTCCGGTACCCGCCCCTTTCCTGAGGTAATCCGTCGCACCGGCCTCGATCGCCTCCCGGGCGACCGCGTCCGGATCCCGACCGGTGAAGAGCACGAACGGCACGTCCGGCTCGCGCGCTCGAACCCCCTCGAGAAATTCGAGGCCGTCCATCCCCGGCATCTCGTAGTCGCTGACGATGCACTCGACGTCACCGACCTCGAGACGCTCGAGCCCGTCGGCCCCAGACCGGGCCGTGATCACGTCGATCGCGTCGCTCGCCCGCTCGAGCATAGTCGCCGTCAACTCGAGGTGATCCGGGTCGTCGTCGACACAGAGTACGGTCGTCCCGGATTGCATTGACCAAACGACAGGGTACAGATCTACATAATTGTTCTTGCTGGAACGACTGTCACTCGATCCGGGTCGGTCCGTTTCGTGCGGCTTTTGTGACCCGGCCGTCTAGAGACGCTCGAATGATCTCTCGGGGCTGTGAGCAGTGCGCGAAAGGTGGGAAGATGGTGCTGTTCGTCTACGGTTACTGCGACCAGCGTGACTGCTTTTACTGCCCCCTCGGTGAGAACCGCAAGAACGTCACCGACGTCTACGCGAACGAACGCCTCGTCGAAGACGACGCAGACGTCCTCGAGGAGGCTCACCGGATGGATGCCCTCGGGACGTCGATCACCGGTGGCGAACCCCAGGAAGCGCTCGACCGCACCTGTCACTACCTTTCACTGCTCAAAGACGAGTTCGGCGAGGACCACCACACCCACCTCTACACGGGGATCACGGGCGGCCGCGAGAACATGCGTCGGCTCTCGGAGGCGGGACTCGACGAGATTCGGTTCCACCCGCCACTCGAGCAGTGGGGCGACCTCCACGGGACCGAGTGGGAAGATATCCTCTATATCGCTCGCGAAGAGGGGCTCACTCCTTCGTTCGAGATCCCCGGCATTCGCCCCGAACCGGAGTTCCTCGAGTTTCTGGACGAGGGTGCCGCCGAGTTCTGCAACGTCAACGAATTCGAGATGTCCCACGGCAACTTCCGCCGGATGCAAGAGCAGGGCTTCGAACTCAAGGAAGGCCACATGAGCGCCGTCGAGGGTGGCCGCGAGGAGATCCTCGAGGTGATGGGCGACCACCCGCGGGTCTACTTCTGCACCTCGGTGTTCAAAGACGCTGCCCAGCACCGCCGCCGTCTCAAGCGGATGGCCCGCAACGTCCGCCGTGACTTCGACGATGTGACCGACGACGGCACCCTCGTCTACGGGAAGACCTACACCGACCCCGCTCGCTTCGAGGAACTCGGCGTCCCCGAGGAGTTCTACACCGTCAAATCGAACCACGTCGAGGTCGCCTGGTGGTTACTCGAGGAGATGATCGAGGAGGGCGACCTCGAGGACGGCGAAATCGTCGAGCAGTATCCGAGTTACGACGGGCAGGTAGTCGAGCGGACGCCGCTGGCGTAATCGTACCCTTCGCCTCTCGCGTTCAGTCGACCTCGGTCGGGTCGACTTCGGGTAACGTGATCAGGTTCTCTCGACCGATTCGGAGCTTCTCGATTTCGCCGTCGTCGTCCATCTTCGAGAGCAACTGGGAGACCTTGGCGTTCGACCAGCCGGTCTCTTTGACGATGTTGGCCTGTTTCATTCGGCCACCGTTTTGCCTGAGCAACCGGTGGACGCGCTCTTCGTCGCTCAACAGCTCGAGGTCGACGTCGTCGTCCAGATCCTCGTCGTATTCGATCCGGGTGCCGGTCGATGCGTCGGCTGCGCTGGAGTGGGCTGGTTCCGCGTCGGGGTCGCGACGGTCGTCCGGTCTACTGGCGGCCCGGTGGTCGTCGGTCCCTGCCTCGTCGCTGGTCGTAGCGGGAGGATTCGACTCTCGATCGAGAATTCCCGGAAGCAGACCGTTCGGGAGGTCGATCCCGCTGCGCTCGCGGACATAGCGCAGGAGGACGTATCCACCAGCGCCGAGAAGGATGCCGACGACACCGGCGGCGATCCACCACGATCCAACCGCCGAGGAGACGCCGGCACTCGGGACGAAGACGATCTCGAGGTCGCCGGGTTCGAACTGGTGGGGCCCGTTCCAGGTGAGGCCCGTCGCGGTGTCCAGCGCGTAGCCCGGCGGGCGTTCGATCTCGAGGCGCTGGCCGTCGACCAGTGCGGGGAACCAGGTCTCCTCGCTGCCGGGGGTCTGGAACGCGTCGCCGAAGTGGATCTGGTCGTCCTCGACGGCGGCGAAGTTCGTCCACGTGAACGAGTACGAAACGACGCCGACCTGCACGTCGTCGTCTTCGGCGTCGTCCTCGAGGTCGTCTGCGGGTGCCTCGAGACGGGGCTGATCCCAGCCGGCGTTCTGGATCGCCATCTCGCGACCCGTCGCTGCCGACGCGAGTTCGACGTTGGCGTCGAAGAGTTCGGGCTCGAAGACGCTCTCGCGTTCGCCCTCGACGACCGCGGTCGCGTACTCGTCGAACAGTCTCTCGTCCTCGTCGTCGGTCACGAGAAACCGGCTCTCGATCGTCCAGTGGGCGTCGCCAGTTTCGTCGACTTCGATCCGGATCACCTGTCGGGGATCGGCCGGCTCGAGCGGTGCCCCGTCGCTCGAGGCGGTCGTTTGCAGGTGGGCGTCCGTCGACTGGCTGGCGAGCGGTGTCGCCGTCGACTCGTGCTGGGGGGAGGTGTGGGTAGTCAGTTCGTACCGCTGATCGGACTCGTGTTCCATGACCGGCTGGGCGGCGATACCGGTCGCGGGTGCTGCAGCCGCCACCGACCCCAGAAGTGACGTGACGAGGAGGGCTGTCAGGGCGAGCGTAACGGTGGAGGGGACCCGCATGCCTACCAACGGGTGGTTCCCCGGGGGAAAAAACACTTTCCATCCGAAAATAAAACGTTATTGACGGTCCTGAAGGGTCTCGACCGTCCAGATTCCGTCGTTTCCATCGACGATCGGGCGGGGAACCACTCCTTGTATCGGGGAAACTGGCGTTACGACCACCTTTTATATCAGGAGGCCGTACGGTGAGTCGATGACCAACGCGACGGCTCCCCTCCTCGCGTTACTGCTCGTCCTGTCGGTCCCGGCGGTGACGCTGGCCGCGGCCGACCCGGGCGGGAGTCACGCCGACGCTGACCCCGTCGCCCTCTCCAGCCCTGGAGATGGGCCTGCCCTCCACCCCTCGCTGACCGAGGCGAGTGAAACGACCAACCGGCTGTCGCTGGTCGAGCCGGTCGAGACGTCCTACGCGTCCCACGGCGCCGACCTCGGATCGACGCTCGCGGGTTCTGATAGTGCGCTCCGGGCCGACCACGCCCAGTTCACGCTCGCCGACCGCGAGTTCGACGAGGCCACCGAGACCGAGCGAGCCGCGATGCTCGAGTCGCTCGAGGCCGACCTCGACGACCGTATCGACGACCTCGAGTCCCGCGAGCGAACGGCGGTTCGCGAACACGCCGAGGGCGAGCGATCGGATGCAGAACTCCTCCAGGTCCTCGTGCAAAACTACCACGAAGCTATCGCGTTACACGACGTCCTCAGGACGCTCGAAGAGCGGAGCGACGAGGTCGCTGACTACTCGATGAGCAGCGGACAACAGCGCGAATACAGCAGGGTGCTCGAGTTCCACCAGTCGTCGATACAGTCCGACCTCGCCATGCGCAGCGCTGCCGTCGACAGTACTGAACCGTTCGACGTAACGATCCACACCTCACAGGACGGCTATCGTCTGTCAACGATCGACGACTCGACGTATCGACTCGAGACGACGCGATTCGACAACTGGGGGTCTGACAGCTCTGATTACTTCGCCAGTATAAATCAGTCTGCCGCAGATTACGCGGCCGACCGCTACCCGTGGGCTGCTAGCTTGACCACTGGTGGTGAGCCGACCCACCAGGTCAGCGCCGGATCCGTCCAGGATGTCAGGTTCGACCTCGACGAACTCTACCTGCAGGCGTACATCGACTCGGGCACTGGCGAGATCCACCGGGAACATCAGGAACTCGACGTCGACGCGCTCCCGACAGCAGAACGCGAATCCTGGACCGGCGACGGCCTCGAACTGGCCATCGAAGCCACACCAGCAGACGGTCCAGTCGAAGTGACCGTCACCGACGCAGACACGGGCGACCCGGTAGCGGCGACGATCACGATCGACGGCCAGGAGGTCGGTGAAACGGACGCAGAGGGAACGCATCTGTTCGTTCCGCCGATCGGTGAGTACGAACTGGCCGCAGAGACCGACGACGGGAGCGTTGGCGCGACGATCGACCTGTAGCGTTTTCGGCAGCCGACTCAGCACCTCACTACCTTGCCGCCGTCACCGACCAGATCTCCTGGGCCAGCTGCGTCGACCACGACGATCGAAACGATTTGGGTGCGAGTTTATCCCTCGAGTGGCGGCCACGTCGGGGTGTGTTCCCCGACTCGATCCTGCGAACGGATTGCTGCCACGCCGAAGCCCCGGATTCGGACGGGCGAGCGATCAGTCCCGTTCTCGGCGTCGTGCTCTTGCTCGCGATCACCGTCTGTCTCGCAGGGGTTCTCGCCGTCGCGCTGACGTCGGTGTCTGTCGGGACGGCACCCGCTACTGCGACGTTCGACCTCGAGGCCGACGGCGAGACGGACGAGATTCGACTCGAACACGTCTCTGGTGACGAGATCGACGTCCGCGACCTGTCGATCGTCGTCGCGGTCGACGGAACCGACCTTACCCATCAGCCGCCGGTTCCCTTCGTCGGGGCCGATGGATTCGACGGCGCGCCGAGCGGGGCGTTCAACGAGGAAGCAGACCCGGTCTGGCGAAGCGGCGAACGGGTCGCGTTCGTGCTCGCGAGTACGAACGATCCTGTCCTCGAGTCCGGCGACCGGGTGAGGGTGTCGCTGGCCGTCGACGGACAGCAGGTGGCGAGACTCGAGACGACGGCGGTGTGAAAACGAGGTTCAGTTCTCGGGTGCGCGAGCGATCGTCGTGATCGCTACTTCGGGTTCGTAGGACGGCCCCTGGAACATGTGTTTGACGTCCTCGAAACCGGCGCGCTTGAACATCCGGTCGGCCTCGTACTCGTCGTAGAAGAGCATGATCGCGTCGGCCAGCGCCTGCGTGACCGGGTTGTCGGGGTAGTTCGGCCCGACGACGAGCACCTGTCCGCCGGGTTTCAGGACGCGGTTGAACTCCCGGAGCGCGAGCACGGGGTTCGGCCAGTACTCGATCGACCCGGACGACCAGACGACGTCGAACGTGTCGGTCGCGAACGGCAGGCGCTCTGCGTCGCCGCGGTGGAAGTGCACCGGCGGTGCCCGCTTACCGAACTTCGCGTAGGCGCGCTCGAGCTGGTGTTCGCTCTGGTCGACGGCGTACACCTCGTCGACGTGCTCGAGGAGTCCCTCGGTCGCGAACCCGGTGCCACAGCCGACGTCGAGGACGGTCATGTCGTCCTCGAGGTCGAGCAGTTCGAGAGCCTCGGTGCGCATCTCCTCGTTCCAGATGAAGGGGTTGATCTCGTCGTACACCTTCGAGAGGTACCTGTAGAACAGCCGTGCCCGGCCCTTGTTCTCGAGAATTCCCATTGGTCGGTGATTTTCGCTCGAGGGGGATATGTCTACTGTTCCGATCGGTTCGTCGGTGGCCAGTGGATCAGCACCCTCTCGTCGGTCTCGATGTCGCGGGGTTCGAATGCCGTGAAATTGGTCCTGAACGCGCTGTGGCCGAAACCGCCTTTCGAGGCTCGATGTCGGCTCCTGCGGGCTCGCGCGGGAGCGATGACTTTCGCAACTACCATATACGCGCTCTCACAACCGTTTGACTGCTTAGAGTATGCCGAGGCCAGAGGTTCTCGAACGAATACAGTCGGCGGAGGAAGAGGCCGACGAGATCGTCGCAGAGGCTGAAGACGACCGCGACGAGCGAATAGCCGAGGCCCGGGAACGTGCCGAGGAGATTCGTTCGGAAGCGGCACAGGAGGCGCGCGATCTCAAAGAACAACGACTCGAGGAGGCGCGCGAGGAGATCGACGCCGAGTGCGAACGCGTCCTCGAGGAGGGCGAGGCCGAGCGAGAAGCGCTCGCCGAGCGCGCCCGGGAGCGGGTCGACGAGGTGACCGATCACGTCGTATCCCTGTTCCAGGAGGACGTCCATGCTCAGACCTGAGCAGATGAGCAAGGTCTCGGTGACCGGTTCCAAGGGCGTCATGCCCACGGTCATCGAGACGATCCACGAGCTGAACCTGGTCCACCTGTCGGACTACGACGGCTCCTGGGACGGATTCGACAACGGAAACCCGATCGAGGGGGCCGAAGACGCCTCCGAGACGCTGGTGACCGTTCGCGCACTCGAGAGTACGCTCGGAATCTCCGAGGAGGAGATGGCTCCCGGTCGACTTCCCGAGGACTGGGAGTCCCGGCTCGAAGAGATTCGCACGCAGATCAACGACCTCGACGACCAGCGCAACGAGGTCCGCGAGCAACTGCGACAGGTCGACGATCGGATCGATCGTGTCGCCCCGTTCGCCGACCTCGGGATCGACCTCGACTTGCTGTCGGGGTACGACTCCGTCGACGTTCTCGTCGGCGAGGGTTCCGTCTCCGAGGTCGAGGACGCACTCGAGGAGGCAGAGAACGTCCGGGCGTTCGACACGTTCACCGGCGGTGACGTCGTGGCCATCGTGGCCGCGCCGGCCGACGGCAAACCGGCGGGAACGATCGACGACGCCCTCGTCGGCGTCGAGTTCTCCCGTCACGAGATCCCCGAGACCGACCGCGGCCCGCGGGCCTACGTTGGCGAACTCGAGGACGAACGCCGCAAGCTCGAGACGCGCATCGACGAGATCGACGCCGAACTCGAGCGACTCAAACACGACGAGGGACCGTTCCTGCGGGCGCTCGAAGAGGAACTGAGTATCGAGGTCCAGCGCGCGGAAGCGCCGTTGCTGTTCGCGACGACCGACCGTGCGTTCATCTCCGAGGGCTGGATCCCGACCGAACAGGTCGCCGACCTCGAGTCTGCCCTTCGGGATGCCGTCGGCGACAGCGTCGAGTTCGAGGAACTCGAGCGCGCCGACTACGACGGGCACGGACACGCCCACGAGCACGGCGACGAGGGTGACGGTGGCCACGGCGAGGACGAAGCCGAGGCACCGACCGAGTCGCCCGCAACGAAACAGCAGGCGGCAACCGACGGCGGGACGACCGCTGCCGGTGGCGCTGGCGGCGCGTCAGGTGCGGTGACGATGGACGACGAGCCACCGGTCAGGCTCGACAACATCACGCCCGCGAAGCCGTTCGAGCTGATGGTGAAGATGGTCAGCCAGCCCAAGTACAGCGAACTCGATCCGACGCTGTTCATCTTCCTCACCTACCCGTTCGCGTTCGGCTTTATGATCGGTGACATCGGCTACGGTATCCTGTACATGCTGATGGGCTGGGGTGCCTGGAAAGTGTTCGATTCCGACGCCGGGAAGGCCCTGGGTACGATCGGTATCTGGGCCGGTGTGTTCACGGTCGTCTTTGGCTATCTGTACGACGACATCTTCGGCGTGCACATGAGCGATATCGGCATCCACCTGCCGCTCGCCGGGACGCTCACCAAGGGCCTGCAAACGACCGAATGGGCAATGCTGTGGATCCTGCTGAGCCTCGTGTTCGGTCTGATCCACCTCAACCTCGGCCTGATCGCCGGATTCGTCAACGAGCTCAGCCACGGGCTCAAGGCCGCCATCTACGAGCGGTTCTCGTGGATCCTCGCGATGAACGGCCTGTTCATCTGGATCTTCACGCACAACGAAGCTGGCTCGGCCGGCCTGCCCATCGACACGACCGCATCGGAGACGAAGCCAGACTTCCTCGTGGGGACGCATCCCGACGCCGTCCTCTACGAGTTCTTCGGTTTCGCTGGCCTCCCCGAGATCGTCGGTGTCGTCGGCCTCGCGATGCTCTTCGTGGGCATCGTGCTCGTCGGCATCGGTGAAGGGGTCGCCGGACTGCTCGAGTCGCCGGCGTGGGCGTTCGGTCACGCGCTCTCGTACCTCCGGATGGTCGCGGTCCTGCTCGCGAAAGGTGGGATGGCGTTCGTGGTCAACCTCCTGGTGTTCGGTGCCTGGGAGACCGAAGAAGGCTACATGAGCTTCTCGTTCTTCCAGCCGCCAGCGGCCCACGACGAAGCCGCCGACATCACCTTCGAGGGGCTCGTCTGGATCGGGCTCGAGGGCAGTGTGCTCGTGATGATCCTCGCCCTGCTGGCTGCACTCCTCGTGTTCGTCCTCGGCCACATCGTGGTCCTCCTGCTGGGGATCACCGCCGCAGGGATCCAGATGCTGCGTCTGGAGTACGTGGAGTTCTTCCAGAAGTTCTACGAGGGCGGCGGCGAAGAGTACGAACCGTTCGGTCAGGAATCTGGGCCACAGCAGGCTCAGCAGGCCGACTGACGCCGCCTTCCTGATTCGACGACAGTCGCCTCGGCGCGTTCTCTCGAGTTTCGTCTCTCACGGTACTGTTCTCGTCGTGACGCTGATTCGTTCCCCGTCTGAAGCACGGGTACTGTCACCACTTATCATTCGACTCGTCACCGGGCGAGGACGGTGTTTTCGCGGGATTGTTTCGAGAGCTTTATAGGGTGTGCAGAGACAGATACGCCTGTTCGGAGCCAATCGAACCTACAGAGGGATTTAATAAATCATGATCGAAGCACTCGAACCCGTCGCCGAGACCGTATTGCAGAATGGAGACGTTACTGAAGCGCCGTTCCTCGAGAACGAGGGCGCTGCTGCCATCGCCGTCGGCCTCTCGGCTATCGCTGCTGGCTACGCAGAGCGTGGTATCGGTGCCGCTGCGATCGGAGCAATCGCTGAAGACGACGACCTCTTCGTCCCGGGCCTCATCATGACGGTCCTGCCCGAGACGCTGGTGATCTTCGCGCTCGTCGTCGTCTTCATCATCTAAGCGACCACCCCCTTCTCTCACCAATGAGTTTGGACACAGTCGTCGAAGACATCAGAGACGAAGCCCACGCGCGTGCGGAGAACATCCGCGACGACGGTGAGTCTCGCGCCGACGAGATCGTCTCGGCCGCCGAAGAGGACGCCGACGAGCTCCTCGAGGACGCCGAGGCCGACGTCGAACGCGAGATCGACCAGTTGCGTGAACAGCGACTCTCCAGTGCGAAACTGGAGGCGAAACAAACACGCCTGGAGGCACGCCGTGACGTCCTCGGCGAGGTCCGCGAACAGGTCGAAGCCGAACTCGCCGGCATCGAGGGCGGCGACCGGGAAGAACTGACCCGGGCGCTGCTCGAGTCCTCGAGCGACGAGTTCGACGAGGGCGACGACGTCCGCGTCTACGGTCGCGCTGACGACGACGAACTGCTCGAGTCGATCCTCGACGACGAGGAGTTCGACGACTACGAGTACGCCGGCGAGTACGACTGTCTCGGCGGCGTCGTCGTCGAGAGCGACCAGTCCCGCGTTCGCGTCAACAACACCTTCGACTCGGTGCTCGAGGACGTCTGGGAGGACAACCTCCGGGAGATCAGCAACCGACTCTTCGAGCAATGATGCGAGGTGCCTCGAACACGGAATACGTCAGTGCTCGCGTTCGAGCACGGCGAGCGGCGCTGTTCGCCGACGAGGATTACCGCAAACTCGTCCGGATGGGACCGAGCGGCATCGCTCGGTTCATGGAAGAGTCGGAGTACGAACGCGAGATCAACGAACTCGGGGCACGCTTTTCGGGAGTCGATCTGATCGAGTACGCGCTGAACCGAAATCTCGCGAAACACTTCGGAGACCTCCTCGAGTGGTCCGAGGGTCGGATCTACGACCTGATCGCCCGATACCTGCGGAAGTTCGACGTCTGGAACGTCAAGACGATCATCCGCGGGATCTACACCGAAACCGATCCCGAGGAAATCCGGACGGACCTGATCCGCGCTGGCGAACTCGAGGACGCGACGCTCGACCAGCTGGTCGAGGTCGACACCATCGAGGACGTCATCGAGGTCCTCGACGGGACGACCTATCACGACCCGCTCGAGGCGGCCTACAGCGAGTACGAGGAGTCGGGCACGCTCGTGCCGCTCGAGAACGCACTCGACCGTGAGTTCTACGAGCACTTGCTCGACGACCTCGGTCGCCCCAACGAGGGGCCAGCGGCCAACTACGTCGAGTTCCTGCAGGCCGAGATCGACTTCCGGAACGCCCGGAACGCGCTACGGCTCGCTCGCAGTGGCGCCGACGTCGACCCGGCGAGCTACTACATCGAGGGTGGCGTGCTGTTCGACGAGGGCGAGCTTCGCAGGCTCGTCACCGATACCGACGAACTCGTCGATCACATCGCCGAGAACAAGCGCTACGGCAAGCGTCTCTCGGACGCCCTCTCGCGGATGCGGGAGGCCGACAGCCTGATCCAGTTCGAACACGCCCTCGACGCAGCCTTGCTCCAGTACGCCGACACGCTCTCGAGCATCTATCCGGTCTCGGTCTCGTCGGTCATCTCGTACATCCTCGCCAAGGAGCGCGAGGTCGAGAACATCCGCGCCATCGCGCGCGGTCGCGAGGTCGGGCTCTCCGAGAGTGAGATCGAAGAGGAGCTGGTGATCCTATGAGCCAGGAAATCGCAGTCGTCGGCAGTCCGGAGTTCACGACCGGCTTTCGCCTCGCTGGCGTCCGCCGGTTCGAGAACGTCCCGGACGACGAGAAAGGCACAGACTTAGACGACGCCGTCACGAACGTTTTAGACGACGAGGACGTCGGCATCGTCGTGATGCACGACGACGACCTCGAGTACCTCTCGCGGAACGTCCGTCAGACCGTCGAAACGAGCGTCGAACCAGTCGTCGTCACCATCGGGAGCGGCACCGGCGGTGGCGGGCTGCGCGACCAGATCAAGCGGGCGATCGGTATCGACCTGATGGAGGAGGACGAACAATAAACCATGAGCCAGGCAGAAGACACACAGACCGTCGACGAAGACGGTGTAATCGAACGCGTGAGCGGTCCTGTCGTGACCGCCGCGGACCTCGACGCCCGGATGAACGACGTCGTCTACGTCGGTGACGAAGGGCTAATGGGCGAGGTCATCGAGATCGAAGGGAACCTGACCACCATTCAGGTATACGAGGAGACCTCGGGCGTCGGCCCCGGCGAACCCGTCGAGAACACGGGCGAGCCACTGAGCGTCGACCTCGGGCCGGGCATGCTGAACGCCATCTACGACGGCGTCCAGCGTCCACTCGACGAACTCGAGGAGAAGATGGACTCGGCGTTCCTCGACCGTGGGGTCGACGCGCCGGGAATCGACTTCGAGAAAGAGTGGGAGTTCGAACCCACCGTCTCGGAGGGTGACGTCGTCGAGCCGGGCGACGTCGTCGGCGAAGTGCCCGAGACCGCGAGTATCACCCACAAGGTGATGGTGCCGCCGGACTACGAGGGCGGCGAAATTTCCTCGATCGAAGAGGGCGAGTTCACCGTCGACGAGGTCGTCGCGGAACTCGACTCCGGCGAGGAGATCACGATGCACCAGGAGTGGCCGGTTCGAAAGGCCCGCCCCGCAGAAGAGAAGGAGACGCCGACGATCCCGCTCGTCTCGGGACAGCGGATCCTCGACGGGCTCTTCCCGATCGCCAAGGGTGGGACGGCCGCGATTCCCGGTCCGTTCGGCTCCGGGAAGACCGTCACCCAGCACCAGCTCGCGAAGTGGGCCGACGCCGACATCGTCGTCTACGTCGGCTGTGGCGAGCGCGGCAACGAGATGACCGAGGTCATCGAGGACTTCCCGGAACTCGAGGACCCGAAGACGGGCAAGCCGCTCATGTCCCGGACGTGTCTCATCGCGAACACGTCCAACATGCCTGTGGCAGCCCGTGAATCCTGCATCTACACCGGCATCACCATCGCGGAGTACTTCCGCGACATGGGCTACGACGTCGCGCTGATGGCCGACTCCACCTCCCGGTGGGCAGAGGCCATGCGTGAAATCTCGAGCCGACTCGAGGAGATGCCCGGTGAGGAGGGGTATCCCGCCTACCTCGCCGCGTCGCTCTCTGAGTTCTACGAGCGTGCCGGCCTGTTCCAGAACATCAACGGCACGCAGGGGTCGGTGTCGGTTATCGGTGCAGTCAGCCCGCCGGGCGGTGACTTCTCCGAGCCGGTCACCCAGAACACCCTGCGGATCGTCAAGACGTTCTGGGCGCTCGACGCCGACCTCGCGGAACGACGGCACTTCCCGTCGATCAACTGGAACGAGTCCTACTCGCTCTATCGCCAGCAGTTAGACCCCTGGTTCCGCGACAACGTCGCCGAGGACTGGCCGGAACGGCGCCAGTGGGCCGTCGACGTGTTAGACGAGGAGGACGAACTGCAAGAAATCGTCCAGCTCGTCGGCAAGGACGCCCTGCCGGAGGACCAGCAGCTGACCCTCGAGGTCGCTCGCTACCTCCGTGAAGCGTGGCTCCAGCAGAACGCGTTCCACGACGTCGACACCTACTGCGAACCGGAGAAGACCTACCGGATGCTCGGTGCGATCAAGACGTTCAACGACGAAGCGTTCGAGGCGCTCGAGGCGGGCGTCCCGGTCGAGGAGATCGCAGACGTCGACGCCGCACCGCGGCTCAACCGCATGGGCACCGCCGAGGAGTACGACGAGTTCATCAACGAACTCGAATCGGACCTCGAAGAACAGATTCGGAGTCTGTACTGAACCATGAAAGAGTACCAAACCATCACGGAAGTCAGCGGCCCGCTGGTGTTCGCCGAGGTCGACGAACCCGTCGGATACGACGAGATCGTCGAGATCGAGACGCCGGCCGGCGAGACCCTGCGCGGGCAGGTGCTCGAGTCGAGCGACGGGCTCGTCTCGATCCAGGTCTTCGAGGGGACGGGCGGTATCGACCGCAACGCCTCCGTTCGGTTCCTGGGCGAGACGATGAAGATGCCGGTCACCGAGGACCTGCTCGGGCGCGTGCTCGACGGCTCCGGCCGACCGATCGACGGCGGACCGGAGATCGTCCCCGACGACCGCATCGACATCGTCGGCGAAGCGATCAACCCCTACTCGCGAGAGTACCCCGAGGAGTTCATCCAGACTGGCGTGAGTACCATCGACGGCATGAACACGCTGGTTCGCGGTCAGAAGCTGCCGATCTTCTCGGCGTCGGGACTTCCCCACAACGATCTCGCTCTGCAGATCGCCCGTCAGGCGACGGTGCCGGAAGAAGAAGGCGGCGACGACGAGGACGGCTCTGAGTTCGCAGTCATCTTCGGTGCGATGGGGATCACGCAGGAAGAGGCAAACGAGTTCATGGAGGACTTCGAACGGACGGGCGCACTCGAGCGCTCGGTCGTCTTCATGAACCTCGCGGACGACCCCGCAGTCGAGCGGACGGTCACGCCGCGACTCGCCCTGACCACCGCGGAGTACCTCGCCTTCGAGAAGGATTACCACGTGCTGGTCATCCTGACCGACATCACGAACTACTGTGAGGCACTGCGTGAGATCGGTGCTGCACGTGAGGAGGTTCCGGGTCGGCGTGGCTACCCCGGATACATGTACACCGACCTGGCCCAGCTCTACGAGCGGGCGGGTCGTATCGAGGGCCGTGAGGGCTCTGTCACTCAGATTCCGATCCTCACGATGCCCGGTGACGACGACACCCACCCGATCCCCGACCTGACGGGGTACATCACGGAAGGCCAGATCGTGATGGACCGCGACCTGAACAGTCAGGGGATCGAGCCGCCGATCAACGTCTTGCCGAGCCTCTCGCGGCTCATGGACGACGGGATCGGCGAGGGCCTGACCCGTGCAGACCACGCGGACGTCTCCGACCAGATGTACGCCGCGTATGCAGAGGGTGAGGACCTGCGCGACCTCGTGAACATCGTCGGCCGCGAAGCGCTCAGCGAGCGGGACAACAAGTTCCTCGACTTCGCCGACCGCTTCGAGGCCGAGTTCGCCCAGCAGGGGTACGACACCAACCGATCGATCGAGGAAACCCTCGAGATCGGCTGGGACCTGCTCAGCATGCTCCCCAAGGAGGAACTCAACCGCGTCGACGAGGACCTCATCGAGGAGCACTACCGCGAAGACGCCGCCGAGGAAGCGGCCGTTCAGGCCGACTGATCCGGCTGTTTCCGCGCGATCTACTCTTTCGATTTTCACGTCCCTGAGAGCGTTCTGTCGTCGCCTCCAGTGACTTCACACTCGAGAGGTCGTCCAACCTCGAGTTCGAGTCCCGTCAGTGCCGATCGATCAGTGGGTCTGGTCGAAGTGGATATACAACGCATCACTTTCCGGCTCGGGTCGAATCTCGACTCGTTCGTTTTCCGGCTGCCGGTATCACTGTTGAGATCTGGATCGGCCGTCGCGACTCGAGTGTCGAGTTCCGAACCCAGTTTCACGCCAGCCGATCAGACTGTCAGCTCGAGTAGGGTAGAAAAACCGCCATACGGCGGGTCAGTGAGCTGTTGGTGTGCTGACCCAACGTGGTCGCAATCGAAACTAACTTAATTATCGTTAATGTCCTTTAATATGTATGCACAAACCACTGCTCGTGACCGACTTTCTCGACCGGGCGCGACGGCACTACGCCGACGAGGAGGCGGTCGTTGCAACGACCGGGGAACGGTTTACCTACGCTGAACTTGGCGAGCGTGCCGATCGATTCTCGGCCGCCCTCGAGCAGCGAGGTATCGAGAAGGGCGACCGGGTCGCGGTGCTCGATCCGAACACTCACTACCACCTCGAGGCAGCCTACGGGATCATGCAGCTGGGGGCGATTCACGCGCCGCTTAACTATCGGCTAACCCCCGACGACTACGTCTATCTGCTCAACGATGCCGGCGTGAAGGCGATCTACGCAGACTACGAGTATGCAGACAAGATCGAGGAAGTTCGTGATGAGGTCCCAACCGAGACGTTCATCACGAACGATCCCGACGCCGTTTCCGGCGACTGGGAAGATTTCGAGGAGGTGCTGGCCGACAGCGACCCCGACGCGTACGAGCGCCCCGAGATGAGCGAAGACGAGATCATCACGATCAATTACACCTCGGGGACGACGGGTGACCCGAAAGGCGTCTGTCGAACGCACCGAACCGAGGCGCTCCACGCTCAACTCGTGACGATCCACCACGAGATCAGCGACGACGACGTCTACCTCTGGACGTTGCCGATGTTCCACGTCAACGGCTGGGGCCACATCTACGCGATCACCGGTATGGGTGCCAAACACGTCTGTACCCGCGGTGTCGACGTCGAGCAGATTTACGGGGCGATCAACGAGGAAGACGTCTCGTTCCTCTGCTGTGCGCCGACAGTCCTCAGCATGCTCGGTGATTACCGCGACGAAAACGACGTCTCCACGACGGGCGACAACCCGATGCGCGTCACTGCCGCGGGTGCCGCCCCGCCGGAAGCCGTCATCCAGATGGTCGAGGAGGACTTCGGCTGGCACTTCCGCCAGCTCTACGGCGCGACCGAAACCGGTCCACTCATCAGCACTTCGGCGACCCGTCGCCTGATCGACGAGGATAGTCAGGACCGGTTCTCGCTCAAGAAACGCCAGGGCATCTCGCCGCTGGCAACCGAGGTCGACGTCGTCGACGAGGAGGGCAACTCCGTTCCGTGGGACGACGAGACGATCGGCGAAATCGTCGTCCGCGGCAACCAGGTCATGGACAGCTACTGGGAGAAACCCGACGAAACCGAGGAGGCCTTCAGCGGCCGCCGCGACGGCTGGTACCACACCGGTGACCTCGCCGTCGTCAACGAGGTCGGCATGGTCTCCATCCAGGACCGCGATAAGGACATCATCATCTCCGGCGGGGAGAACATCTCGAGCATCGAACTCGAGGACACGCTGTTCGAGCACGAGGCGGTCTCGGAGGTGGCGGTCATTCCGGCCCCGAGCGAGGAGTGGGGGGAGACGCCGAAGGCCTTCATCGTGCCCCAGAACGGTGATCCGGACGAGCCGGGCGTGACGGTCGACGAACTCGTCGAGTTCTCCCGAGAGAACCTCGCGAACTACAAGACTGTCAGACGAATCGAGTTCGTCGACGAGTTACCGACGACGGCGACCGGCAAGGTCCAGAAGTTCGAACTCCGCGAGGAAGAGTGGGAAGACGAAGACCAGATGGTTGGGCAGGGCTGAATCCCCTCTCGTCGGTTCGCACGTCCTGTTTGCACGTCTCACGCGGAGGATTGACGCGCTATGCGTACGCCCCGTCGCTGCCTGAAGACGGCAGTCTGTGCTATCGGCCACTGTCAGGCTGCGTTCGGTTTTCGGTTTCGCCCGTATCGTCCTCGACCGGCACACTGATACGGTCTGCTGTAGCTCATTCCCGGAGCAACCGCGACCCGTCCTGCGATTGTTCCGGTACATCGGTACAGTAAACCGTATGACGTGGTGTGGCTCCTCTGGCCGCTACCAGTTTGGTCAGGCTGTGATGCTGTCTCCTTCGAATCGTCGAAACCCAAGTGACGTGTCTGTCACCGACCTAAACCGTCCAATTGTCGTGTGGTAATCGAAATGAACTTACCTCTCGTTGGCGCTACGGTGATACATATGCACAAGTCACTGCTCGTGACCGACTTTCTCGACCGGGCGCGGAGACACTACGCCGACGAGGAAGCGATCGTCGCGACGACCGGTGAACGATACACGTACGAAGAGTTCGGTGACCGAGCCGACCGTTTCTCTGCAGCGTTACAGAAGCGTGGTATCGAGAAGGGCGACCGGGTCGCGGTGCTCGATCCGAACACCCACTACCACCTCGAGGCGGCGTACGGATCGATGCAACTCGGGGCGATTCACACGCCGCTGAACTATCGGTTGACGTCGGACGACTTCGCGTACATTCTCGAGGATGCGGGGGTCGATGCGATTTACGCCGATTACGAGTACGCCGGGAAGATCGAAGCGGTTCGCGACGACGTGCCGACGGAGACGTTCATCACGAACGACGTCGACGAGGTCGACGGTGACTGGGAGGCGTTCGACGACGTGCTCGAGGAGGCGGGTACGGAGTACGAGCGCCCGGAGATGGCCGAAGACGACATTATTACGATCAACTACACCTCGGGGACGACGGGTGACCCGAAAGGCGTCTGTCGAACGCACCGCGCCGAGACGATCCACGCCTACAGCACGAGCGTCCATCAGGAGATCAGCGACGACGACGTCTACCTCTGGACGTTGCCGATGTTCCACGTCAACGGCTGGGGCCACATCTACGCGATCACCGGCATGGGGGCCAAGCACGTCTGCACTCGCGGCGTCGACGCCGCTGGCATCTTCGAGGCGGTCCGAACCGAGGACGTCTCGTACATGTGTGGCGCTCCCACGGTGTTGAACATGCTGATCGACTACTACGAGGAGAACGACCCCGAGACCACCGGCACGAACGACGTTCGGATCGCGACTGCAGGAAGCGCGCCGCCGGAAGCGACCATCCGAACGGTCGAAGACGAGTTCGGGTGGTACCTCAAACACGTCTACGGTGCGACCGAGACTGGCCCGCTCATTACGACCTCAGACGCCCGTCGGCACTTCGACGACGACAGTCGCGACCGGTTCGCGATCAAGAAACGACAGGGGCTCTCGTTCCTCGGCACCGAGGTCCGCGTCGTCGACGAGGACGGCAACGACGTCCCGCGGGACAACTCGACGATCGGCGAGATCGTCGTCCGCGGCAACTCGGTCATGGAGAAGTACTGGAACAAACCGGAAGAGACCGAGGAGGCCTTCTCCGACCGGATCGAGGGCTACTACCACATGGGAGACCTCGCCGTCGTCGACGAGAACGGCATGATCTCCATTCAGGACCGCAAGAAAGACATCATCATTTCCGGCGGCGAGAACATCTCGAGCATCGAACTCGAGGACACGCTGTTCGAGCACGAGGCGGTCTCGGAGGTGGCGGTCATTCCGGCCCCGAGCGAGGAGTGGGGGGAGACGCCGAAGGCCTTCATCGTGCCCCAGAACGGCGATCCGGACGATCCGGGCGTGACGGTCGACGAACTCGTCGACTTCACCCGCGACAACCTCGCGAGCTACAAGGCGGTCAAGCGCGTCGAGTTCGTCGACGAGTTGCCGACGACGGCGACCGGCAAGGTCCAGAAGTACGAACTCCGCGAGGAAGAGTGGGAAGACGAAGACCAGATGGTCGGCCAGGGCTAGCCGGTCGCTGCCACGTTTACCAGCGCGCCAGTCGGCCGGGAGCGTGCCACCGCGCGAACTGCGTGGTGGCGTGTGACCCAGCAGAAGAGCACGCTCTTCCGAGCATCCGAACACTCCTGTCCTTCCTGTGGCTTCACGGCGGACAGAGACTGGAACGCGACCTACAACATCTTGGTGCGCGGACTGAAGCAAGTAGGGACGGGCTGTCCCGAATCAACGTCCTCAGAATCGCACAGCGATTCTGATGGGCTGTGAAAATCGCTCAGCGATTTTCGAACGCCTGCGGAGACTGCGCTCCCTGCGGGGACCGATTCGGTTCCTGCAAAGCGCGTTCGTGAGATAACATCTCACGGGCTGTCAGACGTAGTCTGACAACGTCGTGGAAACAGGAAGCCCCATCTGCTCACGGGCGCAAAGCGTCCGTTCGCGTGGTCCGTGAGACCTTCGGTCTCACGCTACCCTCGAGGAGCGAGCGGCGCAAGCCGTGAGCGAGTAGGGTGGGGAGGAAGTCACTGTTGCTTTCTCAACATGGCACGTGGATTGATCAAATCGATCTTGAGAGAATACTGGTCAGGTCTCGTAGTCGGGGCACTGCCTCTCGAGTGGCGACTCCTTTTCGGAAGCGATCACGAAGCGCTCGAGCGTCGATGCCGTTTCGTCGGGGTCGTCGAGGACCGACCTCGAACAGCGTAGCGAGCGGTGGCCGTGCCGGTCGATGACGAGTTGCGTCGACTCGAGTCGGACGTCGGTGACGTCGTCCCAGGCGACGAACTGCTGTCCGATCGGCCCTGGTGCGACGAGGCCGGTTTCGTACACCTCGAGGGTCGGTGTTCCCCAGTTGCTGTCGGATCCGGGGGTGGCCGAGTACCGCGAGCCGTACACCTTTTTCCCGGGCTCTCGCGGGCGAACTTTCTCGAGCAGCGACTTCTCACCGGTGGCTTCTGATCGAGCGGCGAGGCCGGATAAGACGAGGACGACGCCGACGATCATCGCGACGAGTGCGACGCTTCCGGACGCCTGAATCAACCACGGCCCGATTTCGGTCCCTGCGAGGCCACCACCGATGAACGTCCCCACGGCGAGGACGATCGACGCGATTCCAAGCCCGACGGATGCGCGAGCGTGTACTGGATCGAGCCACGGAATCGTCGCCACCGGCTCGTCGGGGGTGACGGCTCGAGCGTAGCGCGTTCGAGCCATCGCGGCGAACGAGAGTGCCGCGACGCCGCTCGCGACCGCGCCGAACCCCGTTCCGACGGCCGCGATCGTCTCGATGGCAGGAACTGCGACTACGACGGCAGTGCCGACGCCGAGGCCCAGCGGTGGGACAAAGAGGAGTGCCAGTGATCGGCGTCGACGCCCGAGTCTGGCCGCGGGCCCGTCGATGCGACGTGCGAGGATGGAACCGACGACGACGCCGACCGTCGCTACCGTCGAAACGATGCCCACGGTGGTCGCGACCGACCCGCCGAGCGCGAGGCTGACGCTGATCGCGACCGCCACGAAACAGACGGCGACGTACGCGCCGACGGCAGCGACGACGCCGACGTCGGGGGATTCGAGCGTGTCCGGGAGGGGATGGACCGTCGGTGCCACGAGTGGCCGATACTACGTCGGCTGTCGTCATATACGTTCACTCGCTGTCAGCTCCGTAGAGTGCGTGACGGCGACGAAGACTCGTGGAAGTACACGGTGGGTGCGTGTGAACGTCACTCGGCTGGAGAGACCGACGCGGAGGAAACTGTAAACAGTTATCCGACTGGGGGCGCAAACTCCCCTCAAGATGGCCAAGGACGTCAAGCCCACCCGCAAGAACCTCATGGAGATCGAGGATCGGATCGAACTCTCCGAGCGGGGGCACGGGACCTTAGAAAAGAAACGGGACGGGCTGATCATGGAGTTCATGGACATCCTGGACAAGGCCCAGGACGTCCGTGGCGACCTCGCCGACGATTACGAGCAAGCCCAGAAGAAGATCAACATGGCTCGCGCCATGGAAGGTGACGTCGCCGTTCGCGGTGCCGCGGCGGCCCTGCAGGAACATCCCGAGATCACCACCGAGTCGAAAAATATCATGGGCGTCGTCGTCCCACAGATCGAATCCTCGCGCGTCTCGAAGAGCCTGGACGAGCGTGGCTACGGGATTATGGGCACCTCCGCTCGTATCGACGAAGCCGCAGAGGCCTACGAGGACCTCCTCGAGAGCATTATCCTCGCCGCCGAGGTCGAGACGGCGATGAAGAAGATGCTGCGCGAAATCGAGACTACCAAGCGCCGCGTCAACGCCCTCGAGTTCAAACTCCTGCCGGAACTCTACGAGAACCAGGAGTACATCGAGCAGAAACTCGAAGAACAGGAACGCGAGGAGACCTTCCGCCTGAAGAAGATCAAAGAGAAGAAAGAAGCCGAGGAGAAAGCAGAACGCGAAGCTGCAGACGCCGACGACGAGGTCGGGAGCGCCGACGAACCGGCCGCCGCAGCGGGTGCGGTAACTCAGGACTGAACTGGGCTCGCGTTCGCCCTCGCGTTCGATCGTTCATACGCTCTGATGGCCACTTCGTGTCCAGAATGCGGAACCGCCGCATCACCGATCGTCTTTTCGGTCCCGTCAGCCGCCCGTCTACATCTCGAGGCCGACACTGCCGCGTTCTGCCCTCACTGTCTGCACCTCAGGTGCTCGCGTGACGGCGCTCGCGAAGCGTTCGCGGACGCTGTCGAAGACGACGCAGAACCTGATTTCTCCCGCGTTAGCGACGGCTTTCCCGATCACGACGAGGCGGCGATTCCCCTCGCACTCGCACTCGGGCTCTGTTCGTCGCTCGCGACGAACCGGCAGGCGATCGACGCTCTCCTTCGGGAGGTCGAACGCGCCGGCACGGACCCCTTGCTCGCGATCGACCGGCTCCTCGCAGATCCGGACGTCGAGCCGGCGATCGACCTCGAGCGGCGGGCTCACCAGCTCGAGCAGTTGCTGTACTGAGCCGATAGCGCCCGTCCCGCCGTCTCCGGTCGCAACTGACGTGGCCACCCACACGCACTTGCTCGACGGCGTCGAACGTGGTTTCGTGACATCCTCCCCGTCGTAAACAGTAGACGCCGAACCTAATTTGTGCCGTTGCTGGTAGGGATGCTATGGTCGAAACGACCGAAGCAAAACAGGTCTGTCGCGCCGCTTCTACCGTCGTGTATCCAGCGCTCGACTTTGGCATCAAGCCCTGTGGGAGCTACACGAGAGAGGACTTCGAGAAGCTCCTCTCTCGTGTCGCCTTCGAACAGGAATTTGCCAACACAGCTGGGAAAACGTGCCAACTCGATGACGGCGAGCCCGTCGACGTCACGTCGACGGCTCGCAACGGACTCGCAAAATCGTTCCTCTACCACCTCCGGAACATGGAGGCGGACGCCATCGACGGCCAGTTCGATGGCGTCCGCGACGACCTCTTCGAGATCATCCGGAAACGACGGCTGTTA
Source organism: Natrarchaeobaculum aegyptiacum (assembly GCF_002156705.1). Taxonomy (NCBI): domain Archaea; kingdom Methanobacteriati; phylum Methanobacteriota; class Halobacteria; order Halobacteriales; family Natrialbaceae; genus Natrarchaeobaculum; species Natrarchaeobaculum aegyptiacum. The sequence continues at coordinate 2,060,186 of NZ_CP019893.1, forward strand.
CCCGAGTATGTCGATGTTGCGATCGATCTCCACGAGTGGCGGTTTTACGGCGATGCAGACACTGACTACGTCTTGATTACCTATCCCGACCAGGGGACCAATCGAACGTACTGTTTTGCGACCATCTGTATCGTCGCACCGGGAACACGATTTACACTCGACGTGCTGGCGCTGGAGGCGAACGGCTTTCGCGAAAAGCGCGAAGCCGTTCGCTCGCTGCTCGAAACCGCACGAGAGCACGTCTCGATCAGCCACGTCTACCTCGACAGAGGGTTCTACCAGGTCCACGTCGTTGCGGAACTCGAGCAGCACGATGTCGACTATATCGTCCGTGCACGTCCGAGTAAGGGGATGAAAGCCCGTCTCAGCGCCGGCGCTGAGACGGTTGTCGACGACTATCTCATGCAGCGAAAACGTAAGCCGACCGCTTCGGTTGCAGTGACTGTGTTTGCTGTGCCCCATCGGTCAAGCGAAGACGAGCACGTCTGGTTCGTTACGAATCTCGATCTTGAACCTGAGGCAGCGAGAGCGTACGCGGCGGCGTTCCGCCGCCGCTGGGGAATTGAAACCTCCTATCGCCAAATCGGAGACTTTCTCCCGAGAACGTCGTCGCCGACGTTCTCGGTGCGACTGTTCTACTTTCTGTTCGCAGTTGCGCTGTACAATCTCTGGGTTCTGGCGAACGTTCTCGTCACAGAGGGAACGATTCCTGGGAACCCACCGATCTCGACGAAGATTTTCCGTGAATTCGTGCTCGTGACTGACTACGGCTAGACCACTCTCTGCACCGACCGAGAAGATCGGTCAAGAAAAAGCAAAGTGAGTGACAACGCTTCGGAGCGCCGCTGTACGGCGCTCCTTCGCTTCCTTGATCGTGCCGCTCCAGCTATCGTACGCTAGTGCCACCAACTACGGTAACGAATCAAAGAGTTTCAGGAAGTTTGGTCCGTTGTTTCGGCAACTACTGTGAAGGCCGGGATTCCCTCCTCGAAGGAAGATGGGAAATGACACCGACGAGACCGACACCGGCGACGCCGATCCGGACGGAACCCGGGTGTGGCTCGTCGAGCGAACGTACTCCGACGACGAGCAGAACCTGATCATCCTCGTCTACGCGACCCCTGACGGACGCCAGTACTTCAGGAAAGAGCGCGCACTGCCGTCGCTCGAGGCAGCGCGCGAGACGACCGCCGCAGTGACCGCGGCTCCGGAGAACCTCGGATCGGTCGACGACCCCGACCTGCGAGAGCGCTACGCGACCGAGGCAACGCGAATGGCAGCCGAACACGAACCTGACGACGTCCTCTGAGGTCGTCCCGCTGCCGTCGGCGGGTCAGCCACGACCCGAGTGGCGGTTCGGTTCGACACCGTCGACACTAGCCTGTGCCGAGCGCTCGCTCACGATGGCTCACTTACTTTCCAGTTGGCCTGATCCCGTCGCCGAGAGCCTGTTTCATCTGGAGGGCAGCGCTGGCGGCGAGTCCGCGGGCGACTTCGGTGCGTTCGTCGTCGCTGATCAGTTCGGTGCCGTCGCTTTCGCCGTCGGCCACGTCGTCGACGTTCGGCGTGAAGCCGGCGCTGACCGCGTGTCCGACCGGCGGCCGGACGGCGACGGTGACCCGTGGCCCGGAGATGCCGGTCGAGACGTCGGCGTCGACGACGTACTCGTCGGGCAGGAACTCCCGGGTGCGGTTGGCGATCCGGGAGACGTCGCGGTGAAGCAGTCGTTTCTGGGTCGCAGAGAGGGTTGGAACGTCCGCCGCGGTTCGCTGACCCGCGTTCGTCTGCCCGGGAAGTCCGGCGTACGGCGTATTTCCATTCATGAGAAGGCGTACCCCGGATTTGGGTACCGGTGAGTATAAACGATTCGACTCGAGGCACTCGTTACCACGGAACGCGCTTGCTCGAGGAGTGTCGCCTGCAGGGTGGTGCCCCGTCCGATCACCGGTCGTCGGCTGCAGCGAGCGGCACTGTGAACGAGACCGTCGTTCCCTCACCTGGTTCGGATTCGACCCACATCCTGCCGCCGTGGCGCTCGACGATCCGTCGGCACATCGCCAGCCCGATGCCGATTCCGGCGTGCTCGTCGTGCCCGTGTAACCGCTGGAATACCTCGAAAATCCGTTCCTGATCGACCTCGGCGATTCCGATTCCTTCGTCGCGTACCGAGATGACCGCGTCAGGTCCAGCGTTCTCGGCGGCCTCATCGCGTCGTTTCGAGGCGCGTGGCGCGTCGCGTCGCTCGGCACTGACGTGGACGCGTGGCGGTTCGTCCCCGCTGTAAGTGATGGCGTTTTCGAGCAGGTTCTGAAAGACGCGATGGAGCTGTCGTTCGTCGCCGACGACGACCGGTAACGAGTCGGCGGTGATCTCGGCGTCGTGTTCGGCGATCGAAACCTCGAGACTCTGCTGTACGTCCTCGAGTACCGTCTCGAGGTCGACCGGTTCGAACGGGTCGCCTTGGGTCTCGATTCGGGAGTACTCGAGCAATCCGTCGATCATCTCACGCATTCGGTCGGCGCCGTCGACGGCGTAGGCGAGGAACTCTCGCCCGTCCTCGTCGAGGTCGTCGGCGTATCGGCTCTCGATAAGCTGCAGGTAACTCGAGACCATCCGTAACGGCTCCTGGAGGTCGTGTGAGGCTGCGTAGGCGAACTGCTCGAGGCGTTCGTTCGATTCTTTCAGGTCGTCGATGTACTCCCGTCGGTCGAAGTGGAACTTCAGCAGCGTCGCGAGCGTCTCGATCAATCGCTGTTCTTCCTCGAGGAACGTCCCCGTCTCCAGACGCTCGTCAGCCGCCAGAGAAGCGACCTCGATGGCGATCGGAGTCCCGTTGACCGTGCGCTGGCGGGCAGTGATCTGTCGGTCACGCGACTCGAACGCTGCGGTCTTCGCGACGGTCTCGCCGACTGTCACCTGAACCGCGGTCTCCGCTGGCTCGAGGAAAAACTGTGGAAGGGAGTCTGCAAATTCCTGGACGAGCTGGGACACCGGCCGATCGTCTCCCTCGAGTAAGTTCGTCGACAGCTGGACGGCCTCGAGTTCCTTCTCTCGCTCCCTGAGGTCTCGTTTGCGTCGCTCTAACAGTTGCTTGAGTTCGGTGACGTCTGTCGCCGTCTCGACGACCTGCTCGGGCGTCCCGTCCTCGTCGGTGATCGCCCGCGCGTTGATCGAGAGCCACCTGTGGCGTCCGTCCGACCGTTTCAGCAGCACTTCCTGGTCGACCACGGGGTCGCCGGTCTCGAAGACCCGGGACACGGGCCGTTCGTCGACCGGCAGCCGATTGCCATCGGCATCGTACAGATCCCGTTTGTCCGCGACGTAGGGCCGTTCACCGTCGGAGAGATCGAGAAGCTCCGTCATCCGTTCGTTCGCACGAAGGGTCGAGCCGTCGGCGTCGATGACGGCGATGCCGACGGGACTCGTCTCGAGGAGTTTGTCGGTGAGTTCGTATTCGCGCCGGAGTTCGCGCTCCTGTTCTTTGCGCGCGGTGATGTCGTAGTAGAGTTCGACACGTCCACCGGCGTACCTGCCGGCTTCGATCGGCTTGCTGCGGTGCTCGAGCCACCGTTCGGCCCGGTCGGGGCCGGCCGTGAGCTGACACTCGAACTGTTCGACGTACGTGTTGTCGTCGTAGGTGGCGAGTACCGTCTCGGCGAACGACTCGGGGTCGGCGAATCGCTCGCTGATCGACTCCTCGACGAGCATTCGCTTGTCCCGCCCGACCACCTCGGCCCGATCGATACCGAAGTACTCCTCGATGGTCTCGTCGATCCAGACCACGTCGAACGTCTCGTCGAGGACGAACATTCCGGCATCGGCCTGGTCGATGACGGTCGAGATCGGCCCCGGGTCCTCCCACGCCGTCGGGAAGCTCCCTGACGACTGGACGCGGTCCGGGTCTTCGACCCACCGGGCGACGCCGACGCTTCCCTCGAACGCGCCGTCTTTCTCGAGCAGGCTGAACCCAACGTTCGCGTGGACGCAGTCGCCGCTCGCGGTTTCGATCGAAAGCGTGTTCGTCGTCTCTGGGTCGGTGTCGGTCTCGCGACGCCGATCGATTTCACGCTCGAGGCGGTCGGCGTCCGACTCCGTCAGCAGCACCGACACGTGCTCGCCGAGCAGGTCGTCTCGAGCGTACCCCGTCGTCTCGACGACGGCGTCGTTGACGGCCACGAATCGACTCTCCTCGTCGAGCTGGTAGATCCCGTCGTCGACCGCGTTCAGCGCCGCCAGACACTGCGACAGCGCCTGGGGGTCTGCATCGTCGACGGTGCTCGAAAACGGCGTACTCGAGCCCCGCCCCTGATCACGCATGACTCTGAGGTGGGTGCTCGAGACAGTAAACCATCACGCCGGCAATGCCTACGGCGCTACAGGATCGGTTCGCTGTCGCCGTAGACCGCGAGCGCCAGCGCGGTCGTGTAGGTGCCGGCGTCGGCGTCGCTGCTCTCGACGACGACGTTCGGCTCGTCGAACTCCCAGTCGCGCAGTTCCTGTCCGGCGGCCAGCCCCTCGAGAACGGCTCGCTCGACGTTTTCGGGATCGGTCTCGCCCGAGGTTTCGTAGAACAGCCCCGGCCCACCGTCGACGGACTGGGACCACGCGAGTGCAGCGCTGACGCGTCCGGGACCGACGGTCGTCGCTCGGGACTCGACTACTGTCAGGCGCTCACCGGCCGGCCCGAGATCGGGCGCGGTGCCGACGGCCTCGACGTCGACATCGGCGGGGATCACCGACGATACCGAGACGAGGTTGTAGTTCTCGACGCCAGCGTCGGCGAGGGCGGCGTCGTAGGAGGACATGGCGGTCGGCCCCGTGGCCGATCCCCAGACGACTCGAATCAGGCTCATAGTCGCGTTCGGGGATCGACGGCGTAAGGCGTTGCGGTTTGCGGGAACTGGGGGCGATCGAACGATGCTCGAGTCACTAGACGTCGTCCGACTGGCGTCGGCGGTGGGTCGACGAGCCAGTGGCCACGGCACGCCCACGAGAACGAATCGAGACGGGACGAGAACAGACGTTCGCTACTGATAGAAGTAGCCTGCCGAGGCGACGACGTCGCTCGAGTCGTCGTTTTCGATCTTCTCGAAGGCGTCGACGAAGTCCGCCTGGGTAACCTCCTCGCGGTCGTTTCGGATGGCGAACATGCCCGCCTCGGTGGCCAGACTCTCGATTTCGGCACCGGAGTAGCCCTCGGTGTCGGCAGCCAGCGACTCGAAGTCGACGTCGTCGTCGACGTTCATCTCGCGGGTGTGGATCTCGAGGATCTGCTCGCGGCCCTCCTGGTTGGGTTCTGGGACCTCGATGAGGCGGTCGAACCGGCCGGGGCGCAAGATTGCGCGGTCGAGCATGTCGAATCGGTTGGTCGCGGCGATGATGCGAATCTCGCCGCGGGCCTCGAAGCCGTCCATCTCCGCGAGCAGTTGCATCATGGTGCGCTGAACCTCGGCGTCGCCGGAGGTCTTCGACTCCGTTCGGGTGGTCGCGATGGCGTCGATTTCGTCGATGAAGATGATTGCGGGTTCGCGCTCGCGGGCGAGTTCGAACAGGTCCCGGACGAGACGCGAGCCCTCGCCGATGAACTTGCGGACGAGTTCGGAGCCAGCCATCTTGATGAAGGTGGCGTCGGTCCTGTTGGCGACGGCTTTCGCGAGCATCGTCTTGCCCGTCCCCGGCGGGCCGTACAGCAGGACACCGCTTGGCGGTTCGATTCCGACTTCGGCGAAGACTTCCGGTTCGGCGAGTGGCTGTTCGACGGCCTCGCGGACCTCCCGGATCTGCTCGTCGATACCGCCGATGTCCTCGTACTCGACGGCCGGCCGTTCGGTGATCTCCATCGACTGGGCGCGCGCGTCGGTCTCGGCGTCGAGGATGCGCTGGATGGCGAAGGAGTCGTCGACGGCGACCCTGTCGCCCGCGTCGATCCGCTCGACGAGCTGTGGCGTCGCCTCCGTGAGCACTTCCTGGTTGTTCCCGTGTTGTTTGACGACGATCTCGCCGTCGCCGAGGACGTCCTCGACGGTCGCCACGTACAGCGACGAGCTCTTGAGGGTCTCGTTCTCGCGCTCTGCGCGTTCGACCTGCTCGCGGAGCGTCTGGTTGCGCTCGCTCGCGTTCTCGAGTTGGGTCTCGAGCTGGTCGTTGATCGTCACGAGGTCCTCGAAGTGGTCGCGCAGCGCCTCGAGCCGTTCGCCGGGTGGGAGATCGGGGTCGATATCGCGGTGAGGTCGGTCGGGAAGAGACGGGCTTCGAGACATCCTGTCGTACGGCGATAGGACGCCGACCGTAAATGTGCCTTTGGGTCCCGGTTGGATTTCGTCGGACTGGGCCGGTTTTCAGGAACGAACCAACAGCAACTCCTGTCCCGTCGACCGAGTACGAACGATGTTTACGCGGCGGCAACTGCTCGGGATGACTCTCGCTGGCGTCGGCGCTGCCGGGACCGTCGTCGGCGTCGATCGATCGGTCCTGCAGGGAACGGTGTACGAAAAGTGGGTCCGCGGCTACGACCCGGACGGCTCCGAACTGGTCCACTCGGTCGTCCTCGACAGCCTCGAGACGCCGTACGTCGTCGACTCGATCGACGACCTCGACCTGTTCGACGGCCGGAGCGGTCGTCGGCCCGTGATCACCGACGACGCCCACGTGCGCCTCCTCGAGCGGTACGAATCCGTCGAGTACGGGATCGACGTCTGTTCCGGTGACGCACGTCGTGAGTGCCACGGCGGCGCGATCGACAGGGACGGCTTCAACGCCGTCCAGATCGCAGACGAGGTGACCGTCGCACAGGTTCGCAACCGGGTTCGCCTCCTTCGAACCGCCGACTGACAACTCGAGCACCGTCACGAACTCCTCGCGTCTGGCTGTCAGTGTCGAGGTGTGTCCGCACCGCCCGAGCGCCTGCGACGCTCGAGCGGTCTCACGCTGTGTTCAGGGCTCGAAACACGGATCGGTCGCGGAGGTGGCCTCCCATGGTTCCGGGCAGTCATCGGTGTCGCCGATGTCGCCGATGTCGAGGTCATCCGTAGTGTCCTCGACGCATTCGGTCCGTCGGATTGGCCCGGTATGGGCACCGCTTCCGAGGGGTCCGCCGGGAATTTCTGCACACTTGCACGTCTCGCCGGGACCGCACTCGCTCTCTTCGGCACTGGTACACGAACACTCACTCGCCTGTGCCGATGCGGAGGAAGAAGCTGCGCCCGCACCGGCGAGCGCTGCCGCTCCGGTTGCGACCGTTCGAAGCATTCGTCGCCTGTTCACCGATCGCGAATCGCCGCCTTCGTTTCGAGACATTGCACTCGAATTTCTACTATTTATGACTTAATTTTTGACACTAGTTATTGAGGCCACACTCGGGTATGAGGCTTTGGCGCGCTTACCGCTGAGACGTCCAGTGACCACGATAGCATACGCGCCCGGTCGCTGGTCGTCGCTGATCTCCATCTCGACCCGCCAACTGCACCTACGCGTCGACGTCACCGACGGGGTGCTCGAAGAGTCGTTCGTCCGTGTCCGTGCAGGTGACGGCGACGACCTCGTAGGACTGACAACAGGATTCGACCGTCTCCTGACCGAGGGCGACCTCGCCACCCGTCGTCGGACACGTCTCGAGGAACAACCGCAGGCCGTTGAGCAACGCCCCCTGTTGTTCGACGGCGAGGGACGCCCACTCGTCGTCCCAGTTCTCGAGTACGCGTGCGGCGGCCACGTCGGCGACGAGGGCTGCCTGCGACGGCCACTGACCGATGGGCTGGTCGTCCGTTCGGAGGACGCGACCGTCGCCGTGGCGCTCGATCTCGAACGTGGCGTCGTCGTCCAGACCGATCGCCGCTACCGCGTCGTCGGCGTCGAGGGCGTCGGCGTCGATCCGGTCGATCTCCTCGACCCACGCCGATTCGAACGACCCGGTGAGACAGAGGTCGTCGACGTCCTCGCAGGGCTCGACGATCTCACGCTCGAGGAAGTATTCCTCGGGCACGATGCGATCGGCCGGGTCCTCCGGTGCCCGTTCTGGGTCGGCCTGATTCGCCACGGTCGATTCGCCCGGGGCAGCGGCCGACGACGGCGGTCCGTGGTGGATCGAGTCGACGCCAGCGAATCCGCTGGCGGTCGCCGGTTCCGGTTCCTTCCCGAACAGCCGGAGGACGGCAGGTGGAAGGTATCGCTTCGTCAGCGTCGGGGTGCCGGGGACGAGATACCCGCGCAGGTAGATCACCACCCCGGCGATGCCGAGCGTGACAGCAGCGGCGAGCTTCGATTTTCGAGCGACCAGTGCGCCGAGGACCGCCGCGATACCGACGTTGACGACGGTACAGGCCTCACACCGGTTCTCTCCAGTGTACTCGGGCTGGTGGAGCGTATCGAACAGTCTCTCTTTCATTCTGCTAGGAATGGTACGACAATAACCATCAGTATTACGGTGGGGGTACCGGCCGCTCCGTCCGCGACCTCGAACTGGTGGCGACGAGCGTCGGTGGCGTCGCCGTCTACTCCATCAACGCCTCGAACTCCTCGAGTCGCTGCCCGTAGGTCTCGAGGGCGCGCTCGACCGGTTCGGACGTGCTCATCTCGACGCCAGCGATTTCGAGCAACTCGAGAGGGTACTCCCGGGAGCCCTGTCGCAGGAACGAGCGGTAGTCTGCGGCAGCCGACTCGCCCTCCTCGAGGATGCGGTCGACGATGGCGAGAGCGGCGGAGATGCCGGTGGCGTACTGGTAGACGTAGAACGCCCGGTAGAAGTGGGGGATACGCATCCACTCGCGGGCGATCCGGTCGTCGACGACGGCTGGCTCGTAGTAGTCGGCCTTGAGTCCCCGGTAGAGGTCGTCGAGTCGATCCGCGGTGAGGGGTTCACCCTCCTCCTCGAGGCGGTGGGCCTCGTGTTCGAACTCCGCGAAGAGCGTCTGGCGGTAGAGCGTCGAGCGTACGCGTTCGAGGAACTCGTTCAGGACGTGTTTGCGGAACTCGGGGTCCTCGACGGTTTCGAGCAGGTGGGTCGTCAGCAGCGCCTCGTTGACGGTACTCGCGACCTCGGCGACGAAGATTTCGTAGCTCGAGTAGATGTACGGCTGTTCGTCTTTGGTCAACTCCGAGTGCATCGAGTGGCCGAGTTCGTGGGCCAGCGTGTACATCGAGGAGACGTCGTCCTGGTAGTTCATCAGGATAAAGGGCTGGGTGTCGTACGTTCCGCCGGAGTACGCACCCGACTGCTTGCCCTCGTTCTCGTAGACGTCGACCCAGCGCGACTCGAGCCCCTCCGCGACGCGGGACTGGTACTCCTCGCCGAGTGGCTCGAGGGCGTCGACGACGTACTCGGTCGCCTGATCGTACTCGAGGTCCGGCCCCTCGTCGCCGGTCAGGGGCATGTAGAGGTCCCACATCTGCAGGTCGTCGACGCCGAGAGCCTCGCGTTTGAGTTCGGCGTGGTGGTGGAGTTTGTCGACGTTGTCGTGGACGGTCTCGACGAGCGTGTCGTAGACGGAGACGGGGACGTTCGGGCCGTCGAGGGCGGCTTCGCGGGCGGTCTCGTAGTTGCGCGCCTGGGCGAGTTTGACGTCGGCTTTGACGCTGTTCTTGTAAGCGGTCGCGACGGCGTTGCGGACTGCCTGCCACTCGTCGAAGTAGCCCTCGTACACCCGGCGGCGGAAGTCGCGGTCGGGTCGTTTGAGCAGGTTCGTGAAGTTGCTCTGGGTGATCTCGACGGGGTCGCCGTCACCGTTTTCGACGGTGGGGAACTCCATGTCCGCGTTCGAGAGCATCGTGTAGACCTCCCCCGCCGCGCCGGTGACCTCTCCTAACTCGGCGAGCAGTTCCTCGACCTCCGCCGACCGGGTGTGGGGTTTCAGCCGCAGGACGTCGTCGACGTAGTGGTCGTACGTCTCGAGCGCCGGTTCTGTCTCGACCATCTCGGTGAACTCCTCGGCGGTCAACTCCTGGAGTTCGGGTTCGATGAACGAGGCCGCAGACTGGGCGTCCGAGGCCAGCGACTGGGCGCGAGCGGTCAGCGCCTGATAGTGCTGGTCGGTGGTGTCTTCGTCCCGGCGCATCCGGGCGTAGGCGGCGACCACCGACACCTCGCGCATGATCTCGTCGCGTAACTCCAGTACCGACAGCAGCGTCTCGGCGTCGTCGGTGACCTGTCCCTCGAAACTCGAGAGGTCGTCGACGCGCTCAGAGACCTCCTCGTAGGCCGCCTCCCAGTCCTCGTCGCTCGCGAAGATACTCTCGAGGTCCCACGTGTACTCGTCGTCGACCTCGGAGCGGTCGGGAACGGAACTCATTGTCACCGGATTGGGAACGAGGCTGGTAAAGCGTGTCGAAGGCCCCCACGACGTGACGACGACGGTCACCAGTCGACTGCCCGGGCGACCATCGCGTCCTTCGATGGTCCCGAAAATAGTACCGAATCGACGACGGTCAGACCGTCTGGGGACGGGCCTCCCGTCGCGTCACCTCGCCGTCGCTCGAGACGGTGAACTCGTCGAGCTGGGCGTTGAGCTCCGTCGCGGTGTTCGATAGCGCACTCGCGGCGTCCGAAATTTCGGAGATCGTCGCCGTCTGTTCCTCCGCGGCAGCGGCGACGCTCGTGGTTTCCTGGAGCGTCTGCTCGCTCTGTTCTGTCGCCTGGTCGACCATGGTGACGACCTGCTGGCTCGTCCGGGCCTGTTCGTCGGTCGCGTCGTTGATCGACTGGACGCCGTCGTTGGCCTCCTGGACCTGGTCTGCGATCTCCTCGAGTGCCGAGAGACTGTCCTCGATCGTCTTCGCGCCCTCGACGACACCCCGTTGCATCCGTCGGATCTCCTCGACGGCCTCCTGGGCGGACTGCTGGACGTCTCCGACCATCTCGTCGACCTCGCGGGTCGCGTCACCGGTCTCTTCGGACAGGGACTTGACCTCGCTGGCGACGACAGCGAACCGACCACCTTCGGCCCCGGCGCGTGCGGCCTCGATCGAGGCGTTGACCGCGAGCAGGTTCGTCTCTTCGGCGATCTCGTCGATGACGTCGACGACCTCGCTGACCTCGGCCAGTTCCGCGTCGAGCGCTTCGATTCGGTCGACGATCGTGGCCGACCGATCCTCGATGCGCTCGAGTTCCTCGACGGCGTCCCCTGCCGTTTCACGACCAGCACGGGCCCGGTCGGCCGCCTGTGCGGAGACGTCTGCGACGCCGTCGGCCGTCGAGGCGATCTCTTCGATCGTCGCCGAGAGATCGCTCATCTCCCCGAGGACGTCCTCGAAGCGATCGTTTTGCTCGTCGGTGGCGATCGAAATCTCTTCGGCGGAGGTGCTGACCTCCGCGCTGGCCTGTTCCATCTCGGCGACGCTGGTCGAAACCTCCTCGCCGACCTCGTCGACTTCGTCGGCCAGCGACTGGACGCGCTGGATGGCATCTTCGACGTCGTCTAACATCGCGTTCAGCGCGTCGGCGATTTCTTCCATCGCCTCGTTGTCGCTCTCGACACTGACCCGGTCGGTGAAGTCCCCCTCCGCGCACTCGCGCAGAACTGTCCGGATTCGGTCGGCGTCGGCCTCGAGCGCCGCGTTTCGCCGTTCGACCTCTTCGCGCTGTCGCTCGATGCGTTCGCGACTCTCCTCCAGTTCGTCGATTCGCTTCTGGAGGCCGACCTGCATCGACTCGAGGGAGTCGCCGAAGTCGCCGGGGACGGATTCAGAGAGGACGTCTGCCTCGAAGTCCTCGCGGGCGAGTGCGTCGGCCTGGTCGGCGACCGTCGTCAGGTAGTCGTGCATGGTCTGGAACGAGCGGGTGAGATCGCCCGTCTCGTCGATCTGGTCCGTTTCTGCGGGCGGATTTTCGAGGGTCCCGCTCGCGATCTCTTCGGCGGTCGACTGCAACGCCGCCAGCGGTTCGACGATGTCCCTGCGGGCGATCAGGATGGTGTTGACGAACGCGACGACGGCGAGCAGGAACACGACGGCTGTCAGGACGATCTGTCCGGTCGGGAAGACGGCGAACGCTTCGCTCGGCCCCAGAAAAACCAGCGGGAGCGCGAACACCGCGAGCGTCGCGAGAAACTGGAGCAAGACTGCCGCCGTCATCTTCCGCTCGACGCTCTCGGTGATCCCCAGATGGTCCATCGTCCTCCAGAGGACCGATTCGTACCGTTCGAGGGCCCCGGCGGATTCCTCCCCACCCGCCTCGAGCTGTGCTGCAGAACTGGTCGACATACCGTGTTACACGATGCGGCCGTCACTTAAAATCGCGGTGAATTACCAGAGCTGGATAACTACCTGTTCGCTGAACGGTGGTGTCGAACTCCCGGGAGATGGGTTCCAGAGGCCACTCTATCTTGTTTCTCTGGTTCACGTGATGATAATATGTCTGCGATGTTGGAAGAATACGTCTGGGATACCTGCCGGCGCGTTCTGGGCTGGCTTCGACGCGTCGCGGCAATCGATCGCCGCACTCGAGCCAGGGGGCCGTCTCACTCGAGTCGGACGTTGTCCGTGAAGACGACGACCGATCCCGCCTCGAGCGGGTCGTCGGCCGAGCCGTCTCCATCGAGCCGAGCGAGGAATGCCTCGAGTTCGGCGGGAGAGAGTTGATCGACGTGTCGAACGGTGGCACCCGGCGGAATCGACTCGAGTCGGCGGGTCGTTGCTGGTTCGCAGTCGTACTCGCCCGCCGTTCGTTCGCGCGTTGCCATGTGTATAGTTACCATGTGGCACAACCCACTTAGGTGTATCGTTCGGTCCCGATCGCTGGGCAGGGGCTACTGATCCGGCGTGGGCTGGCCGTGAGACGCCAGATTGATAGCGCGAGCGTTCGTCGGTGCGAAGTGACGATGTCTGCCGTCCCCGTTACGTCCGGGAGTCTCCCAGTCGGCGGTCTCGAGTCCGTCGTCGGTGGGTCCGTGACCCCGGCTGTCCTGTCTTCCCCTGCCCTCGACGCCCTCGCGTGGGTCGCCATCGCGGGTTTCTTCGTCGCAGTCGTCGCCCAGTGGCGCGATCAGGCCGACCTCGCGCGCCTGCTGGCGGCGGGTTCGTGGGTCGTCTTCGGAGTCTTCTGGCTCACGATGGTGCCGTACTACTATTACGACGCCCAGAGCCCCCTCCAGACGATCCTCGCACTCGCCGCGCTTCCGCTGTGTGCCTACACCGGCTACCTGCTCTACGGCGGCCGGGAGTCGCTGCTGTTGCTCTCGAAGGCGGTCGCTCTCATGGGGCTGATCTACTTGCCCGCCGAGACGATCCCGTTCGTCCGACAGTGGCTCATCGAGACCACGGCGATGCAGGCCCACCTCGTGATGGACCTGATCGCCGAGAGCCCCGGCCTCAGTGAGGGTGCCAACGGCTACCAGAGCCGGTTCGACTTCGATCCCGACGAGACCGCCACCGGTCGAACGACCTACATCGTACTCGCGTGTACCGGCATCGGGAGCATGGCTATCTTCGGTGGCCTGATCGCGGCCGTCTCCGCACCGCTGAAACGAAAACTCGGCGCGTTCGCACTCGCAATCGGAGTCATCTGGTTTCTGAACCTCCTGCGCAACGTCTTCATCGCGCTTGCCTCACCACACGGCTGGTTCCAGTTCGACTGGCTCGTCAGCTTCATGACCACCTACATGGGGGCCCAGCCCGACCGCGTCTCCTTCCTCGTCGCCCACAACTACATCGCCCAGAGTCTCTCGGTCGTCGCCCTCGTGGGAATTACCTTCCTCGTCGTCCGGATCCTGCCGGAGATCCTCGCCCCGCTCGAGGAGGTCCTCTTCATCATCTCCGGCACCGAGTACGACCTCTTCGAGGCCCTCGGCAAGGAAGACGCCAGACCCGACGACTGGCGGTGACTCACCCCTGATCGACCCAGAGCCGTGACCGACGCCACACCCGCCGTCGACCTTCCGTTCATCCTCGCCCCGCGAGCCGTCTACATTCCCGCAGCCGACGCGCTCGTCCTCGCCGACGTCCACCTCGGTCGCGGCGTCGCCTCGAGCGTCGACGCTCCCCTCGACGACGCCGGCGACGTCCGGAATCGACTCGAGCCCCTGCTCGAGCGCTTCGAGCCGGGAACGGTCGTGATCGCGGGCGACCTGCTCCACGCCTTCGACCGCCTCCCGTACGGCGTCGAACGCGACCTCGCCGCCCTCGAATCGCACGTCGACGCGGCGGGTGCGGACCTCGTCGTCACGCCCGGGAACCACGACGGGATGCTCGAGTCGGTCTTCGACGGCGAGACGACCTCGGCCTACCGGCTGAGAGACGGCGAGACGGTCGTCTGCCACGGTCACGAGCGCCCCACTCTCGAGGCCGAGCGGTACGTGGTCGGTCACGATCACCCGGCGCTCTCGGTCGACGGTCGCAAGCGGCCGTGTTTCCTCTACGGCCCCGCTGCCTACGAGGGTGCGGACGTGCTCGTCCTGCCTGCCTTCACCCGGCTAGCATCGGGTGCGACGGTCAACGGCATGCGCGCCCGAGACTTCCAGTCGCCGCTGGTATCCGACGTCGACCGGTTCCACCCGGCGCTCTGGGATTCCGGGAGCGAGCAGGCGCTGTGGTTTCCGCCGCTCGGCGAGTGTCGGCATCTTCTCTAACAGGAGGTGATGTTCGTCCACTCGTGCTACCGGTCTGCAACGACGACGTACGATTCCATCGGCGAGACGATTCCGTCGTCGTCACGATACGTGGCTAACGCATCCTCGACCTCCCGAACCAGTTCGTCTCGAACCCCGCTTTCGAGGGCTGTGATTGGTTCGGCAAGCGGCGAACTCGCAGCCTCGCGGCGAACGAACTCCTCGACCGACGGATAGCGAACGGACCCGATCTCGACGGTGACCGAGACGTCGTCGAATCCTGCATCCTGAACGAGTGTTCGCAGGTCACTGCCATCCCAGTCGGGAAACGGAGAGCGCATCATCTTTCCGGCCTCGTCACCGACGTGATCCGCCAGTGCGTCGGCCAACGCCACGTACGCAGGCTGAAACTCGAGCGGTCGCCAGACACTCGAGGTCATCCGTCCACCTGGAACGAGAACCCGATGCATCTGCCGGACTGCCGCGACAGGATCGTCGACGAACTGGAGGGCCTGTTGGCAGCAGACGACGTCGAACCGCTCGTCGGAGAACGGGAGGTCGGTCGCATCGCCCCGTCGCCACTCGACCGACGGGTGACTGTCGGCGGTGGTCGCTGCCGCAACTGCGAGCATCCCCTCGTTGACGTCGACTCCCACGACGGACCCACTCTCGCTCACCCGGGACGCAACACGTCGTGCCACGATGCCGGTCCCGCAGGCAACGTCCAGCACTCGGTCGCCCTCTCGGACGTCACTGGTCTCGATCAGTCGGTCAGCCCACGGCGCGAACATGGGCGGGACGAGATACTGTTCGTAGGCTTCGGATGCACTCTGTTCGACCTGCCAGCCGGCCGATTGGTGTGGGGAATTGGTCATGGGCGTCCACCACGAGGCGCTACGGCCGGAGTGGGAGTATAACTGCCTGGTGAAATAATTCACACCGTGAAAGCGTGATCGCCGAGGCTACTTCGAGTCGGATCGCATCGATCGTCGAATCGAATCGACTGAGTGCCGGTCAGCCGCGTCCGTCGCGTCCGTCGGGTCAGCCGCGTCAGTGAGCGCTCGAGCCTCGTCTCGGAACCGTTCGTAGTGGGAGTCTGCCCACGTCCGCATCTCGTCGCTTCGAGTGTCGACGAGCGACTGTAACGTCCCCGTTTCCGGATCGTAGCAGCAGATGCTGACAGCCTCGTCGAACAGGCAGATTCCACATCGCTCGTCGAGCGGAAGACCGTCGTGGAGCAAGACGGTGTAGTTGGAGCGTCTCACCGCATCCAGGACGGTTTCTTCGTCCCACCTGAGGAGGCTCTCGAGGACGGTGGGCGGATAGATGTACTCACACTCCAGGCCATCCCGAACGTGGTCGAAGAAGGGTTCCAGATTCCCCGACTTGAGCAGTGCCATGCCGAACCCCCGCATCGTGCTCGTCGTCGCGAAGAGTTCCGTGAGCCGTTCGACGGGTTCGTAGGGATATCCCGGTCCTGGCTGGGAGACTACCACGTCGGTGAACAGTGCACTGTCGAACCCCTCGAGTTCGTGGGGCAGCCACGACCAGACCTCGCGGAGTCGGCGTTGAGCCGCCATGGCGTTCCGGAACTCCCCAAACTGGGTGGCGACGAATTCGCCGAGGCTGGTTAGGCGGTAGACGTTCCCGTCTCGTTCGATCCAGTGGCGCTCCCGGAAGTCGGTGAGGATTCGTCCCATGGTCGGGGACGACGCTCCCGTTGCGACGCACAGATCCCGCCTGTCACTCGGACCGGTGGCCAGTGCCTCGAGCACCCCGACGCGGTGGCCCGAACTGACGAGGAACTCGATGTCGTCGAGTGTCGCACCCATGATCGTGGTATGTGTCGACACACAATAATCGTATAGGCAGTGCTCTCGACGAGCAACTGCGCTGTACAACACTGTCTCGGTACTGAGATGATGCAAGGTGTTTCCCGAACGGGATTCCCCTGCAACACTCGAAGTACCGACCACTGGTGCGTTAGAAGAGAACCCCGCCCAGCGGCACCGATTTCCCCGGTTCGACGAGCACCGGATATCCATCTTCGTCCGGAACACCGACGGTCAATGCCTCGGACTCGAATCCGGCGATGCGGACGGACCCGAGATTCGTCGCACACAGCACCTGTCGCCCCTCGAGGTCGGCCGGCTCGTAGTGGTGGGCGTACTGGCCAGCCGACTGGATTTCCCGACCGCCGAGGTCGATCCAGAGTTTGGTCAGCTTCGGCTTCTCGGCTTCGGGAAACGGTTCGGCGGCGACGACCTCCCCGACTTCGATTTCCACGTCGAACGGACTCTCGACCATGCCCATCCGCTCGAGTCCCGTCGGCAAAAAGACGGCGCTGACTACCTGTCGACGCCGTGGTTGACCGCACCCGGACCCTGCCCGACCTCGTAGTGGTGTTCGACCGCCCGTGCGAGAAAGTCCGTCGCTCCCTCGACTGCCGCCTCGAGGTCCTCTTCGCGGGCCAGTCGGGCAGCGATGGCAGCCGCGAGCGAACAGCCCGAACCGTGGGTCGCCTCGGTGTCGACGCGCTCGTGGTCGAACGTCGTTACCCCTTCACCAGTGACGAGGTGATCGCGGACCGTCTCGCCGGGGACGTGGCCGCCCTTGACGAGCGCGGCGTCGGTCCCGAACTCGAGTAGCGTCTCGCCGGCCTCGCGTGCGCTCTCGTCGTCCTCGACGGCAATGCCCGTCAGGACCTCGGCCTCGTCGGTGTTCGGCGTGACCAGACGGGCTTCGCCGCAGAGGTCTTCGTAGGCGCGTTCGGCGTCCTCGTCGAGCAGTCGGTCGCCGGTCGTCGCGACCATCACGGGGTCGACCACGACCGGGAAGTCGAACGCGCTCGCTCGCTCGGCGACGAGTTCGACGACCTCGGTGGTCGCGAGCATCCCGGTCTTGGCCGCACCGACGTCGAAGTCGCCGACGACGGCGTCGATCTGTGCGGCAACTTCCTCGACCGGGAGCACGAACGACGATTCGACGCCGCGGGTGTGCTGGGCCGTGACGGCGGTGATCGCCGACGTGCCGAAGACCTCGTGGGTCGCGAACGTCGCGAGGTCGGCCTGAACGCCGGCCCCGCCGCCGGAGTCGCTTCCGGCGATCGTGAGCGCGACTGGCCGCTGTTCCGGTGTGGGTTCTCTCATACCGTGTTCTATCGGTCGGTTGTACAAAGCGGTGATGGTGTCCGAACGGGATCGGATCGAACGGGCGAGGTCGGCGAGCAGTATGTCGAGAGTGAACACGGAACGTACAAGTTCGCAGGCGTCGACCGTGGGGCCGTGACCGAACTCGAGCCCGATATCGAACGCGTACCTGGAACCGACGACATCTATCGCGTCGACGGCCGCCTGATGGGCCAGCCCGAACAGCTCGCGGTCTACGTCCTCGATACGCCGGAGCCAGCCGTCGTCGACACCGGAGCGGCCGATACGACCCCGGCTGCCGTCCTCGCGGCACTCGAGGAACTCGGCATCGACCGCGAGGACGTCGCCCACCTGATCCCGACGCACGTCCACCTCGACCACGCCGGCGGGACGGGGGAACTCGCCGGGGACTGTCCGAACGCGACCGTCCACTGCCACGAGCGCGGCATCGACTTCCTCACCGATCCCGACCTCCTCGAGAAGCTCAAGGAAAGCGTCGAACGAGCCATCGGCATGCCCGAGCCCTACGGCGACCCGGATCCCGTCCCGCCTGAACGTGCCCGGTCGATCACCGACGGCACCACGATCGATCTCGGCGACCGGACGCTCGAGGCCATCGACGCGCCGGGCCACGCACCCCATCAGGCCTGTCTGTTCGACCCCTCGACGGACGTCCTGTTCACCGCCGACGCGGTCGGCATGTGGTACGACGAGGAGATCTACCCGGCGACCCTGCCGCCGAACTTCGACCTCGAGGACTGCCTCGACACCCTCGAGCGACTGACGGAACGCGAGCCCGAGGTCGCCTGCTTTCCCCACTTCGGCGTCGCGCCCGACGCGATGGCCTGCCTCGAGCGCTACGAGCAGCGCCTCCCCGCGTTCGTCGACGCGGTCGCCACGGCCGCCGAGACGACCGACGATCCGGTCCAGATCGCCAACGAGCTCCGCGAGGAGTGGGGCAGCATGGGCCTCGAGGGCGACGTCGCCGGCGTTCTCCTCTACCTGTCGGACGACTGACCGGGGCTTCGCTCACCCGCGTGGAGGGCACCGGGACGGTACCAGAACTGGTTTCGTCCACTCGCCACCGAAACTCTTGTTGATTTCTCGAAAGAACGAGGGTCGTCGAGCCGAACCTAGGTGTAGATGGCCTACTCGAGCAGTACGGGAGAGGAAACAGCACTCGAGTTCTCGCTCCGGGAACTGACGGGGGCGCTAGGGGATTCGGTTACAGTACTCCCGTTACTGATCGCCCTCGCGGCCACGACGAGCGTCTCGCTTCCCCACGTGCTGGTCGGCTTCGGCGTCTTTCAGATCGTCTGGGGGCTGTTTTACGGGTTGCCGCTGTCGGTCGAGCCGATGAAGGCGCTGGTCGGTCTCGCCATCGTCGGCTCGCTCTCGTATCCAGAACTGGCCGCGGCCGGACTCCTCGCTGGTGTCGTCCTCCTCGTCGTCGGCCGACTCGGATTCGTCGGACTCCTCGAGGCCGTCGTCGGCGAACCCGTCGTTCGTGGCGTCCAGTTCGCCGTCGCCTTGCTCTTGCTCGAGGCCGCCCTCGGACTCTCGCTCGAGACGCCCGTGGTCGCACTCGCTGGGCTCGCCCTCGTCGGCCTGTTCGCGCTCGCGGGCGCACACCGCTCGAGCGTCCTCGTCGTGCTCGCCCTCGGTGGCGTCGCCGCCGTGGCCACCGCGGGCGTTCCGGCACCCCGGCTTCCCGAACCCGCGCTCTTCCCCGCTGGGACGCCGACGATGACGGGGGCCGCACTCGAGGGGACCGTCGCCCAGCTCGGGATGACGATCGGCAACGCGGCCATCGCCACCGCGTTGCTCTGTGGCGACCTCTACGATCGGGACGTCTCCGCGGACAGGCTCTCCCAGAGCATGGGCGTCACCTGCCTCGCAGCGATCCCCGCCGGCGGCGTCCCGATGTGTCACGGCAGCGGCGGTCTCGCGGGCAAGTACGCCTTTGGCGCCCGGACCGCCGGCGCGAACGTCCTCCTCGGAATCGGTTACCTCGCGCTCGCGTTCGTGGCCGCCGGCGCGCTGCTCGCTGCCTTCCCGGTGGCGCTGCTCGGCGTCTTGCTCGTCGTGGTTGCCCTCGAGCTCGGACGGGCCGCGTTCGCGCCCGTCGGCGTCGGTGACGTACAGTCGCTCGCGCTGGTGGTCGGCGTCGGCGTCGTCGGCCTGCTGGTCAACGTCGGCGTCGCGTTCGTCCTCGGGGCGGTCGTCTACTGGGTGCTCTCTCGGCCGGCCTGATTCGTTCTGGTCTCGCTGGACGAACTGTCTCTTGACCCTATGCGAGACCACACGGCTTTCCCGTTGCACCGTCAACTATCGACCGATGACGACGAGCTGGAGCACTCTCTTCGACCGCGCCGCCGAGTACGACGTCACGCTCGAGCAGGTCCAATCGGCGGACGTGCCCGACGTCGACGGTCGTGGGCGTGGTGACGACGACGCCGAGACCGACGACGAAGACGCGGGTCCCCAGCCGGGGAACGGTCCCGACGACGACCACCCGGACCCTGCACGCGTCGTCGCCGACCCACGGGTACTGGCCGCGGACCTCCTCGTGGATGGCGACGCTCGCGCCGCGCTCGCCCACGTCCGCCAGCACTCGTGGATCGACCTCGTCGCGAGTGACCAGCTCCTCGAGCAAACCGAAATGCTCGTTTCCGACCTCACTGACGCCGATTCCGAGCTGGCGGCTGCCCACCGGGACCGGCTCGCGGCCGAGCGAGTCCGGGTCGACCAGCCCGCAGGTGACCACCCGGCGCTTGCGTCGGCCTACCGGGGGAACGCGGCCCACCTCCTCTCGTACGACGAGCGGCTGGCGTCGGCGAAAGCCGGACTCACGCTCCAGCCCCGCGTCTCGGTGAGTGTTCGCCCGCCGGACGCCTTCGCTCGCCTGTTCGACCCCGAGAGTCTTTACGAGGCCGTCGAAGGTGGTGAGTATCCCGGTCCAGACCGGACGCAACGTTCCTGAGGACCCACAGCAGCCACCCGGTAGCTCGACCTCGTTCTCCTTCACGAATTTTTATCAGGATGCCGTCCTGTCGATATTGTATGCAGAGACGATCGCTGCTACTCGGCGGTAGCAGTGTGACGATCGCAGCGCTCGCCGGGTGCACGCTCCCGGGAGAGAACGGACAGGATGGCGACGAGGCTACCGGCGACGGAGACGATCCGGAGTTCAATTTCGACTTTTTCGTCGACACGATCGACGAGGACCTCGGCGTCGAAGACTCTAGTTTCGGCACTGACTCTGCCAGCATCGAGTTCTACTCGAGCGGCGACCCGGAACAGGACGTTCAGGCCGTCGCCACTTCCTACGCCGCGGCCGTCATGGGCGGGGTCGAGGCCGACCTCGAGGCCGTGGCGCTGTCGCCCGACGATCCGGACGAGGCGGTCCACTCGTTCGTGATCGAAGCCGACCTCGTGGAGTCGTTCAACGATGGCGAGATTTCCGAGGCGGAGTACTTCGAGACGATCGGCGAAACCGCCGAGTAGGCCGGACGTCGTCGGTTATCCTCGAAAAATGTGCCGTCGTTTCAGCGACTGCTACTCGGCGTCGGCCAGCCATTCGGCGAACGTCGCGAGCGCCCGCCCCCGGTGTGAGATCGCGTTCTTCTCCTCGGTGCTCATCTCGGCCATCGTCTGGCCGTTGTACTCGAAGATCGGATCGTAGCCGAACCCACCCTCACCGCGCGGAGCGACGATCGTTCCACCCACGCTGCCGTCGAAGGTCTCGACTCGCTCGCCGTCGGCGTAGGCCAGCACCGTCCGGAAGTGTGCCCGGCGATTGTCCTCGGCCTCGACGAGCCGCCAGAGCCGCTCGACGCCGACCGTGTCCTCGACGTAGGCCGAGTACGGCCCCGGAAAGCCACCGAGTGCGTCGACGAACAGTCCCGCGTCGTCGACCAGCACCGGATCCGCGCCCTCGAGTGCCTCGTATGCCTCCTGTGCGCCGTGGCCAGCGATCTCTTCGAGCGAGTCGCTCTGAACCTCGGTGTAGTCGTATGCGACCTGTTCGACGTCGGCGACGCCCTCGAGGTAGGCGTCGGCCTCGCGGGCTTTACCCTCGTTGCCGGTGACGAATCGAATGCCCATGGGCGAGGCGGGGGCTGCCGGGGGAATATAGCCGTCGGTTGTGCTCGCGCCGCTGCGCCGTGGACGGTGAGTATTTCTCGAGAGCGCGGCGAGTTGCAACTGCGGTAGTGGGTGACTGGGACAGTTCAGGAGAGGAGTTACTCGTCGTCGACGATCACTTCGACGGGTTCGTCCTCGTCGGCCTCGTCGGCCGCGGCGGCGCTTCGTTCCTGCTGGTACAGCAGCGCGCCGGCGACGAGCACGACGAGCCACGACCGCCAGTTCGCGAGGTTGAGCGTGTAACCGACGCCGAAGGGCTTCTCGACGAGCATCCCTTCGCCCGGTTGCCAGTACGACGAGAGCATACGGCTGAGACTTGGTCGCTCGAAGTTGTACGGTACGCCGAGGATCTCTCCGGATGTCGGCTTGTCTGCCATGCGCAATGATACGTTCTCCCCCGATAAGAGTATTGTGTGCTCGTCTCGCTCGGTGGAACGATCGCTGCGAATCCCGTTTCGCACGTCTCGAGTCGTCCGGTGATCCGTCGATCGGACAGTCTCGACCCCGGTCCCCGGTCTGCGGTCCCACGGGTCGGGGAAACAGCTTTCAGGGAGTCTGGAAACACGTCTTCTATGGAACGGAACGTGGGTGGACTCGATCGCATCGCTCGCGGCGCACTCGGCGTCGTGCTGGTCGTCGCCGCACTCAGTTCCTACCGCAGTCGAAAGCGCAATCGGGCCGCCATCGCCGGAATCGCAGGGATCGGATTGCTGGTCAACGCCGTCACCTGTTTCTGTGGCGCTAACTACGCACTCGGAATCGACACGACGTCGGACTCGACGGTCGAGGGCGCGGCGCTCGAGGAGACTCACTCCTGATATCTGCCACGCCCTTCGATCGTCCGGAGGCGCTCTAGCACCCGTTCGTCGCCCACGTGGCGGTACCCTTCACGGACCGCCTCGCGCAGCGGGTCGGGGTCTGCGGCCGTGCCGACGAGGCTCTGGTCGAAGACGTGCAGGTCCATCGCGTAGTCCTCGACGTGGTCGGTGTGGTAGCCGAGACCGAAGTCGATGAGGTACGTCCGATCCGAATCCCGCTCGCGGCCGTCGGCCGCTCGCCCGGTCTGGGACGCGTCGCGTCCCGCACACCCGACCCGCACGTTTCTGGTCGTCGGATCGCCGTGGACGAACCCCGCCCGGTGCAGTCTTGCGAGGTGTCGCCCCACCTCCCGGACCCGTTCGGACGAGAGGTCGTCCCGGAGATCCGACTCGCCGACGTGGGCGAACTCGAGTCGCGCCTCGGCTGGATCGACGTCTCGCAGGACGGGCGTCGGGACGCCCTCGCGGCGGGCGAGGCTGGTCAGGCGGGCCTCGAGCGTGGTTCGCTCCCGGCGCAGGCGGTCGTCGAGGGCGGGGTGGCGGTAGCTCTTTTCGACCCGGCGTTTGGTCACCCGGCCAGCCTCGGGTTCGAGGTCGACGATCGCCTCTGCACCCTGTACGGTAGCGTCTTCGCCGTCGTCTGCGACTGCAGCCGGGTTCACCATCCCCTCGCGCTGCTCGGGCGGCCCACGCCAGGTTACGTCGACCTGATCGGGACGGAAGTTCGGATCGACGCGGGACTCCTCGAGTGCCAGCGTATCGCCGGCCTCGTACATCCGTGCGCCGAGGACGGCGATCATGCCGGCGTTATCGCGCAGGAAACGCGGATCGGGGGCGTGAAAGTCGGCCCCGCGCTGGTCGCACATCTCGGCGAGCATCTCCCGAAGGCGGGCGTTTTGCCCGACGCCGCCGCCGAGGACGAGTTCGTCGCTGCCGGTCAGCGACAGCGCTCGTTCCGAGACCTCGGTCAGCATGCCGAAGACGTTCTCCTGCAACGAGAAGCAGACGTCCTCGACGGGCGTCCCGTCGTCTACGGCCTGCTTGGCGGCGCTCATGATTCCCGAAAACGAGAAGTCCATCCCCTTGACGACGTAGGGCAGGTCGACGTACTCGCCGTCTTTCGCGGCCGCCTCGACTTTCGGACCGCCGGGGTGGGACCAGCCGACGTGGCGGGTGAATTTGTCGATGGCGTTGCCGACGCCGGTGTCCATCGTCTCGCCGAGCACACGATACCGGCCGTTCCGGTAGGCCAGCAGGTGGGCGTTCGCGCCGCTGGCGTTCAGACAGACCGGATCGTCGAAGCCGGCGGTGTGGCGGCCGATCTCGAGGTGGGCGACCATGTGGTTGACGCCGACGAGCGGGACGGAAAGCGACTGGGCGAGCGCGCGTGCGGCCGTCCCGACGATCCGGAGGCAGGGGCCGAGGCCGGGGCCGCGAGAGAAGGCGACGGCGTCAACAGGCGCAGCCTGTTTGTCCGACGAGCAGCGCTCGTCGACGTCCACCGGTGGTTCACCCGCACCCCCGTCGTGGGTCTCGACGGCGTGTGCGAGCGCACGCTCGACGACCTGCGGGATCGCCTCGTGCATGTGCTCGGCGGCCTCGCGGGGGTGAATGCCGCCGCTGTCGGGCTCGTAGGCGTCGGTTTCGATGACGACGGAATCGACGCCGTCCGCGGCGTCGTAGACCGCTGCGCTGGCTGCCCAGGCAGTGCCTTCGATACCGAGAATGCGGGTGTCGGATTGTCCGGTCGTTCCGGAGTGGTCACTCACGAGTCGTCCTCGAGTCGGTGGGATCTACTCCCACTCGGTGTAGCCACACTTCCCGCAGTGAGAGCGGTCGCCGTGGTCGGCGAGGAACGCGTCGGCACAGCGGGGGCACTGTTCGCGGTCGGTGCTGCCGTCGTCGTTGTAGAGTTCGTAGTGTGCCATTTAGGCTTCCTCCGCTTCGGGTTCGGCTTCGGCCTCTGCGTCGGCCTCCGGTTCTTCGCCGACGCCGATCTTGTTGCGCTCGAGCATGTGGTCCTGCTCGACGTCGCGGGCGAAGTCGGCGGTCTCGTAGACCTTTGCCTCGCCGACGGTCTTTCGCATCCCGAACTTGGTCTCGAGTTTGCGCACGACGACCTCGTCTGCGTTCTTGTTGAGCGTCGCGGCGAGGCTGTCCCGAACCTGCAGGCGTTCGGGCGTAGCGTCGTCGTGAGTCAGTTCGAAGGTCACGTCGGTCCGATGCAACATGGGGTTCTCCTCCTCGGAGACGATGTCGATGTCCATGGTCAGTTACCCTACTATGCCCCTGTCGCGACTAAAAGGATTTCGAAGCATCTACCCGCGAATCCTGCCAGCGGCGTCGCCAACTCGACCGTCCCCGCGCCCGTCGTTCCGTTCCGGTCTCCGTCGGTCATATAGAAAGATACTCACGTCATTCTGACGAGCATTCGACCGATGCCCTCCAGACGGAGCGTCCTCGCAGCCGGGAGCCTCGCCGCCTCCGCGCTCGCTGGATGCACTCGAGCGGCTGACGGCCCGACCTCGAGCGCCGACGCTCGAGTGGCCGCCGACGCCGCGGACTGGCCCATGGCCCGGTACGACCCCGCCGGAACCGGACACGCGGCGTCGACCGCCGGCCCCAGAGACGACGTACAGGTGGCGTGGGAACGCGATCCCGGTGAGCGGGTTCGCTCGGAGTCACCGCCGATCCTGCTCGGGGACACCCTCTACGTGGTCGGCCGCCGATCGTTGATCGCACTCGGGCGCGACACTGGCGACGTCCGATTCACCCGGAACGGCTCGTACCAGTCGACGCCGGCCCGAGTGGTGGCGAGTGCATACCGAACCCCGACACTGGCCGTCGCCAGCACAGCCGGCCTCTACGGACTGAGCGCCGACGGCGGCTTCGAACTCCTGGGGCTCGAGTTCGGGAGCGAACGTTGGTATGGCCCCGGTTCGGAACCCGACGTCTTCCGGATCGGGCCGCCGGCGGAACCTGCACCCGTGGCCGCAGACGGAACGGTGTACGCTGTCGATCCCGGAACCGACCGGCTGCTCGCGCTCGACGGGAGCAGCGGCAGCCTCGAGTGGAAACGGACGATCGGCGACGGACGCTCGATCGGAACGAACCGGCCGGCGGTCCGCGACGGAACCGTCTACGTCTCGAGCCGTCCCGGTGATCTCGTCGCGGTCGACGCCGAAACGGGTGACCGAGACTGGGACGTCAGACCCGACGCTCACGAGGGCAGTTCCCTGCGATACCGAAACTTCCGTCCGCCCACGGCGACGGCCGCCGGACTCGTCGTCCCGGACAGGGAAGGGGTGACGTTGTTCGATCCGGCCAACGGCGACGTGCTGTGGGAGTACACCCACGACGGCAACCTGACCGGCGGGACCGCCGCCGTCGCCGACGGGACGGTCTTCGTGCCAGACGGTCGGGACTCGTTGCACGCGATCGACCTCGAGAGCGGTGACGAGATCTGGACGGTCGACTACGGGTACCCGGTCCGGCCGATCGTCTCCGACGGCGTCGTCTACCTCGGTTATCGCTCTCTCCCAGAATTGATCGCGCTCGACGCAGAAACGGGCGAGCGGCGCTGGTCGTTCGAGGGCGAGTCCGGTTTCTCACAGCCGATCGTCGCCGACGGCGTCCTGTACGCGACCGGGTGGGACGGTGTCGTCGCCCTCGAGGAGGCATCCCAATGACGGATCGACCACCACGCGTGTTCGACCCGCGAGACGACCCTGCGAGCGACGACGCCGATCACTGGGATCCGCTCACGGTCGCGCTCGTTCGAATCCGTCGGGACCCCAGACTGATCGTCCCGTTTCTCCTCGCCGGCGTCTTCCTCACGCTCGTCGATTACCTTCGACTAGAGGACCCGATCCCCACGGTCGAACGCGCGGTCCCGTGGTCGAACGGCGTTTCGATCGACCTCGCGTACGCCGGCTTCCCGACCGGCGTCCCGCAGACGACGACCCACCTCGAGTCGCTCGTCGGCCTCCACCCGGAGTATCTCGCGTGGGGACTCGCGCTGTACCTGTTCCCGCTGCTCGCAGTGGCCGCGGCGGGGGCGGTTACGATCGCCCGCGCGATGGACCAGCCCGTCCGACTCGAGGCCGTTGGCGCCGTCTTCGGGTTCGTGCTCGCGGCGGACCTCCTCCATCGGCTGCTCGGCTCGATCGAGCTGCTTCAGGGGATGGGGCTGGTGGGGGTTCCACTGCTCGTCGGTTACCTCCTCGTGACGGTCCGGCTGTTCGCCGTTCCGGGCTTGCTCGTCGCCGGACGCTCGTTCGTCGAGGCGATCCGCGAGAGCGCGCGACGAACCCGGGGCCGCGGCTGGACGATCGTCGGCGTAATCTTCGTCGTCGGACTCTCGAGCTGGTTCCTCGCGAGTGTCGCCGCCGGGACGTTCGTGACCACCGCCCTCGTCGCGCCGCTGCACGCCGTTGCCATCGTCTCACTGCTCGAGTGGGATACAGCGGACGGCTGACCGGCAGGCCGGCTCGCTCGAACTCGATTCGATCGTCAGGCGTGATGACAAGAATTACGGGAGTCGCTTCTGTGGTCGGTGTCGATGCCCTCCAGACGTCGATTCCTCGCCGGCGGTGGCCTCGCGCTCGCCGGTATCGCCGGCGGCTCGGCCGCGCTCGGCCGCTCGAGCGACTCACCGTCCTCGGCGACGAATGCGGTTGTCGAGGCGAACGCCGGTCCAGGCCCAGACCCGGACCCGGACGCAACCGCGACCGTGACCGTAGATACGATCGACTGGCCCATGGTCCGATACGATCCCGCGGGAACCAGTCACAACCCGGACGCGTCGGGGCCGAGAGACGACGTTCGCGTCCGCTGGGAGCGCGAGATCGACCCCGGATCCTACGACTGGCACTCGCCTATCCTCGTCGGCGACACGCTGTTTGCGACCGGGCGCGACTCGATCGTCGCGCTGGATCGGGAGACCGGCGCGGTTCGATTCACACGCTCGGGAACGTTTCGGTCTGCCCCGGCTCGAGCGTCGGCGAGTGCCTACCGGACCGACACGCTCGTGGTCAGTCACCCCGGCGGCATTCGCGGGTTGAACGCCGCCGGGGGCTACGACCTGTTCGGCCTCGAGTTCGGTCTCGAGCGCTGGCACGGCGCCGGGAACGGGACCGGCACGCCCGCTCGATCCTCGCCGACGACGCGGCCGCCCGTGACCGACGGCGAGACGGTGTACGCGATCGCCCCCACCGCCCACCGAGCGGTGGCCCTCGACGCAAGCAGCGGCGACCTCCGCTGGGAGTTCTCGATCGGCGACCTCCCGCTCGGGACGCCCTACCGCCCCGTCCTGTGGGACGACACCGTCTACGTCGTTGGGTACCCGACGACGGTCGCGGCCATCGACGCGGAAACGGGCGAAAGACGCTGGGCCGTCGGCCTCGAGCAGATCGACCTGCTCGCGCCGACAGCGGCCGCCGAGGGGATTCTCGTCCCCGGAAATCGGCAGGTCTCGTTGCTCGATCACGACGACGGCGACGTGCTGTGGGAGTACACCCACGGCGGCAACGCAGACGACGGAACCGTCGCCGTCGCCGACGGAACTGCGTTCTGTACCGACGGCACGGGGACACTGCACGCGATCGACCTCGCGGACGGGACCGAACGCTGGACTGCAGACACCGAGTACAGCTTCCAGACGAGCCCAGCGGTCGCCGACGGCGTCGTTTACCTCGCTGACTTCTGGTGGGACGAGTTGCTGGCGTTCGACGCCGAGACCGGCGACCGGCGGTTCGTCTACGACGACGGGGCCGGTTTCTCCCAGCCGATCTTCGGTGATGGCGTCTGCTACGTCGTCGAATCCCAGCGGATTCTCGCCCTCGAGGAGGCCGCGTGAGCATGGTGGGAAGTTCGCCCCCCGGCGACGACGTCACCGACGACGATCGTATTCCGCTCGCTCGAGACTCCCCACACCCGCTCGTGGCGGCGCTCGAGACGATCCGTCGCGATCCAGTCCTGCTCGTCCCGTTTTTCGTCGTCGGACTCGCACTCGCCGCGCTCGACTGGCTGCGCCGGGCTGATCCGCTTCCGACTCCCGAGCACGTCGTGTTCGACGGGAGCCACCTCGACCTGCACGTCACGTACGTCGGCTATCCAACTGGGGTTTCACAGACGACCGTCCCCCTCGAGTCGCTGGTCGCCCTCCATCCGCACCTGCTGGGGTGGGGGCTCGCCAGCTACGTCCTCCCGCTGCTCGCGGTCACCGTCGCCGGAGTGGTCACGATGGCTCGACCGATGGGCCGAGAGCCGCAACTCCGGATGGTCGTCTCGCTGTTCGGATTCGTCCTCGTCGTCGACCTGACCGATCGGCTGCTGGGTTCGGTCGACGCCCTGCAGGGGATGGGACTGTGGGGGCTCCCGTTGCTCGCACTGCTGCTCTTCGTCATGGTTCGGCTCTTCGCCGTGCCGGGACTGCTCGTCGCCGGTCGTGGACTGCCGGCTGCGATCGGGGAGAGCAACCGCCTGACGGCGGGGCGCGGGTGGCAACTCGCGGGACTCGTGCTCGCGTTCGGACTCGGCGCGTGGCTGCTCGCGGACGTCTCGACCGTCGGCGCGCTGCTCAGCACCGCGATCGTCGCGCCCGTCCACGCGGTGGCGATCGTCGTCGTGCTCGACGCGAGTCCCGACTCGGCACTCGGCTCCGAACCGAACGCTGACTCCGATCTCGAGGCCGACCCCGAGGGCGAGACCGAACCCGACGACTAGTCTACGCGTCGACGACCGCCAGCCCGCGCGGCGTCTGGCCCTCGTAAGCCTCGGGCCACTCGAGTCCCAGCGGCTCCCAGCGACCGCCGAAGTCCTCGCTCACGAAGAGCCCGTGGTTGTTGAACGCGTAGACGACGCCGTCGTCGCTTGCGGTGGCGAACAGCGCGCGAACGACGCCGTTGCCGGTGGGCAGACCCGTGTCCTCGAGTCGGTCCCACGCCGCGCCGGTGGCGTCTTCGGCACCGGCACCCGATCGGCGGTAGACGTACGTCTCCGCGTTCTCGGCCGTGTGAGCCGTCCGAGCGCCGCTCGCACTCGAGACGATCACGGCCCCGGGATCGCCGGGGTCGACGGCCAGTCCCCAGCAGTAGGTGTGCTCGAGGCCCCGCTGTGGGTGTCGCCAGAACTCGCCGCCGTCGTCGCTCTCGGCGTAGCCGTCGCCCGCGGCGGTGTAAACTCGACCCTCGCGGTCGGGGTGGACGGCGAGGGTGTGATTGTCCCGTCGCGACCCCTCGGGACGCTCGTCCCACGTCTCGCCGCTGTCTGTGCTGTAGACGAACGCGCCGGCCTCGATGCCGACGTAGAGCCGCTCCGGATCGAAGGGGTCGACCTCGAGCCAGCGGACGTGGTGGGTGTGTGGTCGCGGCGGGAAGTACCACTCCTCGGCGGAGGGCAGATCGCCGATGCCCTCGAGGTGGGTCCAGGAGTCGCCGCCGTCCGAACTACGGTAGACGCGGCTCGGTTCCGTCCCGGCGTACACCACGTCGGGGTCGTGCGGACTGACCTCGAGCGCGGTGACGGACTCGCTGACGAACGGTGTCTCGAGCGGGTCGAACGAGCCCCCACCGTCGGTCGTTCGGAAGAGGCCGCCGCTCACGGGTTCACCGGTCGCTCGTTCCGAGCCGCTACGTGCCTCGCTCTCCTCGAACGTCCCGACGAACGCTCGCTCCGGCGCGTCCGGAGAGGCAGCGACGCACTCGAGTCTGTGGCCCTCGAGACGGACCTCGCTCGTCCACTCGACGCTCGAGTCGGTACAGACGAGGAGCCGATCCTCGAGGCAGGCGTAGACAGTCGCCATGGTTCGTCTTGGCGTTCCAGGGGCTTATGACCGTTCCCGGCCGTGCCGGGCCGGTCGGCGCGTCCCAGCGGTGGTTCCCCGTTTCGTCCTCGCGATACGCTCGAGTCAGGACAGTCTGGTTCGCGGCGACCCGGCCGCTGTACAGGTATCACTCGCCTTTGCGAAGACTGATTAGCTCCCTCGAGAACGCATCCGACGGGTGACGATCGACAGTCGTGCGTGTTATTTCCGAACCGAAACGCGTGATTGCAGACCTCCGGAGCGACGGGCGCGGAACCATCCTGCTGGCCGTGGCCTTTGGCTGGTTCCTGTCGATCAGCGTCAGGATGATCTACCCGGCGCTGTTGCCGGAGATCAGCGAGACGTACGACCTCACGCTGACGACCGCCGGGCTCTTGATCACGGTGCTCTGGGTCGCCTACGCGTTCGGACAGCTTCCCGGTGGCATCCTCGCCGACTGGGTCGGGGAACGCCCGCTGTTGATCGCCAGTTCGCTGCTCGCCGCGACGATGCTCGCGCTCGTCGTCTTCGCGAACTCGCCGATCGTCCTCTTTCTGGCGACGACGCTGTTCGGCGGGGCAACGGCCCTCTACGGTGTCTCGAGGTTCACGATCCTGAAGAAGGTCTATCCCGATCACCTCGGGACGGCGACGGGCGCGACGATGGCCGCCGGCGACGTCGGCAACACGGTGATGCCGCCTCTCGCCGGGGTCCTCGCGGCTGCAGTCGCCTGGCAGTACGGCTTCGGCTTCGCCATCCCGCTGTTCTTGCTCGCGGCGGTCGGGCTCTGGACGACGCTCCCGAAACGGACCACGGAGCCGACGTCGCTGGGTGAGACGATCACACTCGAGGACGTCACCGCGACGCTTTCCCGGCCGTACGTCCGGCGCGCGACCCTCCTCCTCGTGCTGTGGGCGCTCGTCATCCACGCCTTCATGGGCTTCTATCCGACGTACCTCATGGACGAAAAGGACCTCTCCGCGGCGGTCGCGACCGGACTCTTTGGCTTTTTCTTCGCACTCGGCATCCTGCTGAAGCCGATCGCCGGGCGAACCTACGACCGGATCGGCGTCCGGGCTCCGCTGCTGGTGATCATGGCTTCGGCCGCGCTGGCGCTCGTCGCACTACCGTTCGCAGGAGAACTGTGGCTGTTCGTCGTCCTCACGATCTTCGCGAGTAGCCTCCTCGGATTCGAGACGATCGTGATCTCCGACCTCACGCGACGGCTTCCGGACGGCACACAGGGGACGAGTCTGGGTGCGCTCCGAACAGTCTACATCGCGCTCGGGGCCTCGAGCCCGGTCATCTTCGGAGCGATCGCCGACCGCGGGTACTTCGACGAGGCGTTCGTCGGACTCGGCGGGATCGCGCTGGTGGTCCTCGTGGTCGTCTTCGTCTCGAGTGACTGACCGGGTGGCCGGTGAGAGCGCGAGAAACTGCCCCGCTCACTCGGGACCACAGCCATACTTAATGCGTTGCAACACGATGCAATACACATGGAGAACGTGACCGCTCGGATGAGCGACGAGGAACTGACGCTCCTCGATCGGCTCGCCGAACAGCGCGGGAGCGGCCGCAGCGACGCGATTCGGGAGGCCGTCCGGCGCGGTGCTCGCGAGGAACTGATTCGGATCGCCCTCGAGCGCTACCGCGAGGGCGAGGTCGGGATGCGCGGGGCCGCCGAAATCGCCGACGTTTCGATCGCGCAGATGATGGCTGAAGCGAACGAGCGAAACGTCCTCTCGAACTACGACGACGCCGATCTCGAGGCGGACGTCGACGCGCTCCGGTGAGCGGATGAGCGACGATCGGACCGACCGCCGGACGCTCCTCGTCGACGCGAGCGTCTTCATCACACTGGCAGATATCGGCTCGCTGGAGTTGCTTCAGGAGACCGGGGGAGACGTTTCGATGCCGCACGCGGTCGTCGAGGAAGTCTCGTCCGAACCCGCCACGAGCGACCTCGAGCGGGCTCGCGGTGACTGGCTTTCGACGGTCGATGGTCACGATTCCTCGACGTCTGATGAGTGGGCCGACCGGCTCGAGACGGCCGCGACCCAGCTCGGCCGGTCGACGAACCCGGACGACCGGGCCGGTGACGTACCGCTACTGGCGGCAGCGTTGGCTCACGAAAACCCGGTCGTCGTCACCGACGACAAACCCCTCCGAAAGACCTGCAAGACCCTCTCGATTCCCGTCTCCAGTTCGATCGGCGTCCTGATACGGGCCGTCGAACGCGGCGATCTCGAGCCCGGGACGGCGACCGACAGGCTCGAGGCGATGGACGAAGTTGGGGCACGACTCAGTGTTGGGCTGTTCAGGCGTGCAGAGCGGTTGATCGAGGAAGCCACAAAGAAGTAACGGGTCGGGTCATACGGTTTACTGTACGTCAGTTCCGCCACGACCGCGATCCGCCCTGCGGTCGAGCCGGTAAATCGATACAGTAATCCGTCTCAGTCGTCGTCCATCGGTGCCGTCACGGGCTCGACGCGCTCGCCGCGTGGCCCCTCGAGATCCACTTTCGGGAGCAGGTCCCGGAGGTAGCGCCCCGTGTGCGAATCCTCGAGTCGGGCGACCTCCTCGGGGGTTCCGGTGGCGACGATCTGGCCGCCGTGCTCGCCGCCTTCGGGGCCGAGGTCGATGACGTGGTCGGCGTTTTTCACGAGGTCGAGTTCGTGTTCGATGACGACGACGGTGTTGCCGTTGTCGGTCAGCCGGTGGAGCACCTCGATGAGCTTGCGCTCGTCTTCGTGGTGTAAGCCGGTGGTGGGCTCGTCGAGCAGGTAGAGGGTCTCGCCGGAGTCTTTCTTCCCTAACTCTTCGGCGAGTTTGATCCGCTGGGCTTCGCCACCGGAGAGGGTGGTCGAGGGCTGTCCGAGGGTCATGTAGTCGAGGCCGACGTCCTTCAGCAGCTTCAGCCGGCGGCGAATCTGGGAGTTCGACTCGAAGAACTCGTAGGCCTCGCCGACTTCCATGTCGAGGACGTCCGAGATGGTCTTGCCCTTGTAGGTAACGTCGAGCGTGGCGTCGTTGTAGCGAGCGCCGTCGCACTCCTCACAGGGAACGTAGACGTCGGAGAGGAAGTTCATCTCGATCTTGACGGTGCCCTGTCCGCCACACTCCTCACAGCGGCCGCCCTTGACGTTGAACGAGAATCGCCCCTTCTCGTAGCCCCGTTGCTTCGAGAGCTTCGTCTGGGCGAACAGCTCGCGAACGTAGTCGAAGACGCCGGTGTAGGTCGCCGGGTTCGAGCGTGGCGTCCGACCGATCGGCGACTGGTCGATCAGGCGTACGGTCTCGATTTCCTCGAGCCCCTCGAGTGCGTCGTGGTCGCCGGGGACGACCGAGGTGTTGTCGTTCATGTCTCGGGCGAGGCCCTTGTAGAGGACCTCGTGCATGAGCGTCGACTTGCCGGAGCCCGAGACGCCGGTGATCGCGGTAAAGCATCCCAGCGGAATGTCGACGTCGACGTCGTCGAGGTTGTGCTGGCGGGCCCCACGGATCGTCAGTGCACCGTCGGGGTCGCGACGCTCCTCGGGGACCGGGATCTGTGTGCGCCCCGAGAGGTAGTCGCCGGTGATCGACTCCTCGCAGTCCATGACCTCCTCGACGGGGCCGTTGACGACGACCTCGCCCCCGCGCTTGCCTGGCCCGGGACCCATGTCGATGACGTTGTCCGCCCGGCGCATCGTCTCCTCGTCGTGTTCGACGACGAGCAGGGTGTTGCCGAGGTCCCGGAGTTCACAGAGCGTGTCGAGCAGGCGGTCGTTGTCCCGCTGGTGGAGCCCGATCGAGGGCTCGTCGAGGACGTACAGCACGCCCACGAGGCCGGAGCCGATCTGGGTTGCGAGCCGAATGCGCTGGCTCTCCCCGCCCGAGAGCGTCGATGCCTCTCGATCGAGGGTCAGGTACTCGAGTCCGACCTCGACCATGAAGCCAAGCCGGGCGCGGATCTCTTTGAGGATTTCCTCGGCGATCACCTTCTCGCGCTCGGAGAAACTCGCCTCGAGCGTCTCGAAGTGCTCCAGGGCGTCGCCGATGCTCATCGCGTTGATCTCCGTGATCGCGGTGTCGTCGACGAGCACGGCTCGGCTCGCGGGCTTGAGGCGGGTTCCGTCACAGGACGGACACGCCGTCGCGGACATGTAGTCCTCGATGTGCTCGCGGGTCGAATCCGAGTCCGTCTCGAGGTACCGGCGCTCCAGGTTGGGGATGACGCCCTCGAAGCGTTTGCGCTTGCGCCGGGTACCGTTCTTCGTGTGACGTTCGAAGGTGACCTGCTCGCTCGTTCCGTAGAGGAACGCCTGCTGGATCTCCTCGTCTAGCTCCTCGAACGGGGTCGACAGCGAGACGTCGAAGTGGGCGGCGACGGCGTCGAGTCGGGTCTGGTAGTACGACCGGTTGTAGCTCCAGGGTTCGAAAACGTGTTTCAGCGGCTTCGATTCGTCCTGGATCACGAGACTCTCGTCGATCTCCTTGGTCTCGCCCAGCCCCTCACACTCCGGACAGGCACCGTGTGGGGAGTTGAACGAGAACGACCGGGTCTCGATCTCGGGGACGTCGATCCCGCAGTGAGTACAGGCGAGATCCTTCGAGAACTCGGCGACGAACCGATCGTCGTCGTCGTCCTCCTCGCCCAGCGCACCGGTCCGGCGCGCCTCGGTGCCGAAGTCCTCGACGACGTCCTTGGGTGCGTCCGGCAGGATGACCTTCATGACGCCGTCGGCCTCCTCGAGTGCGGTCTCGACGCTGTCGACGATCCGCGGGCGAGCCTCGGTGCTCACCTTCACGCGGTCGACGATCACGTCGACGGTGTGGACGAAGTTCTCGTCTAAGTCGGGTTTCTCGAGGGTGAGGTCGTGTTCCTCGCCGTCGACTTCGACGCGGGAGTAGCCTTCCGAGACTAGCTCGTCGAAGAGGTCCTCGAAGGCTCCCTTCTGATCGCGGACGACCGGCGCGGCGAGTTTCGCCTTCGTTCCCTCGGGCAACTCGAGGATGCGCTCGACCATGTTCTGGGCCGACTGCTCGCCGACCTCGCGGCCACACTCCGGGCAGTGGGGGGTTCCCACCCGGGCGTACAGTAGCCTGAGGTAGTCGTGCAACTCGGTGACGGTCCCGACGGTCGAGCGGGGGTTGTTCGCGGCGTTCTTCTGGTCGATCGAGATCGCCGGCGAGAGGCCTTCGACGGTCTCGACCTGTGGTTTGTCCATCTGCCCGAGGAAGTTCCGGGCGTACGCAGAGAGGCTCTCGATGTAGCGACGCTGGCCTTCGGCGTAGACGGTCTCGAAGGCGAGTGAGGACTTGCCCGACCCCGAGAGGCCGGTGACGACGGTAAACGACTCCCGTGGGATCGTCACGTCGAGGTCTTTCAGGTTGTGCTCTTCGGCGCCCCGTACCTCGATATTCTCTCTCGTCATGGGTTCGTGACGAACGGCGGGGACGGTCTCCGACTCGGTACCCGATTCATCGTGATATCGTCAGTGGCCCGAGCAACTTAACGGGTCTGATACCGGCCTGCAGGCCGCTCTGTTCTGTTATAGT
This sequence comes from Natrarchaeobaculum aegyptiacum, assembly GCF_002156705.1. Classification (NCBI taxonomy): domain Archaea; kingdom Methanobacteriati; phylum Methanobacteriota; class Halobacteria; order Halobacteriales; family Natrialbaceae; genus Natrarchaeobaculum; species Natrarchaeobaculum aegyptiacum. The sequence continues at coordinate 2,096,178 of NZ_CP019893.1, forward strand.
AACAACTGCAACGATCCACACACTGATCGCCGATCCGTCTGGCGATCAGGTGCGTACTGACGTGCAGTGACTACTATAGCACGTATCAGGATTCGGTCCAAAGTGACTTCGCCCGGGAGTGAGAACCCTCCGGCATGGACGAGGACACCGAGGAGGCCACCGCGGCGGCGCTGTCCCGCGCGGACGTCGTCGAGTACTGTCGCATTCAGGCTGGACTCCTCTCGGGCGAGGTCGAACGGATGGGCGAGGAGGCGACCGATCTGCTCGAAGAAGTCGACGAACACGTCACCGAGATTCGCGCCCGGCTGGCAGACCACAAGGACCGGACCCGGACCGAGACGCCACCGTCGACCGACGGTCCAGCACCCGGCGGGCCCGACGTCGCCGAACTCGAGTCGCTGCAGGCCGACCTCGAGGAAAAGCAGGCGCGAGTCGAGCAAAAACAGGCCCGGATGGAAGCCACCCAGGAACTGGCCGCGAGCTACGTCGGCCTCGCCGAGGACATAGAGTCGGACGGCGTCGACGGGACGACGGCCCTCGAGCGTGTCCTCCAGTTCGAGGCAGACGAAGACGCCCCCGCGTACTTCACCGAGCGGGAGACGTTGCTCGAGGCTGCGGCGTCGTCGGGCGCGTCACGAGAGTCCGGCGAGGAGTAGCACGTGATCGGTCAGTGTCCTGCTCGCTCAGTCCTGCGCTGCGGTGACCGTCAGCACCGGAACCGGCGCTGTCCTGAGCACGCGTTCGGTGACGCTGCCCAGCAGGAGTCGATCGAGACCACTTCGGCCGTGGGTCCCCATCACGATCAGGTCGACGTCGTTCTCGACGGCATACGATCGGATCGACCGGTAGATCGACCCGTAGCGGACCGCACTCGTCACCTCGACCCCTGCAGCCTCGGCCCGGTCGACGGCGTCCTCGACCACCGTCTCGGTGTGGGTCTCGAGACGGTCCACCCGGAGGTCGCTGCCCTCGCTTACCTCCGCTGGAGCGACGTCGATCGCCGAGAGCACGTGGCAGTCCACCGAACCCTCGGCTTCGCCCTCGAGATCCTCGACGAGCGAGATGGCGCGTTCGAGGGCGGCATCGGCGTGGCTGCTCCCGTCTGTGGGGACGAGGACGCGCTCGATGGGACAGGGCCGTCGGACGTCGTCGCCAGCACGGACGACGAGAACCGGGACGTCGGCGTCGCGAACGACGTCCTCGGTGACGCTACCCAGTAGCAGCCGGCCGACTCCCCGCCGGCCTCGGGTCCCCATCACGATGGCGTCGATCGGCTGTTCGGCAGCGAACTCGAGAATCGACTCGACGGGCGTCCCCGTCCGGACCTCGTCGATTACGGGCGCGTCCGCCTCGGCCGCCCACGATCGGTCGTCCTCGAGCAGGTCGTCGATCGTCGCCTCGTCGCCGCCTGCGTCTCCCTCTCGCACGTGGAGGACGTGGACGGTGACGGCCGATCGGGCGGCGATCTCGCCGGCGTACTCGAGGGCGGCGCTCGCCGGCTCGCTTCCATCGGTCGGGACCAGAATGCGCTCGAACATACAGGGGGGTACGAGGAAGGTGTACTTGACGATGGGTGTCGATTCCAGTAGCCGGGAGTGTTCCGACCGCGTGTCTCTCACAGCCGTCGCATCTGCTCACTCGCGGTCGATACCGGGCCGATCGAGTACCGCGTCTGTCTCCTCGCGATCGACCGCCTCGAGTCGACCGAGCCGCTTCCGCTGGCGCTGGGCCGATTCCTCGTCCATCCAGCCAGCCCAGTCGACGAGTGACCAGTCGGTCACCGTCGGTCACTCCTCTCATCATCGACCGTCGACCCGATCACCGGAAGTGGAACGATCACGACGCCAGCACCTCGAGCACCCGATTCACCTCGGCCTCGGTGTTGACGGCGTGGATCGACACCCGTACGGCCCCGGGATAGGGGAGCGAGCGGATCACGATCCCCTCCTCGGCCAGTCGATCGACGGTCGCCTCGGGATCGTCGTCGGCGATCGTCACCAGGCCGGACTCGAACTCGAGCGGGCTCAGCAGTCGCTCCTCGGGAAGCCCGTCTTTCAGGTGGTCGGTGAGCGACTCGATCCGGCTGCCGATCGTCTCGAGGCCAACGTCCTCGACGAGGTCGATGGCCGCGGCGAGGCCCGCGTGGGGAGCCGGACTCGAGGTGCCGACCTCGAACCGTCGTGCGCCCGACTCGTACTGGTAGGGGTCGGCGTTCGCGTCGTCGACGCTCCGGTAGCCGATCGCTTGCGGGACGAGGTCGTGCTCGTCGACGACACCTTTCCGGACGAAGAGAAAGCCCGAGCCGAACGGGCCCATGAGCCACTTGTGGCCAGCACCGGCGACGAAGTCCGCGCCCCACTCGCGGACGTCGACGGGGACCTGTCCCGGCCCTTGCACGGCATCGACCAGCACCAGCCCACCGGCCTCGTGGGCGATTTCGACCACGTCGGCCACCGGCAGCCGCGTCCCGTGGGTCCAGGTGAGCGAACTCAGGCAAACGAGTCGGGCCTCCGCGGTGACCGCAGCGACCTCCTCGAGATCCAGTCGACCGTCTTCGGTCTCGAGCACCCGGACGTCGATCCCGCGCTCGCGCTCGAGGCGCTGCCACGGGAGGACGCCGGCGGCGTGCTCGAGATCGGTTCGGACGACGACGTCGCCTTCGTTCCAGTCGATCGCGCCGGCGACGCGATTGATACCGTCGGTCGTGCTCTCGGTGAGTGCGATCTCGTCGGGAGAACCTTCGAGGAAGTCGGCGACGGTAGCCCGTGCATCGTCGAAGGCGTCGAACGCGGCGGTGTAGGGTCCCTCGGCGGTCGGCGCGTCGTACTCGTGGTGCTCGAGAGCCGACTCGGCGGCCTCGACGACCTGCCGGGGACTCGGTCCGGCAGCGCCCCAGTTGCAGTAGACGCCCGACTCGAGGGCGGGGATCGACTCGCGCAGCGCGATCGGGTCCATGCGAGGTTCGACGGCCCGCTGGTGGTTCGTTCTGTCGGTTTGGCCAGTCGACTGCCGGGACCGGTGCGGTTGACATCTTCCCCGCGCTGAACAGTAGTTGCCGATTCAACGCGGACAGACGAACGAAACTGGTCGATCAATCGATTTGGATTGCAGCGTTCCAACGATCTATGCGACACAGCGAGGAAGGGAGCGAAGAAACGCCGCTGTCGGCGGCGTTTCTGAGCGTTGTCACTCAGTTGCGGCGTTCTGACCGATCAGCTCGGTCGGACCGATCTCTCTCTATCCGTAATCGGTCACAACAATGAATTCCCTGAAGACACGCGTCGAGATCGGCGGTTTCTCCGGGATAACACCGCCAGAGACGAGTACATTTGCGAGGATCCACAGATTGTACATCGAAACCGCGAACAGGAAGTAAAAGAGCCGTACCGAGAACGTCGGCGACGACGTTCTCGGGAGAAAGTCACCGATCTGGCGGTAGGAGGTCTCAATTCCCCAGCGGCGGCGGAACGCCGCCGCGTACGCTCTCGCTGCCTCAGGCTCGAGGTCGAGATTCGTGACAAACCAGACGTGCTCGTCCTCGGTCGATCGATGTGGGACCGCAAACACAGTCACGGCAGCTGAGGCGGTTGACTCACGCTTCCGCTGCATGAGATAGTCGTCGATAACCGTCTCAGCACCGGCGCTGAGACGGGCTTTCATCCCGTTGCTCAGGCGTGCACGGATGATGTAATCGACGCCAAGTTGCTCGAGTTCCGGAACGACGTGAATCTGGTAGAACCCTCTGTCGAGGGAGACGTGTCTGATCGAGGCGTACTCTCGTGCCGTTTCCAGCAGCGAGCGAACGGCTTCGCGTTTTTCGCGAAAGCCGTTCGCCTCCAGTGCCAGCACGTCGAGCGTGAACCGCGTTCCTGGTGCGACGATACAGATCGTCGCAAAACAGTAGGTTCGATTCGTTCCCTGATCGGGATAGGTGATCAGGACGTGGTCAGTGTCTGCGTCGCCGTAAAACCGCCACTGGTAGAGGTCGATCGCAACATCGACACAGTCGGGCAAGAGTCGTTGTTTCCGGAGGATCTCGAAGAGATCGTCGCGGACGCCAGCGAACTGGCCGGCGATGGCGTCCGTCTCCAGATTTCGAAGGTGGTAGAACAGTGATTTAGCGAGTCCGTTGCGAGCCGTCGACGTCACGTCGACCGAATCGCCATCATCGAGTTGGCACGTTTTCCCGGCGGTATTGGCAAACTCCTGTTCGAAGGCGACACGGGAGAGGACGGTCAGAAAGTCCTCTCTCGTATAGCTCCCACAGGGTTTGATATCGAACTCGAGCGCTGGATACACGACGGTGGAAGCGGCGCGACAGAGCTGTGTTGCTTCGGTCGTCTCGACCAAAGCCGCCCTACCAGCAACGGTGCAAATTAGGTTCGGCGTCTACTGTGAAGGGCGAGGCTTTCGCCTCGAATTTTTCGTAACGTGGGTCATCCAGTCGCCGTGGACACCGCGTCCATCTCGGAAGTCACCTCTGCCAGTCCGTATCACCAGTTTCGATCCGCGATGGCCGATCGCTCGTGGGCGTCGACGGCCGGAACTACTACCACCGCCGACTGACCATGTGAACCCGGAGCCACAGCTCTTTGGGTGATTTCGCCGTGGAAGATACGACCAGACCCGTGCCAGTCGGCGTCGCAGAGTACGCCATCTCGAGCGACGAGCGGCCGCTCCGGACCAGCGGCGTCGGCTCCTGTGGCGTGGTCGTCGTCCACGACGAGCGGGCGGGCGTCAGCGGCCTCTTGCACTTCATGCTCCCGACGGCTGGTCGACGAGCCGACCGGGATCCCGACGCGAAGTTCGCCGACTCGGGGATCGAGGCGCTACTCGAGGCCTTCGAAGACGCGGGCGGCTCGCTGGCGCGTGCGTGGGCGAAGCTGGCCGGCGGTGCGGCGATGCTCGACTTCGAGAGCTTCGATCGGCCGATCGGAGAGCGGAACGTCGAGGCCGCCCGCGAGGCGCTGGCGGCCCACGACGTGCCGGTCCGGGGCGACGACGTCGGCGGCGACGCCGGCCGGATGGTCACGTTCGACCCGGCGACTGGCACGTTACGGGTGAAGACGGCGACGGGCGAGCGCCGTGAGATCTGAGCTATCGCTCAGTTCCCCGAGTGAAACACGTCCCCGGGGTCGGCCCGGGTCTCGGTCGCCCGTTCGACGAGCAACTCCTCGAGTGCCGACTCGAGTTCGCCGGGTCGGGGGAGCGCAAAGAGCTGGCAGGTGACCGACTCGGCGTCGGGGGTTTCGATGCTCGAGTCCAGCAGGAACGCGTAGTTACCGGAGCGAGCGACGTCGGCGACGATGGGGCTGACGATCGACGAGCCCATGTCCGCAACGAACGACGGCGGGGAGTGCTTGATCGACGTCTGGAGGACGTTCGCCCACCCGTCGAGAAAGCCGCTGACGACGACGTTACACAGTTCCTCGAAGGCACCCTGCGCCGTGTCGTCCCACTCGATCGGCTCGCCGTCTCCGGCCCCGTCCTCGAACGCCACGGGGGCCAGCGCTTCGACGCTTCGACGCGCCGACGCCGGATCGAACAGGACTGCGAGGTAGCCACTGGGCGTTCCCCGGTACTCGACGACCGTACCGACGCGCTGGTCGTCGCCGACTTGCCGGGAGATGTCCGTCACGGGCGTGAAGTTGAGCCGATTGACCTCGACGTCGGTCTCGAGGCCGGTCATCGTCGTCACGTTCTCGGCTGCGCGGACCGCCCCGCGCTCGGTCATCTCCGTGAACACCTCGAGTTTTTCGAGCGAGACGCCGCCGCTCGTCCGTCGTTCGAGCAGTCGCTCGAGCGCGTCGACGTCCGGAACGAGGAGGATGCTGAAGTGCACGTCCTCGTCCACGGCGTCGACGCTGCTCCGGAAGACGAGAATCGGTCGTTCGTCGCCCGTCTGGTACGGGAGGACGGCCGAGCCGGTTCCCTCGAGGTACGATGGTGGTGCGGTCTCGACTTTCGTCCCGAGGTAGTCGGCCCAGCCGCTGACGAAGCCGTTTGCGACGATGTTACCAACCTCGACGATCGCGCTTTCGGCCCGGTCTTCGTCGCCGGGCGGAACCAGTTTCCCGGTGATCGTCTCCCGGCCGTGGTCGTCGAAGACGAGGACTGCCTCGCCCGAGAGCGGTTCACCGAGGGCGACGCTGACGCCGGCGTACTCGTCGTCGCCGTACTCGGCCCGGAGATCCGCCGGCGACTGGATCGAGACGCCGGTCACCTCGACGTGCGTCTCGATCCCCGTCAGTTTCGACAGCGCCGCGGCGGCCGATTCGGCGCCATCGCGGGCGAGTTCGTTGTAGATCTCGAGTGACTGGACGTCGACCTCCATCGACTCATCCCCCCGCCGCGGACGAGCGACCGGCTGTGCGTGGCATACGGCCACACTAGTCGGGTCGGCTAATCTATCTTTGGGAAGACTGCCAGTTTCGCTAACCGATCGCCGGCGACCTGCCAGTTCGCCATCGCTGGCGACTCCAGTCGGTTGGGGGGCCCCGTGGGTATTTCACTGCAGAACGCGTTCTCGAACGTGGGGTCAGTCAATGCCAGAAACGATCGAACTCGACGACGACCTGTACGAACGGATCGAAAGCCACCGCGACGACGGCCAGTCTGTCGAGGAGTTCCTCGAGGAACTGGTCACGATCTACGAGACGGAAGGAGCGTTCCTCCAGGAAGGATACTCCGAGTAATCGATGGGGCTGTCGTACCCACTCTTCCTCGTCAATTTCAAGAGCTACCGGGGGACCGCCGGCGAGGACGCCCTTCCGTTCCTCGAGACGATCGAACGGGTGAGCCGCGAGACCGGGACGCGATTCGCCGTCGCTCCGCAACTACCGGACCTCCGGTGGCTCGCCGACCGGACCGACCTCCCGCTGGTCGCCCAGACCGCCCTCCCGCGCGAACGCGCCGGGATGGGCGACGTCAGCCTCGAGAGCGTCGCCGACGCCGGGGTGGCCGGGGCGTTTCTCTCCCATCCCGAACGGACGGTTGGTCTCGAAGCGCTCCGCCCGGCGATCGACCGCTGTCGCGAACTCGACCTCGAGTCGATCGTCTGGGTACCCGACCGCGAGACCGCTCGAGCGGCACTCGCGCTCGAACCCGACTGTCTGCTGTTCGAGCGGCCGGCTGACATCGCCTCCACTGAGGGGATGGTCCGGACCGATCCAGAGCGGATCGAGCGGTTCGTCGAGACGGTTTTGGCCGCCGACTCGGGCACGGGGAAACGGCCACACGTCTTCGTCGGCGGCGGCGTCCGAACCGGCGAGGACGTTGCACGCGTCTTCGCCTGTGGTGTCGACGCGACCGGTGCCGCCTCCGCCGCAGTCGAGGCCGACGACCGCGAGACGTGGCTGCGAGCCGTCGCCGACGCCGTTCCCGGATCGCTCGAGTGAGCCTCGAGGAGAGCACCACCGGGGTGATCCTCTTCACTCGTGACTGCCAGTGCCGCCAGTGCCGGCTTCCGAACCGCCGTGGCCACCCTCGTCGATTCCCCGCTCGTGGCGCAGGTGTTCGATCGCGTGGAGTTCGACCACGGGGAACACCTTGGTGATGAGCAGGAAGAACAGCGTCACCATCCCGATCGTCCCCGTGATCGAGGCGATTTCGATCAGGCTCGGCTGGTAGGTCCCCGGTGTCGCCCCGTAGATTTCGAACGACGGGTGCAAGAACCCCTCGACGACGAACAGCACCTTCTCGAACAGCGTCGCCGTCAGCACGGCGACCGCACAGACGATCGCTCGCTCTTTCGAGAACAGCGCCGGTCTGATCGTCTGGGCGAAGATGTACGCCAGCACGAGACCGACCAGTGACATCGCGAAGATGTAGATCGGTGCCTCGATGGTCGCGATCCAGGCGACCTCGAGTTCGATCGGTGGGAAGAACGTGCCGGTGGTGACCTGCTGGAGTTGCAGCCAGAGGAACAGCAGGCAGAAAAAGCCGAGCCAGAGGGTCAGCCCGCGGAAGACGTCGTCGGTGATGATGTGCCCCCAGTCGTAGGCCCGGCGGAACGCGTACGAGAGGATGATGACGCCGGAAATTGCGGAAGTGAGTGCGATCGTGAGGAACTGTGGCCCCTGCACGCCGCCGAACCAGCGTGGATACGTCGGGAGGACGGCGAACAGCCACGGGATCACCCCGCCGTGGAGGAGGAGTGGTGCCATGATGATGATCGCCAGCGCGAGCCACCAGACCATCCGCTGGACGACCTCGTCCTCGCGTTCGGTGTACCCGATGGTCAACATCGTGTAGATCGGGCTGAAGTGACTCGGCAACTGGTCGCGCAACCTCGAGACGTCGTACCGGAGCGTCAGCCCGAGGTAGGTCGCCGTCAGCACGAGGTAGGCCGTGATGACGGTCACGTCCCACACGAGCGGCGAGTTGTGGACCGTGATGTGGTAGTGGCCGAGGACGCTCGTGACCATCCGGTCGGGACGGCCCATGTGGACGATGATGTAGAAGCCCGCGGCGGAGAGGCCGGCGATCGTCAGCAGTTCGGCCAGCCGCGCGACCGGCATGTAGCGGTCCATGCCGAGCAGGCGAACCGCCGCCGAGAGGATGATTCCCCCGTGGGCGATTCCGACCCACCAGATGAACGCGCCGATGTACACCCCCCAGGTGACGCCACCGCCGGTCCCCCAGTCGGAGAGACCGGTGACCGCGAGTCCCTCGTACAGCTGATACATCCACCCGATCAGGAACGCACCGAACGCCAGCGCCGCCAGCGCAAACAGCGCGTAGTAGGCGGTCGACGTCCCCTGAAACGGCCGCAGAATGTCGGCCTCTCGTGGCGTTTTCGTGCTCATTCCGAGTTCCCGATACCTATCCCGGCCACCCACGTCGTTCGATCCCATGCCTGTGCAAGTCACTGCCGGGCGCTCTCGAGGCCGTGCCGGGAGCCACCGCTCGCGTCGTCGAAAACTGTAGCCGATACCGGTCGTCGAAAATCGCCGCCGACGCTGGAATGGCGGGGCGCTACTGCTCCTGGGCGGGCGCGAGTTCGTCGGCGTCGACGGACTTCTCGAGGAGGACCTCTGCCTGATCGGCGACGACGCGCTGTTCGCGCATCAGTTGTTTGAGCGTGCTCTGCGGGGAGAGGTCGCCGATGAGGACGCCGCCGACGATCTTGCCGTCTTTGAACGCGATGCGTCGCCACTCGGTGTCGGAGTACTTCCGTTCGGCGTGCTCGTCGCCGAGGGTCGGATGGCCGAAGGAGAGGAACGGGAAGTCGAAGTGGGTGATCGAGTACGAGGAGACCCACTCGAAGGCCTCTTTTTCTTCGTCGGCAGCCATGTTGACCGCGGCGATGCGGCCCTGTTCTTTTGCCGAGCCCCACGAGCCGTTCTGGGCCTGCTCGCCGAGCAGGACGTCGTAGAAGCGGGTGATGTCGCCGGCGGCGTAGACGTCATCCACGGTCGTCTGCATGTACTCGTCGACGACGATGCCGTTGTCCTGTTCGACGTCCGTCTCGCGGAGGAACTCGGTGTTGAACGTCAGGCCGATGGCGACGCCGGCCCAGTCGCACTCGTAGCGCTCGCCGTTGGGATCGACCGCAGCCGTGACGTGCCCGTCGTCGTCGACCTCGAAGCGGTCGACGCCACTGTCGAAGACCGGTTCGACGCCCACGTCGCGCATGCCCTCGTGCATGATCTCGGCGCCGTCGGCCGACAGCGCGTAGCGCCACCAGCGGTCCCCGCGCATCAGGTACGATCCCTCGACGCCCTGTGCACCACAGACCGCGGCGAAGTCGATGCCGAGCAGTCCCGCGCCGACGATGACTGCCTGCTCTGAGTTCTCGGCCGATTCCTTGATCCGCCGGGCGTCCTGGAACGTCCAGAAGTGGTGGATGCCGTCGGCGTCGCTGTTCTCGACCGGCAGCTGGGTCGGCGTCCCGCCCGTCGCGACGAGGAGCTTGTCGTACGGGAGGTCCTCGCCCTCGTGGGTCCGGACGACCTTCTCGTCCGTGTCGACGGTCGTCACGTGGGTGTTGAGCGACAGCTCGATGTCGCGCTCGTCGTACCACTCCTCGTCGTGAATCGAAATCGGCGCCTCGGGGAGCTTGCCCTTCGCGTGCTCTTTGATGAGAATCCGGTTGTACAGGGGCTCCCCCTCATCGGTGACGACGGTAATACCTGCCTCCGGGTCAGCTTCCCGGAGTGTCTCGGCAGCCGAACTGCCGGAGATACCGTCCCCGATGATCACGTACTGGGTCATGTCCGGATGGTTCGTAATCCGGGTTAAAGTGGGTTGCTATCCCGTCTATTTTGCCTGCCGTGCTGACCATTCGAAACGATCTACGTTCGATTCGACGAATCGGTTTACAATTTTAATCTTCACACCCCCTCGAGCCACCTGCCCGTGCCGTTTGCACGATTTGCCCCTGTCTCCGACGCCCATGGCACGTGGTTTCACTCTTTTCGGGTCGGTGCCCCTCCTCGCTCCTCGCGCTCGTATCGCCCGCCGCGGTCCCGAACTGCCGGTCGCCAACCGATAGCCTCAGTACCCGTCGCGTCCCGCTACGAAAAGAACACGCGTATGGAGGCGAACGATCGATCGATCGCCGGGTTCACTATGGCAGGCCACGGACTCGTCCACTGGTTCGAGACGGCGATTCCGATCTTCCTCGTCGTCTGGCTCGCCGAGTTCGACGTCGGCGTCGCCCTCCTCGGCCTCGTCGTCGCGCTGGGGTACGCGCCGTTCGGCCTCGGCGCGCTCCCAGCCGGCATCCTCGTGGATCGGTTCGGACCGAAACGACTCGTTCTCGTCTGTCTCGCGGGGATGAGCCTCGGCTTCTTCGCGCTCGCGGCGAGTCGCTCGATCGTCGCCATCGCACTCGCGCTCGTCTGCTGGGGCGTCGCCGCGAGCATCTACCACCCCGCCGGGCTGGCGCTCATCAGCACCGGCGTCGAGGATCGGGGCACCGTCTTCGCCTGGCACGGCATCGCCGGCAACGTCGGCATCGCACTCGGCCCGTTCGTCGCCGCGACGCTACTGATCGTCCTCGAGTGGCAACTCGTCGCGGCGATCATGGCCGTCCCCGGACTGCTCGCAATCGGCTACGGGCTCACCGCCGACTTCGACGCGACCGCTGCGGTCGACGACGACGTCGACGCCGGCCCCGCCGAGGCGCTGTCGCTGTCCGAACTCCTCACGAACTCGCGCGCACTCTTCGCGAGCGCGTTCGCCATCGTCTTCGTGATCGTCACCTTCGAGGGGCTGTACTACCGCGGGATGCTCACCTACCTCCCCGAGATCCTCCACGGGCTACCCGCGATGGAAGCCATCGCACTTCCGGAGGGACTCGAGGGGATCGAGGCCGCAGACTACGTCTACGTCGGCCTGCTCGTCGTGGGGATGGCCGGCCAGTACGTCGGCGGGAAGCTCACGAACCGCGTCGACCCCGGCCGCGGTATGGCCGTGCTGTTCGCCGTCTTCGCCCTCCTCGCGCTGGCGTTCGTTCCGGCCATCCAACTGGGGCTCGGCGCGATCGTCGTCCTCTGTGGCGTCTTCGGCTTCTTCCTCTTTGCTATCCAGCCGTTTTACCAGAACGCCGTCGCCGTGTACACGCCCGCAGACACTCGCGGACTCTCCTACGGCTACACCTACCTCGGCGAATTCGGCCTCGGCGCGGCCAGCATCGCCATCGGCGGCTACGTCCTCGACGGCTTCTCCACGGCCGCGTTCTTCTTCCTGATCGCCGGCTTCGCTCTCGCCGGGATGATTCTCTCGGCGGCCCTCGCAGCCGGTCTTGATCGCGTGCTCGAGGCCAGGACGCCCGTCGAGACTGGAACCGACGACTAACCGGCCCGGATAACTGCTGGCGTCCCGTAGACTGGACTCGAGGATACCGGAACCGCGCCGGCAGTTTCAAACCGCGAAACTGGGACTTCGGACCTACAGCCAGGGCGGGGAGACGAACTCGCTGGTCGCGTGTTCGTCAGGCCAGATGACTTCCTGGACGCCCTCGCCGTCGTCGTTCTCCTGCCACTGGAAGAATAGTGTGTCGGCCCCCTGATACTGGAGGTCGTGAGCGAACTCGTGGTCGCGGTCGTAGAACTCGATCGTACCCGTCGCACCCTCGAACGAGACGTCCTCGAGCGCCGGGACCAGGTCGTCTTCGTCGAACGTTCCGGCCGATTCGACGACGTGGTCGTAGAGCATGACTGCCTCGTAGGTCGTGTAGCCGGTGTACACCGGGTTTTCGTCGAACTCGCTCTCGTAAGCGGAGACGAAGTCCTGGGTCAGCGGCCCGGGTTCGCTGTTTGCGGTCGCGCTGATCTGACTGAACGTGTACCGGCAGGCCCCATTCGTCTGGTCGTAGTAGGACGGAAGCTGGGCCGGGACGTGGATGCCGCCGAAGGCGAACGGATACGGTCGTCCGCTGGGCGGGGCCGCCCAGTCGAGAAGAGCGTCCGTGCCAGTGTGGGCCATCGCGACGAGTGCGACGTCGGCACCCTGCTCGCTCACGGGGTCGTACAGGTCGACGAAGTCGTCGGTCGCGGGCGGATAGCGCTCCTCGAGCACGACGTCGAGACCGGTTTCGTCGAGGTCGTCCTGCAGGACCGACCACGGACCGTCGGACCAGTCGTAGTCCTCCGCCAGCACCGCGACCGACTCCCAGCCGACGTCGGGTGCGATCCCATCGACGAAGTCGACGGTTCCGCGTCCGAGGTCGATCTCGTTCGTCGGACCGACCCGGAAGTGGTACTTGTACGACTCGTAGTCCTCGCGGATGAGTTGACTCGTCACCGTCGTCGCTGCCCCCGTCGTCAGGTGGAGCAGTTCCTGCTCTGCGATGTCTTCCATCACGTGCACGAGCGCCGGGCTATCGAACATCCCGACGGTCACGTCAGCGCCTTCCTCGAGGACGAGTCGGTGGTACTCGCGCCGGGCCTCGAGTGGGTTCGCCGCCGTGTCGCCGACGGCCAGTTCGACGTCGCGGCCACCGATGCCTCCGCGCTCGTTGAGTTCGGCGACGGCCACTTCCGCTCCGCGAGCCATCGACCGGCCGACGAAGTCCCCGTCGGGATTCGGTGCGAGCACACCGACGGTCACCGGTCCCTCGGCAGCCTCTGTCGATCCGATCAACCCCTCGAGACTCGTCTCCTCGAGACAGCCAGCGAGTGCGAGCGTCCCGGCGCCACCGGCAGCCTGTAACACGCGCCGCCGTGATCGCGTCTCTCGCCCACCACGCCCGCCAGCTGTCGATTTCAGTCTCTTCTGCTCGCCCGTACCCCACGAATTTTCACCCATATCTTTCATGCAAAACGCCCATTACGTTTAATATTTTCTTGTCCTGACAGGCGGTTGACCAGTATCGGTGGGGCGCAGTCGCTCCGAACAGGTCGAGGCAACTCGGGCAGACAGAGGGGCGATCAGATCGACGTCGGGCGTTCAGGACCAGTCGGGCTCGACGTACTCGCTCGTCGCGTGCTCGTCAGGCCAGATGACTTCCTGTGTGCCCTCGCCGTCGTCGTCTTCTTGCCACTGGAAGTACAGCGTCTCTCCTCTCTGATAGACGAGGTCGTGTGGGTATTCGTGATCTCGGCCGTAGAACTCGATCTGTCCGGCGCTTCCGGTAAACGCGATGTCCTCGAGCGTCCCGACGAGGTCGTCAGCGTCGAAGGTTCCGGCCTGTTCGACGGCTTCTGCGAAGAGTGTGACGGCGTCGTAGGCGAAGTAACCGGTGTAGACGGGGGTCGATACGCCGTATCGATCCTCGTAGGCGTCTTCGAACGTCGACGTCTTCTCGGTAACGTCGGCGCCCAGCGGGGCGCTGCTCTGCCCGATGCCGTACAGGCAGGCCCCGTTCGTCGCGTCGTAGTAGGTGGGCAATTGCATCGGCACGTGGATGCCGCCGAACTCGAACGGTCGCTGCCCACCGGTCCAGTCCAGGATTGCGTCGGTTCCGGTGTGGGCAGTCGAGATGAACACGGCGTCTGCTCCCGCTGTCTCGGCCTCGTCGTAAATGTCGGTGAAGTCGTCGAGCGCCGGGGAATAGCGTTCCTCGACGACGATATCGACCTCGAGTTCGTCTCGCTGCTGCTGGAACGTCTCCCAGGGCCCCTCCGACCAGCCGTAGTCCTCTGCGAGCAGTGCGATCGACTCCCAGCCCATTTCGCCGGCCATGTCCGTGAGAAAGTCGATCTGGGCCTGTCCGAGATCGTACTCGTTTACCGGGCCCGCCCGGAAGTGGTACCTGTAGTCGTCGTACTGCTCGCGAACCAGATCGCTCACGCCTGTCGTCGCCGCACCGGCGGTGATGTGGATCGTCTCCTGTTCGGCGACGTCCTCGATGACGTGATCGAGAACCTCGCTCGTCGAGATGCCGACGGTCACGTCTGCACCCTCGTCCAGAACGAGACGCTGGTACTCGCGTCGTCCCTCGAGCGGATCCCCCTTCGTGTCACCGACGACCAGCTCGACGTCCCGACCGTCGATGCCACCGTCGTCGTCGAGCTGGTCGACGGCGAGTCGCGCCGATCGCTCGATCGCCCGTCCGTTGAAGTCGCTGTCTGGCTCGGGCGCGAGGACGCCGACCGTGACGACTTCCGTTCGGTCCTCCGGTGACCCGGCGACGGTGTCGAACGTCTCGAGACAGCCAGCGAGCGGGGCCGCTATCGCCCCGGCCGCAACCCCCTCGAGAAATCGCCGTCGCTTCGAACCGGCAGCGCGGCCGGCATCTGTATCGCTCGCTCGGTTCCGGCGCGAAGAGTTCATATCGTTCAGCCGTTCCGATCACTATTTCTTAACCGTTCCGGACAAAGTCTCGAGAGCGACCGTGGTTCAATGAAGAAACGACGCCACAAGTGAATAGGAGTTTACTGGTCGAAGTTCCCACGGTATTGTCCTGTTGTCATCTCTACGTGATGTCGATTAATACTATTTTTCAGTTAATTATTCTAAACCGGACACTCGGTCGTCGGTTCCCGATTATCATTGCCGATAACCGCGGATCACAATTTATGTACCGACGGTGGCATCCGTTCGGTATCCATGGATTTCGCTCGACGACTGGTGCCAGCAGCGATCCGACGCCGCTACGCGGTCAAGTTCGCGATCGCGCTGCTGATACTCGGGCTGTCGGTGGGGATCATCGGTTTCGTCGCGACGGCCGAACTGACGGCCAGCGTGGAAGATCGCGTCGAAGACGACCAGACCGCCTTCGTCAGTCAGGAAGCACAGGGACTGCAGATGTGGCACGAACAGAACGAACGGACGATGAGCGTCATGGCGCACACGGACGTCGTCGCAACCGACGAGCCAGCGGCCATTCAGGCGAGCTTCCTCGAGTGGGAAGAACACCTCGCCGACGACACGTTCGCGATCAGTTACGTCGATACCGACGCGGAGACGGTGCTCGCGAGCACGGACGCCGACCTGCGCGAGCAGTCCGTCGACGCCATAGCGGGCGTCGAGGACGAGGCCTTCGACGAGGCGACCGATCAGGTGCCGTGGGTCTCGAGTCCGTACCAGACCGAAGGTGAACTCGGTGAGGAAGCCGCGGTCATCACTTACGTCCAGACCGTCCCCGGTGACGACGAGCGGGCGATCGTCTACACGGCCGAACTCGAGGCACACTCACTCGATTCGCCCGACGGCGTCACGACGGTCGTCGTCGACGGGAACGACGAGATCGTCCTCGACAACGCAGACTACGGCGACGACTACGAGACACTCGGCCAGTCCTACGACCACGCCTCGATCGCCGAGACCGCCCGACTCGAGGGTGCGACCACCGAGCAGGCTGCTGCAGGGACCGCAGCGGTCCTCGGCGACGCGTACGGCTTCGGTGGCGGCGAGGATTACGTCGTCAGTTCTGCGCGCGTCCACGGCACCGACTGGGTCGTGCTCACCCACGAACCCGAGAGTCAGGCGTTCGGATTCGTCCACACCGTCAACGAGTGGGGGATGTACGCGACCGCTGGCGGCGTCCTGCTGATCGCCCTGATCGGGGCCGTTCTCGGACGCAACACGGCCGTCTCGATCGACCGGCTCACCCGCAAGGCAGCCGAGATGGAAGACGGCAACTTAGACGTCGATCTGGAGACCAAACGGATCGACAACATCGGCCGGCTCTACGAGGGCTTCGACTCGATGCGCGTCGCCTTGCGTGAGCAGATCGACGAGGCCGAGGCCGCCCGTGAGGAGGCCGAACGCGAACGCGAACGCATCGCGGAGATCAACGACCACCTCGAGGCGAAAGCCGACGAATACAGCGACGTGATGGAGGCCGCCGCAGACGGCGACCTCACCGCTCGCATGGACGCCGACAGCGAGAACGAGGCGATGGAGGCCATCGCCGCGGAGTTCAACGAGATGCTCGCAGAGATCGAGGTCACCGTCGCCGAGTTGAGCGAGTTCGCGACCGAGGTCGCGACGGCCTCCGAGCAGGTGACCGCCTCGAGCGAGGAGGTCCAGTCGGCATCCGAGCAGGTCACCGAATCGATCCAGGAGATTTCCGACGGTGCGGAGCGACAGAACCAGTCGCTGCAGTCGGTCAACCAGGAGATGAGCGGCCTCTCGACGACGACCGAAGAGATCGCCGCCTCCTCGAACGAGGTCGCAGACATCGCCGAGCGGACGGTCCGAACCGGTCAGGACGGTCAGGAGGCCGCCCGGGACGCCATCGCCGCGATGGACGACATCGAGGCCGAAGCGGAGGGGGCCGTCGCGGAGATGCGCCGACTCGAGGAGGAAGTCGGCCAGATCGACGAACTGATCGCCGCGATTTCGGAGATCGCCCGTCAGACCAACATGCTCGCGCTCAACGCCAACATCGAGGCCTCCCGATCCGCCAGCGGCGAGGACGAGGAAGGATTCGCCGTCGTCGCCCAGGAGGTCAAGGCGCTGTCGGAGGACGTCGCCGACGCGGCCGACGAGGCCGAACGGCGGCTCGAGGCGATCCGCGAGCGAACCGAGCAGTCGACCGCCGAGGTCGAAGGGACGAGCGAGCACATCCAGGACGCTGGCGAACGCGTCGAGGAAGCCGTCGACGCCCTCGAGCAGATCGCCGACCTCGCCCGTGAGACCAACGTGGGCGTCCAGGAGATTTCGGCGGCGACCGAAGAGCAGGCGGCCTCGACCCAGGAAGTCGTCGCCATCGTCGACGAGGCCGCGACGGTCTCCGAGGAGACCACGACGGAAGCCGAGAACGTGGCTGCAGCGGCAGAAGAACAGACCACGGCCCTGACCGAGGTCACGGAGGCCGCTTCCGGTCTCTCGGCACAGTCGACCCAGCTGTCGGCGGGACTCGCCCGATTCGACACCGACGTCGACGAGGACGCAGCCGCATCGACCTCGCTCGCGCCGTCGCTCGAGGAGCAAGCCGACGAATCGACGGATATCGAGGATGGTGCCGCCGAGACGGCCAGCGCGTCGATCACGTTCGACGAGGACGACGACCTCGACCTCGAGACCGGTTCCGATGCGGAGGTCGATTCCGACGCTGGCGACGAGGGACCAGCCGGTGACGACGGCGGCGATCCTCTCTCGTTCGACGAGGGCGGTCCGCAACTCGAGTCGGACGCGCCAGATTCGAGCGCAGACCCCGATCCGATGGCGGACGTAGCAGAACCGACCGCCGAAATCGACCTGTCCGGGGACGGACGCCAGTCGGACCCGGCGGAGGACGCCCTCGCAGACGATACCCTCGAGTCGGCTGCAGGGGATGCCCCGCTCGCACCGTCCGACGGCGACGACGATGGTTCGGCCGACGAGATGAACGCGGCTGGTGGAGACGAGGACCAGCAACTCGATACCGAGTCGATCGACTTCGGGCTCGAGGAGTCCGCAGCCGAATCGAGCGACGACGGACTCGAGACGACCGGTGCCGACGAGGCCGCCGAGTCGGACGACGATTCGTCGGAAGACGGTGACGAGCCGCTGGCGATGGGGCCAGCCGACGACGAGCCGTCGACGGAGCCCCAGCCGGATCCGCTGGCAGGAGACGAACGTGATCCGCTGGCCGACGACGCGACCGATCCGCTGGCGATGGAACCGACGGACGACGATCTGACAGCGTCGGACTCGGGTACCGAGGAGTCCGCCGATCCGCTCGACGACGCACTCGAGTCCGACGACGCCAGTGGTGTGGCCGACGCTGGTGACCCGGACGACGCAGTCGAAGACGAAGATGCCGCTGGCGACGACGCAGCCGAAGACGAAGACGAGGACGGACCCGAGACCGCAGACGACGTGTTCACCTTCGGCGACACGCCCGACGAGGAGTAACCCCCGCGTTACTCGGCCACTTCGGCGGCCACACGTCGACGTGGTTCTGGCCGGTGGCTGCTGTCGTCGTTCGCTACCTTTTTGCCCGCACTGTAGCAAGACTCGAGCATGCTGACCGTTCGGGCCCCGGCGACGAGCGCGAACCTCGGGAGTGGCTTCGACGTCTTTGGCGTCGCGCTCGGGGCTCCAGCGGACGTCGTCCGGGTCGAACGAGCCCCGGAGACGACGATCACGGTCACGGGGGTCGGAAGCCAGTACATTCCGGAGGACCCGGCGAAGAACACCGTCGGTGCCGTCGCCGAGGCGCTCGACGCGCCAGCGCACATCCGAATCGACAAAGGTGTCCGCCCTTCGTCCGGACTCGGATCGTCGGCCGCGAGTGCGGCGGGTGCCGCGCTCGCGCTCAACGAACTCTACGATCGCGGCCTCTCGCGGGCGGACCTCGTCCCGATCGCCGCAGAAGGCGAGGCGGTCGTCTCCGGCGAGGCCCACGCGGACAACGTCGCCCCGTCGCTGCTTGGGGGTTTCACCGTCGTCGCCGACGGCGGCGTCACCCAGGTCGACGCGTCGATCCCCGTCGTGGCCTGTCTCCCCGAGACGACCGTCTCGACGCGCGACGCTCGCGGCGTCGTCCCCGACAGCGCCTCCCTCGAGTCGGTCGTCGACACCGTGGGTAACGCCGCGACGCTCACCGTCGGGATGACCCGAAACGATCCCGTCCTCGTCGGCCGCGGCATGGACGACGAGATCGTCACGCCCGAACGCGCGAAACTCATCCGCGGCTACGAGGACGTCCGCGAGGCCGCTCTCGAGGCGGGTGCCACCGGCGTCACCGTCAGCGGCGCCGGTCCGGGTGTCCTCGCAGTCTGTCGGCGTGCGAGCCAGCGAGCGGTCGCCGCGGCGATGATCGATGCCTTCGATTCCGCCGGCGTCGACAGCCGGGCCTACCAGACGACAGTCGGTGAGGGTGCCAGGCTCTACCGTCCCGGTTCGGACTGACTCGCGTCGTCGCCCGGGGTGTTGACCGATGGATGCGAGCGCGAGAACCCCGCGTTCACTTCCGTCTCGCAAACAGTTTTGCTCTCGTCTCTGTCACTGGTGTGCATGGAACGCATCTCACTGTCGAACGGCGCGTTCGAGGGCAACAACAACGCATACCTCTTCGCTGGCGGCGAGGACGTCGTCCTCGTGGATACCGGCGACTGGATGCCCGCCACGCGCGAGCAACTCGAGGCTGAGTTCGACGACCGGGGCGTCTCGTTTTCGGACGTCGACCGAATCTTTCTGACCCACTGGCATCAGGATCACACCGGCCTCGCGGGCGAGATTCAGGCCGAGAGCGGTGCCGAGGTCTACGCCCACGAGGCCGACGCGCCGCTGATCGAAGGCGACGAGGAGACCTGGGAGGCGATGCGAGACACACAGGAGACCTACTTCGAGGAGTGGGGGATGCCCGAGGCAAAGCAGGTCGAACTCCGCGAGCGGATCGTGCGCAACGACGAGCCGATCGAACTCCCCTCGGTGACGCCGTTCGAGGACGGCGATACGTTCACCGTCAACGGAACCGAGTTGACGGCCGTCCACACCTCGGGTCACGCCGCCGGTCTCTGTCTCTTCGAATTCGAGCGAGACGGCAACCGTGAGATCCTCTCCGGCGACGCCCTCCTGCCCGTCTACACGCCGAACGTCGGCGGCGCGGACGTCCGGGTCGACCGGCCGCTCGAGCGGTACCTGCGGGCGCTCCAGTCGATCGTCGACGCCGACTACGACCGCGCGTGGCCGGGTCACCGTGATCCGATCGACGACCCCGCAGCTCGGGCTGCCCACATCATCCACCACCACGAGGAGCGCTCCTACCGCGTGCTCGACGCGCTCGACCGTCTCGGCCCCTGTGACACCTGGACCGTCAGCGACGACCTCTTCGGCGACCTCGAGAGCATTCACATCCTCCACGGTCCGGGCGAGTCCTACGCCCACCTCGAGCACCTGGAACGTGACGGGACGGTCGTCCGCGAGGGCACCGAGTACCGGCTGGCCGACGGCGTGGCCGAGGAACTGGCGGCGCTCGAGGACGAACGCTGGGAACTCGAGTTCTGATTCTGGGCCAGCGCGATCGACTCGAGCGACGTCGAAGCTGGTGGCCGGTCGAACGTGCGAGACCGTGGAAGCTTTGGTTCTACCGACACCTCGCTTTGATATGTGCAGGCGCGTCCGGCCGGGGAGGTGCAGGCGATGATCGACGAGGTCGACCAGCTACTCGAGGACGTCGGGTTCGACCCGGACTCGAGCGTGTTGACCCACAGGCAGGCACAGGTGCTGGCCCTGCGCGAACGGGACATCTCGCAGGCGGACATCGCGGCGGAACTCGGCACCTCGCGGGCGAACGTCTCCTCGATCGAGTCCAGCGCGCGAGAGAACCTGCGGAAGGCCCGCGAGACCGTCGCGTTCGCGGAGGCCCTGCGAGCCCCCGTTCGCATCCGTGTCCCGGAGGGGACCGACCTCTACGACGTGCCGGAACTGGTCTACGAAGCCTGCGACGACGCCGGCGTCAAGGTCGACTACACGGCGCCGGACCTGATGAAGTCGGTCAGCGATGCCGCCGGCGCGGCAGTCGAGGGGCGACAGGTCTCGCGGCCGCTGGTCGTCGGCGTCACCTCCGACGGGATGGTCCGCGTTCGCCATCGTGATCAGGACGTCGAGTAGCCCACGTTCAGTTCTGTTCTGTTCTCGAACTCCCGACTGACCCACCAGCACCGAGAGAGAACGGCCCCCGAAGATTTGCCCACTCGCGTCCTCGAGTCCCGTATGGACCTCGAACTCGACGATAGCACGGCACTGGTGACGGCCTCCTCGAGCGGACTCGGTTTCGCGAGCGCGCAGGCGCTCGCATCGGAGGGTGCGAACGTAACCATCTGTGGCCGCGACGGGGACCGCCTCGAGGACGCCCGTGAGGACGTAGCCGAGACCGGACCGGGCGACGTCCTCGCGATTCAGGCGGACCTCACCGATCCGGACGACGTCTCGCGACTCGTCGGCGAGACGGTCGAGACGTTCGGCGGGCTCGATCACGTCGTCACTTCTGCCGGCGGCCCGCCGAGTACGACCTTCCTCGAGACTGACGAGCGCGACTGGTACGCGTCCTTCGACCTGCTCGTGATGAGCGTCGTCTGGACCATCGAGGAGGCCCACCCGCACCTGCTCGAGTCGCCCCACGGGACGATCACCTGCATCACCTCCCGGACGGTGAAGGAGGTCGCCGACGGACTCTTGCTCTCGAACGCGGTTCGCCGAGGTGTCGAGGGGCTGGTCAAGACGATCTCCCGGGAGTTCGCCCCGGAGATCCGGGCGAACACGGTCGTTCCGGGAACGATCGAGACCGCACGCATCGAGGAACTGCTCGAGGCACGCATCGAACGCGGCGTCTACGCGGACTACGAGGAGGGCCTCGCCGACTTCGCGGACTCGGTTCCGATGGACCGTATCGGCGAACCACGCGAACTCGGCGACCTGGTGGCCGTCCTGGCGAGTCCCCGCGCGAGTTACGTCAACGGCGCGTCGATCCCGATCGACGGGGGCGAGTTGCGCAGCTAGTGGCGGTCTACGCCTGCACTGCTGGGTGACATCGGTGGTCGACGCCCGATGTCACGCAGCAGTCGACGCGTGAAACGGTACCAGTGGCGATCCCGACTTCCGGCACGCGACAACAGAGCTAACAGTCATGCGACTCGAGTTGCCGTATGGCCGAGGAGTCGTCTGAATCTGTGAACGCTTCATCTCCTTCGTCCCCGCCGTCCCCACCGTCGACGGGACCTGACGCGTCGGTCTCCGGAACCAACCTCGACGGCGAGGCTCCGCGGGTCGAGCCGACGGTCGAGACCGACGAGGCCACGATCACCGACGACGCCGAACTCGAGCGGACGATCGGCCTTTCCGGTGGGCTCGCGATCGGTATCGGGACGATGATCGGCGCCGGGATCTTCGTCTTTCCGGGGCTCGCCGCGGGTAACGCCGGACCGGCCGCGTCCCTCTCGTTCGCCATCGGTGCCGTGATCGCGCTGCTGGTCGCGTTACCCACGTCGGAACTGGCGACGGCCATGCCGAAGAGTGGCGGTGGTTACTACTTCATCTCCCGTGGGCTGGGAACGCTCGCCGGGACCGTCGTGGGCCTCTCGCTGTGGTTCGGGCTCGTCTTCGCGACGGCGTTCTACCTCGTCGGGTTCGGCTACTACGTGGTCGACACGCTCGTCGAAGTCGGCGTCGCCGCTGGTGAGTGGCTCGTCATCCCGATCGCAGTCCTAGCCGGGGTCGCGTTCACGATTCTCAACGTGACTGGCACCGAGAACGCGGCGAAACTCCAGAACGGCGTGGTGGCGCTGTTGCTCTCGATCATCGTCTGCTTTCTCGCTGTCGGCGGGCTGGACGCGGCGGGTGTGTTCGGCGAGCCGTCAACGCCCGAACGGTTCGCCCCCCACGGCGCGATGCCGATCCTGTCGACCGCAGCGCTCGTGTTCACCTCTTACCTCGGGTTCGCACAGGTCGCGACCGTCGCCGGCGAGATGAAAGACCCCGGCCGGAACCTCCCACTGGCGATGGTCGGTTCGGTGCTCGTCGTCGGCGTCCTCTACGTCGCCACCATCTTCGTCGCCACCAGCGCGTTCGGGAGCGACCAGCTCGAGACCCTCGGCGAGACCGCGATGGTCGAGGTCGGGCGTCACTACCTCGGCACGGTCGGGGCCCTCGCGATCCTCGTCGGCGGCCTGCTGGCGACGATGTCGAGCGCCAACGCCTCTGTCCTGAGCACCTCCCGGGCGATTTACGCCGTCTCGAGGGACGCGCTGTTACCCCGGGATGCGAGCCGGATCAACCTCCGCTACGGCACGCCACACGTCGCGCTCGGACTCGCTGGTGGGCCGATCGTCGTGTTGACCGCAACCGGTCGCGTCGAGTTGCTCGCCGAAGTCGCCTCCTTCCTTCACCTCGTGATGTACGGCCTGATCTGCGTGGCACTGCTCGCGCTCCGGCGGAACGAACCCGAGTGGTACGATCCCGCGTTCCGCGTCCCCGGTTACCCGATCGTCCCGATCCTCGGGGCGCTCTCGAGTTTCGCGCTGGTCGCGTTCATGCAACCAGCCTCCCGGTGGATCGGACTCGCGATCGTCGTCCTCACCGCCGGCTGGTACGCCTACTACGCTCGCGACGTCTCGCTGCGAGGTGTGCTCTGAATATGACCGACGATACTGACCCACAGACTTCCGACGACGCATCGCATCCACGGACGCGCATCCTCGTTCCACTGCCTATCCTCGAGGGCGGCGCCGTCTCGGCCGGGCTGGCAGACCTGCTCGAGCCACTGGACGTGACCGTCCTCGGCTTCCACGTCCTGCCCGAACAGACGCCACCCGATCAGGCCCGACTCCAGTACGAAGACCGGGCGACCGACGCGCTCGAGGACCTCGCCGTGGAGTTCGGGGCCGAGGACGGAACGGCCGACTACCGCCTCGTGTTCACCCACGACCGGAAACAGACGATCGATCGCGTCGCCGCGGCGACGACGGCCGGCGTCTACGTCGTTCCCGGAGCGACGGGTCCCGTGGAACGCCTGCTGGTGGCCCTGACAGGCGACGTCGCGGTCGATCACGTCTGTGCGTTCACCGCCGAACTGGTCGGTGACCGGGACATCGAGGTCACGCTCTTTCTCGCGACCGACGACGAGGCCGCCGGCCGCGACCTGCTCGAGGCTGCGCGCGAGCGGCTCACTGACCGCGGCATCGACGTTCAGACGGACCTCGCCGTCGACGTCGCGCCGCTGGAGGCGCTCGTCGACGCGGCGGCCGATCACGACGCCGTCGTGATGGGTGAACGCGCCCCATCGCTTCGCTCGCTCGTCTTCGGCGAGGAGGCCGAACGAATCGCGGCCGAGTCGGTCGGTCCGGTGTTCGTGGTGCGACGGCTCGAGGGTGACGACGGCGAGGAACGAACGCTCGAGGGCGACGGCGAGGGCACGGAGTCGGACGCAGCGCGGGACGACGACGGAGAACAGTCCAAGGACGGCGGATAGACGTCGCTGGCAGCCGTCACCGGCTCTCGGCTTCCGTGTCGTCACCCCCACTCCGGCTTTCGGACTCACCGTTTTCGTCGTCCGCGGCGTCGTCCGCGGGAGACAGGTACTCACCGCGAACGACGAGGACGGGGTCGACGGCTCCCCGCGCCAGGACCCGCGCACGGTCTCGAAACACCAGCCGGCGCACCGAAGGACGACTCTCACCGACGACCAGCAGATCGTGGTCCGTCGAGGCCGCGAGAATCGCCCGCGTCGGCGAGCCGTCGACGACGAGGCTGGTCCCGATCCGCTCGCGATCGACGCCCGCGGCAGCCAGTTCGTCGGCAGCCGTCTCGAGGACGCCTATCCCCTGCTCGCGGTCGTCTCCGCTCGTCACGTGAAGGATCGTCACCGTGAGGTCGGTCCCGTCGAGGACGCCCCCGAGGAAGGCCGCGATGGGCTCGAGGTTGACGTCGCCGCGGACGGCGAGCAGGACCGACTCGAGAACGGGTGCCGGCTCGAGGAGGGCGATCGCCGTACACCGCTCTTCGATGGCGACCCGTTCGATCGTCTCGAGGCGATCGTGGGTGAACACGAGACGCGTCCGAACGTCGACGCAGTCTGCCTCGCGAAACGCGTCCGCGAGCGCCTCGAGTTCACCTCGTGCGCGGTCGCCCCACTGCTCGCGGGCGTGGTCGGTCCCGACCTGGTCGGGGAGTTCGCGATAGGCGAGCAGGGTGACGGGAACGGACGCGAGGGTCTCGACGATCGCCTCGGGGACGGCCTCCCCGCCGAGGACGTCGACCGGAACGAGCACGCGGTGGTCGCGGCTGGTTGCCATACTCGGTGGGCCAATCTGCAACGTCGAGCGGGATATAACGGGGGTCCGTTCGGGGGATCGAGGGTGGTGCTGTCCCGTCGGCACGGCCGGCAGTCGGTGTCGACCACCGGGGAACACCTGAACCAGATCACATCGAACACTGACATATGGCCGGAACGCTCTGCCGTCGACTCGGTCCCGGACGGTTGCCCTACGCCTCGAGACGCGATGCCGGCGGCGGGATCGCCATGGGCGCGACGGCGCTGCTGGCGATCGCGGTCTGGTTCGGCGGCGCCGCAGTCCTGTTCGGTACGGGGGTCGTGACGGGAGCGTCGGCCGGCCACCTCGCCGGCTTCACCCTCGGGATGAGCGTCTTCGTTGCCCCGCTGTCGGTACCGACGGCCGTCGTGGTGGGGATCGCGCTCTGGCGGTACGTCCACCCCGGCGGCCCACGCCCGTTCCTCGGTGGCGTTCTCGGCGCCTGTACGGCCGTCGTGAGTGTGGCTGGCGGTGCGCTCGGCATCGGCTTCGTCGTCGGCCTCTCGAACGTCGCCGACGGGACGATGGGCCTGCTCGAGGCGGTCCAGTTCGTGCTGGGGACCACGATGCTCGCGGTCCCGTTCGCGATCGCGTTCGGCGGGTGGCTGGTCGTCCCGCTCGGCGCGTTCGGCGGGTGGTATCACGAGCGGGCAAAACGGGCTGGTTGACGCGCTCTGTTCTCGCTTGCGTTCAGTCTGCGGGCATCGAACAGGTTCCCTCGTAGGAGACCTCCTCGACCGACTCGATCTCGGGCTGGTCGCCACAGACCGGACAGGCCGGGTTCGCCCGCATCTCGACCGGTTCGAAGCTCATGTCCATCGCGTCGTACATCAGCAGTCGCCCCTCGAGCAGGTCGCCCTTCCCGAGCAGGTACTTGACGACCTCGGTGGCCTGGATGCAGCCGACGGTGCCGGGGAGGACCCCGAGGACGCCGGTCGTCGCGCAGTCGGGGACCGTCCCGGGTTCGGGAGCTTCGGGGAACAGACAGCGGTAGCAGGGTGAGTCCTCCTCGTCGGCGTTCACGTCGGTCTCTTCGCTGGCGGCGCTCCCGTCGCGCTCGTTCGTGAACGTCGTCACCTGCCCTTCGAATCGGTAAATCGCCCCGTGAGCCAGCGCCGTGTTCGAGAGGACGCAGTAATCGTTGAGCAGGTACCGCGTCGCGAAGTTGTCGCTGGCGTCGCAGACCACGTCGTAGCCGTCGACGAGGTCGGCCACGTTCTCGGGATTCAGCCGCTTCTCGTGGGTCTCGACGTCGATATCTGGGTTGAGCGCCCGGACGTAGTCGGCGGCGCTCTCGACTTTCGGCCGCCCCACGTCGGCGTCGGCGTGGACGATCTGGCGTTGCAGGTTCGACCGCTCGACGACGTCGTCGTCGACGATCCCGATCCGGCCGACTCCCGCCGCCGCCAGATACTGGATCGCCGGCGAGCCGAGTCCCCCGGCGCCGACGACCAGCACGCTCCCCTCGAGCAGTCGCTGTTGCCCCTCGGGACCGATCTCGTCCATGATAACGTGTCTCGAGTACCGGTCCAGCTGGGTCGCGTCGAGGCGTAAGTCGCTCATATCCCAGTATTGGTGCGTCCCGGAGAAAAGTTCGTGGGTCACCCGGACTCGAACCGGTTGCCGTCGACCTCGAGCGTCTACCCGGCCGACCGATGTGTGGTAATTCGTCGCACGATCGAGGCAGACGTTTCGCCCACCCCAACGATTATGTAGTGTGCTGCACGTTCACACACGTATGGCATCCTCACCCAACGGTGCCGGTGACGACGTGTTCGATCAATTCCTCGCGGATCGCGGTCATGCGGTAGAACGTGTCGGGTGGGAACGAGAGTATAACAAGAAACAGTGTCCAGAATGCGGCGGGCTTCACGACCCGTCCGCGAGCGCCTGTACCGTCTGCGGCTGGGAACCGACGGTCTGATCCTCTGGCGGAGGCCGCCGTCCCTGCGTCCTCCTGTCTCGTTCGACGACCGCAGACCAGCAGGACTCGACGCGCATCGGACCAGTCGACGGTGCGACCCAGCCACTCCCGCCCAGCGTCTCCCCCTCTCGACGCTGACTACGAACGGTAATTTCTCCAACCAGTCGGGCCATAATTAGAAGATGCGATACGGTACAATTATTATCGCTCACGCCAAGCGTTCAGTGAGTACGACCATGCCGGAATGTCAAAATTGCGGTGCATTCGTGACGGACGCCTACGCTCGAGTCTTCACCCCTCGTGGCGTCGACGATCCGCGCGTCTGCCCGGAGTGTGAAGACAAGATTCGTGACGGTTCCCAGATTCGTGCCGCCCGCTCGCCGCGAAACACGTAACCGAGGCTTTCAGATCGTTTTCCCCCTGTGGTTCCGAAAATTACTGCCGCTCGCTCTTCGCCGGCCACCCACCGGTCAGGTCGCTTACCGGTACTCGAGCGTGGCCGTTCCAGCGAAGACAACCCACGTCACTTATAGGTCTCGCCCGCCTGAACAGGGACAATGGCTCCCACCGAGACGAAGGTGACCCGGTTGTTCGGCGGTCCGGGTAGCGGGAAGACGACCGCCCTCCTCGATCACGTCGAAGACATTCTAGACCAAGATGGCGTCACCTTTCGGGACATCCTCGTCGTCTCGTACACGCGCGCCGCAGCACAGGAGGTTCGCGAGCGTCTCGCCGACCGACTCGACGAATCGCCCCGTGCACTCCAGGGCAACGTCTGTACGATGCACGCGAAGGCCTACGATCTGCTCGATCTCTCTCGTGGCGACGTCATCGGCGAAAAGGACAAAGAGGAGTTCTGTGAGGACTACGGCCTCGAGTTCGAAGACGAGTACTCCGGCGCCGGCCGGCGTACCGCTCGCTCGACGACCATCGGGAACAAGATCATCGCCACGAGCCAGTGGCTCCAGCGAACCCGCCGGGACGTCGCCGACTGGTACGACGTCCCCTTCCAGTGGGACGTCGAGGAGGTTCGCCTCCCGCCGGAGATCGATCCGAACGCTCAGGAGGGCAACAAGTACACGCCCACCTGGCCCAGCGACGACGACCGGATCGACGTCCCCGAGGCGATCCGTGCCTGGCGTTCCTACAAGGGCGAACAGGGCAAGATCGGCTTCGCGGACATGTTAGAGCGCGTCAGACAGCGCTCGCTCGTTCCGAACGTCGAGTACCTCGTGATCGACGAATTCCAGGACATCACCACGCTCCAGTACGACGTCTATCAGGAGTGGAAACCCTACGTGACGGAGGTCCTGATCGCCGGTGACGACGACCAGGTCGTCTACTCCTGGCAGGGTGCAGACCCCGCCTTGCTGCTCGAGGAAGACGTCGACGAAGACGTGATTCTCCCGAACTCCTACCGGCTGCCATCGAACGTCCTCAACGCGGTGAACAAGGAGATCCGTCACATCGAACAGCGTCAGGACAAGGACCTCAACCCGCGCAAGGAAGGCGGCAGCGTCGAGGCCAAGCGCAACGGCTCGATGCTCGACGTCGTCCGGATGGTTCGCCGAACGCTCGTCGAAGGCGACGGCACCATCATGGTACTGTTCCGTGCGCGCTACCAGATGTTCCAGTTCATCGATGAATTCATCACCGAGGGGGTGCCGTTCACCTCGCTGACCGACCAGCGGATGTGGACCGATCGGCTCACCGACTACGTCCGCGCCGTCGAGGCCATCGACGCCGGCAAGGACGTCACCGGACTGCAGGCGCGCCGACTCGCCGACATGCTCCAGGAATCGGCGTTCGGCACGGGCGAGCGCGACGACCTGTTCGACGAGATCGACGAGCGACAGGAAGACGCCGGCATCGACGATCTCGAGGAACTGATGATCCCCGGTGATGTGATCGAGGACCTCGTGCCGTTCATGCCGACGCCCGCCTCGGCCGCCGACATGGTCCGCAAGGTGACGAGCTTCCAGAAGAAGTCCATCCGCTCGTACTTCGCGATCGGCGAGTACCAGGGAATGGATACCGACCGGGTTCGCGTCGGCACCATCCACTCCGCGAAGGGTCGCGAAGCCGACCACGTCTTCGTCGCCACCGACCTCACCGAGAAAGTCGTCGAGCAGATGGTCGCCACCGTGGACGATCCCGAGGACGTCCCCGGCATCGAGGAGTTCACCAAGACCACCTCGCCCGTGCCCGTCCTCACCGACAACGAACGCCGCGTCTTCTACGTCGGCATGTCCCGCGCCCGCGAACGGCTCGTCCTCCTCGAGAACTTAGTCGACGGTGCCCCGACGCTACCGATCGACGTCTTGCTCGAGAACGAACCCGTCGACGCCACCGTCGAGGAACTCGTCGAAGCCGCCCAGGAACCGATCGAGGACGCCGAGACCGAAGAGGTCGAAGCCGAAGCCCCCTGAGCCGTGGTTCGCGAGGTCCGTGCCTACCTCGAGTCGACGCTCGAGGCCGAACTCGACGCGCGAGCGGCGACCGGGGTCGTTCACGCCGGTCCCGCTCGCGACCCAGCGATCCGGTACTGGCTCGAAGCGAGCGACGAAGCGGCAGGTGCCGCGCGAGTGAGCTACGTCGACGAGCGACGACGCTTGGCGGTCGCCTACACCGCCGCGTCGGACTCGACGATCGTCCACTCGGACGCAGACTCGTCACACCCAGCCGAGAAACTCGCGAGTGACCTCGCCGATCGGGGCCTCGATGGAACGGTGCTGACACCGGCTGCGATCCCCCACGACGCCGCGCTCTACCTCGAGCGCGCCGGCTTTGGCCTCGCCTCGACGGACGTCCTCGAGCGCGCTCGAGCGACGAAGATCCCCGGTGAACGCGAGCGGATCGCGGCCGCCCAGTCGATCGCGGGCGACGGAATCGAGCGCGCGGCCGCGGTGCTCGCCGGGACGACCGTCCGCGACGATGGCTGGCTCGAGCACGATGGTGTGCCATTGACACCCGACCGACTTCGAATCGCCGCCGACGAGGCGATCGTCGCCGCGGGTGGCCTCCCGTCGGGGAACACGCGCGTCGATCCGGGAGTCACGGGGGCCGACGACGGAGCGCTCCGGGCAGGCGATCCGATCGTCGTCACCGTCGCTCCCCGGACCCGTGACGGCTACCACGGCGGGCTCGTCCGCACGTTCGTCGTCGCTGGCGAGGGTGGCCCGGAACGACGCGCCCACGTCGGCGTCACCCACGCCTTTCGCTCGAGCGAGGCGATGCTGACCGCTGACAGCCACTCGGTGACCGCCGTCGAGGCCGACCTCGAGGCCGAGGTCCGCGCCTTCGGCGTCGCAGGCGAGGAAAACGTCGAGACGGACGTCGCAGGCGTCGGCCTCGAGCCCCGTGAAGCGCCACTCGCTGGCGGGGACGAGGTCGGACCCGGGTGCGTCGTCAGACTCGAGGCCGCCGGGTGCGTCGACGGTGCCTGGGTTCGCGTGGCCGACGTGCTCTCGGTCGAGGACGACGGCGTCGAGTGGCTCCCAGCGCCATCGCGCTCGCTCGAGCCGACGGCGCTGCTCGAGTGACCGTCGCTCAGTTCACCGCTTCCTGGTCGTCGTAGGCCGTCTCCCGGTCAGCGTCGAGGAGGAACGGCCCCTCCTCTGGGGTCAGCTTGGTGACGGTCGCAGCCCGCAGGATGTACGACGTGAGCACGGCGTACGGTGCGAGGGCGAGCGTGTACGCGAAGCTGATGAATACCGTCAGCGGCGTGTAGCCGACCAGCGAGACGTCGGGGAAGAGTCCGGTGTCGAGTGCGAGCAAGACGTAGGTGATGAAGACGATGATCGGCAACGAGACGGTCAACAGCGTCGTCGAGAGGTCAGAGAGCTCGAGTTTGTAGTACAGCGTCTTGAAGTACTCGCGACAGACCATCAGTTTGTGGAGGGTGTCGACGATGTCCTCGATCACGGTCCGCTCCTCGTCGGTCAACTGGTCGTCGTACTTGGTGAGGATTCGTCGCGACTGATAGAGTTGCCACGAGGAGTCGTAGTTCAATCCCGTCAGGAGTTCGTCCGTCGAGCCCTTCGGGACCCGCGAGAGGGTGGTCAGCACCTCCTCGGTGTTCGACTGGATGTCGGCCTGCAGGCGGTCGACGTCCTCGCGGTAGTCGTCGCTGCTGGCGTCGCCTGCGCCCTCGAGTTCCTGCAGCTCGTTGGCCCGCTGTTTGATCGAGCGGAGGACGACGGCCGTGAACTGCCCGGGGCGGGCCGGGCTCACGTCGACGATGCCGTGGTCTTCGATCGCTGCCTGAAAGTCCATCGTCGTCTCGACGCGCTCTGACTGGTCGCCGAGGGAGGTCAGTTCCTGTGAGATGCCGACGGCGGCGATGGAGACGACGATCGAGACGAGCAGAATCGTCCCGGAGAGGAGGGTGTTGAACACCGTCTGGACCATCGTCGTCTCGCTCAGCAGTTCCTGGTACTCGATCGGCCAGACGCCACCGAGGACGAGCAACAGGGCGAAGACGGCCGCGAGCAGCGCCGTCGCCACTCGCTCGCGGTTGCCGTCGAAGAGGATCCACTGTTTCAGGCGGTTCTGACTCGAGCGATCGACCCGTCTTCCCGGCGTTCCAACCCAGTTCCGTGCGGCGTGAAGCAGTGACTCACCGTCGGCCATCTGTGGTCCGACAGCGCCGACGTGCAAATAGTCTGTACCGGGAACTGCGTCCCTCGCCCAGCAGCCGACCCGGAACGGCTTTCCCTCGCCGCCGACCACCCTCGTGTATGTTCACCGGAATCGTCGAGGAGACCGGCGAGATCGTCGCCCGCGAGCGGACCGACGAGGGGCTCAGGCTGCAGATCGGTGCCGACGAGGTGGCGACGGGCCTCGAGCATGGCCAGAGTATCAGCGTCAGCGGAGCCTGTCTCACCGTCGAACGCTTCGCCGAGGGGGAGTGGTTCGAGGTCTTCCTCGCCAGCGAGACCGTCGATCGAACTTATCTCGGGGACCTCGAGACCGGCGACGTCGTCAACTTAGAGCGGGCGATGCCTGCCGACGGTCGGTTCGACGGGCACGTGGTCCAGGGCCACGTCGACGCGGTGGCGACGGTTCGGGACGTCGAATCGGTGGGTGACGACTGGTACTTCGCGTTCGACCTCCCCGACGGCTACGACCGGTACGTCGTCGAGAAGGGCTCGATCACCCTCGATGGGATCAGCCTCACCGTCGCTACCCTTGAGAGCGGTGCGTCCTCGGCGCACCGAAATGGAGACGGTGAAACCGTCGACGAGGGAACCGTCACCGTCGCGATCATCCCGACGACCTACGACCTGACGACGCTCTCGGAGAAAGAACCCGGCGATCCGGTCCACCTCGAGGTCGACGTGCTCGCGAAGTACGTCGAACGGCTGCTCGAGGCGCGGTTCGACTGAGTTCGTCGTCATCCTGACGGCTCGCCGTCGGTGTCCTCCTCGATCGCCCCGTCTTCTTCCCTCTCGTCCCCGGATGCGTGGAGCGGCGGGTCGAACTCGAAGCCGCTCTCGCGATCCGATTCGCTCGCAGACTCGAGATCTTGACGGTCGTCCCCGTGGTCACGTCTGGAGTCGAGATTGGCCCGCTCGACGCGGCCGTCGTGGGTGGCCCGCTCGCTCGAGTCCGCTCGAGTTCGCGGGTCGAACTCGGTCTTCTCGGGGGTGAGGTCCCGGCGGCCGGCGTCCTCGCGAACGGTGCGATAGGTGCTGCGGTATCGCGAGACCTTCACGTAGAGGTAGCCACCGATGGCGAGGTTGTAACTGACCACGTAGCCGATGAACGCGACCTCGACGCTGACGGGGTAGAGCGCGGCGACGAACGGCGGGACGAGACCGACGGTCGTGTTGTAGAGGGCGTGGGCGACTGCGGCGACCAGCAGGCCCTTGACGACCAGCGGGCCGGCGTACTGGGGGTTGAACTTCGCCAGACCGAGGTAGTAGCCCGCGATGGCCGAGTAGATCACGTGTCCGGGGCCGACGAGCGCCCGGACGCTCGCGATTCCGGTCGCGGCAGTAAACAGCCCGGCGTCGGCCTGGGCCACGGTGCCGGTGATGTAGATGGTGTTCTCGATGGCGGCGAACCCGAGGCCGGCGACGGCCCCGTAGACGGCCCCGTCGAGCACCGAGTCGAACGTCGACGACCGGTAGGCGAACGCACGAACAGCGAGCAATTTCACGGTCTCTTCGACCGGACCGACGATCAGGAAGAAAAAGAGCACCCAGCCGATCAGCGGAATCGCCTGCAGATACGGTCTGGTGACGTCGTTGACGATCGCCGCGATGGTCGCGAAGACGATGGCGAGCAGGAAGGTGACGACCAGCAACCCCAGCGGCTGGCGGGTCGTCACGTCGGTGTACCAGATAAAGGCTGCGAGCAGGGCCGCGGGAACGACAGAGAGCGCGAAGAAGCCGCCGATCCAGGGCTCCTCGAGTACGAGGACCGTCGGCTGGAGGAGCAAGACGAGCGTGATCGAGATGGTGACGACGAGGACGATCGCCTGCCAGCCGTAGGAGATCGCAGTGTAGATCGCGCAGGCGAGCCAGTCGACCAGCGACCGGGGCTCCCACGTCGAGACGTCGTAGAGGTCCCGATCCTCGTCGTCGGCGCGCTCGATCGGGTCTCGCCTGCGATCCATGCGGCGACTTACGGCGTCCGGTCCGGTAAGCGTTCGGCAGTCGGCGGCTCTTGTCCGTCTCTCTGAAGCCCACGCTCAGGCCACGCCGAATCGGCTCTGGGAATGATACGGACGATCGTGCACTCGGAATCCACAAAGGGGTGGGGGGCAAACTGGGGACCCATGACCAGGGTGCGCGTGCGCGGCATCTACGCGACGGCGGTGACACAGTTGCTGACCGACGCCGGCCTCGAGGTCGTCCAGGCCTCGGACCCCATCCGCGATCGGTTCGACGAGTCGTTCCCGACGGCGTCGGCAGACGCCTCGGTCTGGACCACCCGCGATCGACAGGGACTCGAGGTGTCTGGAGAGTCCGATGCCGTCGAGGCCGTCGTGGCGGCACTCGCGGACCTCGCGATCGACACGTTCCGCTGGGACGGCGACGTGGCCCGCGACGAAATCTACGACGCCGAGGTGCTCGAGGCCCGCGGCGGGAGCGGCGCTGTCGTCGACCTCGGAGCGGGCCACCGGGGCTATCTCAAATACGACGACGTCGACGGCTACGTGGACGACGGCAACCGCTACCGCGTGCAGGTGACGGAGCCGACGCCGCCGTGGGACGACGACCGCCCGCAGGTCTCCCCCTCGCTCGAGGTGGGCGGCGGCCTCTGTACGCTCTCGCAGGATCGCAGCGGCGTCTCGGCCGACCTCCGTGGCGGCGCTGCAGACGAACTCGTGGGGATGACCGACCTCCTCTCGGTCGACGTTCCCGACGGGTGGGGCCTGCGCTGGCAACGCGGCGCCGACGGGGCCGACCTCGAGTCGATGACCGCGGCGCTCGAGACGGCCGTCGACCGCGCGGAGACGCTCGAGGAGGCACTCGAAGACGAGCCCGAAGAACCGGGCGAGCCGGGCAAACTCGTGGCGACGGGACAGACCGTCTGGCTGTGGTTCGGCCGGGAGTCCCGGTTCGCTCTCGATTCGGCCCGCCGAACGGTCGAGACGACGATGGCGGGTCACCACCGCACGAAGACGGCCACCCGGGCGGCGAGCGCGGCCGTCGACTTCGCCGAAGCGGTCTGTGAGACGCCCGCGACCGGCGACGATGCGTTCCCGTTCGGGGCAGTCACCCGCCAGTTCGGGCCGACCGAGGGCGATCGCCTCGAGATCGGCCACGGAAAGCCCGATGGAAGGCTCATCTCGCTCGGTTCGGGCGAGGTAACCGACCGGGACGCCGAGGGGTCGATCACCCTCGAGCGCTCGATGAGCGCTGGCGGGAGCTACGACGCGCTGGGGGTTCCGAAAGAAGCGGGCGACGTGGCGGTCACGACGTTCCGCGAGGGCCGGTGGTGGTACCCGACGACGTACAGGGCCGACGACGGGACGGTGAAAGGCACCTACGTCAACGTCTGCACACCGCTCGAGGTCTTCCCCGACGGCGTCCGGTACGTCGACCTCTACGTGGACGTGATCCGCCTCCCCGACGGGACCGTCGAGGTCGTCGACGCCGACGAACTCGAGGCGGCCGTTGCGGAGGGGCTGGTGAGCGAGGGTCTCGCGGAGAAAGCACGGACCGTGGCAGAGGCAGTCGAGCGCGCACTCTCGTCGTGAGGGGTCAGTCGGAAACGCTGGCGACGTCGCCAACCGCGGGTGTCGACGGCAGCAAGCGGACGTAATCGTCGAGGTCCAGCGCGAACTCACCCACCGTGGCGGGGCGGACCCACCGCAGGTCGAACTCGGCACCGTGTTCGTCGCCGCCGTCGGTCACCGTGTGCGTCCAGCGATCGCGTGGCTCGTGGACCGTCGCGTGGAAGAAGTGGCGCACGTAGCGTTTCGGTGGCGAGCGTCGGCGCGTCCAGACGTCCGTCGTCAGGTGGGTCACGCCGTTGAGCGTCCCGAGACCGGTCTCTTCTGCGACCTCCCGGTAGAGCGCTTCCCGTGGAGATTCGCCGCCCTCGAGTGTTCCCTTCGGAATCTGGAGGCCGTCGTGGCCCGGCCCCTCGAAGACGAGCAGTTCGCCCGTCGCTCGCGTGACGTAGGCGCAGGCCTTCTGCACGTAGGTGGGTTCGGTCATGCTATTCTTCCACAATGGGTGGGCGGTTAAGTGTACGTACGGAGACCCTAGAAGGGATTAAGGGAATTTACCGCCTCGAGCGGCAGCTACCCGCGAAACCCGCGCGGGCGACGCTCAGTCGGAGGCGATCTCCGGTTCGTACTCGGCGACCGGTTCGCCGTCGATCTGGGTGAAGACCGTCGCGAGTGCGGGGCCGGAGACGTTGTGCCAGACGCTGAACAGTGCCGGGATGAGCGCGGCGACGGGGTCGAAGAACGCGATGGCGATCGCGACCGCGAGGCCGCTGTTCTGGAGTCCGACCTCGAACGCGCAGGCGCGGGCCCGATCTTCGGCCATGCCAGTCACCTTGCCGACGCCGTAGCCGGCACCGAGCCCGAGGCCGTTGTGGAGGACGACCGCGAGGAAGACGACTGCGCTGGCGGCGAGGATCTCCTCGACGTTCAGGCCGACGACGGCCGCGACGATGGCGACGATGGCGACGACGCTGATCGCCGGGAAGATCGACAGGCCGGCTTTCGCTGCGGTCGGGGCGTACTTGTCGAGTACCAGCCGCAGGAGCAACCCGGCGACGACGGGGATCAGGACGATCAGGACGATCTCCTGGGCCATCTCGGCGAACGTGACGGTGATCTGCTCACCCGCGAGCAGGACGACCCACGCGGGCATCACGAGCGGCGCGGCGATCGTCGTCACCGACGTGATCGTTACCGACAGCGCCACGTCGCCCCGCCCGAGGTAGGTCATCACGTTCGAGGCCGTCCCACCCGGTGCGGCACCGACGAGGATCAGCCCCAGTCCGACCTCCCACCGAAGTCCGAGCGCGACGACGAGCACGTACGCGAACGCCGGCATCAGGATCCACTGTGCGAGCGCGCCGATCGCGACGTCTCGAGGTCGCTCGAGGATCCGCCTGAAGTCTGCGGGCGTGAGCGTCAGCCCCATCCCGAGCATGACGAGGCCAAGCAGCGGGGCGATGTAGTCGCCGATCGGGACGAACGTATCAGGAGTGAATAACGCGATAATCGAGACGAGAAGTACCCAGACGACGAAGTACTTGCTCGTCAGTTGACTAACTCGCTCGAGTAGTGCGAGACTGTTCATCTGTATATCACCTTATTGATACTCATGTTTGCCGATCAGTCAGTTCTTACGTATAAATCGTGCGACTCGGAGCTGCCATCGGTCTCGACCTCGCCTCCTGATGAGGTCAGAGACGGGCCGGAAGCGCCACCTGCTGGATGGACGACTGTCGGACTGACACACCGGTCGATAGTGACAACTGCAACGATTCACACACTGATCGCCGATCCGTCTGGCGATCAGGTGTGCAGTGACTACTATAACTGTAACAGCGTACAGTTGTCTGCATTGAACGTATCGGAACGATAATATTTCCCTGCTGAATAGTGGGCGTATGCCACTCGAGTCTTCCTTCGTCGGTCTCGTCTTCGGGGTGATCGGTCTCGCGGCCGCGGGCTACGGCGGGCTCCAGCTTCGAACCTGGCACCGAATCCGCTCGAGCGACCCGGTTTCGGTCAGAGACGCCGCCATCGAGTCCGGACCGGTCGAACTCGAGGGACGGGTTCGCGCGATCGCAGAGCCACTCTCGTCGCCAGTGCAAAACCACGCGTGCGTCGCCTACGAGTACGAAGTCGAGGAGCGCCGCCGTCGGCGGTCGAACGCGAACTCGAACGGGAGTCGCCGAACCTGGAAGACGATCGACTCCGGGAGCGACCGCCAGCGATTCGTTCTCGAGGACGACAGCGGGCGGGCCGTCGTCGACCCCTCGGGGGCCAGGCTGACGATGGCGAACGAACGGACGCATTCGATCGACAGCACGTCACAGCTTCCGCCGGGGCTGCAAACCGGCGTTTCGACGCCGCTTTCGATCGACATTGGCGGCCTCTCGATCGGCTCGCGGCCGACGCGGTACACCGAACGGCGACTCGACGTCGACGACACGGTGTACGTCTTCGGGCAGGCCGAGCCGAACCCGCCAGAAACGGACGCGCTCGTGGCGGTCTCCGACGGACCGGACGCGCCACAGTTCCTGATTTCGGACGCCGACGAGTCGGCGACGATGCGGCGATTCCTGAAACTGGGCGTCGGTGCGATCGCACTCGGTTTCGTCTTTCTCGCCGTCGGTGGACTCGTGTTCGTCGCCTGACCGGGTTCTCCTGGACGTTTTTGGCTCGGCCGCCCGCTTCGGATCGTGACGCCTCACCGAACCGTTCATGGACCTCCCTCGTGTACTTCCACTATGGGCGACTCCCACCGGTGGTCACCACAGCGGGTCCTCTTCGTCATCGTGCTCGCCGCCGCCGTAACGGTCCCCGTCGCCGCGACCCAGCTCGAGGTCAGTCCACACCGGGTCACGCCGGGGACGGTCGTCGCGGGGACTGCGCTTCTGGTCGGCTCACTCGCGTTGCCGGCGCTGCTGTTCTCTCGCTGGGCGGCTACGGTGGAGTGACTGGTCTCTTTCGTGCCGGGTGCGAATCCGATCGACGGTCTGTCGTGCTGGCGGGCGGAGATCCGGCGACGTGGAACGGACAACCGAACCCCTATGAGTGGGGCCGGCCATACGACGGTATATGACCAAGCGGTACGTCTCGCTGCCCGACGAGGCGGAAGCGGGCATGCGGGAGTTCATCGACGAGGTCGACCGACGGCTCTCCGGCGACGAGGACACCTGTGCAGTCGTCGAAGACGTCCTGATCGACCTCTCGGGTGATCGAGAGGCCTACGAACGATGGCAGGCTGGAGAGTCCACCTCACCGGCCGAACGCGTTCGCCTCCAGAGTTACGATCCGTGCAACACGACTCTCGAGAGCGAGTACTACGCCGAGAAGGACGAGGAGAAATTCCGACGCTCGAAACACCTCCAGTGGCTCTGGCGACAGTTCGACAGCCTGCCCATCGCAGATAACGTCGAGTTCGCGCTGCGATTCCGGCGGATGCTCGCCGACCACCTCTTCGAGAAGTGTGGTGACGACTGCCGCTTTTTCAAGGGGATCACGTTCACCTACGGCCACAACATCACCGTCGGCGACAACACTGTCATCCACGACGACGTCCATTTGGACGACCGCGGGAAACTGACCATCGGTGACCGCGTCTCCGTCTCCGACGGCGTCCACGTCTACAGCCACGACCACGACGTCGTCGACCAGACCGAAGTCCGAAACTACCACACGATCGTCGAAGACGACGTCCGACTCACCTACGACTCGATGATCCGTGCAGGTTGCAAGGTCGGCGAGAACGCCATCGTCGGGGCGCGGGCCATCGTCCAGCACGACGTTCCGGCCCACCACATCGCCGTCGGTGCGCCCGCACAGAGCGTCAAGATCAAGCCCGGCTGGGAAGACGCCGCCACCCCGCTCGAGGAAGCCGGCGTCACCCGTCAGGAGCAGCGCCAACTCGAGTACGACCTCCCCGAGGACCTCGAGGTCTTCGACGAGTTCGAACGCGACCTCCAGCCGCCGGAATAATTCTCCCTCGAGAGACTGTGTTCCCTGTCGATTCGGGGAATATCCAAGTGCATAGAGAACCTAGCACACGGTGATGGAGCTCTGGGGGTGGCTCGTCGCGTACGTGGTCCTGTTTGCCCTGCTCCACCTGGTTCTCTACTACGTCTACGTTCGTCGGTCCGACGGCGACAGTTCCGCGACGCCGTCGCTGGCCGATCCGGATCACAGCCACTCGCGAGGCTCACCCAGTCCTGATCGCTTCCCCCCGGCTGGCGACCGCGATGGCGACCTCGAGGGGTCAGAGGGGCCGGACGAGGACCACCACGTCACCGGCGACTCCGTGACCTGCCCCCACTGCGGCGCGACTAATTCGGCCGACCCGACCTACACCTACTGCTGGCACTGCGTCTCGACGCTCCGGCAGTGACTGTGCGGGGACGGTGCCAGTTCGTGGTCAGCGTTCGGCCGCGAGCGCGTCCGCGAGCGTCTCGAGGTGGTCGACGCCGACGACGGCGACGACCTGGTCGTCGCCATCGGCTCTGATCTCCTCGAGTCGGTCGATCATGCAGCGTTCGCGTGTCTCGTCGCGGTAGGAAAGGGCACTTCCGTCGGTGTCGACGCTGGCCAGCAGCGTCTGCACCCGGGCGACGTGCTCGCGTTCGTGGGCGGCCTGAACGGTCGGAGGATCGTCGTGGCTGCACTCGTACTCGATCGGATCGTCGCAGGCGACCGTCATCGACGTCGCGTGGGTGACCGTCGCGGCGACGCGGCAGGTCAACGCCTCCCGGGTCGCCCCGGAGAGACTCGAGACGACGCGTCGGGCGGTGGTCGCGGAGACGCGGTCGGCGATCAGTCGGGTGGCGAGGCGGCGGACGAACGACCAGTTCGGAGCGTCGATGCCGACGACGTCGGCCTCCGGGGTGGCCCGAATGGCGGCGCTCATCTCGCCGCCGAACCGCGGCGGCCCCTCACCTGCGCCGTCGCGGGCGTAGGCTCGATACAGCGGGACGGCAGCGGGCGGCAACTCGAGTGCGAGGGTCGCAGGCTGGAGGTGGCGGAGGACGCGGTCGACGCGCGCGACGCTCGCGGGGTGGTCGTGGACGACGCCGAGGAGGGTCAGATCGGTGGGCCCGGTCACCTGACGGACGAACTGGTCGGTGACCCGGGGGTCGTCGAACGATGCGGGGAAGTCGGGCATTGATCGGCTGGTAGTACGTGACTACCGGCATAACCCTTCCGTTGTCGACGGTCGCCGTCCCCGCAATTCCGGGAAACGGAGCGGTGGCGTCCCCACAGCGTGGGCGACGATCGTTTCACGGCTGGTAGGCCCGGCGTACCGTGACCGTATCGCGAAACGATCACCAACCTCTGACAACGATTTCATCGATTTATATGCGGACCGTTCCACTGCTGGGCTACACAGGTGCCACGGCGAACACTCGATCGGGGGGACGACCGACGTGGAGGTGACCAGCCATGACGAAGGAGAGTCTCACGAAAGCAGACGAGGGGAAACGCGTCCTGAACGCAGACGGTACCGACGTCGGCCGCCTGGTGGCGGTCGAAGATGGCCGCGGATACGTCGACGCCGACCCCAGCCTCTTCGAGACGATCAAGGCAAAACTCGGCTGGCGTGACGTCACCGAGGACGCCCACCCGCTCGACGAGGGGAGTATCGAACGAATCACCGACGATGCGATCTACCTTCGCGGAACGCTCT
Organism: Natrarchaeobaculum aegyptiacum; assembly: GCF_002156705.1. Lineage (NCBI taxonomy): Archaea > Methanobacteriati > Methanobacteriota > Halobacteria > Halobacteriales > Natrialbaceae > Natrarchaeobaculum > Natrarchaeobaculum aegyptiacum. The sequence goes on from NZ_CP019893.1 coordinate 2,137,100, forward strand.
GATACGGTTTACTGTAAATCATTGCCGACGCAACCGCCCACGGGTCGCGGTTGCGTCGGTAAACCGTTACAGTAATCCGTATGAGTCGGTCGTTACTGCTCGATCGACGTCACCACGGGACAGTCGGCGTTCAACAGGACCGACTGGGTAACGCTCCCGAACACTGCCTTTCCCGTCGGCGACCGCCGCCGTCCGGCGACGACGACGTACCGTGCGTCGTGTTCGTCGGCGTACTCGAGGATCGCGTCGGCGGGATCTCCTACCAGCCCCACGGCTTCGGTGGGGACGGTGAGATCGGCTGCAGCCTCGGCTGCGACCGCTCTTGCGGCCGCTTTCACCTCGTCCATACTGATCGAGCCACCGACCTCCTCGGCCGCCGTCCGTCCCATGTCGACGAACTCCGACCGGGTCAACACGTGGACGACGTGAACCGGGTCGTCGAACGCTTCTGCGAGCCGTTCGGCTTCCTCGACTGCGTCTGCCGCTCGCGCTGACCGATCGACTGCTGCAACGATAGCCATAGGAACGGATGGTGCCGCTCGCTTGTTACTGTTTGCGTGGCCACCCGTTCTCGGAAAATCTCCGCCTGTCGTCTCAGACGCCGGTGTCGTACCGCAGGATGCCGGCGAACCCGCCGAAGGCGTTGTAGAGCTGTTCGCCCTTCTCGAAGTCCGTGGAGATGAACTTGGGCTCTGTGCCCCGCTGTTCGGCGATATCGATCAGGTGCTCGATGGCGTCCTCGCGATCCTCGTCGCTCGCTTCGACGTCAGCTCCGCAGTCGGTGCAGGTGTGGTCGGGGGTCGCCTTCCGTCGGTCGACGACCTCACGGTCGGTGTTCCCACACTCGCCACACTCGTAGGAGATGACGTCCTTGCGCAGGTCCTCGCTGATGAGCAGGCGGTCGACCGATCCCATCACGAGGTTCTCGCGAGTCTGCTCGAAGCCGTAGGTGGCAAGGTTGCCCGCGTTGAGTTCCTTGAAGAACTCCTCCATCTCCTGTTTGTCCTTCATCACCTCGGCGTCGGCCAGCGCGTCTTCGGCGTTGTCGACGAGTTCGCGGAGACCGGACTCGTCGGTGTAGGAGACGTCGAACTTGCCGATGACCGAGTCCTGGAGTTCGTGGTGGAGGTAGTCGCCGTCAAGGAACTCCTCTTTGGTGGGCGAGGGACCGCCGACGAGCACGCCGTCGATGTCGTGGCGCTTGGGGACGAACAGGTCGTTCGCCATCCCGGCAACTTCCTGATAGAAGTTGTCGATTGCTTCGAGTCGGAGCCGAGCGAATCGCTGGGCGGACTGGCCACCCTTTCGCTGTTTGCCAGGGACGAGCGAGGAGGCGGACTTGACGGCCTCGATGCGCTTGCCTTTCAGCCAGCCGACGTTGGCCTCGCGCCGATCGAGCACGATCAGCCCGTAGAGGCCACTGTCGGTCAGCATCTCCTCGAGGGGTTCGGTCAGAAAGTCAGAGTCACAGTGGTAGCGGAACGACTCGACGGGCTGTGGTGGGCTCTCCAGCACTTTGGTGACCATCTCGGTCTGGCCGCCGCCGGAGTCGACCGCACCGGAGAACAGCACCATGCCGTTTTCCGGCGGGTAGGTGTCGTAGTAGCGCAGGCGGTCTTTGATGCTGGTCAGGGCATCCTGGACGTTCGTCCGGGTCTGCTTCGATTTGATGTTGGCCGCTTCGCTGTGTTCCTGGGTGACGTGGGCAGCGACGTCGCTGATCTGGCGGTCCTCGGGAACGTAGATGGTCACGAGTTGGGTGCCAGAGCCCTCGTAGTTCTTCAGATCCTCGATGACCTTCCGAAATTCGTATTTCTTCCGGTCGGAGTGGTCCTGCTCGGCCTCCTGGCTCATTGCCAGTACAAAACGGTGCGCGGGGTAAGTATCCTACGACAGTCCGTGAGCGTTCCCGCGCAATCGCCGATGTGTGACGAATCGAACGCACACACATGAACGTAACGGCCGTCAGCCCGCTTCTTACAGCCCGCGCGTCGGTCACTCGAGGTGACGTTTTAAGGTGTAGCCGTTCCACTGTTGGGGTATCCGAGCATGTCCCACGAGACGGTCTACGCTATCGCGAGCGGGAAAGGCGGCGTCGGCAAGACGACGACGACGGTCAACCTCGGGACGGCGCTCGCCCAGGCTGGCGAGCGCGTCGCGATCGTCGACACCGACCTCGGCATGGCGAACCTCGCGGGGTTCGTCAGCCTCACGCCCGACGCGACGACGCTGCACGACGTACTGGCAGGTGACGCATCGATCGAAGACGCAACCTACCGACTGGCGGACAACATCGTCGCCGTTCCCAGCGGGACGGACTTAGACGAGTACGCAGAGACCTCGCCCGAGGGCCTCCGGGAAGCCGTTTCCGACCTTCGAACGGAATACGACTACGTCTTCCTCGACGTCGGCGCGGGTATCAGCCACGAGACGGTCCTCCCGCTCGGGCTGGCAGACGAGGTGATCGTCGTCTCGACGCCCGAACCCGCCTCCGTTCAGGACTCCGAGAAGACGATCGAACTGACCGAACACGCCGGCGGAACGGTCGCCGGCCTCGTCGTCACCCGCATCCACCCCGACACGGACGTCACCTACGACGAAATCGCAGACCGCCTCGGGCTCTCGCTGCTCGGCGCCGTCCCCGAAGACGGCGCTGCGCGCGAGAGTGTCTACGCCGGCACGCCGCTGGTGGTCTACCAGCCCGAAAGCGCTGCAGCAGTCGCCTACCGACGCATCGCCGCCGACATCGCCGGTATCGACACGTCGACCTCGAGCTCGAATTCGAGTTCGAACGGTGCCGACGCGAACGGAGCCGGCGCGCAGTCGACGGGCGAACGTGAGCAGGCAGCGCCGGACGAGGTCTCGAGCGCCATCACCGAGGCAGAATCCGACCACTGACCGGTCGACCGGCGACCGATCGTCTCGTGGCGTCTCACTTCGCCGCGCCGTTTACGCCCGTTCACTGGAGTTGCCGGGGTCTGGCTGGCTGGTCAATCGCGCCGACTGTTGTCCGTCCGGGACGGTGCTGGAGGCGACCGCTTACCGTCCCGGTAGGCCCCACCTGATTCGGCACGTTCGACGCTCGAGACGCCGAATCGATTCGAATGCTGTGACTACCACTCGAGCCGAACGGTCAGCGTCTCACGATAGTCGTTGTCGGAGACACACGGCTCGGCCATTTCTACGAAACTGGTAAATTACCGGCTTTCGGGCCCTCTATCTCCACGTTATCGCCCATATGAACGTCACCCTCGTCTGACCGGTCGGGATCGCAGAGAGTACGAGCTAATTACTAATCCGGGTTCGACTGGAGCGCTCGACCATGGAGCGACGAAAAATCCTCCTCGGCAGTGGAGCGGCGTTCGCGACCGTGCTTGCGGGCTGCTCTAGTACCGAAACCGACGAAGACGTACCAGACGATTCGGGCACCGACGACACGTCCGGGTTCGACGACGACGGTGGAAGCGACGACAGCGACACCGGCGGCGACGACGACGGCGAGGATCTCCCCGGCGTCGAGGGCGTCACCGACCTCGAGTCCGACCACCTCTCGGTCGTCGACGTCCAGGCCAACCCGGACACCCTCGGGGTGTACGTCGAGACCGACACGACCGACACGCAGAAACTCCACGACGAACTCGCCTACGTGGCCGACGACCTCTCGAAGGCGATCGTCGACCGAGACCGGTTCAAGTCCGAGATCGAATCCATCGAACTGGTCGTCGAACACAGCGGTGCGCGCGTGTTCGAAGTGTACATCGACGTCCAGTGGCTGCTCGACTACCTCGACGAGTACATCACGCGCGAGGAGCTGAAGCACAAGGTCGTCGACACGAAACACTGACACCGTCGGCCGTCTTTGCCGACGAGAGACGAAGTGGTTCCGTGGCGCAGCCGCTGCGTCGTCCACGCGCTTTTACGCGCCAGCGATTCCCTCGAGCGGGAGCGCCGACCCCGACAGTGAGCCTGGCGACCGTGTTACATCGAGCGCGGCGCTGCTACGCCGAGGATGGCGAGCGCGTTCGCGACCGCGTGTTTCGAGGCGGCCACGAGGGCGAGTCGGGCTTCCCGGAGGTCGTCGTCGACGCCGTCTGCCAGCACGGGACACTCGCGGTAGAAGCCGTTGAACCGGTCGGCGATCTCCCGGGTGTAGGTCGCGATCTGATGCGGCTCTAGGTCCTCGGCGGCCTCGTCGACGACCGCGGGGAACCGGGCGATCGTCTCGAGCAGGTCGCGTTCGGCGTCGGTCTCGAGCAGGTCGGCGTCGACGGCCGTCTCGAGGCCCTGGGCTGCGAGGTCGTCGTCGGGGTCGAGCCCCGCTTCCTCGAGAATCCCACAGCAGCGGGCGTGGACGTACTGGACGTAGGGAGCCGACTGGGCTTCGAAGTCGAGGGCGCGGTCCCACTCGAAGGTGATCGCTTTGGTTGGCTGTTTCGAGACGACGTCGTAGCGGACGGCGCCGATGCCGACCTGATGCGCGATTCGTTCGACGTCCGCCGCATCGAGGTCGTCGTCGCGGATACGGTCGTCCAGTCGATCCTCGACCTCCTGGCGGGCGCGGTCGATGGCCTCGTCGAGCAGGTCGTCCAGATCCACGCCGGTACCGCGGCGAGTCGACATCTTCCCCTCGGGCAGGTTGACGTAAGAGTACAGTACCTGCTCCAGGTCCTCGGTGTCGGTACCCAGCAACTCGAGGACGGTCTCGACCTGTCTGGCCTGCAGTTTGTGGTCCTCGCCGAGCACCGTGACGGCGCGGTCGTACTCTTCGAATTTCCACTCGTGGTGGGCGATATCGCGCGTCGCGTACAGCGAGGTACCATCCGAGCGCAGGAAGACGAGGTTCTTGTCGATCCCGTGATTCTCCAGCTCGAGCTGCCAGGCGTCCTCGTCGTAGACCGCCTCGTCGAGGGCCTGCAGTCGGTCGACGAGGTCGTCGGTGTCGCCGTTGCGCATGAACCGGGTCTCCTTGACGAACTCGTCGAACTCCGCGGGCAGGCGCTCGAGACACTCGCGCATCCCCGAGAGCACCTGGTCGACGACCTCGCTGACCCGCTCGTAGGCCTCCTCGTCGCCCGCCTCGAGGCCCTGCATGATCGACTCGATCTCGGCTTCGGCTTCCTCGACCTCGGCCTCGGAGGCGTTCTCGAGGTAGGCGTTCCCCTTGCGGTAGTAGCGCACGAGGTCGTACTCGATGCGGTCGCGTTCTGGCTCGCTCTCGAGGTCTGCCTCGTCGAAGGTCTCGTAGGCCCACGTGAAGACGGCCATCTGTCGGCCGGCGTCGTTGACGTAGTAGTGGCGATCCACGTCGTAGCCGGCGTACGCGAGCAGATTGGCGACGGCGTCGCCGATGATCGGGTTCCGCGCACGGCCGACGTGGACCGGCCCCGTCGGGTTGGCGCTCGTGTGCTCGACGACGACGGAGGTCTCCCGATCCGTGAGGTGACCGTACGCCTCGTCGGTCGCCGCGACGAGCGTCTCGTCGAAGTAGGCGTCACTCGGCAGGAAGTTGAGGTACGGACCCTGCGTCTGGATCTCGGCGACGTAGGTCAGGTCGTCGACGTCGATCTCGCCTGCGATCTCGCCGGCGACCTGCGGCGGCGCCGCGCCGGCCTCACTCGCCAGTCGGAAGGCCACGCTCGAGGCGAGGACGCTCTCGACGTCCTCCGGCGGTTCTTCGATCCCGAGGTCGTCCGTCGGGTACCCGAGGGTCGAGAGCGCCCCCTCGAGGGCGGTTTCGACCTCCGTGCGTAGAGACAGGAACATACCCGCCCGTATTCAGGGGGCGACTAAAGGAATGTCGGGTTCTGCTTTTGCCTGTATGGCGACCCACCCGATAGTCGACTTCAGCTCACCAGCAGACGCGGCTCCAAAACGGCTACAGGAACGGTTCGAGCATCTCGTCGTCGTACGGCGCGGGTTTCCCGTCGGCGTCGAAGCAGCCGTACTCGGAGACTGCTTCGATGTTGGTCCGGCCGTCGGTCGAGAACTCCTGGGCGACTCGGATCGTGTCCTCGCTGACGGTCTCGACGTCGCACTCGACCTCGAGGGTGGTCCCGAACAGGACGGGCGATTTGAACTGCCACTGCCAGTCGCGAATGCGGTAGGGGTGTTTCTCGCCGCGCAGTTCGGGGAGGCTGGTGTCGTTTGCCTCGAGGTGGTGCTCGATGGCGATCGTCGCGAAGTTCGGGTAGTTCTCGAAGTAGGCGAGTTCCGCGCCCTCGATGTACGGACTCCGGACGTCGAACGACGAGGCGAAGGAGACGTCGCTCTCTTCGCCGGCGGGCTCGTCCTCGGGGCCGACGACCGGGTCGCGGTCGACGCAATCGTCGATGAACGCCTCGCGGACGGCGTCGGGTAACTCGAGGGCGGTCCCCTCGTCGTCGATCGTCACGTGGACGATCCGGGTGGTCATCAGACTGTCGCCGGACTCGTCGGTTACTTCGTAACAGAGTTCGACGCTCGTGTCGCCCGCCGAAATCGGGACGGTCTCGACGGTGATCGCGTCCCCGGTTCGGGGGTAGCGGTCGACCGAGGTCTGGACCACGACGGGGGCGTAGGGGATGCCGTCGTCGGCCAGAATCTCCTCGAACGAGTAGCCGTAGGCCTCCGCAAATTCCTGCGTCGAGACGAGTTGCCAGTCGAAGAGCGTCCCCCCGTGGACGAGCCGTCCCGAGAGTTCGCCAAATCGCACCCGCTGGTCGCCAATGGTTTCCATGCCCCATTCCAGTGTCGACCACATTACAGTGGTTCCGAAACCGGCAACCGAGGTGCAAACCACTACCGGGCGACCGGATTGGGGTTGGTAAGTTGACACGCAACGGTAAAAACTATAACGTATCCGATAAACTCGAAACGGGATGTAAGTGGGGTCCTGGTCGGCGTCACTCGAGACTGGGGGCTGCCAGAATCGTCGATTCCCTGCCCGGCGGCCGAACTCACTCGAACCGGGCTGCCGCTGCCCGGAATCGCTGCTCGTGGATCGGTCGGAACGCCTCGTCGGACGCGTCGAACTCACCCGGCGAGAAGAAGCGGGCGTCCATCGCGTCAGAGCCGGCCGACGGAACGCCGGTGGTCGCCGACCGCTCGACGACGTAGTGGATCGTCACCACGTGTTTCCCCGTTCGCGGCGGAAGATTTGTCGCGTCGAGGATCTCGAGCGCGTCGGGGTCGACCGAGATGCCGGTTTCCTCCTCGAGTTCGCGGGCGGCGGCCGCGGCCGGCTCCTCGCCGACTTCCATGTGGCCACCGGGGATCGTCCACTCGCCGACGCCCGGCGGAACCCCGCGCTTGACACAGAGGACGGCGGGCTCCGTGTGGCGATCGCCGTCGCGCCCTGTTTCGTCCCCGCCGCCGTCCACGACCGCGACGCCCGCACAGGGGACCGGGTTGTGCCAGACGACGCGGTCGCAGGCGGGACAGTTCGCGCGCTCGCGTCCGTCGAACGTGATCGTCTCGAGAGCGGAACCACAGCGGGGGCAAAACTCGGCCGGGCGGCTGACCATCTATCCGCCCGTCGGGACTCGAGGCTCAAAGCGTTTTCAGTCCGCTGCCGGTCAGCGGGACGACGACGTCGGCACCCGGTGCGAGGATTCCGTCCTCGCGGTAGCGTTCGAGTGCGGCGGCGGCGACCGCACAGGTCGGTTCGACGTAGAACCCGTCGCGGTGGAGTCGGTCGAGTGTCGCCTCGACGGGGTCGTCGCCCAGCGCGATGGCGTCGCCGTCGGTCGTCTCGATCGCCTCGAGAATCTCTTCCTGTCGGGCGGGCGCGTCGATCCTGAGGCCAGTCGCGATCGCGCTCTCGGCGTCGCTCTCGCCGAAGGGGTCGCCGTCGAGTGCCTCGACGATCGGTGCGTAGCCGGCTGCCTGTGCACCCAGCAGCCGGGGGACGCGGTCGATCATGCCGGCTTCCTCGAGCAGCGTGAAGCCGCGATACGCGCCGAGAAACAGCGTTCCGTGACCGATCGGGAGGACGACCGCCTCGGGTGCGCGCCAGTCGCGCTGGGCGGCGAGTTCGAAGGCGAACGTCATCGTGCCCGCGAAAAAGGCCGGGTTCCACGCGTGGCTCGCGTACCAGCCGTCGCCGGTCTGGTAGGGTGCGTCGTCCCCGTCGTCGTTCGCTCCGCCGCCGCCCGATTCACCATCGCTGGCCGTTGCGCCGCCGTCGTTGTCGCCGCCCGACACACCAGTGACCGCCGCCTGACAGGCCTCTGTGACCTCCTGCCGACTCCCCTCGATCCGAACCGGACGGGCACCGGCGCGCTGGATCGCCATCAGCTTCGACTGGGCGACGTCCGCCGGGACGTAGATGTCTGCTTCGAGTCCCGCTCGCGCTGCGTAGGTGGCGATGGCCGCACCCGCGTTGCCCGAGGAGTCTTCGACCACTCGCTCGACGCCGAGTTCGACCGCACGCGAGAGGATCGTCGTCGCGCCCCGGTCCTTGAACGACCCCGTCGGGAAGACGTACTCGAGTTTGAACGCGGCGTCCCAGTCGGGTGCGTCGACCAGTGGGGTAAATCCCTCGTGGAAGGTGACGTGCGGTTCGATCGGCAGGAACTCGAAGAACGTCCAGAGGCCGTCGCTCGTGTCGACCCGTGAGAGCGGCAGTGGGTCGCCCTCGGGATAGGGCCGCTCGGTGAACTCGAGGGGGTGGCCACAGCCACAGCGCCAGGGCTCCTCCGGGCCGGCCTCGTAGGTCCGTTCGCAGGCGGGACAGGTGAGTTTCGAGGCCATCAGACGGTGTCGACGTCGGTGCCGACCGAGCAGACGTACTCGCCGGTGGCGACCTGTGGCAGGCGTCGGGTTCGCCAGAGGATACCGTCGCTGTCGGCCGTGATCGTCGCCTTCGATTCGCCGAAGGGGGTCGTCACCTCGAAGATCGGTTCGCCGCGGCTGACGCGCGCGCCGAGGTCCTTCTGCATGTCGACGAGTCCGCCCACGGGCGAGCCGTACTGTTCGAAGCCGGTCGCGCGGGTCTGGCGCTCGAGTGTCGGGCTCCCGTCGAGGAAGCCGTAGTATTCGAGGACGTTGAAGACACCCTCGACGCCCTTTCGGATGCTCGTCTCGTCCCAGCCGACGGCACCACCGAGTTCGGGGTCGACGGTCGGGATTCCCTCGTCGGGGGCGACACGGGCGAGCTGGCCGTCGGGCCCTTTCTGATCGAGGACGTAGCCACAGCCGAAGGCCTTCGCCAGCTCGAGGCAGTCCTCGTGGATGCGGTGTCGGCGGCCACAGCGTACCCGGACTTCGTCGATCATCCGACTGGTCGACCCCTGGTGGAGGTCGAGCACGAGGTCGGCGCGACTGGCGGCGTCGAACGTCGCGGCGGCGATTCGCTCGCTCGAGGTGCCGTTCTCGTTGCCGGGGTAGGCCCGGTTCATCTTCGTGTCGTCGATCGGGTTCCGGTGTTCGGCCACCTGAAACGCGTGGTAGTTGACGATGCCGACGATCAGGATCGTCCCCGAGAGTGTCGCGGGATCGAGTTGTGGGACGAGTCGCCTGATCACGCCGACGCCGTTGAGTTCGTCACCGTCGCTGGCGGCCTGCAGATATAGCGTCTTGCCCGACCGCTCGCCGTTGATTACGGCGACGGGGAGCCCGACCGGGCTGCCGTCCCGGGTTTCGCCGACCTCGAGACGGCCCGTGTCGATCTCGCCGGGCCCTGCGCTCGCCGTTCCGAGCGTCGTCGTCATGTCCCAGACGACGGACCCGTCCACTATTATACTGTCTGTTGATGATGGACAGGAACCCGCTCCAGTTGCCGACTTTCTCTCAGCAGGTGTCCCGTCCCGGTCACTCGGCCGCGTCGTACTGCGGGAGCCGTCCCGACCGCGCCGAGCCCTCGAGGAAGGGGAGACTCGTCTGCCGTGCCGGAATCTCCTCGCCGTCGACCCGGACCGAGAGCGACTCGGTCTCGCAGTCGTACTCCACGAGCGCGAGGGCGATCACGGCCTCGAGCATCGGGCTCTCGACGGCACGGGTGACTTCGCCGACGGTGGCGTCGCCGTCGAAGACGGTCGCACCGGCGTCGGGGACGACTGGTTCGTCGTCAGGTGCGTCGGCAGCCCCCTCGAGTGTGAGTCCGACCAGTCGGCGACTCGGCTGGCCGACGTTCTCGACACGGGAGACGACCTCCTGGCCGACGAAACAGCCCTTCTCGAAGTCGACGGCCCCGCGGAGACCGAGCACGTTCGGGATCTGCCCCTCGAGTTCGGCGTCGAACAGCGGCGTGCCGGCCTCGAGACAGAGGGCCTCCCAGGTCCGGTAGCCGACGGGTGCGGCGTTCATCCCCTGTGTGAGGAGGACGTCGTGGACCGCCTCGGCGTCGGCGGCACTGCAGACGACCTCGTAGGTCTCCTCGCCGGGGTGGCCGTCGGTTCGGATCACGGTCACGCCGGTGTCGCCCATCGTTCCACGGACGAAGGTGTGGGGCTGTTCGGGCGTCGCCGCGCCGTTGAGGACGCTCGCGACCTTCTCGGTCGCCTGTGGCCCGCAGAGACGGAAGACGGCGTACTCGTCTGTCGCGTCGGTGATCTCGACGTCCTGAATGAACACCTTCTCCGACCAGTCGTCTGCGAGGTCGCCGGCCGCTCCGGGCTGGGTGAACAAGAGGAGACGCTCGCCCGCGTTGTAGACGGTCAATTCGACCTCGACGCGACCCTGCGGATCGAGGACCAGCGCCTCACAGCCGCGGCCGTCCTCGGCGGGGACGCGGTTCGAGACGACGTTGTCGACGTACTCGAGTCGGTCCTCTCCCTCGACGACGACGACGCCGTAGGCGGCCTCGAGCAGGCCGACGCCGTTGCGGACCGCCCGGTGGGCGCGCTCGGGCCGGCCGTAGTGTTCGACGACCGTTCGACCACCGCGGTCGCCGAAGGTCGCCCCGTGGTCGGCGTGAATCGACTCGATGACACTCATATCACTGTCCTCGAGCCTCGTCCTCTCAGGCGTTTCGATTCGCGAAGTCCCGGGACTCGGCAGGCGAGCGGTCTCGAGTCAAAACGGGAACCGCTCGCGGAGCCACTCACCGATCGTCGCCGACTCTTCGTCGTCGACTGGCTGGTCCGGGACGACGCGCTCGTGGGGCTTGATCACCGTCCGACCGCCCTCACCCACGCTCGATTCGACTTCGATGAGTCCGTCGGCTTTCAGCGTCGACAGCGCCGTCTCGAGGTCGTCGATGTCGACTTCGACGGCTGCCCGGAGTTCGAAGACAGTCATCCCCTCCTCGGCGCGGTTGACGAGCGCATCGAGTACCGCCACCTGCGTCCCGTCGCGGTTCCGGTACTCCCGCTTGGCTCTCATCCGGTCTCACTTTCGACAGCGCGGGATTTGACGTTTGTCGTTCGCTCTCACGGATCCGTGACCGATCGGATCTCGTGGTTGACAGCGATCTGAGCAAATAGTGGGCGGTACGTTTTTTATACCCAGAATCGGTACGGTGGGACAATGGTCCTGCGATGTTCGCTGCTCGGTCACGACTACGGGGAACCCGACGTCGAACGCGAGCGCGAAGAACGGGGCAGCGAAGTCGTCGTTACCGTCCAGGAGTACGAGGAGTGTTCCCGCTGTGGCGACCGCAACGTCCTGAGCGAGAACACCGAAGTGCGGAGTCTCTCCGGGACGAGCGCCGATGGAGCCGCGCCCCCACGATCCGAGTCCGACGCCGAGGCCGAATCGACCGCCGACGATCAGCCGAACCGACCGGACGCTGCCCGGGGCGAACCGAGTGGCGCCGAGGCCGGCGCTGGCGGCGGCGCTAGCGCTGGAAGCGAGTCCGAGTCGACGGCCGACCCGGCCCCCGAGACCACCGGCGAGGACGCCGAAATCCTCGACGCAGAGGACGACGCGTCCGGCGGCGTCACCATTCCCGACGCCGAGACGAACGGCCCGGTCGAGGCCCGGCCCGACCCGGACGGTCAGGTGGCAACCGACGACGCCGTCTCGGCCGACCATCCGTCCGACGCCGACGGCGAACCGGTGACCGACGACGGCGAAATTCTGGAACCAGCGGACGAGTCCACCGACGACGACAGAGCGCCCGGTGCCTGGCCCGACTCGAGCGACGTCGGGCCGCCGGTCGACCGCGACGGGGAACCGACGACGTGGCCAGACCCGGAGGCCGACTCCGACGGGATGGAGGCGACTGGTGACTCGAGCGACGAACCCGGACCCGTAGCCGACGATCCGGCGGAAGAGCAAACCGACGCCGTCGTTCTCGAGCACACCGACCCGACCGAGACCGGTGCCGACGCCATCGCGACGGACTCCGAAATCGTCGACGCAGGCCCCACCGGTCCCGAGCCCGACCAGGAACCCGACTCGAGCGGCCGCCCGAGTCTCAGTACCGGTTCGGGGATCGAGCGGGCAGACTCGGTTCCGACGCCCGGCGAGACGCCCGCCCGACGAACCGACGACGTTCAGACGGAGTACTACTGTCCGCGGTGTGAGTTCGTCGAACCGGACGGGCAGGGCTCGCTCCGACCCGGGGACATCTGTCCCGACTGCCGGAAGGGCTACCTCGGGGAGCGTCCGGTCCAGTAACCGAACGCGATTTTCCCGGCGAATCGGGACGGCGGCGTCCGGGTATCAGTCCGGCGTAACGTCGCCTATGAAAAGAGGTAAAGACCCTGCCGTGTATCTCAGAGCCATGAAGGAGTACAAGATGCGTCGCGGCGAATATCTCGAGGAACGAATCCCCGACATGGAAGCGACCGTCGAGGAGTACTTCGGTCCGATCACGGGTACCGAGGAGTTCAAAGGGAGTGACCTCTACGTCATCGGCGAGCCCGACAACCCCGTCTTCGAGAAGATCGTCGTCGGTGCCGTCGAATACTCCGGCAAGAAGGACAAACTCGGCGTCGAATTTCACGAGCGCGATCCCACCGAACTCGGCCCGGAGGAACTCGAAGCCGCTGCCGATGCCGTCGACGCGAAAAACGACTTCCTGCTCGAGGCGACCGGTCGTGACGCCAAGGCCCGTCGTGACTCGCTGAAACGCTCGGTCGAGGACGACCCGGACCACGACGTCGCCTGATCGCGGGGTTCTTTTCTACTTCGACGGTTCCGGTCACGGATCGGCGCTCGAGCGCCAGTCCGAATTCGGAATCGTTACGACGACGCCGTCTATTCGTTCGATCGATGGAGTTCACTGCGTTTGTACTCGCGACCGCAGTTGCACACGTCGGTTTCGCGATCTTCGTCACCGCCCATGCGAAGCTCACTGCTCAGGACGCCGGTAACTGGCCGTACCTGACGCTCTTGCTGGGGCTCGCCGGTGTCGCAGGTTACTTCTTCTACGACGAGATCGCAGAATCCGGACGGATCTGACCGGCCGGCCGTCGCCAGTTTCGACTCGCTCGTGAGAAACCGGGGGTCAGAAGCGAGAACGCCAGAAGGGAGCGTTGGTGGTCGTTTCTCGAGCGTTCGAGGGGGTCGTTCAGGCCAGGAAGACGTGCCGCGGCCGGTCTGCGAGGATGTCCCGGCCGTACTGCACCGTTTCCGAGAACTCGTCGCTTCGGAAGAAGGCCATCGCGTCCTCGCGGGAGTCCCACCGGCTGGCGATGAACATGTCGTTTTCGTCCTCGCGGTTGGCCAGCAGGTCGGACTTGCGGTGGCCGTCCATCTCGGCGAGCAGGCCGCCGACGTCCTCGAAGGTGCCGACGAAGTCGCTCCGGTGCTCGGGCTTGACGGTGTAGAACATTCCCATCGTCCCCCAGGAGTCGTCGTCATCGTCGCCAGCCTGTCGGACGATTTCGGGAAGGTCGGCGAGGAACCCGGCCGCCGTCTTGGCCGCGCGCTCGGTCTCCCAGAGGCTGACGACTGCCGTCTCGGCGTCCTCGTCGCTCGTTTCGGATTCGTAGACGGCGGTCTTCACGTGCGTGTCGTAGTGGTCGAAGTTCGTCCGGAGGCCGTCGACCTCGTCGAACAGGTCGTCCGGGTCGGCCGCCGAGTAGAGGACGACTGCGTGGATGTCCTCGCCGTGTGGCTGGCCCGCGTAGACGCCCTGCTCCTCGAGTTCGCTCCGGACGTCCTCGCCGGCGACGCTGCTCGGTGGACCACCCGAGTCCCCGTGGGCGTGGCTGTCGGCCTCGTCGTCGCGCTCGCCGTGGGGATGGTCGCCTTCGCCGTGGGCACCATCGCCGTGTGGGTGGCCACTCTCGTCGTCGTCTTCGGTCGGAACCGCCTCGCCGGCCATGTATGCCTCGAGGTCTGCGGGTTCGAACCGGCGGCCGACGTAGAAGCGGCCGAACTCGGCGTACTTCGAGGTCGAGGGGTCGAAGCGCATCTCCGCGAGCAGGTTCTTGATGTTCGCCGGGTCGTTGGCGAACAGCGAGACGCTCCACTCGTGGTCGTCGAAGCCGATGCTGCCGGCGGTGATCTGGCTGACCTTCCCGCCGTAACTGCGACCGATGTCACCGTGAGAGCTCATGTGTTCCGACCGGTCCTCGAACGGCAGGTCGTACCAGTTGTACTCCGGATCGCGACGCTTCGACATCGGGTAGAAGTTGACGTACTCGGCGTCGGGGATCTGCGGGTAGAGCTTCTGCTCGAGGTAGCGCTTGAGGCCGGTGTTTTCGACCTCTTCGTCCTCCTCGAAGTAGGCGTCGGTGACGTAGTCGGACACCTCGGCGACCGAGATATAGGAGTCGGCGCGCTCGGTGAACTCGGCGAAGGCCGTGCCGTCGAACCGCCGCCCGAGGCGTTCGACCTCGGCCATCGTCGGCCGGATGTGCATGACGAGCAAGTCGACCTCGTGGCCGAGCATGGCGAACGTCGCCGAGTCGCCTTCCTCGGCGTCGACGACGGCCTCGCAATCGTCGAGGAAGGCCGCTCCCTCCTCCAGTGCGCGCTCGCGGACGTGATCCGGGGCCGCCCGCCAGGCGTCCCAGTCGACGGTCCGGAAGTCGTGCAGGATGTACCAGCCTTCTTTGGTTCGCGGTGGGGTCCGTCGTTCCATGACCGGTGGGTTGGTCCGCGACCGATAAGAAGGGTCTGCTTCGATCCCGGTTCGCTGGAGCCGACTCGAACGCCGTCGATCGCGCCGGCCAGTGATCGCCGTCGAAGGTTCCCGTCCCGAATTGCTGGCGTCAGAAACCCTTTAGGGCCGCCCCCGTAACTCCGGGCCAATGCGGAAGAGTGGGCCGCCGAAGGGGCTGATCGCGTATCTCGTCCTCGAGTTGCTCGAGGAAAAACCACGGTACGGCTACGAGGTACTCAAGGAAATCTGTGAGATCAGCGGCGGCCACTGGGAGCCCTCCTACGGGTCTGTCTACCCGATTCTCTACAAGTTCGAGGAGGAAGGGTGGGCCGAGCGAATCGACCGCGAGGACGAACCCGACCGGAAGTACTTCGAGTTGACCGACGCCGGCCGCGAGGAACTGGCCGACCGCCGGGAACGGTGTCCGACGGACGCCGTCGAGTTCGCCGACGTCATTCTGGGGTACGTCCACGTCTACGCCGCGTTCGCGACCGACGATCGGTTCGAGATCCCCCACCGCGAGGGCACCTGGCGATTCGACGAGACGTTCAACGCCTGGCTGGTCGAGCAGGTGATCCGCCACCACGAGCACTACTTCGACACCGAGTTCGAACGGCTCGAGGACAGCCCCGAGGAGTTCTACGACCGCCACGACGTCGACGAGGAGGAGCGAAGCGGTCGGTGACTGCTGTCTCACCGGTCGAGTCCCACGTCGGCGGACGAGTTAGCTCGCGAGCAACCACGGGATGAACAGCATCGCGAGGAAGCTAAACAGCATGGTGAGTCCGACCGTCGTCGTCACGGCCCGCACCATTCCGCGGGTGGCATCGATTGGTAGCCTCGAGAGGATGGCCTCCGTGGTGGTCCGGAGGATGTGCCCGCCGTCGAGCGGGAACGCCGGGATGAGGTTGAAAAAGCCCAGCTGAACGTTGATCCAGCCGGTCCAGAACAGCAGGTTCGCGATAACGAAGACGGTCCCGTCGCCGAGACCGGCGAGTGGTCCCGTCGCGACGAAGAAGTTCTCGATCCCGCCGGTAAAGCCCGCGAAGTTGTACGGGAGCAAGTCGACGACGCCCGCGATCGGCAGCAACAGTGCGATCGCAACCTTCCCGAGGAACGAGTCGGTCAGGCTGGTGAAACTCCCGTCGCCCTCGCCGCCGAGCATGACGAGGAACTCCTCTGCCGGGTAGAGCTGGATGCCGATCGGCGAGAAGTCGACGCCAGAGGTACCACCAAGGGGAGTGACGCCGAGGAACGCGGTCCCGGACTGGCGGGTGTGTTCGCCGAGCGTCACCGTCGTCTCGAGGCGCTCGTCGTCGAGGTAGCCGGCGACGACGACCTCGTCGCCGGGTTCGTGTTCGCCGATGAGCGCGTCGACGTCCTCGTAGGAGTGGACGCGTTCGTCGGCGAACTGTGTGATGACGAACGGCTCGTCGATCGTTCCGTAGTCGGCCTCGAGCGCCGATTCGAGTGGACCGTCGTCGACGACCGAGACGGCACCGCCGATCGGGATCTCTCGTTCTTCGGTGTCGCCGTCGTCGGTCGGCTCGACGGTGAGTGTCACGCGTTCTTCGTCGCCGATGGCCGCGAAGAAGTCGGATTCGGTCTCGACCGATTCGCCGTCGACGGCGACGATTACGTCACCGGACTCGAGGTCCACCGGTGCACCGCCCGGCGGTGCGATCACCTGGAGTTCGCGGTCCATCTCGAGTGTCTCGTCGCCGTTGACCTCGAGGGAGATCGTCTCGCCGTCGAGGGCATCGAATCGCTCGACGAGATCCTCGTTGTCGTCGACGGGGTCGCCTTCGAGGGCGGTGATTCGGTCGCCGGGTTCGATGCCGGCCTGGTCGGCGGGTGTGCCGGGTTCGACGCCGCCGACGGCCGCGCCGGGGGCGACGGCGATCGAGCCGGCGATGGGGCCGAACAGCAGTGCGAACACGATAATCGTCACGAGAAAGTTGGCGGTAACGCCGGCGGCGAACATCCGGGTCTGGCCACCTCTCGAGGCCTCCTTGCTGCTCTCGTGGTCGGGTTCGACGAACGCGCCGAAGGGGATGATCGCGAGCATGGCGACGCCCATCGACTCGATCTCGATGTCTTCGACGCGACAGAGCAGGCCGTGAGCGCCTTCGTGGACGACGAGGCCGACCAGGAGGCCGAAGACGATACCGGGGGCCGCAGATAGTGGCAGGAAGTCGTTGACGCCGGGGATCACGAGCACGTTCCGGGGCGTCTGGACCTCGCTCGCGGCGGGTTCGGGTGAAGAGAAGGCGGCGATGGCCGCGAGCAGGAGGAAGCCGAACATCGCGACCATGACGACGAGGCTGACGCCGATGCCGACGTTGGCGAACGCCCGCCAGAAGCGCTTCGGGCCCGAGAGCCAGTCCAGAAATTCACGACCGCGTTTGGTGTGGAAGGTGAGAATCGGGCCCTGCGTTCCGACGTAGTCGGGCAAGAGGTCGGCGTTTCGCAGGCCGATGACCGCGGCCCAGTAGATGCCGAGTCCGAGCACGACCCACGTCAGGGTTTCGGACCCGAAGAGTTCGGGAAGTGAAATGAGGGCGGGGAAGCCGGACTCCATCGATGGTACGTCAGGGGGGCGCGCTCAAATGGCTTTTGTCTGGTGTTCGGACGCGACCCGTTCACTCCGGCTGGTCTTTCCACTCGCCGATTCCCGACGGATCGAGGTGGACGTGGGCGTCGCCAACGCCCTCTACGTTCCGGAGCCGACTTGCCAGTGCAGACTCGATGTCGTGGGCCCGGCGAAACGACATGTCGCCGTCGACTTCGACGTGGACTTCCACCTCGAGCACGGGGCCGTCGTAGAAGACGGTGAGGTCGTGGACGCCCTCGACGTCGGGGTGCTTGCGGAGGGCGTTCGTGATCTCGGCGCGTTTTTTCGAGGAGGGAGCCGCGCCGACCAGATAGTCGACGTTCTCGCGCCCGATCTCGACGCCCTGGTAGACGACCAGCAGGCTGACGAGGCCACCCGCGAGCGGGTCGAGGAGTGGCTGGCCGAGCATCACGCCGAGGATGCCGACGACCGCTGCGATCGAGGTGTAGATGTCGTTCAGACAGTCGACCGCCAGCGCGTCGAGTGCGGTCGAACCGATGTCGGCGTTGACGTACTCGGTATAGCGGTAGACGAGGTACATATCGACGATCGCGAACGCCAGTGCGCCGAGCAGGAGTGGGCTGGCGACGGGTGGCTCGAGTTCGAGGAGCCCCTGTACCGACTCGTAGAGCAAGAGGAGGCCGAGCAGGGCGATGATCGCGCCGACGAACAGCGCGGTGAGCGGTTCGATCCGGTCGTGGCCGTGGGGGTGGGTGTCGTCCGGGGCGTCGAACGACCGGCGGCCCCAGACGAGCACGACGAGGCTGGCCGCGAGGTCGGCGACCGAGTGGGCCGCGTCGGCGAGCAGGGCGACGCTGCCGAAGGCCAGCCCGACGGCTCCCTCGACGACGATCTTGGCGGCGTTGCCGACGACGTTGACCGCCGCCGCCTTCGTAAACCCGTCCCGTCCGACGGCCTCGCTCATTGCCTGGTTTAGAGCGAGTCTAAACTTGGGTCTTTTCCTTCGCGCTCGTCGACGGCCGGACTGGCTCGAGTATGTCGGCGAGTAGTCGTCTGGCCCGTCTGTGGACCGTGCCGGTGCGTTCGATGCCCGGAGCTGGGTGAGTCGAGTTGCCAGATTCCAATCCGCAACGATCATACCGTTCCCGTGAGAATTCGGCCGTAACCGGGCGATGGGGCCCGCCCGACCCAACCGCCGATTCCCGTCTCGAGCGGGCGGCTGACGGTCCCTGTCCTGCTGGCGACGGCAGTCGCCGTGACCACCGTGACAGACCGACACCCACTCGTCCGACTCGAGACGCTCGCCCTCGTCGGTATCGGCGGCTTCGCCGGTGCGAACCTCCGTTTTTTCGCGGTCGGTTCCCTGCCCGACGACCTCGGGATCTTGCTCGCGAACGTCGTCGGCAGTGCGATCCTCGGCTTCCTGGTCTACGAGGCCCAGTACGCAGACGTCCTGGACCGCCGCGCCAGACTCGCGTTTACGACCGGATTCCTCTCGTCGCTGACGACCTACAGCGGCTTCGCGCTCGGAATCGCCGACGCACCGACGCTCTGGCTCGCGCTCGCCATCCTCGCCGGCAACTACGTACTCGGTTTCACGGGCGTTCTCGTCGGCCGTGCCGTCGCCTTCCGGGTGAGCGGCCTCGAGCCTACCGAACCAGCCACCGGCCCGACTCGAGGTGATGGTGGATGAACGACGTCGTATTCGCGCTCGGCCTGTCTCTCCTGGCGCTCGAGCCCGAACCGGCTCACCTCGTCGGCACCGGCGGGGCGATCGGTGCGATCTGTCGTCACTGGGTGTACCTCCAGTTGTCGTCGGAGAAGTACCCGATCCCGACGTTCCTCGTCAACGTCGTCGGGAGTTTCGGCCTCGGACTGCTCGCCTTCGGCGGGGCGAGCGAGTCGACGGTTCAGCTGCTCGGACTCGGGGCCTGCGGGGCGTTCACCACGTTCTCGTCGTTCTCCGTAGAGACGGTCCAGATATGGGAACGGGGCGACCGTGTGCTGGCGGTCCTCGTCGCCGTCGGAAACCTCGCCGGTGCACTCGCCGGCGTCGCGCTGGCGTGGGGCCTCGTGGGCGCGCTCGCCTGATCCGTCCTCCTCCCCTCTCAACTCTCTCGCAACCGCTCGAGGTGCTCTCCGATGGCGTCGAGTTCCCTCGTCTGGCGATCGGTCGCCGATCCGATGGTCTCGATCTCCTCGGCGATTTTCGTGGCCCCCTCGAGCACGTCGTCGGTCATGCTCGCGACTTCCTCCGTACTCGCCGCGAGATCGTCGGTCGCCGTGGCCACCTCGCGGGTTCCCGCAGTCGCCTCGTCGACGGTCGTCTCGATCTCTTCCAGCCGATCGACGGTCTCGGTGACGTTGTCGACCCCCCGCGAGACCGCCTCGTTGGCCGCCTCGAGGTGGTCGACCGTCGAGTTTGTGTGCTTCTGGATCGCCGTGACCATGCGTTCGATCGACTTGGCCTCGGTCTGGGACTCCTCGGCCAGCGACTTCACCTCGTCTGCGACGACCGCGAAGCCGTCCCCGGCCTCGCCCGCCGTCGCGGCCTCGATCGAGGCGTTGAGCGCGAGCAGGTTCGTCTGGTCGGCGATGTCGTTGATCACCGCCACGATCTCGTCGATCTGCCTGACGCTCTCCTCGAGTTCGTCGACCGTCGCCGTGACCTCGTCGGCGGTCGTCTCGACGGTTTCCATCTCCTCGATCGCCTCGCCTGCGGTGGTGGTCGCGCGGCCGGCAGCGTCGGCTGCCTCCTCGGTCGTCGCGTTCACCTCCTCTGCCGTCGACGCGATCTCCTCGACGGTGGCGCTCACGTTCGACACCTCGCCGGCTGTTTCGGCCATGGCGTCTGCTTGCTCGTTCGCGAGTTCCTGAATGTCTGTTGCCGTCTCCGCAACGTCGCTCGAGGTCTCTCGCAGGTCGTCGACGGAGTCGTTCACCGACGCCGCGATCCGCCGCTTGTTCTCGAGGGCCTCGCTGTCCTGACTGTAGGAGTGGAGGTACGTGTCGTTGACCACCTGCATGTCGAGGTTCGTCCCCCGGATGACGGCCGCGAGGTCATCGAAACCGTCGTCGATCGCGTCCTCGACGGCTGCCGTGGCCGCTGCTGGATCGTCCGCATCTGCGAGTGCTGCCCGGGCCCGCTCGTTCGTCGCCGCCTGCAGTTCCTCGAGAAAGAGGATCGCGAGGTTCGCGAACATCCCCCCGAAGTAGTACAGCGGCATCTCCAGACGATCGTGGAGTCGCCCGATCCGGGCTCTGTGCGTGTAATATCGACGGTCGTAGGTCCCGCCGGTGAGCGTCTCGAGGTAGCCCTCGACGATCTGGCGGAGGGCCCGTTGGTCGCGTGGCGACCGCTCGAGCACCTCCTGCGTTCGGTCGTACGCGAGAAGTGGCCCGAGGAATGCGTCGACGAGATCCTCACGTCGATCCGTCACGACGTCGTTGAGTCCCTCGAGTCGGCTGGCGTCCTCGTCGGTGAAGCCGACGAACTCCTGACGCCAGCGAACGTTTTCGTCGGTGAGACCGATCTCCGTCGTCAGATCGACGGCGTCGTAGTCCATCCCGATCGATTCCCCAGCAGCGACGGATTCCCCCGGCTCTGGTACGCGCATGGTGTACCATCAGATAACTTTTGTATAAGTGTGCTGGCCGGTAGTGGGAACAAAACGAAATACTGAATAAATCCACGGGATGGCTTCTCTCGAGGCAACTACGCCGCTCCCGTCAAATGACGGGGTCGGCAGACCACTCCTGAAAGAAAACGTATGTGTCCGCGCTACAGCAGTTCTTGAAGCAACACTGCGGCGAGCCCGAAGTAGATCACGAGCGCCGTGACGTCCTTGACGGTCGTGATCAGCGGATCCGAGGCGGCCGCCGGGTCGAAGCCGAGTTTGTTCATCAGCCACGGAATGACGTAGCCGACGACGGAGGCGACCACGCAGACCGAGACGAGTGCGATGAAGACGACTACCGCGATCGTTCCGGCGTTCGGGTCACCCGCCCAGGTCCGCCAGCCGAAGGCAGCCAGTGCACCGATGCCACCGATGATGAGGCCGATGATGAAGCCGATGAGCCCTTCACGGCCGAAGTGACGCATCGCGTTCCGGTCGTCGATGTGACCCAGCGCGAGGCCGCGGACGAAGATCGTCGACGCCTGCGTGCCGACGTTGCCGCCCATGTCCATGATCACTGGAACGAAGAAGGCCAGCGCAACGACGGCCTCGAGCGTGTCCTCGAACTGCTCGATCACGCCGCCGGCCATCAGCCCGCCCGCGAGGGCGACGACCAGCCACGGCAGCCGAAGCCGGAGAATTCGTGGGATCGAGGACTCGAGGATGGCCGAGCTACGACTCTCCTCGATGTCGGCGAACGAGAAGCCGGCCGACTTCAGGATGTCTTCGGTCGCTTCCTCCTCGACGACCTCGAGCATGTCGTCGGTCCGGAGAACGCCCGCGAGGACACCCTCGCCGTCGACGACGGGCAGCGCCGGGAAGTCGAGGTCGGCCATCTGCCCGGCGGCGAGTTCGGGGTCGGCGTCGGCGTCGATCGTCACCAGGTCGGTCTCCATGTGGGCTTCGACGACGTCGTCCTCCGGGGCGTTCAGGAGTTCCCGGAGGGACATGACGCCGACGAGACGGCCGTAGTTGTCGGTGGCGTAGAGGTAGTAAACGGTCGTTTCCTCGGAAACTGGCTCGAACTCGCGGAACTGTTCGATCGCCGTATCGACGAACGTGTCCTGCGTGACTGCGACGTACTCCTCGTCAGCGATCTCGTCGGCGCGGTCTGCGTGGAACTCGAGTTCGCGCCCGTGTTCAGCAGCCCCCATACACCTCACCCCGGCTGTGAGACCGCATGACGCCTGCGAACTCTCCTTCGAGCAGATCGAGGATCAGGTCCTCGAGACTGGGGCCGCGTTCGCGACTACCGTCGCTGATCGCCGTGTCGATTCGATTTCGACTGCTGTGATTGGTGTCCAGCATGCGGGCGGGAGTTATTAGAAGGGGCTAAAAGTCGTTTTCCTTCAGGACAGGGGCTGTATTCTAGTGACGTGGGTGACCGTCACCGACGGGCGAATGGGATCTCGGTGCCGAGAGATATTGCGCTCGACGGAAATCACATCGGGCGAACGACCCCGGTACACTTAACAGGTAACTGGGTGATTTCCCCGTATGAGCGTTCGGCGCGATTTCTGGTCGATCTATCGCGAATCGTTGCCCGTTCTCGTCATCGCGCTGGGCGGCGGCCTGTTCGCCGGGCTGGTTCTCGAGGGACTCGTCGAGAGCCTTCAGCGGTTTCCCGGTCTCTTCGTCATGATCCCGGTGTTTCTGGCGACGCGGGGCAACGTCTACGGTGCGCTGGGCGGCCGAATCGCGAGCGGCCTCCATCAGGGGCTGATCCCGCCGCGGTTCGAGTGGAACGATCGACTCGTCAACGCGGTGCTGGCGTCGTTCATCAACGGCATCGGGATCTCGATCGTCATCGGCGCGCTGACGTGGATCGCGTTGTTGCTCCTCGGCTGGGAGGTCGCCGCTCTCTACGAACTCGTCGGAATCATGGTGGTCGCCGGCGTGTTGACCTCCGTCGTGATGATCGGCGGGTTGCTCCTGTTGATCTTCTTCGGCTATCGGCTCGGGCTCGACCCCGACAACCTCGTGGGACCGATCGTCACGACGCTCGGGGACATCTTCGGCATGGCGTTCATGTGGTTCGCCGTCGTCCTCGTGGGGGCGATCCTATGACCGCCCCGGCGATCCACGCGGGGGTGCGGAACTGATGGTCGTCCCGCAGGGCTCACTCGGCACGTGGGACTGGAAGTCGATCGTCGGGACCATGTTCCCGTTGCTGATCGTCCTCTCGGTCATCGTCCTCTGGGCGGGAATCACCCTCGAGTCTGCAGAGGAGATGATCGAGGAAATCGCCATCCTCGCGGTGATGGTGCCGACGATGGTCGACATGGGCGGCAACCTCGGCGCGATCCTGAGTTCGCGCCTCTCGAGTCGGTTCCACCTTGGGACGACCGAACTCGACCCGACCGACCGGGTGCTCTGGGCGAACGTCGCGGCGATTCTCGCGCTCGCGGCGACGATCTTCACCGCGCTGGCGGTCGGTGCGGCGATCATCGACGCCGTCGTCTTCGGGGGTGTCGTCGGCCTGGCCGATCTGCTGATCATCTCGCTGGTCAGCGGGATGTCGGTCGCCGTCATCGCGATCGTCTTCAGCTTCGCGGCGACCTACGGCTCGTACCGAATGGGAATCGATCCCGACGACACGACGATTCCGATCGTCACCAACGTCGTCGACGTCTTCGGAATGGTCATCTTCATCGGCGTCTCGGCGACCGTCCTCGGCTTCTGAGACCGGTGCGGATTCCGTCAGCCGCCCGTCTGACGCACGTCGGCCGGTCTGCCGCCCGTCTGACGGACTTTCAAGGACTCCGGTGTGGGCATCGTGGCTATGGCCACCGAAACCGACGACGCAATCGCCGTTCGAATCGCACAGCAGGTCGCCACTCTCGAGGACGTGGACCCGATCGACCTCGAGCCGCCGCTGTACGAGGTCGTCGACGTCGACGCACTCGAGGCGCTGTGTGGCGGTCCGACCAGTCACGAGCCGTTCACCGGTTCCGTCTCGTTCGACTACCGCGGCTACACGATCACCGTCGACCACGAGGGCTCGATCGACGTGCTCGCGACGACGGCGAATCCCGTCGACGCAGGCCGCGATCCGACCGGGGTTTCAGGGGGCTCGAGCGCCGACGATGGCCGACTCGTCGGCGAACAGTGAGCGAAGGAGCCTCACGCGCCAGCGAGCGCTTCGAACGCGTCTGCCGCCGTTCGGGTCCCCTTCGAGATGAGCACGTCGCCGGCCTGAATCTCGGCGTCGGTGTCGCCGACGAGTATCCAGCCGTCTTCGGGCCGACGGATCGCGATCACCGACATCGTCGACTCGGCGTCGGCGACGCCGGCCTCGATCGCGATTCCGTCGAGGTCACTCCCCGCCTCGACCTCGACGCGCGTGATGATCTCGTCGCTCTCTTCGACGGCCATCCGGACGACGGGGTGGACGTCGAAGTCACGGAGGACGCCCTCGCTGATGTCGACTGCGGCGTCGCTGATGACCTCCGTGGCGCTGCCGAGCCTGATAAGCCCGCGCAGGACGACCGGATCGGACGCATCTGTTGCCGCCCGGAGCGTCCACGCCTCGAACCGGGACTCGAGCGCGTCGACTTCGACCTCGAGGTTTCGCACCTCCTCGGCCAGCCCTTCGCTGTCGAAGAGCACGCTGCTGTAGGCGAGGTCGACCGCGAGTTCGGAGAGGTTCTTCATGTGGACGATCGTGTTCACCGCCCGCTCTAGGTCGTCGATCGGTTCGCCCTCGACGCTCGGGACCTCGTAGGGGCATCCGGAGAGCGCCTCGTAGACGTCCTCGACGGCCGGAACCGGGCCACGGAGCAGCGCCACGTCGTCGGGTTCGACGGTCGTCTCCGGGCCCGGGTTGAGCAACCACTCCGTTCCCCGTCGGAGCGCGATGATCCGGACGCCGGTCTTCGACTCGAGGTCGACGTCCTGAAGCGTCCGATCGACGTACGGCGAATCGGCGTCGACGACGCCGCGGACGAGCGTCTCCGCGGCCTCCGGTAACGCGACTCGCATCGCCTCGGGGAGGCCCATCTCTTCGAGGACGATCTTGGCGATGTCACCCGCGGCGTCGCTGATCGCGCCCGCCGCGGCCACGATTCCGAGGACGGGTGCAAGCTGTTCTGCGTCGTCCGGGTTGCGAACGGCCATCATCAGGCTCATCCGTGCGCGCAACTCGAGGACGTCCATCCGCTCTTCGAGCCGGAGGACCTCCCGCGCGAGCGCTTCGTTCCGGTGCAACACCGCCGAGTACGAGAGGTCGATCAACAACTCCGCGGTGTCTTTCATCTCGACGAGCACGTCCTTGACGCTCACCGGCTCGTACGCGACCGATCCCGACGACGCCTCCCCCTCGAGCGGGTCCATACCTGAACAGAGCGATCCGTGGTGAAAAAAGCGTTTCCCGCCAGCCGCCCGCTCGAGGTCACCCTACCCGCTCACCGGTTCGAACCTGACGACGACGAACGCGCGGGCACGCTCTTCCGGGCTCGCACTCGAGTCGCCGATCACGCGACCTCCCTCGAAGAGCAGTCTCCAGAGACGCGACCGGTGGGTCAGTTCGTCGGTCCAGGCGGCGATTGCGTCGGCGTCGGTGATCGCCTGTCCCGTCGTTTCGATCGGCTCCCCGCCGATCCAGAGCGTCGCTGGATGGGGGTTCCGGAAGTTCTTCCACCAGGTAACCGCCCGGCGGCCGGTCGTGACTGCGATCGTCTCCCCATCCCGCTCGTACAGGACTGGCGTCGAGAACCGCT
Organism: Natrarchaeobaculum aegyptiacum; assembly: GCF_002156705.1. Classification (NCBI taxonomy): domain Archaea; kingdom Methanobacteriati; phylum Methanobacteriota; class Halobacteria; order Halobacteriales; family Natrialbaceae; genus Natrarchaeobaculum; species Natrarchaeobaculum aegyptiacum. The sequence goes on from NZ_CP019893.1 coordinate 2,163,047, forward strand.
CTCCGGAGACCCGACCCTCGTAACTGAGCACCGCGAGCCGTCCGCTCAGAAGCGGGTGCAGTCGGGACCGGAGGATGCGGTCGACGATCGGATTGACGAGGCGACGCTCGATCCACATCGCAGATCGAACCAGCACGTTCGCGCCGGCAGTCGCCATACGAGCCGTTCGCGGTGACCGACCGTCTGTCTTGCTCTCACCCTGGTAAACTCGAGAGACTCGTGGATCGACCCGCGGAACGACGCCATCCGACACGATTTTGGACGGCCACAGTGAAGCCACGAGCAATGATCGACCGGACCTACCTGCGCGAGCACCCCGACGAAGTACGCGACGCCGTCGAAAACCGCGGCGCGGACGTCGACGTCGACGAGATCCTCGAGCTCGACGAACGCTGGCGGGAACTCAAGGCCCGCGGCGACGAACTCCGTCACGAGCGAAATCAGGTCACCGAACGGATCGGCAAACTGGTCGCCGAGGGCAAGGTCGACGAACGCGAGCAGGCCATCGAGGAGTCGAAGGAACTCAAAGACCAGATCGAGGACGTCGAGGCCGAGGCCACCGAGCTGAAAGCCGACCTCGAAGAACGGATGCTCGAGGTCCCGAACGTCCCCGACGAGAGCGTCCCGCTGGGACTCGACGAGCGGTACAACGTCGAGGACCGCCGCTGGGGGTTCGACGATCTCAGAGTCGACCCCGACGACGTCACGCCCCACTACGAACTTGGCGAGGACCTCGACATCATCGACGAGGCTCGTGCCGCCAAGACCACCGGCTCTGGCTTCTACTTCCTCAAGGGCGACGGCGCTCGCCTAGAGCACGCGCTGGTCCAGTTCATGATGGACGTTCACCGCGAGCAGGGCTACGTCGACCTCTTCCCGCCGATTCCGGTCAAGAGCGAATCGATGCGCGGCACCGGACAACTGCCGAAGTTCGCCGACGACGCCTACCGACTGGGCGGCAGCAACGAGGAGGAATACGAAGACGAGGACCTCTGGCTCTGCCCCACTGCGGAGGTCCCGGTCACCAACATGTACGCCGACGAAATCCTCCTCAACGACGACCTCCCGCTGAAACACCAGGCCTACACGCCGAACTTCCGCCGTGAAGCCGGCGAGCACGGGACCGAAACCCGCGGCATCGTCCGCGTCCACCAGTTCAACAAGGTCGAACTCGTCAACTTCGTCGAACCCGAGGAGAGTTACGACCGCCTCGAGAGCCTGCTCGAGGAAGCCGAGGAGGTCCTCAAACGGCTCGAACTTCCCTATCGCATTCTCGAACTCTGTACCGGCGATCTCACCTTCGCCTCCGCGAAGACCTACGACATCGAGGTCTGGGCCCCCGGCGACGACATGGACGACGGCCCCGACGTAGGCGGGCGCTGGCTCGAGGTCTCGAGCGCCTCGAACTTCGAGGACTTCCAGGCCCGTCGGGCTGGCCTGCGCTATCGCCCCGAACGCCACGAGTCCGCAGAGTACCTCCACACGCTGAACGCGTCGGGACTCGCGCTCCCGCGCGTGATGGTCGCGATCCTCGAGTACTACCAGAACGACGATGGCACGGTGACGGTCCCCGAGGCGCTGCAGCCGTACATGGGCGGCAAAGAGATCATCGAGGGCCACGAGAAGGTCGGCGAGAGCGCGCTGGGTGCGGGCGAACGCGAGTAGGTCAGTACGTTCTGACGTCGACACCGAGTCGTTCGAAGTCGGTCTCGTTGGCTGTCAGTACGGCGTCGTCGAGAACAGTGGCAATGGCACCGATATAGGCGTCGTTCGTCTCGACACCGCTGTCACCACCTGCGTCTCTGTCAGCTTCAGCGAGCAACGTGCTCGCGGTCCTGGCAATCTCCTCGTTGATGTCTACCCGCGGATAGCCGAGGAGTGCATTTCGAACCCGTCGGCGCTCGTCGTCGCTTTTCGTGCAGGTGACACCGTAGTATACTTCCGCGACGACGGGTGTGGGCAGCCACTGGACTTCTCCGGATTCTGTAAGATCGTGCCCCAGAGCGAGCGCTGCTCGTGACCCATCCATGAGGTCGAAAATGTACGACGTGTCGAGGATCACTCCTCGAACGCCTCCCGGGCCCGCTTCCAGCGTTCTCTATCACGACCACCGAACCGCTCGGCTGCCGCTCGAGCCTCCTCGACCTCGTCTGACGACAGAATCCCCGCGAGTGCTTCTGGATCCGGTTCACGAGTCAGTCGCCTCAAGGTCTCGAACATCGTCTCGTCATCCCGATTGTGGGCTTTCACCCACGCATGATACTCGTCGGGAACGCGAATCATCTTGGTCATGCTGTAAATTACGATTTACGAGCCAAAAAGCGTTCGCTCGAGCGCGTCTCTCGAGTCACTGACCCGACCGCATCCAGTACGCAGCCGAGAGGAGCGTCAGGCCGGACCCGAGGACGAGGACAACGAGCCACGGGGCGGGGGACAACTCGAGGACGTCGCTCCCCACGTCGGTGTCGACGCTCGAGTCGGCGTCTTCGACGGACTCGGTGCCTCCTTCGTCGTCTTCGCCCGTGTCGTCACGTTCGCCCTCCGAACTCGAGTCGTCGTCCGCTGGCCACGTCTCCGACTCCTCGAGTACGTCGTCGGGAACGGCTACGACCACGTGCTCGAGTGGTGCAGTCAGTCCACTCGCCTCGAGGACGTACCGGTCGCCGTCTGCGTGGTGGGCGACGTCCAGTTCGGTCCACTCGCCACCTGCTCCGGCGTAGATGGTCACGTTCGCGGCTGCGAGGTCGGCTGACTCGAGCCACGCCGTCGAGACGCTCGCCCTCACGGTTCCGGAGGCCGCGTTGCCGTCTTCCCGGACGTCGATCGCGGAGAGGACGACAGCGTCAGCCGGCCCCTCGCGGTCACCCGCCGCCCCGTCGCTGACGCGCACCGACTCGGCAGAATCGACGCCGGCGAACTCGACCCCTTCGAATCGGACGTCGTCGCTCGCGCCCTCGAGGGTCTCGAGGGCGTCGCCGTCTGCGCCGGACGCGCCGTCGACGCTGGCACCGACGCCCTGCGTGGTCCGGTAGTACCGAACCGCTGGCTCGTCGCACGTTCCGGACCGGATCGTCACTGGCTGGTCGAGTGCCAGCGGGATTCGCTCGGGCTGGTTGGCGTCGCCCGAGAGGAGGTGCCACTCGGCGATCCGGCCGTCGCCGTGCCAGTCGGGGTCGTGGAGCGTCGGGTCGTCGTAGAAAGGGGAGGCCTCGTTGAACGCCGGGTGGATCGTCAGCGCGAGGTCGTCCTCGAGGCCGCCGCGGATCGCCCCGCCGTCGGTGCGACCGTCGGCCCAGATCCAGTCGGCCGCGAGCCAGCCGTGACCGGCGTGCCACTCGGCCATGTTGGTCTCACCGCGGTACTCGTCGTCCCTGACGACCCAGTCGGCCTCGGGCGGGACGCCGACCACGTTGAACGAGACGACGCCGCCCTCGGTCGCTCCCCCGAGTCGATCGTGGACTGCGACGAGGCTCGTTCCGTCGGTCCCCTCGTGAAGCATGAGGATGCTCGTGTCGTCTCGCTGGAGGTGGGTCGTCCCGTAGGAACTGTACTCGTTGTCGTCGATGTCCGGGTGGGTCTCGTGGTTTCGGTAGTCGTAGAACCCTTCGACTGTGCCGCCGGTCTCGAGCGGCTGGATTTCGTGGCACGTTCCAGCCTGCTCGACGACGTACGTGTCGCTCGAGTCGCCCCCGGCGTCGTGGGTGGACTGGGCTGTCACGCCGTCGACGCCGACGGATGCGACGCCGGCGACGCTCGCGAGGACGAGAAGAGCGACCATCGCCCCAGCACGTCGACCGCTCACGCGGTATCACGCTCCCGGAAATCGGGGTCGTCGGCGAGCGCGCTCGTGGCGGGGAGGGCTAGCACGAAATTCATCGCCGATGTATCACCGAAGTAACGGGTTAGTAAATGGCCCCGTTCCGGTGGGTAACGATCGCCGACTGCCACTCACGAACTGGTTACCGTCTGCCGGTCACGAACCGATCGTCGAGCACGCGTCGGTAGCGGGCACCGGCCGCGTCGTCGGCTGTGATCGCCTCGCGAACCGGTAGCGCGATCCACTCACGATCGTCGTCGCCGGACGTCGCCGTCTCTGCGGGTTCGCCGTCGAATCCCCGTGGACGCAGCGCTGGCGGGAGGAATCGCTCGTAGACCGGCAGTCGTTCGACCAGCGGGAGGCCAGCGTCGTCGGCGATCGCCTCGAGTTCGCGCAGGGCTGGCCACGTGTAGTCGGGGTTGACGTGGTCGTCGGTCACGGGCGAGACCCCGCCCAGGTCGTCGACGCCGCAGTCGATCAGTTCGCCCGCGGCCACGAGGTTCGGCGGCACCTGCACCGACACCTCCTCGGGGAGGGCCGCGCGGGCCATCGCCGTCACACGACGCATCGTCTCGAGGTCGGGTTCCCCGCCGGACCAGCGGTCGTTCTCGCGGACGGGCTGGACGATCACCTCCTGGACGTGATCGTAGCGGTCGTGCAGTTCAGCGATGGCGAGCAGGCTCTCGGCGCGGTCGCGCCACGTTTCGCCGATGCCGACGAGGATGCCGGTCGTGAACGCCACGTCGAGTTCACCCGCGTTCTGGATCGTCCGCAGGCGCTGGCCGGGCACCTTCGTCCGGGGCCCGGCGTGGGCGGCGACGTCGGCCGTCGTCTCGAGCATCGTCCCCATGCTGGCGTTGACGTCGGCGACGGCAGCCATCTCCTCGCGGGTCTGGTCGCCCGGATTCGCGTGCGGTAACAGGCCCTCCTCGAGGGCGACCTCGCAGGCCTCGCGCAGGTAGGTGTGGATCGAGTCGTGGCCCCACGCCTCGAGTTGCCGGTGGATCTCCGTGTAGCGGTCGTCCGGATCGTCACCGAAGGTAAAGAGCGCCTCCGTACAGCCCGCGTCCGCGCCGCGCCGACAGATCTCGCGAACTTCCTCGAGGCTCAACAGCGAGGCCTGCCCCGGCGGGTCGAAGTAGGTACAGTAGGTACACGTATAGCGACAGGCAGTCGTCAGCGGCACGAACACGTTCCGCGCGAAGGTCAGTCGGTCGGGGGCCGAGACGTCCGCGGGACTCACTGCGAGGAGATCCTCGATCGCTGCGTCGGCAATCTCGAGGTCGACGCCGTACTCGCCTGCCCCCTGAATCATCGTCTCTGAGTGTCGTCGGACGACCCATAAGGGCTTCCTTCGGGCTCGAGGGCGTCGAACCGATCACCGCTCCCCACAGTCGCTACGATCGCCAACATCGTTTAGGTACGTCCTCGGTGTGGTCCGTGCTGGAATGACAGACAGTCCTGACGGCACGGAGGTCTCTCGACGGCGGCTCTTGCGCGCAACGGCGACCACGGTATCGATCTCGGCCGCCGGGATCGGCCAGGCGAGCGCCACGGATCCCGACCCCGCGCCCGCTTTCACGGGCCGGTGTTCCGAGGCGACGATCCGACCGAGTATGGGTCCCTGCGACGGCGCGAGCACGGACGCCTGCGACGACGACCACCCGGCGACCCTCGAGTTGCAGTCGGCCGTCGCGGAGACGCTCGAGGAGCGGTATCCAGATGCGAGCGCGCTGGCCGATGCGGGGTTCAAACCGTACTTCGACACGCTTTCGGACGGCGAGGACGGCTGGTCACACTGGCTCTCGCCGGAGTACGTCGGCGACGACGTGATGCTCGATCCCGGGCGGCCGGAGTCGGTCCTCGTCGACAACGAATCGTGGCGATCGATCGGCGTGATGTTCGTCGCGACGCTCGAGGGCGACCCGGTCGAGGCACCGACGGTCTTCGAGGCCGACGACGACGGCTTTGCGGGACCCGTCCGCAGGCCGGACGCCGGGGAGCCGCTGGATCTCGAGAGCGAACGTGACCCTGCGGACGGTCACACCGGGGATGGTCACGACCACCACGACGACCACGACCACCACCTCCCCGACCGCGACGACGGCCGCTGTGCTCCCTGGCACTACCACGCCGGCCTCCCCGGTCGCTTCGCCTGGTGGTTCTACCGGCAGGCCTACGAACGCGATTTCGAGGACGGCGACCTCGAGCTTCCCTGCCGGACGCCCTGCATGATGCACGTCTGGACGGTCGACCATCCCGAGGGCGTCTACGCCCACGACGCGCCCCCGGCGGAGTACCGGGACCTCGACCCGGCCGACCCGGCCGACGGGTTCGACGACGCGACGCCCGGCGAGGACGACCTGGGGTGGGCCGTTCTCCCGGACGACGTCGGCCCGGACCGAAGGCCCGAAGAGTTCGTTCCCGGCTGGTAGTCAGCCCAGATCCTCGTCTCGCTGTGACTCCCGGAGGATGAACGGCCCCATCGCCAGCGTGCGTTTCGCCACGCTCGCGATCCGCAGGATGTAGACGATGAAGACGACGAACGGCGAGATACCGATCACGAAGCCAGCGCTCGTGAGCCAGACGAGGTTGTCCACGCCCAGCGTCGTCCCGGGAAGCGCGCTGGCGTCGATGTACATGATCATGAACGCCATCACGGTCAGCGCTGGCACCGCGATGTACAGCAGCGCCCGCGAGAGGTTGATGAGTTCCCACTGGAAGTACAGCGTCTTGAAGTGTTCCCGGGCCGGCCCGAACAGTTTCAGCGTGTCGATCATGTGGCCGAGTTTCTCGTTCGCCTCGTCCGAGAGCGACCCCTCGTGATCGGCGCGGATCTTTCGTGCGTCGTAAATCTTCCGCGAGTAGTTGAACTCGAGGGCAGCCCAGATCACCTCGAACGTGCCGAACTGGGCGTCCTCGAGGTCGTCTTTGACCTCGTCTGCGTTCCCGGTGACGTCCTCGACGTAGTCGGCGATCTTCTCGCGAACCTCCTCGTCGCGCTCGTCTTCCATCTCCGTCTCGAGTTCGTTCGCCCGGCTCTCGACGCCATCCAGAAGTTCGTAGAGGAACGCGGCGGGTTCGGGCGGGCTGGCGTCTTCGTCGATCGTGTCCTCCGTGTCCTGTCGGAACCCCATCGCCTCGCCCATCCGCTCGCGCTGTTCGCCGACCGCACCCAGTTCCTGTGAGAGGACGAGCTGGTTGATCGTGACGACGATCGAGGTCCCCGTGATGATCGCGCCGATGAACGCAGAGAAGAGGAACTCGAGGCCGTCCTGGTTCTCGACGATGGTGCGAAGCGGCGTCAGTCCGAGCTGGCTGGCACCGACGAGGACCACAAAGACCGCAAACAGGATGCCAGTGGTCAGCACCCAGCGGTTTACCCGGAGTAGTATCCAGAGTCGTGGACCCCCGAGCCGGTCGCTCTCGCCATCGTCTGTGTCCGAATCGCTCATCGAGTGATGGATCGACCACGTCGCCGACCAAAAGTTCACGCCCGGCAGTCACGCTCAGGGTGGTGGCGAGGGCGACGGTCCATACTGGGCGCTCAGTCGGAGGGAGTTCCGGTTCCGCTGCCGGTCCCGCGTCCGTCGCCGGCTTCTACCTCGAACGGCCCTTCGTCCGGATCTTTCTGGGGGAGCATCGGGCCCGTGGAGACGGTCCGTCTGGTCACCGTCGCCGTCCGGAGGATGTACGCCGTGAGCAGGGAGAGCGGCGAAATGACGATCGTAACGAGGGCGCTCGCGACCCACGGCAGAGCGCCGACGGCGATCGTCGGTCCCGTCGGGTCGGCGTAGACGAAGCCGAGGATCATCGCTGACAGCACCGCCGGCACCCCACAGTAGATCGTCAGCTGGGAAAATCGGGTGAGCTCTCGCTGCAGGTACGTCGTCTTGAAGTGCTCTCGAGCCACCGAGAACAGCTCGATCGCGTCGATTAGCTCCTCCATCGCCTCCTGGGCCTCCCGGGAGTACTGCTCGCCGTAGCGTCCCTGAATGTGCCGTGCCGCGTACAGGTGCCAGGCGTCGTCGTAGCCGATCGCTGCCGAGACTGCACGGAACGTGCCGAAGGTGGTGTGCTCGAGGGTGTCGTCGATTCGATCGGCGCTCTCTCGGACTTCGGCGGCGTAGGCGTCGATCGGGTCGGCGACCGACGCGTCGTGATCGGCGACCGCATCGGAGAGGGCCTCGGCTCGATCGCCGATCGCGTGGACGACCACCTCGAGCAGGCGCGTGGGAGAGGCCGGCGCGGCCGGAATCTCCGCGACGTCGGCGACGTCCTGTCGGAAGTCGACGACGCCTTCGATCTGTGACTCGGACTCGCCGGCGGCGGTGAACTCCCGTGAGAGGATGAGCTGGTTGATCGAGACGACGAGGGTGACGAGCGAGAACGTGCCGGCGATCATGCCGCCGGCGAGCCGGGTGATCGAATCGTCGTTGACGAACGCGATCAGGCCGAGTTCGTTCAGTACGAGCAAGCCGACGAACGTCGCCAGCGAGATGGTCCCCGCGACGACCAGCCGATCGGCTTCGACGAGGAACCAGTCCCGTAACCGGGTCCACGAGTTCGTCCGTTTCCCGATGTCGGTCCCGTAGGAGCCGATCGTCTCGTCGCGGTCTGTGGACCCCATGCCGCCTCGTTCAGCGGTCTCGTCGATAAGGCCCCGCGTTGCACATCCCGACACGGGCCCAGAGCGCGCCGAGAACAGGTCCGCAAGCTACGGACTGAAATGCGTTCGCGCCCTCGCGTCGTCTATGACCCGCCAGCGAACGCCGTCGGGAGCGTCGCGCACGTCACGTCCTCGAGCGAACCGTCGGCGCGTCCTCGCGGGCCTCGGCTCTGGAGTGGCTGTCGCACTCGCCGGCTGCACCGACGTCCTCGGCGACGACGCCCCGGCCTACGAGGACGGAACCGTCGACGTCGACGGCGGCCCACGGTCGCCCGACGAGACAGTCGCCGCGGAAGCCCTCGCCGAAACGGAGATCAACGAAAGCGTCACGCCGATCGGCGATCTCGAACTCGAGGACCACGACTTCGTGCTCGAGGACGACTACCGTGGGTCGATCGTTCAGGGAACTGTCCGGAACGACGGCGGTGATCGAATCCAGCTCGCGGAGGTCCGCGCCCGCGTCTACGGCGACGGCGACCAGCTCGGCCGGTACGTCGACACCGTCGGCGACCTCGAGCCCGAGACGGGGTGGGCGTTCGAAGTCGTCGTCCTCGAGTCGCCCGCCGAGATCGACGCCTACGACGTGGCGGTGCTCGGGACCCCGTCCTGACGCTGGCCCCGTAGCCGCCCGGCTGCGTCACTCGTGGACCTCCTCGAGGACGGTCCCTCACTCGAGTGCCCCCTCGACGAGGTCGTCGTCGACCGCCTCGAGCACCGCCTCCGGCTCTCGACCGAGCCGATAGGCGGGTCGGCCCTTCCCGGTCGGTGACGTCGATCCTTCTTCGACCTCCTCGACGACGCCCTCGTCCTCGAGTCGGTAGAGCGCGCGCATCACGTCCGCCTCGGTCGGGGTGCCGACGAGGTCCGCCTCGAGGTCGTCGACCAGTCGTCGACAGGCGCCCCGGAGGTCGTGGGTCTGAACCGGTAGCTCACCTGACCGGTGGACCGAGACGACGCCGAGAAGGACGACCTGCTCGGTGACCGACAGCGAATCGCCGATCGAATCGGTTGCCATACCCTCCGTAGGTGCCCAACAGTGGTAATTGTTGGTACATGTCACACTGAGTGAGACCGACCGTCCCGCTCCGGGTGGCGATCGACGACCGACGAGCCGTCTGCGGCGCCATCGGCCCTCTCGAAACTGTACTCCTGGGTCGACGGAAAATGGATCGGCTCCCGGCTCGAGTGCACCCGTCTCTCGGACGCGGGAGGGAGCGGTGGCTGGTCGTCTCCCGGGCCTCAGGAGGACTCTTCGTCCTTGAGTTCGGCGAGTTCCGCCTCGATTTCGCCATCCTCGACGTCCGACTCGAGGTCATCGAGCTCGGTTTCGTCGACCTCGCTGTCGACTTCGGTCGCGCCCGCGGGTTCAGCGTCGCTCTCGCCCTCGTCGCCGCCGACCTCGGACTTGAGCGTCTCGAGTTCGGCTTCGACGCCGCTGCCTGCCGAGAGTTCCTCGAGTTCCCGGTCGATGTTGTCCTTGTCGGAGAGGACGTCGTCGAACGCGCCGGACTCGTGGAGCTCGTCCAGCGCGGCCGCCCGGGCCTCCATGTCCTCGGTCTTCTCTTCGGCGCGTTCGATGGCGCGGCCGACGTCCTCGAACTCCTCGCCCGTCGCAGTCATCGCTTCGGAGACGGTCGAACTCGCCTCTGCGGCCTCGTAGCGGGCTTTCATCGTCTCCTTCTTGGTTCGGAACTCCTCGATGCGTGCCTGTAGCTCGTCTTTCTGCTCGATGAGCTGATCCTGCTGGCTCTGGAGATCCGAAATCTGGCGCTCTAGGTCCTCGATCTGGTTCATCTTCGTCTTCTTCTTCTCGAGCGCCCGCCGTGCGAGGTCTTCCCGGTCCTGCTGGACCGCCGTTCGTGCCTGTTCGTTGTGTTTCTCGACGTTGTCCTCGAGCCGACGCTTTTGCATCTCGAGGCGCTTTTTCTGCGTGGTGAGGTCGGCGATCCCACGTTTGACGTCCTGAAGCTGGTCGCGCATCTGCTCGTAAGAGTAATCGAGCGTCTGCGTCGGGTCCTCGGCCCGGTTGAGCAGCGAGTTGATCTTCGACCGGATGACGTAGGAGGTCCGAGAGAGGATGCCCATAGTCGTACCTATTGCTCGTCACCCTTAAAAACATCACTTCAACGACAGTCCACGAAGTGCCTCGCGTGCGACCTCGAGAACCGTTCCAATTTTCAGTAGCTTTCAGTAGTACACCGTACAAAACGGGTACACTGTTGGACGACTGGTCCGCGTCCATCACTCCCATCCGCATTCGACTCGGGCAAGACGACAGCGGGTGCTATGACAGCCGACCCACCACCAGTGGTCGCCGCTGCCTGTTCAGGTTCGTAGGCGACGATGCCAGATCCGAACGTGAGCCGCGTGCCAGCGTCAGAAGGGAGTTCTGACGAGGATCGCAGTCCATCGGACTGCTCACCAGCGGAACGGCCAGCTAGCACGATTTCAGAATCCCCCGTATAGGAGGACGTGAAACCGTGGTCTAGCTCGTCCGTGTCGCTGAAGAACACGCGAGCTACGTTCAGTGTCCCGATGTAGTCCCGGTCGCCCTCGAACCCACACCGGGCGTTGTCACACCGGAAGTGCCCGCCCCACCAGTGTTCTTGCTGGTGGTCGGGTGACTTGCAGGTGTGGCCGGTTGAGCCACACCGGGGACACGACCGACTTGTTCCCTGTGGATAGACTCGCTCAACAGCGAGACCGGCACACTCTGCCCGGTATTCGATTTTTTCGATGATGTCTCGACGCGCCCACGACGACAATTCCCACGACAACGTGCCTTCGTCACTCGGCGGGGAGAGCGACCGCAAATCCTCGTGGACGATGGCGTCTACGTCGTAGGCGAGTGCAAGTGCGAGGACTTGGTTTGCGACGTCGTGTGTTAGTTGATCGCGCTTGTGCTGGATCTTGCTGTTCACTCGCTCGTACTCACTGTGGATGTGGGCGAACTCGTCAGTATGCGAGCGACCGCCACGGCGCGACGCGGCAAGGCGGTCGTTCAGGCGGGTACGTTCGCGGTGCAGTCGTCGCATCTTCTCGCGGTCTGTGAACTGGATGAACTGTGGCGTGGATCGTTGCTCACCCTCGTCAGTGACCACCACGGCAGTCATGTCTTTTCGCATCCCGGCGTCAAGCGCCAGTACGCAGTCTGTGCCGTCAGTCGTCTCCGCGTGTTCGACTTCGGCGGGGAAGGACAGTTCGTAATAGGTGTCACCGGTCTTTCGACGAGCGGGCTGAAACTCGGGAGCCGAGAGATCGCCGTGAGCGAGGAGGTCATGAAACGCCTCGTAGCCGTCACGCTCGTACTCTGTCCACGACCAGTCACCTCGTGTCTCCGGCGACAGCGTGTCCGGTGTCTTGAGACGAATGGTCAGCGTCTCACTGTCGGTGTCGTACTGGTATTTGACGGCTTGGCCGCTCGTTGGGCCGTCGTCCGCAGAAAACGGCAATACGCCGCTATCGTACTCTGGACAGTCCTGCATTTCGAAATACGTGGCAGGATACGTGCCATGACGGTCGTAGTAGCTGTTGAGTTGGTCGATGAGGATGTCCACGTATCCCGACGAGAGGTAGTCACCGTCACCCCAGAGTTGTTCTTTGATGCGACGACGGTGGATACGTCGGATTTTATGGTCGGGCAACACGCTTTGGAAGGACTGGAAGGCGTCTCGGCGGTCGGCGTGACTTCGGAGCGTTTCACCGACTTTCTGCAAGATGCACCGTCGAAACCGCGAGGGGAGATACAGGCCGAGTTCGTCGAACGGTTCGTGTTCATCGAAGTAATTCCATGCCTGATGCGGTGCGTCGGCAATGCCGTCCAGATGGACTGGCGTCCAGTGGTCTTCAAGGACATGGTTGGCGACACGACGGGTGAGTGTTGCCAGTCGATCGAATCGTTTGTCGTCCTCATCTGGGAGGTGAATCGGGAGCGAGAGGTGGTCACTCATCGGTTTTCACCTCAGATTCGACGGTGTTGACAACCTGTTTCTTTTTCGATGAACGCATTCCGTAGAGTTTGCCGCTGAAGCTGGCGACGAGTTTGATGAGGTCGTCAACAAGTTCTTCCTGTGCTGATTTGTCCGTCTCGTCTTCGATGACAGTGATGGTGACACCGTAGCAGTCGAAATACCGTTCGAGATACGAGAAGCCAAAGCGAGTAAGTCTGTCTTCGTAGGTGACGAGAATGCGTCCATAGTCGGCTTCTTGTACGTCATCAAGGAGCGAGTCGAGTCCACGACGGTCTTCGTTGAGGCCACTGCCAACGTCGGTGTATGTATTTTCAACGCTCCAGCCGTGGTCGTGAGCGTAGTCTGTGAGTCGCTCAAGTTGGCGGTCGAGATCGCCGTTGTCTTTCTGCCCGTGACTGGAGACGCGAGCGTAGAGTACAACACGGTCTGTCGGACGAGTATCGCCAGCAAGTCGGCGAAGTTCCCGATGTGGTATTCGTCGTTCACCGCCGGGTGTTCGGGTGTAGTCAAGATCGTCGTTGCGGCACCAACGTTTCACGGTCTGGGCGTGAACACCGAGTTCATCCGCGAACTCACCAATCGAGTACAACCGCGGCATTCTGATGTTACTGGTTACTACTGGTAGTTACTTACAGGTACTGAATTCTGTAACAGTCACATTACCCGAAACGCATACCCGTCCACGCGTCCCGCTCGAGGCTATGAGCGACGTGTTGATCCCCGGCGGCCGAGACGTCCGCGGAACGCTCGAGGAGCCGGCTGGTGGCGACGAGTCTGACACCGAGGCGATCGTCGTCGCCTGTCCACCCCATCCCCAGCACGGGGGGTCGCGAACTGACGGACGGCTCGTTGCCGTCGCCGACGCGCTGACCGACGCCGGGATCGCCTGCCTGCGATTCGACTACGGACCGTGGGACGAGGGTCACGGTGAGCGCGCCGACGTTCGCAACGCCCTCGCGTGGGCTGCCGAGGAGTACGACCGCGTCGGCCTGTTCGGCTACAGCTTCGGCGCGACGCTCTCGCTGCTGGCAGCAGTCGACGTCCAGTCGGAATCGGGGCTCGAGGTGGCGTTCGAGGCGGTATCCGTCCTCGCGCCGACGGCCCAACTCGGTGCGGACGACGATCTCGACGCCCACGCGGCGCTCGCCGAGCTCGACCGACCACTGCAGGTCTGTCACGGCGAGCGCGACACGACCGTCGACTGGGAACCGATCGTCGAGCGCGCCCGCGACCGCGGCGCAGAAATTCACCCGCTACCGGCCGATCACTTCTTCCTCGGGACCCAGCCGGAGATCGCCGACGCCGTCAGGGACTTCTTCGAGGGACACCTGCTCGAGTAGCCCTCGATCGCTCTCGATCACTGCGTGGCGGCCTGCGCTTCCTCGAGCGTGAACGCTCCCTCGTACAGTGCGCTCCCGACGACGACGGCTGCAGCACCAGCGTCCTCGAGTGCGCGGACGTCCTCGAGCGTGGCGACGCCACCGCTGGCGATCACCGGGACGTCGGTTGCTTCGACCAGTTCGCGGACGGGTTCGGTGGCGACGCCCTCGAGTTTCCCCTCGACGTCGACGTTCGTAAAGAGGATCCCGGCGGCACCGAGGTCGTCGTATCGCTCGGCGGCCTCGACGGGCGAGATTCCCGCGCCCTCGGTCCAGCCCTCGACGACGACCTCGCCGTCTTTCGCGTCGAGACTGACGACGACGCTCTCTGGATACCGCTCGCTGATCTCGGCGACGATCTCTGGCTCTTCGACGGCAGCAGTCCCGAGAATCACGCGGTCGACCCCGCGCTCGAGCAAGTCGCAGGCATCCTCGACCGTGCGGATGCCGCCGCCCAGTTGCGTGGGGACGTCGACGGTCTCGAGGACGGCGTCGATGGCCGCGGCGTTCTTGCGTTCGCCCTCGAACGCGCCGTCCAGGTCGACGAGATGCAGCGACTCGGCACCGGCGTCGATCCAGCGCTGGGCGGCCTCGACGGGGTCGCCGTAGGTCTTCTCCGTACCGCGCTCGCCCTGGACCAGCTGGACGACCTCGCCATCCTGCAGGTCGACCGCCGGGATCACTTCGAACTCCGGAACGTGGCTCATACGGGGTGGGTCGGGGGCCGGTCGCCTAAAGACACCGTTTCGCGGCCTCGAGCAGTCCGCGGCTTCGGTCATCGGCCGGGCGTTCTGGTCCGCTGTGGCCGCTCGAGTCGAACTGCGGAGAATCTTGCCGGCGCAGGACGACAACGGAAGGGTTTACCTGCTCGACCCGATTGTCTCGCGCATGAAGGTGCTCGTCACGGACCCCATCGACGACGCGGGTCTGGACGTACTGAGAGACGCAGGCTGTGCGGTCGAAACGGGCTACGAACTCGAGGGCGAGGCACTCCTCGAGGCCATCTCCGATGCAGACGGACTCATCGTCCGTTCTGGCACCGAGGTGACCGCGGAGGTCCTCGAGGCCGCCGACGAACTCGTGATCGTCGGCCGCGCCGGGATCGGCGTCGACAACATCGACATCGACGCCGCGACCGACGAGGGCGTCATCGTCGCCAACGCCCCCGAGGGGAACGTCCGCGCGGCGGCCGAACACACCGTCGCGATGACGTTCGCCATCGCCCGTTCGATCCCACAGGCCCACGCCCGCCTCAAAGACGGCGAGTGGGCAAAGAGCGACTACCTCGGTGCCGAACTCGACAGCAAGACCCTGGGCGTCGTCGGCCTCGGCCGCGTCGGTCAGGAGGTCGCGAAAAAGCTCGACTCGCTCGGGATGGACGTCGTCGCGTTCGACCCCTACATCTCCGAGGACCGGGCCGCCCGCATCGGCGCGGAACTCGTCGACCTCGAGGCCTGTCTCGAGCGCGCGGACTTCCTCACGATTCACACGCCGCTGACCCCCGAGACCGAGGGCATGATCGCCGAGAACGAACTCGACTTGCTCGAGGACGGTTACCTCGTCAACGTCGGCCGCGGTGGCATCGTCGACGAGGACGCCCTCGCCGCCAAAGTCGAAGACGGCACGGTCGCCGGCGCGGCACTGGACGTCTTCGCCGAGGAACCACTCGCCGACGATTCGCCACTGCTCGAACACGACGAGATCGTCGTCACGCCCCACCTCGGCGCCTCGACGGAGGCCGCCCAGGAGAACGTCGCCACCTCGACCGCCGACCAGGTCGTCGCCGCGCTCGAGGGCGAACCCGTCGCGAACGCGCTGAACGCGCCGTCGATCGACGAGAGTGCGTTCCCGCGGGTCGAGCCCTACATCGAGATCGCCGACACCGCCGGCAAGGTCGCCGCCCAGTTGCTCGAGGGCCGAATCGAGGAAATCGAGGTCGCTTACGAGGGTGACATCGCCGACGAGGACACCGAGTTCGTCACCGCCAGCGCCCTGAAGGGAGTCTTCGAACCGCTCGAGTGGCAGGTCAACGCCGTCAACGCTCCCCAGATCGCCGAAGACCGCGGCGTCGACGTCACGGAGTCGAAGACCCGCCAGGCCGAGGACTTCCAGAGTCTGGTCTCGGTCACCGTGCGAAACGGTGACGACGAGGTCGCCGTCGAGGGAACGCTCTTCGCGGGCGACGACCCGCGGATCGTCCGCGTCGACGGCTACCGTGTCGACGCTATCCCCCACGGCAAGATGGTCGTCACGCGCAACACGGACGAGCCGGGCGTCATCGGCCTCATCGGCTCTGTCATGGGCGAGTACGACGTCAACATCGCGGGGATGTTCAACGCCCGCGAGACCCACGGTGGCGAGGCGCTGACCGTCTACAACGTCGACAGTCAGGTTCCCGACGCCGCGAAACAGGAACTCAACGAGGACGACCGGATCATCCGCGTCGATTACATCACGCTGAACGGTCACTAGTACCGTTCCACGCGTCGACTGAGGAGTGAACCCGGTCACCCGCGCTCGGTTCCACCCACCAGTTCAGGCCTGGACCGCCACTAGCGACGCTACCTTCCCGCTTCTACTCACGGTCAAATTGCCGGTGCCCTGTCTGACTCGAGCCGTCTTTTTCTCACCGGCAGCCCAACCCGGTCGGTCGTCTCGAGCGACGAGGCCCCCTTCTTGTCAGTGATCGGCAGACTGAAACGCGATCCGATCGAACGGGCACGTATGCCTTCCCCGCACGACGACCCTCCTCGAGACGACGACCGGGAGCCTGGCTGGCCCCGGACCGGGGGCGACGATCGGGACGTGGACGACCGCGATCACGATCACGACCGCGCCCGTGCCGACGGTTCGTACGACGAGTCGACGCAACCCGGGGCCCCAGCCGAAACGCCGCCGGGTGGCGATCCACACGGCACCGATCCCGGTCACGACGGACCCGGGGAGGACGACGACCGGCCGCCGTTACACGAGCGCTCTCGGCTGGCAGCCTTCCTCGGTGCGACTGGCTACGTCGTCGGCGTCTTCGCATTTTCGATGGCTGTATTTCTGCTGCTGAGTTTCGCGTTACTTCCGTTTGCCTTCGTTGCCGACGATCCCATGACGTTTTTCGAGTCCATCGAACGCGTGCTAATCTTCGTCGATCCAGTCGTCATGGGCGTCGGGACGGCTATCCTCGCCGCGATCTCGTTCTGGCGAGGGTGGGTCCCGAGGCGGGCCGTCGGGTTTTCGGTGCCGAACGCTCGAGAAGTGCTCGTCGTCGTCGGTGGCGTGATCGGACTGCTCGCGCTCGGCTTAGTCACGTCGGTCGTCCCGGAGTACTTCGGCGTGCCGCCTTCCGAACACGCTCTCATGCTCGAAGAGGGCAGCGTCCAGTTCTACGTCGGTCTCGCAGTCCTCTCGATCCTGGTCATCGGACCGGTCGAGGAGGTGCTCTTCCGGGGGTTGATCCAGAACTACCTCCGGCCCGCCTACGGCACCGCCGGGACCGTCGTCGTCACGTCGATCCTCTTCGCCGCTGTCCACCTGTTTGCCTACTCCATGCAGGCACCGCCGCTCGAGACCGTTCTCGTCTCGCTCGCGGGCATCTTCGTCCTCTCGCTCGTCCTCGGCGGGATCTACGAACGGTACCGGAACATCGTCGTGGTGTCGGCCATCCATGGCTTCTACAACGCGGTCCTCTTTCTCTCACTGATCTGGGCGTAGCCTCGCTCGGACTCCCTGCTTCAGGTTCCGAGTGCCGTCGGTTACTCGCCCGGCGCCGCCTCCTCGGGAACCTCCGGCGGCGCGCCCACGACCGTCGCCGTCCGCCCGTCGCGCTCGGCCGAGTGAACGTCACTCGAGACGGCTTCGAGATCCTCGAGTGCCTCCTCGGTGAGTGAGTCGGCCGAGTCGAAGACGAACACCCAGGTCATCTCCTCGGCCATCGGCGTCTCGCTCGAGACGCCCCACAGGTAGATGTCCTCGTTGACGACGCTCCCCTGCGGGGCGTCGTACTGCCCGGTGACGGTCGTCTCGTGGGGAAGTTCGTGGAAGAGGTGTGTGAACTCGGGGTCGACGTCCTCGAGACGGTCGGCCTCGCCGTTCCGGGCGTCGATCCGTACCTCGTAGTCGTCGCCGATCACGATCGCGCTGGAGTCGATCGCCAGCGTTCGCTGGCTCCCGCCGGGCATTTCCTCGGTGATGACCGCGTATCCCTCGTAGGTCCCCTCGTAGGTGGCCTCGTCGGCCGTCTCGGCAGCGGCGGCGATCGCCTCGACGTCGTACCCGCCGAGGAGGACCTGCGTGTAGCCCTGGATCAGGTGGCCGTCGACGTCGTCGATCGTCAGGTCCGAAAACGCAGGGAGGACCGTCGCGAGATCGACGTCGTCGGGGAACGCTTCGGTGTAGTCGAACCGACGCGTGCCGCCCGCGACGGGCGAGTCGAAGCGGAGCCACGTGCGGAACGTGGCCGCTTGCTCCCAGTCGGGTTCGATATCGCGATCCGGAATGTCGTCCTCACGGGAGGTGGCGGTATCGCTGGCGTCGTCGGTACCCGCCGCCTCCTCCGGTGGCGCCGCATCGTCCGATTCGCCACTGGTACAGCCTGCCAGCCCGACCGCCGCTGCCGCGGCGATGACGCTTCGACGGGACATCCGTGAACTCGAGTCTGCCATCACAGCGGGCAACCACGAACGGAGTCATAATTGCTCGTGACTGTCCGCTGTGTGAGAACGTCCTGTCGACCGAGCGGAATTCCGGTCGCGTCGGCCGCGTTCGAGGGTTGCACCAGTAGGCTTACCGCCGCGATATTCGACTAGCTCGACATGGAACGGCGGGTGGGAGCGCGAACACCGAGTCGACGAACGATGCTTCGTGCCAGCGGTTGCACACTCCTCGCGGCGGTCGCCGGCTGTGCCACGCGCGCCGACGATACAGCGGAGACCGACCTCGAGGGCGATCCCGTCGACGGACCGCCACCGGACCACGTCGACATTTTCGAGCACGCGTTCCGTCCCGGACACACGCGGGCAGTCTGTACGTTCGAGGGTGGCCCCGGCGAGACGGTAAACCGAATCGAACGGAACGTCGTCGTCGGCACCGTCGGGAATCGCTCGGCGACGCCGCTCGAGCGCGTTGGTGTCGCCGCCACGATCTACGACGACGAGGGCGCGAAACTGGACACCTATCGCGACGAAACGACCGACCTCGAGTCGATGGCAATCTGGGAGTTCGAGATCCTCGTCTTCGAGGAAGCGGCCGACGTCGCCGACTACGACATCGAACTCGAGACCCTCGAGTGGTGACCGGGCACGGCCTCGTCACTCGTCACTCGTCACTCGTAACTCGCCACTCGTCACGACGTCCCGGAACCGACCCTGTTGGGTCGAGGACTTTAGGGTTCGGCTTCGAATCACGTGACATGGACGAGAATGCGAGACAGCGACGACGGGTCGTAATCGCTGGCGGTGGACTGGCGGGACTCGTCGCCGCTCGCCACCTCGCTGCACGGGGGCTCGAGGTCACGCTGTTCGAACGGCGCGAAACCGTCGGCGGCCGGGTCCGAACTCGTCGGGACGACCGGGCCGGCTACCAGTTCGACCGCGGGTTTCAGGTGCTGTTTACCGCGTACCCGGCCGTCCGGCGGGAACTCGACCTCGAGGCGCTCGCCCTTCGACGGTTCGAGCCGGGAGCAGTCGTCGTCCGCCCCGGAAGCCGTTCGATGCTCTCGGATCCGCGCCAGTCGCCGGCGACGATTCCGGCGACGCTCGCGAGCCCGGAGGTGGGGCTAGGCGACGCGATGCGGGTCGCCGGACTCTGGGCCGACCTCGTTCGCACCGATCCGGACGAACTCTTCGACCGACCGGACCGGTCGATCGACGAGTACCTCCGCCAGCGTGGCTTCTCGCGGCGCTTCCGCGAGCACTTCTTCGCGCCGTTCTACGGCGGCATCACCCTCGATCGGTCGCTGTCGACCTCAAGTCGGGTCTTCGAGTACACGTTCCGGGCGCTCGCGTCGGGCGACATCGCCGTCCCGGCGGCGGGCATGGGTGCGATTCCGGCCCAGCTTGCCACCCGGGTCCGTGAGGCCGGTGGAACGCTCGAGACCGGCGTCGCCGTGACGGACGTCCGGGAACGCGAGGACGGGTCGCTCGCGGTCACGACAGCCGACGGGACCGTCACGGCCGAGGCGGTCGTCGTGGCCACCGATCCACCGTCGGCCCGGGAGTTGACCGGCGTCGACGCGATTCCGACCGAGTCACGGGGGTGTGTCACCCAGTACTACCGGCTTCCCGGCGAGGCCGCCCTCGAGACGGGTGGTCGACTCGTCCTGAACGCCGCCGACGACGCAGCGCCGAACCATATCGCACCGCTCAGCGAGGTCGCCCCCGAGTACGGCCCCGCGGACGAGACGCTCCTCAGTGCGACCTTTCTGGGCACCCCCGACGCGGCGGACAGCGAACTCGCCGACCGCACCCGGCGCGCTCTCGAGGCGTGGTTCCCAGAACAGGCTGTCGAGGGCCTCGAGTTGTGCCACACCGATCGCATCCCGTTCGCCCAGTTCGTCCAGCCACCCGGGATTCACGACCGACTGCCCGACGTCCGCGACCCCGACGGCCCGGTCTACCTCGCCGGCGACTACACGCGGTGGTCGTCGATTCAGGGCGCGCTCGAAAGTGGCCGACAGGCGGCGATGGCTGTGCTCGAGGAGCTGTAGGCTCGGGGCTCGGGTTCCGGGGAGCATCGCCAGTAGATGTTCGCTCGAAGTGAACCGTCTCGGAACACGTTGGATGATATCATGAATTTGATGAAACTGGCCTGCTGGATACAGTCACGTAGTCTCGTGTCGACAGCTGTCTCGGTGCGGTAACCCAGAATGGAGAGGGGCAGGGCCAGAGACAGTACCCGGATTTCTCGAAGGTGGGGGTCCATCGGCGCGTTGGTCTACCCGGGAGACAAACTACAGTTCCGTCTCTAGCCACTGGTGACAATTTCAGTACATCTTTCTGGATACTCTGGGAGACAGAACTTTAACGGCATCGGGATGAATCCCTTCAACGTGAGGGAAGAACTTGAAAAATGGAATACCGTCGCTCGATGTGACCATCCGGGGTCCGGGAGAGCCAGAGGTTGTGGTTGTCGGTGGCGTTCACGGCGACGAGCCCTGCGGCGTCCGTGTGGTCCGTCGATTGCGGGAGGCAGATCTCGACCTGATGCGCGGTGTTGCGTTCGTCGTTGCCAATCCAGCCGCAGTCGACGCCGGTGTGCGGTATCTGGACTCGGACCTCAATCGTGCATTCGCTGACACCCCTGTCGACGGCCACGAAGCGAAACTCGCCGCCCAGCTCCGTGAGTTGATTCAGGACCGCGTCACACTCTCGCTGCACGGGACGCACTCGCAGCCGACTCCATTTGCACTCGTCCACCGTTCTCACCCACGCCAGTTCGATCTTGCAGCACAGTTGCCGGTTCCGTATGTCGTCGATCACTGGGGAGTAAACGAGGGGGCGATGACTTCCTGTGGAGTTTCGATCGATATCGAGGTCGGTCCACAGGGCACCGAGCAAGCGGCTGTGGCCGCCGAAAATCAGGCCTATGCGTTTCTCAAGCTGGTGGATGCGCTCCCTGGTGAGCCGTCCGCTACAGATCCGTCGTTCTTCCATATGGCCGACCCGATTCGAAAGCCGCCCGGGATATCCCACGAGATCTTCACCGAAAATTTCGCATATGTCCCGGCGGGGGCGGCCTATGCAAGCGTTGACGGACAGAAGTTGATCGCAGATGATCCGTTCCATCCGATCTTGATGTCAGAAAACGGGTACTCGGACATCTTCGGCTTCAGGGGAACCAAAATAGCGGAGTCACTGGAAAAAGCCAAGGAAACGATTGTGTAATCAGGAACCAAGAGAGTTGCACAATGAGTCACAATCAGGAAGATGATAAATCAATGCAGAAAAGCATCGAAGCTGAGTACTGGGTCGTCGATCAGGACGGCGAGCTCACGGGCCCGGGGGAACTCACGGAGTATTCTGAGAACGTGGAAGAAGAATTCGTCCGTCCACTGCTCGAGCTAAAGACACCTCCCTGTGAGACGTTCTCGGCACTTCGGTCGACGTTCCTCGAACTACTCGACGAGCTACTCGACAAAGCCGACGAACTCGACAAAGTGCTCGTCCCACTCGGGACTCCAATCAATAGTGGCCCAATCGAGCTCCGGCCCAGCGAGCGGAGTCGGATTCAAAAGCGTGTGCTCGGCGACAACTTTGCCTATGCGAAACACTGTGCCGGGACGCATCTCCACTTCGAGAAGCGAAACGTCACGGATCAACTCAACGTCCTTGCCAGCCTCGATCCGGCACTGGCACTGCTCAACTCTTCTCCATACTTCCGTGGCGAGACGGTTGCAAACGGTGCTCGAGCCTACATTTATCGGAAGAAGTGTTACGAATACTTCCCGCTGCACGGTCAGCTGTGGGATTACGTCAATACCGTCGGACAGTGGGAGCGACAACTCGACCGGCTCTTCGACTCGTTCAAAGCGGCGTCGATGAACGAAGGTGTCAGTGAAACTAATATCGATGCCAGTTTCTCTCCACAGGACATCGTCTGGACGCCAGTGAGACTCCGTGACGAGATGCCAACTGTCGAGTGGCGAGCACCCGACACGTCGCTTCCAAGCCAGATTCTCCGTCTGGCCGAAGACGTCGGCACGATAATGGAGCACCTCCATCACGCGGAAGTCCGGATCGAAGGCGACACTGGTGAGGTGACTGCTGATCGAATCACGATCCCCGAGTTCGATGCTGTCCTTACCTACGTCGAGGAAGCGATACACGAGGGGGTGGAGTCACCAGCGCTCTCTTCTTATCTCGAGCGAATGGGGTTCGACGTTGGGGAATACGACCCACTGACGAGGAACATCGACGGACGTGATTACGTCAGTCCGGATGAGGCCCGTGAGATCCGGCTTCGATACGGAGACCGGCTGCGACGAGATGTCGATAATCTGATCACATAACCGTCCACTGTTCTGTCTTCGATGACAATTACTGCCTAGATGGTCAGTATCATATCGTTTTTTCGACCAATCACGTGTCGAACAACCGGCCACGAACGTGTGCTCGAACTGACGACCGTGAAATGTAATTCTTATCACCATCCTTCCGAAACAGGATGATGTCACAGGAGTAACCGATTCCGGATTGCTACCAGCCCCGACCTTCAGAACCAGGACTTCACTCACCGATGACGACGAACGACGACACACATCCGCCGATGACTGCGTCCCCTGAGGACTCCGAGACGACACCAGATTCGTCAGATCCCGGACCGACAGACCCGTCCGACCGGATCGTCGCCCTCGACGCGCTTCGTGGCTTCGCCCTCCTCGGGATTCTGGTAATCAACATCTGGCTGTTCGGAATGCCGACGATCGCGTCGTTCAATCCGGCCCTCTACGGGAACTTCACCGGCGTCGATTACGCCGCCTGGTTGATCAGTCACGTCTTCTTCGAACAGAAATTCGTGACGCTGTTTACCTTCATGTTCGGTGCCGGGATCGTTCTGTTCCTCGAATCGAAAGCGCGCAAAGACCAGCCCGGTCGACGGTTACACTTCGCCAGGACGTTCTGGTTGCTCGTCATCGGTCTCGGGCACGCGTACCTGCTCTGGTACGGTGACATCCTCGTCCTCTACGCCCTGTCCGGCTTTCTCGTGGTCTGGGTGTGGCGCTGGCGGCCCCGCCGACAGTTCCTGCTCGGGGCCGTGATGTACGCACTTCCTGGAGTGCTGTACCTTCTGATGGGGATCGGCTACCTCGCGCTTCCCGAGGACGGTCAGGCCGAACTCGAGGCCGAACTGCTCGCTGCGTTCGGTGCGGGATTCTCGCCCGAGCGCGAAATCGACATCTACCAGAGCGGCTGGTTCGACCAGATGGCTCACCGCGTCCCGGTCGTCCTCGAGTTTCACACGATCGGGTTCGTCTTCGAGGCGTTCTGGATGCTCGGTGGCCTGATGATCGTTGGAATGGCCCTCTTCAAGTGGGGTATCATCTCCAACCAGCGGAGCACGCGCTTTTACCGGCGTCTCTTCGTCGGTGCCAGCGGGATCGGGTTGGTGCTGGTCCTCGCCGGGGTCTGGGCCCGCGAAGCGTTTGCGTGGGAGACGATGCCGGTGCTCACGCTCGCGTTCCAGTTCAACTACTGGGGTGCCCCGTTCCTCGCGATCGGCTACCTCGCCGGGATCATGCTGCTCTGTCGGTGGGTTCAGGAGGGGATCGTCGTCCACGCGTTGACGGCGGTGGGCCGCACCGCGTTCTCGAACTACCTGCTGCAGACGGTTCTGGCGACGACGATCTTCTACGGATACGGGTTCGGGTTGTTCGGCGAACTTGGCCGGGCGGAATTGCTCGGCGTGGTCGTGTCGATCTGGGCGGTTCAGATCGTGCTTTCGGTGTGGTGGATGAACCGGTTCCAGTTCGGTCCCGTCGAATGGGTCTGGCGGACGCTCACGTACCGTCAGCGACAGCCGATGCGACTCGAGGAGTAGTCCGAACTGGGTTTCGCCGAGGCTCCCTCGAGCAGCACGATCCGAGACGTCCACCGCGGAACCCGCAGCATTTTAGCGATGGGACGACTGTCACCGGATATGACCGAGGCGACGGGTATCGTCGGGGAGTTCCTCTCGCTCAAGGGTGAGACCGACGCCGACGTGCTGGCGATGCAGTGTGGTGATTTCTACGAGTTCTTCGGTGACGATGCCGAACTCGTCGGCGAGGAACTCGAGCTCAAGGTGACCTCGAAGTCCTCGCAGGGCCAATCGTATCCGATGGCCGGCGTCCCGCTCGACGACCTGACGCCGTATCTCAAGGCGCTGGTCGAACGCGGCTACCGCGTCGCCGTCGCCGACCAGTACGAGACCGACGGCGGCCACGCCCGCGAAATCGTCCGCGTCGTCACTCCCGGAACCTTACTCGAGACGAGCGACGCAGATGCCCAGTACCTCGCGGCGGTCGTATGTGACGGCGATCCGGCAGACGGGACCGACGGAGCCAGCTACGGCCTCGCCTTCGCGGACGTCACGACCGGCCGCTTCCTCGTCGCCGAGGCCGACGACCGTGAGGCGGCGCTAACGGAACTCTACCGGTTCGATCCCGTCGAGGTGCTACCCGGTCCCGACGCCAGAACCGACGACGAGCTACTTTCGACCGTCCGGAACCGGTTCGACGCGACCCTGACGCTCCACGAGACCGAAGCGTTCGCGCCGAAGCGGGCCGCCCACAGCGTCCGCGACCAGTTCGGCACCGAAACCGTCGACCGGCTCGCAGTCGACGAGCCTGCCATCGCCGCCGCGGGGGCGATCCTCGCGTACGTCGAGGAGACCGGCACCGGCGTGCTGGCCTCGATGACCCGTATCGGCACCCACCAGGGCGACGACCACGTCGCGCTCGATTCGACCACCCAGCGCAACCTCGAGCTCACCGAAACGATGCACGGCGATCACGAGGGGACGCTGTTCGAGACGATCGACCATACCGAGACGAGCGCCGGCCGGCGTCTCCTCAAGGAGTGGCTTTCCCGCCCGCGACGGTCCCTCGAGACGCTCGAGCGCCGACAGGAGTCGGTCGCTGCGCTCTCGTCGGCTGCGCTCGCCCGCGACGAGTTGCAGGACGCCATGGGCGAGGCCTACGACCTCGAGCGACTGGCCTCGAAGGCGAGCCACGGCAGCGCCGACGCGCGGGATCTCGTGGCGGCCCGCGAGACGCTCGCTGTACTTCCCGACATCGTCGAGACGATCGAGTCGACGCCCGAGCTGGCAGACTCGCCGCTGGCCGAAATCGTCGACCGACCCGACCGTGAGGCCGCCGCTGACCTCCGGGAAACCCTCGAGGCGGCTATCGTCGACGAGCCGCCGTCGACGGTCACGCAGGGAGAACTGTTCAGGCGGGGATACGACGACGAGTTAGACGAGGTAATCGAGCGCCACGAAGCAGTTCGCTCCTGGCTCGAGCGCCTGGCCGACCGCGAGAAGCGCGACCACGGACTCAGTCACGTCACCGTCGATCGCAACACGACCGACGGCTACTACATTCAGGTTGGCCGGTCGGCCGCCGACGGCGTCCCCGACCACTACGAGGAGATCAAGACGCTCAAGAATTCAAAGCGCTTTACGACCGACGAACTCGAGGCGAAAGAACGCGAGATCCTTCGGCTCGAAGACCGACGGGGCGACCTCGAGTACGACCTCTTCGAGGAGTTGCGCGAGACCGTGGCCGCCCACGCCGAACTCCTTCAGGACGTCGGCCGGACGCTCGCGACCGTCGACGCACTGGCGAGCCTCGCGACCCACGCCGCTGAGAACCGCTGGGTCAAGCCCGAGTTACACCGGGGCGACGGCCTCGAGATCGACCAGGGTCGCCATCCGGTCGTCGAGCAGACGACCGAGTTCGTGCCCAACGACGTCTCTCTCGACGACGATCGGAGCTTTCTGGTCGTGACTGGGCCCAACATGTCCGGCAAGTCGACCTACATGCGTCAGGTGGCCTGTATCGTCCTGTTAGCCCAGATCGGGAGCTTCGTCCCGGCGCGCGAGGCCGAGATCGGGCTGGTCGACGGCATTTTCACACGCGTGGGCGCGCTCGACGAACTCGCACAGGGACGGTCGACGTTCATGGTCGAGATGAGCGAACTGTCGAACATCCTCCACACGGCCACCGAGGAGTCACTCGTCATCTTAGACGAGGTCGGCCGCGGGACGGCCACCTACGACGGTATCTCGATCGCCTGGGCCGCGACGGAGTACCTGCACAACGAGATCGGTGCCAAGACCCTCTTTGCGACCCACTACCACGAACTGACGGGCCTCGCCGAGAACCTCCCACGAGTGGCCAACGTCCACGTCGCGGCGGACGAACGCGACGGCGACGTCACCTTCCTCCGGACGGTTCGGGAGGGGCCGACCGATCGCTCCTACGGCATCCACGTCGCGGATCTGGCGGGCGTTCCCGACCCCGTCGTCGACCGGGCAACGGACGTTCTCGAGCGCCTGCGCGAGGAGAAGGCCATCGAGGCCAGGGGCGGCTCGAGCGATCCCGTCCAGACGGTGTTCGACCTCTCGAGCGGGCAGTTCCGCGGGCCGGCCAACGCCGATGGCGGCGAGCCGAGCGCGGCGAGCCTCGACCCCGAGACGAAACGCGTGCTCGAGGACCTCGAATCGGTCGACGTGAACCAGACGCCGCCAGTGGAACTCATCGCGAAAGTTCAGGAGTGGCAGCGGCGACTCGAGGACGACTCCTGAGCGGGGATCGGTGTCTCGTGACGCCGCGTGCCGTACACGCTGTACAACCGAAGACAACTGGCTTAACATTGCTAAGGTGTGTCGGTGGTATTAAGACGGTCGTAATCGTTCGTGTGGGTATGTCACTCGACAGCATCGACCGCGTCGCCGTCCTCGGCGCGGGGAACATGGGACACGGGATCACCGAAGTGACCGCGATGGCCGGCTACGACGTCACGATGCGGGACATCAAAGACGAGTTCGTCGACGACGGCTACGAGCAGATCGCCTGGAGCCTCGAGAAACTCGAGGAGAAAGAGCTGATCGACGAATCCGCAGACGAGGTCCTCTCGCGAATCGACACCACGACGGACCTCGAGGCTGCCGTTTCCGACGCCGACCTCGTGATCGAGGCCGCCCCCGAGAACCTCGAGTTGAAACACGACATCTTCACCGACTTAGAGGAGTTCTGTAGCGAGGACACGCTGCTTGCGACCAACACCTCGAGCCTGCCGATCACCGACATCGCAGAGCCCGTCGACACTGCCGATCGGGTGCTCGGCCTGCACTTTTTCAACCCGCCGGTGAAGATGGACCTCGTCGAGGTCATCTACGGCGAGGAAACCAGCGACGAGGCTGCCCAGGCGGGCTACGAGTGGGTCGAGTCGATCGGCAAGACGCCGATCTACGTCCGCAAGGACGTCCGCGGCTTCGTCGTCAACACGATCGTCGGCCCGTTCGGCGGCGAACCCGCCTGGATGGTCTCGGAGGGTGAGGCTACTATTCGGGAAGCCGACGCGACGATGGTTCACGAACGCGGCTATCCGATGGGGCCGTTCGAACTCGGCGACCTCACCGGTATCGACGTCGGCTACCACGTTCGCAAGGAAAGCGGTGCCCCGATTCCGCCGATCACCGAGGAAAAAGTCGAGAACGACGAACTCGGTCAGAAGACGGGCAAGGGCTTCTACGACTACGAGGACGGTGACGGTGCCGACTATGGCCCCGACGACGCCGGCGACTTCGACTGGCTCCGGGTCGAGGCCCGTATGATCAACCGCGCGGCCTTCCTCGTCGGCGACGACGTTGCCACTCCCGAAGAGGTCGACACGGGCGTTCAACTCGGACTCGGCTTCCCCGAGGGAATCTGCCGACGGGCCGACAAGATCGGCCTCGACGAGGTCCTCGAGAAACTGGAGACCCTGGAGGAGGAAACCGGCAGCGAGCGCTTCGAGCCCCACCCATACCTCGAGGAACTCGTCGAAGACGGCAAGACCGGCGAGGACGCCGGCGCGGGCTTCTACGAGTACGACACCGACGAGGGTGGCCTCGACTCCTACCACAACCTGAACGCCGACCTCGACGACGGCGTCCTCCGGGTCGAACTCGACCGCCCAACGCGGATGAACGCCCTGAATGCGGAACTGCTCGAGGAACTCGACGACCTCTTCTCGACGGTCGACACCGACGAGGTCCGCTGTGCGACCATCGAGGGCGCAGGCGACCGCGCGTTCTGTGCCGGTGCCGACGTCACCAGCTTCGCGGGTGCGGACCCGACCGAACTGATGGAAGTCACGCCGACGTTCGAGACGATCAACGAGTTCGAACGGCCCGTCGTCGCGAAGATCGACGGCTTCTGTCTCGGTGGCGGCCTCGAACTCGCACTGTCCTGTGATCTGCGACTCGCGACCGAACGGTCGGAGTTCGGTGCCCCCGAGATCAACCTCGGGCTCATCCCCGGCGGTGGCGGCACCCAGCGACTCATGCGCGTCCTCGGCGAGACTCGCGCGAAGGAACTCGTCTTCCGCGGCGAGCACATCGACGCCGAGCGCGCCCAGGAGTGGGGACTGATCAACCGCGCAGTCGACCGCGAGGAGTTCGACGACCTCGTCGAGGAGTGGGTCGACGACCTCGCAGGCGGCCCGCCGATCGGCCTCAAGGTCGCAAAGAAGGTCATGAACGAGGGACAGGACGCCAGCCTCGACGCCGCCATCGCGATGGAGAGTCAGGGCTTCGGCCTGCTCTCGAGCACCGACGACGTGATGGAGGGCGCGATGGCGTTCGCCGAGGACCGCGACCCCGAGTTCGAGGGGAAGTAAGCGATGGCCGATTCCGAGTCGACCGACGAGGGCTGGCCCGAGTGGCGGTCGTTCGTCGACCGGCACGGCTACCTCTCCTGGCTCGGAATCGACGTCGAGCACCTGGCTGACGGCCGGGCCGTCCTCGTCGTCGAGCGCGACGAGGAGTTCGAAAACCCCGTGGGCAACGACGGCTACGACCCCGTCCACGGCGGCATCGTCGCGACGCTGATCGACACCTCGAGTGCGTTCGCCCTGCGGACCACGTTCGAGGACCCGGCGGCGGTCGGGATGACGACGACGGACCTCAACGTCTCGTATATGCGCCCGGCGACCGGCGACCTGCGTGCGGAAGCCGAAGTACGCCGCGTCGGTGGGTCGACGGGCGTAACCACCGTCAGCGTCGTCGGTTCCGACGGCGAGGCCGCAGTCGGCCGGACGACGTACCGGCTGTTCAGGCCGAGCGATCGAGAGGCGTAACTCGAGGCCCTACTCCCCCGTTTCCTCCCGCAGGTCCTCGTAAATCCGGGGGTCGGTCCGGAACTTGAGAACGTTGTGGACGGCGCTGTTGCGCAGGTTCGCGATCACGTCGCCGTGTTCTTTGTAGCAGTCGTGAATCCACTTCGAGACCTGCTGGCGGTTGCGGAACATCATCACGCTCTTCCACTGGTACTCGCCGTCCGAAAGGAAGAAAAACAGCGTGTGCTTGTCCTCTTTGACGTACTCCATCGCCTCGCGCCAGTTGTCGGCGAAGTGTTCGGGGTTGAACTTGAACTCGAACAGCGCGAAGATGTAGTAGTCTTCGTTTGGAATGATCGCCTCCCGGAAGACGCCCTCGTCGCGCATCCGCCGAATCGACTCGCTGACGGTGACGTGGGAGACGTCGATATCGTATCGCGACTCGAGGACGTCCGTCAGTTCTCGCGAAGAGAGCTGTGGGTCGTTCGAGAGTTCACAGAGGATCGCAATGTCGCGATCCTTGAAGTCCCAGTTTGGTTCCTCGTGGCCGCCGTTGGTCCAGAACTCCTCGTCGGTCATGAGTACCGCCCCCCGGGCTGACCGCACTCCCGTGTCGGTCGGCGATGTCCGGGTGTCCTCACCGCTGTGGTACCATCCCTTTCACTACCGTACAGCCTGCACATACCCTCCCATTCGCTTCCAACAGTAAGTGAGTTCGGGATCGTTTCCTATCGTTGTTAACACCATGCTGGCAGCTCGAGCGACGAATTCCGGAGTCACTGCTGAATCGTGGATCGCTGGATCAGCTGGAGGCTGTGACGGCACTGCTCGAGAGGCACCGACTACAGCTGCCGTCAGCGCTGGGTCATTCATCCGGTGCCAGCGACGACAGCGACTCTTCGCCGATCTCCTCGAGGACGTGCTCGTGGAACGACTGGAGGGCGGCGCTCTCGTCTTCGGCGAGGACGACGTCGCTGGCAGAGAGGGTCGCGAGGCCGAACGCCCGCGGCGTCGGCGAGTCGAGTAACTGGCACTCGACGGCGACGTCGCCGTCGTCGATCGCTTCGACGAGCGCCTCGAGTTCGGCCACGTTCAACTTGTCCTCGAGAATTTCGCGGTAGGTCTCTTCGATCACAGCGAACTCCTCTAAGTCCTCGGCGAACCCGAGCAGCATCTCACTCGAGACCTGCTGTTCGCTCGCGGATTTCTCGTAGCCCTTGTAGCGTTTTAAGATCATCAGCGAGCGCGTGGCGTTGATCCGGAAGTACCGCTGGAGGAGGTCCGTCCCCGAGAGGGCCGTCCGCAGGTCTGCACGGACCTGCTCGGGCTCGAGGTCGTCGATGATGCCCTCGAGGTCGATCTTCCGATTCAGCGGCATCGTGAGGACGAAGCCGTTGTCGGCGACGGCGACCTTGACGTTCGCGGTGGCGACCTGGGCACAGCGGTAAGCGAGCAGTCTCGAGAAGCCGTCGTTGAGCCGGCGGCCTGAGCCGGAGTGGACGTAGTAGTGGCGCTCGTACTCCTCGCGGTCGCGGACGACTTCGACGGCGAGTCGGTCGTCGGTGCTGACGCTCTCGGGACCAGCGTAGCGGAGCTGGTGGTCGAACAGGCGAGCGATGGCCCGGACGGCGTCGTCGTCCAGCGGAAAGTCGCGGAGCCAGGCCCGGACGCGAGGTGGACCGCCCGCCTCGTAGTGGTCGAGCAACTCGCCCTGGAAGGCCAGGACTTCGCGGCCCAGATCGTACGATAGCGGGAGCCGTTCGGAGTACCACGAGGGAACCGTCGGCTGGGCGCTCGTGCGGTCGACGTAGATCTTCGAGCCGCGCCGGTAGCGGTACTCGAAGTGGTTGCCCCCGAGGACGAAGACGTCGCCTTTCTCGAGCGTGTCGAGGTAGTCCTCGTCAAGCTGGCCGACCCACTCGTCGCTCGCGCGCGTGTAGACGTCGCAGGTGAACGAGTCCGGAATCGTCCCGATGTTGGTCATGTAGATCACCCGCGCGAGGCGGCCGCGCTTGCCGATCAGCGGCTCGCCCACGGGGTACTCCTCGTAGTGGTGCTCGCCGTCGGGCGGGTCGTTCTCGTCGCGCCAGATCTTCGCGTAGACGTTGCGGTCCTCGAGGCCGGCGTATTCGGCGGTGAGATAGCGCATGAGCGACTCCCACTCCTCGTCGCCGAAGTCGCGGTACGGATACGACCGCCGCAGGATGGCCCGGATCTCCCGTTCCGGCCGGATTTCGGCGATGGCCATGCCGTAGACGTGCTGGGCGGCGACGTCGTGGGCGTTCTCGGGAATCGAAACCGAGTCGACGAACCCCTCTTCGGCCGTCTTGAGCATGACGGCGCACTCGAGCAGTTCGTCCCGGTCCAGGGCGATCACCCGTCCCGTGACGGTCTGGCCGACGCGGTGGCCGGCGCGGCCGACCCGCTGGAGCAGCGCGGCGACCGATTTGGGGGAGCCGACCTGCACGACGAGGTCGACGTGGGGCATGTCGATGCCCAGCTCGAGGCTGGTCGAGGTCGTCACCACGTCGAGGTCGCCGGATTTGAGCCGGGACTCGACGTCGTGGCGGACGTCCTTCGAGAGGCTGCCGTGGTGGCACGCGGAGTTCGTCTCGTCGTAGTCGTCGAACCGGTCCCGGAGGTTGTGGAGGACGCGTTCGGCACCCGACCGGGTGTTCGTGAACACGAGCGTGTTCGTGTGCTTCTGGACGTGCTCGTGGAGCCGACGGTAGAAGCGTTCCTGAACGATCTCTCTGGGCGTGTTGATCAGGTCGTCGGTCGGACACTCGAGTTCGAGGTCGAACTCGCGGGCGAAGCGGGCGTCGACGATTTCGTAGTCCCGGTGTTCGCCACCGGGCTCTTCACGCCCAACGAGGAACTCTCCCACGTCCTCGAGCGGTTCGATCGTCGCCGAGCAGCCGATTCGCGTAATCTCTGACTCGGCGAGGGCCTGGAGTCTCTCGAGGCTCACCGCGAGGTGGGTGCCGCGCTTGCCCGCCGCGAGCGCGTGAATTTCGTCGACGATGACGTACTCTACGGTTCGGAGTTTCTCGCGGAACTTCGGCGAGTTGAGCAGGATGGCGAGAGTCTCCGGCGTCGTGTTGAGGATGTGGGGAGTCTCCTCGAGCATCTTCTGACGGTCGCTCGAGGAGGTGTCGCCGTGGCGGATGGCGTGGCGAATCTCGCCGATCGTCTGGTCGTCGCGTTCGTCGACGATCGATTCGATGCCCTCGAGGGGCACCTCGAGATTCCGGTGGATGTCGTTGGCGAGCGATTTGAGCGGGGAGACGTACAGACAGTAGACCGAGTTCTCGAGGCCGTCTTCGGTGTCTCTATCCAGTCGATAGAGACGATTCAGTATATATAAGAACGACGACATGGTCTTCCCCGATCCCGTCGGCGCACACACCAGCGTGTTCGTCCCCTCGTGTATCTTCGGAATCGCCCCGCGCTGTGGCGGGGTGAAAAACCCCCCGTTCTCGGGGACGAACTCGCCGAACTCCGCGAGCCACCACTCCTGGACGGCGGGCTCGAGCAGTTCGAAGACGTCGGTGTCTTCGACCGTCGTCTCGTCCGGGTCGAACGGCAGGTCGGCCTCGGGGACGGGCAACTCGAGGAACTCGGTCCCGGCCATTGGAGGTCTCTCGGGAACGGGCGCGTAAGAGGGTTTGGCCACCGGAGTGAAAGTGAAGCTGACGCTCGAGGATCACCGCGTTCGGTTTTCCGTTCGTCCGCACGAGCGGCCCAGAACGGAGACTCAGGCCAGCGCCGAGACCAGCGTGACGGTGAGGAACACGTGCCAGACGATCGCCGCCATCGCCCGGTGGACCGTCTCCCTGGGGATCGGCGGCGACCGGAACATGGCGTCGTAGACGAACACCGACGCGAGGATCGAACCGCCTGCAACCCCCGTCGAGAGGGCCACGGGCGTCAGGAGTCCGATCCCCGCACCGAGGGCCAAGCTTCCGGCGATGGCGAGCAGGAGCTTGTCGTAGTACTCGAGATCGACCACGGTCGTTCTGGCTGGTTCTACGTGCTGGAGCACCGAAAACCTCTCCGTCCACCGGTCGTCCCGTCGCCGGTGGCGACTGTCCACCGATCAGAACGCCGTGACGACCTCGAGCCCCACGGTTTCGTAGTCGGTCATCGCAGCCAGTCTGGCGGAGACGTCCTCGAGAGCGACTTCTCGCGTGACCAGCGCTTCGGGCTCGAGTCGGCCCGCCTCGATCAGCCGAAGCAGTTCGCCGTAAGCCTCGAGGACGGCAGCGCGCATACGACGCCCGTCGCGCGGCGTCGAGTTACGGGTAGTCGCTCCGACGCGCCCACAGCCCCTGCTCGCGATCGAGAAGCGAAACGACGGCAGCGTGGGGCAGCGTCAGGACGGCGAGACAGACGAGGTAGACCCCGAGCAGATCAGTCGGTGTCGCCGGAGTCTGTGGAACGGTCAGTGCGAGGCCACCGAGGACGACCAGTGCGCCCGCGGTCATCGGTGCCGCGTCGCGGGCGAACCGACGCGTCGCAGCCGGGAGGCCGTCGTGACGCTCGAGCGCGGCGGCAGCGACGTCGTCGACGAGCAGCGTCCGGAGGACGTGGCGGATCGAGTGCCAGCAGGCGAAGTAGAGGCCGACCGCGAGGACCGGTGGGACGACCGCGAAGAACGCGACGAGGCCGACCGTCTCGCCGGCGTCGAGCAACCACGAGCGCGATGGCCCCGCTCGCAGAAGTCCCCACCCGAGCGACCCCACGACGAGCGCGCCGACGCCGACGATTATCCATCGACGTGCCGTCGGGGTGAACGCGGGCTCGAGCGCGGCCGCGGCGGCCGGATCGAACAGTCCGACGACGGCGCTCGCGACGAAGGCGTACTGCTCTGGAAATGCCGCGAGTGGGACGAGCATCGGAATCCCACCACGAACGCAGAGTGCAAGGGCGCGTTGAGCCCGCGTCTCGAGGTGATCGGCGCCGAGGAGGTCGACGAGCGCGTAGACGTCGCCCTGTCCCCAGTGGAAGATCGTCAGGGCGATGAAGCCGACGAACGCGACGACCGGTGCGAGCAGCCACAGGAGGGCGTAGACCGCGGCGAGCGCGATGTAGGCCACACAGAGACGTGCGATCGAGCGTCGCGTCGCTCGCTCGCCGCGGGCCCGCGGGAGAACCAGATGGTCGACTGCGCCGTGGGGAAGCCCGAGGAAGACGACGCTAACTGCGAGCGGGACCACCTGCACTGCGAACGGAAGCGGTTCGACCAGTGTTGCGAGTGCGAACCCGATCGCCAGAGCGGCCGCGCCGAAGGCGAGGATTGCCGTTTTCGCGGTCTCGAGCGCCCGTGGACGATCGCTCGGGGGTGTCGTGAGAACGGACCGGCCGCTGTGTGAGGGAGATCGGTCCGGCGGCGGGCTCCCATCAGGAGGCATCGCGCTCGGAGCCGTCGCTCGGTTTGGTTTCGTCACGGCGTCCCCCTGGTGTCGGAACGATGGCGGGGAGTTCGTGGCGACGCTCGAGCAGCCACAGGTAGAGGACGACGGTCTGGACGACGAAGACGTTCGTGACGAGGAAGAAGAGCGCCTCTTCAAGGGGGAGTCCGACGAGGGCGTAGCCCGTGGTGTGCGTCTCGGAGATCACCCAGATACCGAGTCCGATCGCGATCCGGTCTGCGACCCAGAGGTACAGCGTCGGGACGATGACCCCGATCGCGACGGTGCGTCGGATCTCCCAGAGGTACGTCAGGCCGAACCCCCACTGGATCGCCAGGATCGGCCCGGCCCAGAAGCAGATCGCCCCAAGGTAAAACGTCGACGGCGTCCAGAGCAGGAGGAATCCGACGCCGGAGACGCCGAGGCCGGCGACCACCCCGACGAGTCGGTGGCCCCGCGGGATCGAAAGCGACCGGTCTTCGAGCCGGGGGAACTGAAAGAGCCAGAAGGCGGCGAGAATCGGCTGCAGGACGAAAAAGAGGTACTCTTCGACGGGTGCGTGCCAGATCGTCGCGACGACGGTCCCCTCGCCGTACCACCAGACGCCCTCGGCGATGAGCAGGTTGTCCCATGGCGTCGTGTAGACGACCGCGAGCAAGCAGACGATGGCGACCGCTGACAGGGGGTCCCGACCCCACCAGGCGTCGTCGCGCCGGGCTGCGAGCCAGCCGAGGACGGCGATCGGCGGCAGGACGAACAGCGCGTGGAACTCGAGGTAGCTCAACGGAACGGTCATCGATGGCTCCGGCGGACGGATTGCCGCATCGACCGACCCTCTGGTCGAGGGTATAATGAACGATGGGGCTAACGATGAAGTCCCCACAGAGGGCCCCAGACGGGGAAGTTCACACTGTTGGCCAGCACGGATAAAGTGGGGATCTCCATATCACGTGTCATGAACGTCTCGAGAGGGCTGTTACCGGGCCCCGTCCGAAAACGGTACACGGCGAAACTCGGCGCAATATTCACGCTCGTCACCATCGTCACGCTCGCGTTCGGTGGCGTTGCCTACGGCGACGTCGCCGCTGCACTCGAGACCGGCGACGCCACGGCCGTCGCGGGTGCGTCGACGTCGGCGATCCTCGGTCTGATCGTTCTGACAGTGATCAACCTCGGGCTGGTCGCGGCGACGGTCGGGGGGAACACCGCCGCGTCGCTGTCGACCCTGTCGGCGAAGGCCACTCGCATGGGCGAGGGCGACCTCGAGGTCGACCTCGAGACTCGCCGAGAGGACGAAATCGGGGACCTCTACGCCTCGTTCGAGGAGATGCGGTCGTCGCTGAAGTCCTCGCTCGAGGAGACCGAGGAAGCCCGCAAGGCGGCCGAACAGGCCCGCGAGCGTGCCGAGCAGTCACGCGCGGAGGCCGAGGCGGCCCGGGAGGACGCCGAGCGAGAGCGGGAGCGACTCGAGACGATCAACGCCAATCTCGAGGCCGAAGCCGAGCGGTTCAGCGACGTGATGGGCCGCTGTGCGCAGGGCGATCTCACGGCCCGGATGACGGCCGAGAGCGAGACCGAGGCGATGGCGTCGATCGCCGACTCGTTCAACGAGATGATGGACGGCCTCGAGTCGCTCGTCGGACGCATTCAGGGCTTCGCAGTCGACGTTTCGGGGGCCAGTCGCGACGTCCGATCGAACGCAGAGCGGGTCCGTCAGCAAAGCGAGAGCGTCGAGGCGACCATCGCCGAAATCTCGGACGGTGCGACCGTCCAGACCGAGCAGATCCAGGAGATCGCCCGCGAGATGGACGACATCTCGGCGACGACCGAGGAGATGGCCGCGAGCGCGGCCGAAGTCGCCGAGACGTCGACCGAGGCCGCCCGGGCCAGCGAGAACGGGCTCGAGACTGCCGAGACGGCGATCGCCGAGATGAACGACGTCGAAGCACAGACCGACGAATCGGTGGCGGCGATGGAGTCGTTACACGAGGAGATCCAGCAGATCGGCGAGGTGACCGAGATCATCGCGGACATCGCCGAGCAGACGAACTTGCTGGCGCTGAACGCCTCGATCGAAGCGGCCCACGCCGACCGGGAAGGCGACGGCTTCGCCGTCGTCGCAAGCGAGGTCAAGTCGCTGGCCGAGGAGACCAAGGAAGCCACGGCCGACATCGCCGCGTCGATCGAGCGCATCCAGACACAGACGGAGACGACCGTCGAGGACATCCGGAAGACGAGCGAGCGGATCTCCCGCGGCGTCGACACCGTCGAGGAGACCGCAGACTCACTCGAGCGGATCGTCGAGGCGGTCGAGGAGGCGAATACCGGGATACAGGAGATCAACACCTCGACCGATCGGCAGGCCGACTCTGCTGCAGAGGTCGTCAGCATGGTCGACGACGTCGCGGAGATCTCGGAGACCACTGCGGACGAGGCTACGGACGTCGCCACGGCCGCAGAGACCCAGTCTGCGGTCGCAACCGACGTCTTCGATCGGGTCGAGCGCCTCGCGGACGGAGCCGACACCCTGCTCGAGGTACTCGATGAGATCCGCGTCTCGGGTTCGGAGGTGACCGAGTCGCCTTCGCTCACGCAACCCGGCGCCGACGCCGTGGGCGAGGTGAGCCGATGATCGAGCCCACGGCCCTCTTCTGGGTCGGTGCGTTCGGGATGGCCGCGGGGACCGTGGCGTTCGTCTGGGGAGGCATCGCTGCAAGTGCGGCCTATCGCCGGTACTACGCCGTTCTCACGTCGATTAGCCTCATCGCGGCCGTTGCGTACGCACTGATGGCCCTCGAGATCGGGTGGATTCCGGTCGGTGAGGACACGGTCTTCGTGCCGCGGTACATCGACTGGATCCTGACGACACCCCTGTTGCTCTACTTCCTTGCGTTGCTGGCGGGTAGCGACCGCCGGCAGGTTGGCCTCGTCGTCGGGATCAACACCGTCGTGATGGTCCTCGGGTTCGCCGCGGCGCTGCTCGAGGGGGCGATCGGTTACGGGCTGTTCGCCGTCGCTGCCCTCGCGTACCTCGGCCTCCTCTATCTCCTGCTCGGGCCGATGACCGAGGAGGCGGCCGACCAGGGTCACGGCGTCCGGGCGGTGTTCACCAGTTTGCGGAACCTCACGGTTGTCCTCTGGTCGATCTACCCGATCGTCTGGCTGCTCGGTCCGCCGGGCATCGGCATCGTCAGCCTCACCGTCGACGTGATGCTGATCACCTACCTCGACCTGCTGACCAAGGTCGGGTTCGGACTGATCGCGCTCAACGCGAGTGCAGTCCTCGAGGCCGAACTCGGCCGCACGCTGGCCGGAACCGCGGATGGCAGCGGTGCCGGGGAGTAGTACGCACAGCACGTCGACTCTCGACTGGCGGCAGTGAGAACGCTTTTTCCCGGCTCGAACGGACTGTCCCGTATGCGCGTAACCTTTCTCGGAACTGGCAGTGCGATGCCGACGGGCGAGCGTTTCCAGACGGGAATCGCGGTTCAGGAGGAAGAACGGTTGGTGCTCGTCGACTGCGGTTCGGGCGTCCTCCACCGCCTCCAGCAGTCGGGAATCGGCTACGAGAACGTCTCGACGGTGTTGCTGACACACCACCACTTAGACCACGTCGCGGACCTCCTCCCGCTGTTCAAGGCCCGCTGGCTCGCCGGCGAGGACCATCTCGAGGTCGTCGGTCCACAGGGGACGAAGGCGCTGGTCGACGACCTGCTCTCTGTGTTCGACTACATGGAGGGGCGACTCGACCTGCAGGTCCGTGAGGTCGTCGCCGACGAGTTCTCGGTCGCCGGATTCGACGTCGCCGCCTACGAGACGCGCCACTCCGTGCCGTGTCTGGCCTACCGGTTCGACGACCGGTTCACGTTCAGCGGCGACAGCGAGGCCTTCCCCGGACTGGCAAACTTCGCAGATGGCTCGGCTATCTTCGCTCACGACTGTTCGTTCCCCGACGACGTCGACGTCTCGAACCATCCGACTCCCGAGACGCTCGGACGAGCACTCGCCGACCACGATATCGGTCGCGTCTACCTCACCCACCTGTACCCACACACCGACGGCCGCCGCGAGGAGATGCTCGAGTCGATCGGTTCTCACTACGACGGTGACGTCCGGTTCGCCGACGACCTGACGACGGTAACGATCGATTGACTGCTCGACTCCCCACGGTTGGTTCGCCCGTGATGGGGGGCACGTGATTCTCTTCTCTCGACCAGTTCGGTCCCCGTAAAGTCACTGTGAATGGACGTTCACAAAAGTGTTAGAATCCTAATAGGTATAGGCGACCGTTTGGTACAGACGTAGCGAAGACATGGTCCCCACGATCGACGACAGACGCGAGAGGACGGGGGCGATCTGATGTCGCTTCCGGAACGCATCGCCGCCGTCGTCACCGGCTATTCCAAGACCGTTCTCGTCGTCTTGCTGCTCGTGACTGCGTTGCTCGGGGCCGGTGCGGGACTGGTCGACGACGACACGTCCCTCGACCAGTTCGAGAGCGAATCTCCCGAGGCGCAGGCAGCCGAGGACATCGAAGAGCGCTTCGCAGCCGAGGACGGCGAGGATACGACGACCGTCCAGTTGATCTACCGGGGCGACGTGACCGACGACAACGTCCTCTCACAGGAGGCGCTGGTCAGTTCCCTCGAGTTCCAGCAGGACCTCCGCGACGATGCCTCGGTGAACGCGACCCTCGTCGAGGACGACCCGATCACGGGCGTCGAGAACATCGTGGCGATGACGGCGATCACCCAGCAGGAGGTCGCCGAACTCGAGGAGCGCGGGGAGGAACTCGAAGAACGTGGCGAAGACCTCGAGGAGCGCGGTGAAGAACTCGAAGAACGCGGCGAGGAACTCGAACGGGCGGGCCAGGAACTGGCCGAGCGCGAGGCCGAACTCGAGGCCCGCAGTGAGACGCTCGGGGCCGGCATCGACGAGGTCCGGGAACTCCAGCGCGAGTACGAGGAACTCGCGGCCGTGACCGACGAGGACGACCCCGAGTACCAGCAGGCAGTAGCCGAACTCGAGGCCGAAACCGACGCTGTACTCGAGGAGACCGTCGAGATGGCGGACCTCGACGACGAACAGGCCGCCGAGTACGGCGAACTGGCCCAGCAGGCCCAGGCGATCGAGACGGGGCTGTTCGAGATCGAGCAGACGGCACCCGATCCGACTGCAGTCCCCGAATACGAGGGCCTCCAGGAGGACCTCGAGGACCTGTACCTCGGCGCGACGATGGGCGTCCTCGAAACGGAGTACGAAGGGCTCGAGGAAGATGGTGAGCAACTCGAGGCCGAACAGGAGGCCCTCGAGGAAGACGGTGAGCAGCTCGAAGACGAACAGGAAGAACTCGAAGAGGCGAGTGCGGAACTCGAGGCGGAGTTCGAGCAACTGGAGGAGGAAGACGACGATGACGACGGTCCGCCGCTCGACGAACAGATCGAGACGCTCGCCGACCTCGACGACGAGGAGTTCGAAGACGCTCTCGAGGCGACGCTCGAGCCAGACGACGCCGAGGAGGCTCCCGGACTCGCGTTCATGCCCGCCGAGTACGAGCCGGGTGAACTCGAGGCCGACGCCCGGATGACCGCGCTCACACAGGAACTCGGCGACGCCGAACTCGAGGCCGGCGAGGCCGACGAGGTGCTCGAGGCGCAACTCGACGTGCGGTCACTGGCGGGAGATCACGATCACGAGTACGTGGTCTTCGGAATCGGGATCATCACCGACGAGATCGATCGATCGATGACTGACAGCCTGGCGATCGTCGGGCCACTGGCGCTCGCGTTCGTGATCGCGGCGCTGTTGATCGCCTACCGCGATCCGCTCGACATCTTGCTCGGCGTGGTCGGCATCGTCCTCGTGCTCGTGTGGACCTTCGGGTTCATGGGCTGGGTGGATATCGCGTTCAACCAGATGATGGTCGCGGTCCCGGTCCTGTTGATCGGGCTCTCGATCGACTACGCGATACACGTGTTTATGCGGCATCGAGAGCAACGCGAGGTGCTACGCACCTCGGAACGAATAGCGAGGGATGCAGGGCGTCCCTCGGACCATGCGAGCGGACCGGAGGTCCGCGAGCAGACGGGGAGTGAAACGACCCGTGAACGACGCGAAGCGCTACGCGTTTCGGACCGCTCGCCCGAGGAACCGGACGATAGCGTCGAGACCGTCCGCGGCTCCATGACGATCGCACTGGCCGGCGTCGGCGTCGCGCTCGTCTGGGTGACCGCGACCACGGCCATCGGCTTCCTCGCGAACCTCGTCAGCCCGATCGCACCGATCCAGGAGTTCGCGATCGTCAGCGCCGTCGGCATCGTCTCCGCGCTGCTCGTCTTCGGCGCGCTCGTGCCCGCCGCGAAGGTCGAACTCGACTCGCTGCTCGAGCGGTTCGGCCTCGACCGGCACAAGCGAGCGTTCGGGACCGGTGGCGGGCGCTTCAGCGACGTCCTCAGCGTCGGTTCGGTCGCCGCACGACGGATTCCACTGGTCCTCATCATCGCCGTTCTCCTGCTCACCGCCGGCGGCGTCTACGGGGCGACCCAGGTCGACACCAGCTTCGACGAGGAGGACTTCCTCGCCGAGTCCCCGCCCGAGTGGACCCAGCAACTCGGTCCGCTCGCACCCGGCGACTACCAGGCCGCCGCCGACCTCGAGTACGTCAACGAGAACTTCCAGCGCGAGGACATGCAGGCCCAGCTACTCGTCGAGGGGGCGGTTGCCACCCCGGAGGCGCTCGAGCGTCTCGACGCCGCTCAGGAGGAAGCGAGCGAGAGTCCCGTCGTCTTCACGGGTGCAGATGACGAGGCGGACGTCGACGGCCCGCTGGCGCTGATGGCGGAGACGGCAGCCCAGAACGAGTCGTTCAACGAGTCGTTTATCGCGGCCGACACGACCGGCGATGGGGTTCCCGACGAGGATATCGACGACCTCTACGACGAACTGTTCGAGATCGACGCGACGGCAGCGAGCCAGGTGCTCGATCGGACCGGTGACGGCGAGTATCAGGCGGCCAGGATGGGGGTCGCTATCGACGGCGACGCCGCTGCCAGCGACGTCACCTCTGAGATGCGGGCTATCGCGGCGGGTATCGACGACGAGGGCGTCGGCGACGACCGCGAGGTGGACGACGAGGGCGTCGGCGTGATCCCCGACGACGGCTTGCAGGCCATCGCGACCGGTGACCCGCTCGTGAACTACGTCGTCGAGCAGGACCTCTTCGAGACGGTCATCCAGAGTCTGCTCGTGACGCTCGTGGCCGTCTTCGTCTTCCTCTCGCTCGCCTACAGGCTGACCGGCAACAGCGCGACGCTCGGGGCCGTCACGTTGCTGCCCGTCGCGTTCGCCGTCAGCTGGATCCTCGGGACGATGTACCTCCTCGGGATGCCGTTCAACGTGCTGACGGGGATGATCACCAGCCTCACTATCGGCCTCGGGGTCGCCTACAGCATCCACGTCAGCGCCCGGTACACGCTCGAACTCGATCGCACGGGCAACGTCTGGGACGCGATGCGCACGACCGTGACGGGAACTGGCGGGGCGTTGCTCGGCAGCGCGGCGACGACCGTCGGCGGCTTCGGCACGCTGGCGTTCGCCATCCTGCCGGCGCTCCGGCAGTTCGGGATCATCACCGGCCTGACGATCACCTACGCGTTCCTCGCGAGCGTCGTCGTCCTCCCGACGCTGCTCGTCCTCTGGACGCGGTACTTCGGCCCTGACGTGTCGTTCGACCTCGAGCCGAGTGCGCACTCGACGCCGGCAGCGAGCGACGGTGGCCGACCCGAGTCGGCGGCCGGTTCCGATTCAGACCACGATCCGGGTACTGACCCGGGTTCCGATGGCACCGCAGCCGACCGATCCGACGCGGGGACGACCGGACCGGACGACTCAGGCGACGACGTCGAGGGCGACCGAACGGACGGCTGATTCGGCCGCTCGAGTGGCGTCGATTCCGAGCCGTCCACTCGAGTCCAACGTTTTATCGCTGGCCGTCGTAGGCGTGACTATGTACCGTGCAGTCTTGCCCGAGGGGCAGATCCTGTGTGAGCGCTACGAGCACGTCGACGAGGGCGTCGAACTGTTCGACGAGGACGATCAGTTCGTCGCGTTCGTGCCGTACGCGGCGTTACAGGCGATGATCCACGAGGACGTCTACAGTTCCGACGAACGGTCGATCATGTAACGGGCGTCGTCGACCGCGTCTGTGCCGCACCCGGCACCACCGCGACGAACAAGGTCAGGCCGCTTCCGCCCGATCGATCGCCTCGAGCTGTTCTCGGTAGCGGTTCCTGACGGTGACGACCGTCGTCTGTGCGGTTTCGGCGACCGCACGCTGTGGTATCGTCTCCTCACAGAGCAGGCCGGCCGCGTAGATGGCCGCCGCGGCGAACCCGGTCGGCGACTTGCCGGAGTGGAGCCCCTGGTCTGTCGTCCGGTCGATGATCTCCATCGCCGTCGTCTCGACGTCCTTGTCGACCTCGAGTTCGGAGCAAAAGCGTGGGACGAACTGGCGTGGGTTCGTCGGCTCGAGGTTGATGTCCAGTTCGTGTGCGATGTAGCGGTACGTGCGGCCGATCTCGCGTTGATCGACCCGCGAGACGGCGGTCACTTCCTCGAGACTGCGCGGGATGTCTTCCTTTCGGCAGGCGGTGTAGAGCGCACTCGTGGCGACGCCTTCGATCGAGCGACCCCGGATGAGGTCCTGCTCGAGGGCACGTCGGTAGATCACGCTGGCGGTCTCTTTGACGGGTTTTGGGACGCCGAGGGCGCTGACCATACGATCGATCTCCGAGAGGGCGTACTTGAGGTTGCGTTCGCCGGCGTTTTTGGTCCGGATGCGTTCCTGCCAGACGCGAAGCCGGTGGAGCTGGCCGTGTTTGTCGGCCGACATGGAGTGGCCGTTTGCGTCCCGATTGCGCCAGTCGATAGTGGTCGTCAGGCCGCGGTCGTGCATCGACTGCGTCAGCGGCGCACCGACGCGAGAGAGTTCGTCGTGTTCTTGGGCGTTGAACGCTCGCCACTCGGGGCCGTAGTCGATGGGATCCTCGGTCAGGACGAGTCCACACTCCGCACAGACGCGCTCGCCACGATCTGGGTCGTGGACGATCGTGTCGGTCTCGCAGTCGGGACAGCGTTCGACGTCCCGTTCTTGGGACTCCGTCGTCGTCTGGTCGATGATGGACTGCGTCATCAGTAGCCGGTGGAAACCGGGCCGTCACTGTAAGGAGTTCA
Source organism: Natrarchaeobaculum aegyptiacum (assembly GCF_002156705.1). Classification (NCBI taxonomy): domain Archaea; kingdom Methanobacteriati; phylum Methanobacteriota; class Halobacteria; order Halobacteriales; family Natrialbaceae; genus Natrarchaeobaculum; species Natrarchaeobaculum aegyptiacum. The sequence goes on from NZ_CP019893.1 coordinate 2,207,319, forward strand.
CATGGTTCCACGACGGAAACTCCGACTTACCGTCGGCGAGGCGACCGATTCGCTCACCCGGCGAAACGGAGAGTGCCTCCCTGAGCGCTCGAGGGCGCGTAACGCGAGCGTTCGTCTCGTAAAGGTCCCTTTCAGATTCGAACTGTCGCGTGCGTTTATGTCGATCCGGCCGAACGTTCCGACTGACTGCCGTGTTGCTGACGAACCACCCGACACCCGGTTGCGCATCGCCGACCAGCCCAGCACTGCCTGTACGCCGTCGATATCGGGACACAACTGGTCGATACTCTCGACCGCGAGACGGCGGGTGCAGACGACGTCGACCGGGCGATGGCCGCCGCTCTTTCGACCGGTGGCCCGTCGACAACGCTCGTCGACGAAGCAGCCCCGTACGACCTTTGCAGCGGGTGCAAAACGTGGCCGCGTTTAAGAGAGTCACTGTTGGTGTACAACTTGGTGTGTCAACAGTGACTGCGAATCGCCGTTCGAACGAACTACGGACGCGGACGTGGATCCGTCCCAGGGCTAGCCGTCGACTCGGTGCCGAGTTCCGGCCCAGGCTCCAGTCCCGGTCCCGGTCCCGGCCACGGTCCCAGTTCGAGTTCCAGCTCCCGTCTCGTTCTCGACCTCGCCCCCCGTCGTGGCTCCCGCGAGCGACGCTCCCCCGGACGTCGCCGCGACCACAGCCCCCGTCGTCGCGGAGTTCGCGAACGAACGTCCCCTGCGACCTCAGCCCCCGAGAACTGGACTGGTCACCGCGGACCGATCGATTTCCGTTCGGAGGGTCCTCATAATGTCGTCGATCGATACGTCGCTTCCGGACGAACTCACCTCGTCGGTCTCGGATTCCGACGAGGACGATGGTCTCTCGAAAGACGTCATTTTCGAACTCCTGAAGAACCGCCGCCGACGTGAGGTCCTCTCGTACCTGCTCGAGGCCGACGAGACCGTCACGCTCGGTGAACTGGCCGAACAGATCGCGGCGTGGGAAAACGACACCGACGTCAACGCACTCAGCTCCGATCAACGGAAACGCGTCTACGTCGCCCTCTACCAGACCCACCTCCCGAAGATGGACGACGCGGGTATCGTCGAGTACGATCAGGACCGCGGCCTGATCTCCCTCGCCGACAACGCCGACCTCCTGATGATGTATCTCGATACGGACACCCACAAACAGGATCGGTGGGACCGGTGGTACGCCGCACTCAGCGTCGCCGGCCTCCTCGTCGTCGGCGGCGCGCTGGTCGGCGTTCCACCGCTTACGATTCTTCCAACGCTCGGCGTCGCCGGTGGCGTCGTCGTCGCGTTCCTCGTTCTCTCGATCGTCCACGTCGTCGCGAACCGACAGCGTGAACGGTCCGTCGACGGGAAACTCTCCCGAATCGAATAACGTCCGTACGCAGCGACTCGACGACCACTCCGGCCGATTCTCACTCGCGCTCGACTCCACCTGCGCTCGACCGACGAACCTGTTTCTCGAGCGAACTGTGATCGATCTGGAACAGACTTTTACCCACGCCGTCCGTATCGCCAACCGGCTCCCGGCGACACCAGTACCGGAGCAGTTCGCGTGCCAGCTTGCTGTTCCTCTGCGGGGGCCACTTCTGAGGAGTGACGCCGTCGCTCGAGCAGACTCCCGTTCGTCGAACGGGGTCGCCGTTTCCCTCGTCCGTCGCTCGCGGGCGCGGTCGTCGTCGGGCACCGTCGGCCACTGCCGCCACCGACGGCGATCGATCGCTCCCGAACCGCACAAAACGAGTCTGTGCTAAAATTCGACGCGGTCAATCGCGTCGACTCACTGATCGCGAACGTTGTACTGGACGTCGACGGTCGCGTCACCACTGACGAGCAGCGACTCGACGTTCCCGTCGAACCAGTACGCGTCGAGCCACTCGTCGACCTCGCCGCTGACGACGCCGTCGTCGATGACGTCGTCCTCGTCGATCGTCGCGTCCCGGAACGTGGACTTGACGACCGTGCCACTGATCTGGAACCGGTAGCTGCTCGAGCCGTCGTCCTCGCTCCCGTCGATCACCAGTGCGTGGGGGAGGAGTTCGTACTCGCCGTAGTCGTTCGGATCGATTTCCTCGCCGTCGACGAAGATGGCCGCCTCACCCTCGATGAAAGTGACGTCGGTCACCACACCCGAGAAGCGGAACGTCTGGGTCGCGTCGGTGACGGAACTCTGGACGGTCGACCCCGAAATCGTCGTCGCCTCGTCTTCGGGATCCTCGTCGCCCTCGAGTTCGATCCTCCCGTCGACCGTAATCTCGAAATTCGTGGGCGCGCCGCGACCCTCCACCTCGAGGACGTGAGGCAAGTCCTCGCCGTAGTCGGCCGGGTCGATCTCTTCGCCGTCGAGATAGACGGTCGCCGGGCCGTCGACGGTCAGTTGCTCGAGGTCGCCACTGAACCGGAAGGCGTCCTTCCAGTCTGCGACGACGCCGTGGGCGGACCCGCCGTCGGTGCCCGCTTCGGGGTCGATCGTCGCACCCTCGTCGGTCGAGGGCTCGACCTCGCCGCTGACCTCGAACTCGTAGCGCGTTACGCCCGAGGAATCGCCGTCGAAGAGGAGCACGTGCTCGAGGGCGTCGGTGTCGTCGTCTTCGTCTGCGTCCTCGTCTTCGTCGCCCGTGTCGGGATCAGACCGCGACCCACCGGCTGCGGCTTCCTCTGCGGAGGTCGGAACGCCCTCGGGCATCGAGAGGTCGGCCGAACTCGAGACCGACTGGCGCTGGAGGCTGCCCTGAACGGCACCGCTGATTCCGCCACCGGACATGCGTGCGGACCCGTCGACGACCATCGCGTAGGGATACGACCCCGCGGCGAAGTTCGAGTCTTCGATGGAGACGGTGCCACCGGACCAGACCCAGACCGGGCGGCCCTGGTCCTCGACGTAGCCACCCCACCCGGGGCCGTAGTCGGTCGAGTCGTTGTAGGCGACGCAGTTTTCGATCGCGTCGTTCCCGCCGGCGACGCGGAACGTCGAGACGCCGTTGTTCTTCCCGTAACAGTTCTCGAACCGGGCCGATCCGCCGTAGGCGGTGTTCGAGCAGTAAAAGCCGTTGTTGGGCCAGCCCTGAACGTTACAGTAGCGGAACGTCACGTCGCAGTCGGCCCGCCGGTGCATGAAGACCGCACCGGGGCCGTGGACGTGACCGCCGCCTTCCTTGGTCGACCCGTCCCCGAGATAGACGTTCTCGATCAGCACGTTTCCGCTGGGCGCGCTGATCGAAATCATAAACCCAGCACCCCGGTGGAGTCCTTTGAATCCGACGTTCCGGATCGTCGAATTACCACCCGTGACGTTCAACAGAACGCTGTTCCCGTTACTCAGGTCGATCAACGTGTTTTCGAATGTCTCTCCCTGACCGATCTGGATCGTCTGTCCTCGGGCTGTAATTTCGTCGTATCCGTCATTTCCACTGACAGTTCCTGCGAAGAGCGACCCGGCCGCGGTTGCGCCGGCGAGTTTGACGTACCCTCGCCGGCCGAGTAATGGCCTATTACCGCCGTTATCGTCCCCATCCGGGTCCGAATCGGCGTCTCGCTCGTCTCCCAGTTCCGAAGGTTCGCGTGCCATGCAAACGGGTAATACGACACTACCAGCATAAACTTTCCCGTGTATTATATCTAAAATTAACAGACGGTCGTTATTATCTGTGAGTTCGAGGGGAATTTGATCGGGAGACGATCAGGAAATCTATGTTCTGTAGTTTCTAGATATGTTTTGAGGATACCATGTTCTGCAAACCGGCCGAGTGTGTTTCGACTGCGATCACGCCCTCGAGGAGAGCCCGCTCGAGGCGGTGTACGAGAGTGAGACCTCAGCAGTACGCTGACGAACGGCTGGTGGAGGGCCGGTGGAGGGCTGGTCAGCGGGGCGGAACAGGGAGTCGGTAGACGGGCGCAAGCGGGGGGCGGATGGTGGGGCCGATCAGCGGAGGGATCGATGAAGGGTCGTCAGCGGGACCGGGCGGGTGGCCTCCGGGAGTCGACAGTGGCTGCCGGGAGAATCACTCGCCACGGGCGGCTTCTTCGGCGCTCGTCGGGACGCCGTCGGGCACGTACGGCTCGGGATCGGTGCCGACACCGTCGCCGAGGTTGACGCTCGAGCCGGCGTCTTCCTGGATACCGCCGGATTCGTCGTAGTCGGTGTCACGGACCTCGACGGTCGTTGCCTGCCCGTTCGCACCGGCGACGATGGCCGCGTGCTGGCCGTTCGTCGCGAGCTGGCAGTCTTCGACCTCGACGGTACCGGGTGCCCAGGCCCAGATTCCCCGTCCGGCGTAGCCCTCGTCGTCGATGTAGACGACGGAGTTGGTCACCTTGCTTCCTTCCGTCGCCAGCCGGTAGTGGGAGACGTAACAGTTCGCCGCGAAACAGCTGTCGACGTGGACCGTGCCACCGCCTGCGTTGCCGGGTGCGGACGCGTAGATGGCGTTGTCCGCGAAGCCCTGGATGTTGACGTTCTCGAAGTCGACGTGGCCCGCGTGGTTGGGGTTCACCCAGAACGCGGTTTCGCCGTGCCCGTTCGGGGCTGCGTTGCCGCTCGTGGAGCCGTCACCGAGGTAGACGTTCTCGACGGTGCTTTCACCGCCGCTGTCGGAGAGACCGAACGTCCCGGAGCCGGCGTCCGAGGAGTTTTCGCCCTCGAATCCGACGTTGCGGATCGTCCAGTCGCTGCCCTGGGCAGCGATGGTGATGTCCTGACCGGTGGTCATATCGATCAGTTTGTTCTCCCAGGTCTCACCGGACTCGATGGTGATCGTCTGGTTCGCGGCTTCGATGACCTCGTAGTCGTCCGAGGCCGATACGACACCGGACGCGCCGACTGCGGTCGTCGCCGTCGCGACTGCTGCGAGCGAGCGAACGTAGTTGCGGCGGGTTAATCCGGTGTTACGGCCAGTAAGCGGTGTGGAATCCGATTCGGACGTACGGGGATTCTGCGCCATACACTTGCGTAACCCAACCTTATACTCATAAACCTTTCTTTGGAAAAAAGTATAGTGTTTCGTGATTGTCTTCGATTCGTGGACGTCTGTATAACGTTCCGTCAACTTCCGTTCTGGATATAACGACGCAATACTCGGGGCCGAGACCCGAAACTGCCCGACTGTCGTACGGTCGGGGCGGGTGAGGGTGGATTGTTGTCCCGGACATTCCGGGATTTCCTTCAGTATCGTGTCGTTACAGCGGGCTATCGTGAGTCGTCGGTCTCGACGTAGATGGTCACATTACCGCCCACTTCGGTCGTCGACTCCTCCGACCGGTTCGGTTCGGGACCTGGTCGCCTCGGACCACCTGCATCGGGTCGTGGACGGACCTCGAACTCGTCAACGACCGTCCCGTCCAGCGTAAGCCTGACCGGCCCAGTCTCCAGTAGTCGAACTGTCACGCTGCGTGACTGCGTCTCGGAAGGCTCGAGCGAGCCACTGACCGATTCGCCGTTTCCCTCACCGTCGTCGGGTTCGAGTCGAACAGGGGTCTCGTACTGTTCCGGACACGGGCCGTCGTTGGAGACGGTCAGCTCGACGGTGACCGTCTCCAGGAGCCGTGGCCGTGGACGTCGGTCGATTCCCGTTACCTCACTGGCGAGGGTGGCTGGATCGGTGGTCACCTCGTCACAGGACGTCTCTTCGCCCGTGGTCGTGCCGTCCGAGATGGTTTCGTCCGACGGAGTCTCGTCAGACGGACTGGGAACCGACAGGTCACCGGACCTGCTCGGATCGCCTCCATCGTCGTCACGGTCGTCGGTTGGGTGTTGCAGTCTCGTACATCCAGCGAGTGCGGCCCAGCAAGCCGTCACCGCTCCCACCGTGATTTGCCGGCGTGACACCATCGAATCACGCCGATTCTCCGCCGACACATCGGCGCTCGATCGCTCTCAGTCGCCCGGAACGGGACTTCTGACAACCGTCATCGACGCCGAAGACGGCTGTTTCGAAGCCTACCGTCGTCGATCCCGATCGTTCACCTGCTCCGAGGGCCACCACGCTCCACACACCCGTACGCGAGATTCCACGTTCCATCCAGACAGAACGTCACGAAATTGTGTATTAGTTAATTGCTGATGGAACGCCCGCCGAACGGAGTCTGGTCGGTGTTACCAAATAGACAGCGGTAATTGACTGCTAGAAACGGTGGGTTTCACCAGTGGCGACGGTAGGTGGCCCCTTCGCACGCTCCGACCGGCCCGTATCGATGCGACTCGAGTACCGCCCGATCGATCAGTCGCTTCCTGTCACGTCGTACAGTTCGAACTCGCCGTTCGAGATGACCCGGTTGACCGCTGGATCGGCCTCGAGGCCGGCGACGCCGGATTCGCTGTAGTAGAGTTCGTCGTAGACCTCGACCTCGCGGGTGACGTCGTAGGCAGTGACCGCGAGGTAGTAATCGAGATCGTGGTACGCGCCGCTGTAGTTGCCGGCCTCGAACGGCTCGTGTTCGACTTCGCCGCTGGCGACGGTCCCGCCGGTCAGCGACTCCTCACCCTCGAGTCCGTTGATCGCGTGATCGTACCGGAACGGGTCGTACCCGAGGCCGACGAGCGGCTGGTCCTCGACGCCGTGCTCGAGGGTGTTCTCGTAGCCGCCGTAGGTCTGGTCGCTGACGTGCTGGCCGGGGTCGTAGATGATCGGGGAGCCGAAGACCGTTGCCAGCGCGAGGACGAGCAAGCCAGCGAGGACGACCGCCGAGAGCGCCGTCGCTCCCGGTCGCGTGAGCAGGCGGGAGAGGCCACCGACGACGTGGGCGAGCGCGATGCCGGCGAGGATGGTCAGGACGACGAAAATGAACCCGACCTGTCGGAAGGCCATGGTTGGCGTACCCACGAAGTAGAGGACGAACATGCCGCCCAGTGGGACCAGCGCGAGCGCGAAATAGGTGAGAAACGACCTGGTTTCCCGGTCGGTCTGGGTGAGTCCGAGCCAGGTCGCGAGCACGAACAGTCCGACGAGGAGGCCGATCACGGCAGCGTCGAGGAACATCACGACGAACAACTCGCCGAGGCTACCGCCAATTTCGGTGAGGGCGGCTTCCCGTTCGCCGACCTCCGCGGCCGCGCCGACGTCTTCGGCGAGCAGTCCCTCGACGAGGCCGATGGCTGCGTTGCGGAACCGTTCGTTCGAGAGCGCCCAGACGGTGACGATGGTCCCGAGGACGACGGTCTGGAGGTACGTCGTCGGGTGGTCGACGATCGGGTGGTCTGCGAAGCGGTAGCGGGCGAGAAACTGGACGGTGGCGACGGCGGCCACGAGGACGACGACGTTGATCATCTGCTGGGGGTGGACGAGCAACAGGGCGATACCCGACAGGTAGACGAGGATGCTGAACGGCGAGATCCCGAACGGCAGTCGGTCCATCGCTGCGGGACGGCGGATGTACGCGACGAGCGCGAACAGTATCACCGGGACGACGAAGAGCGCGTTCGAGTTCGTGTGGACGCCCATGTGCGTCGCGACGTTGTTCACCGGCAGGATCAGCCACGAGACGATCGCCGCCAGCCCGACCGCCGTCGCGTTGCCGGAGATGGCCCGCACGGTGAGCGGGACGAAAAGCAGGAAGGGAACGAAGAGGACGACCATCGTGAGCATGAGCGCCCGTTCGATCGGAATCCCACCCAGGAAGTGAAAGACGCTGCCGAAGGAGTGAACGGCCGGGTAGAACAGGTCGTGGGGTGCGAGTTCGCCACCCACGAGGTCGCGGGTCCACCCGAGGTGTGTCATCGCGTCGCCCATGCCCGAGAACCGGTAGTTTCGGATCAACGGGAGACTCACGATCGACGTGACGACCGTCCCGCCGAGTGCGATCCCGATCGCCCGTGACCGCCCGCGCGCGAGCAACGTCGTCCCGACGGCGATAGCGAGTCCCACGCCGAACCCGATCCAGGTCACCACTGGCGTCCCCGCGTAGATCGACGACTCGTAGACCGTCGCCGGGTTCGCGCGCGCAAAGAGCAGTCCCACGGCAACAGCGAGGAAGCCGACGGCCAGCGTCGCTTCGAGCGTCTGTCGTCTCACGGTACCGTCGCCTCCGACCACGTCAGCCGACACGAATCCTCTTCGGTCACGCTCGAGACGGTGCGCATCGTGCACGGACCTCGTCGATACCCGAGTTTGTTATAGGCTGAATAGGCGCAATACCACGGCCTTCAGGCCGTGGATACGCGCCGTCACTCAGTGACTCATTCCACCGACTCCGACAGGGCTGGATATTCCACCTCAAACACAGCCTTTAATAGATTATTTTTCATAACAGATTATGGACATAGTACGATGCTGGAGACGACCCGCACCTACGTCGCACGCATCACGAACCACTCACAGGTTCGTGACGACCTCGACCAGTGCGGGTTCTCCGCCTCGAAACTGTGGAACGTCGGACGCTACTACATCCAAGACCGGTGGGACGAAAACGGCAAGATACCTGACGAAGCCGAACTCAAATCGGAGTTGAAAGACCACGAACGCTACAGTGACCTCCATTCTCAGTCAAGTTCGTTCGAGACGGCGAAGCCGTCTCGTGATGCCAATGAGCTTCGCTCATTGAGCACAGCGAGTTCTCGAAGAACTTGCTGAAGCGTTCAACGGCTGGTACAACTCCGACGACGGCAACAACCCACCGGGCTACCGAAAACGTGGCGACCGACACCCGCGCTCCACCGTCACATGGAAGAAACGAGCCATCAAGCACGACGATAAACACGGCCAACTCCGCCTCTCGAAAGGGTTCAACCTGAAAGAGAGTCGGTCTGACTTCATCCTCGCGGAGTACGAAACCCGCCCCGACGTAGAAGTCGAGAACATCCAGCAAGTGCGTGCCGTCTGGAACGGAGACGAGTGGGAACTGCACCTCGTCTGCAAGAAAGAAATCCCCGTCGAGGACGCCCCCGGCGACAACACGGCGGGAATCGACCTCGGTATCAGCAACTACCTCGCCATCGACTACGAGGACGGCCCCTCGGAGTTGTATCCGGGGAACGTGCTGAAAGAGGACAAGCACTACTTCACCCGCGACGAGTACCAGACCGAAGGCGAGAACGGGCCGTCAAAGCGTGCGCGGAAAGCCCGCAGGAAACTCTCTCGACGCAAAGACCACTTCCTTCACACCCTCTCAAAACACATCGTACAACGGTGTGTCGAAGCAGGCGTGGAGAAGGTAGCAATTGGCGACCTCAGCCACATCCGCGAAGACGAGAACGGCGACTCGCGGAACTGGGGTGCATCGGGGAACAAGAAGTTGCACGGGTGGGAGTTCGACCGCTTCACGAACCTGCTCGAATACAAGGCCGAAGAACACGGCATCCTCATCGACCGGGTGGACGAAGAGAACACCTCGAAGACGTGTTCGTGTTGCGGGCAGATTCGAGACAGCAACCGCGTAGAGCGTGGACTGTACGTCTGTGAATCGTGCGAGACGGCGATGAATGCAGACGTCAACGGTGCGGTGAACATCAGGCGAAAGATAACTCAGAGTCCCCCGACGGGGGATATGAGTAACGGCTGGTTGGCACAGCCCGGAGTCTTCCTGTTCGACCGCGAGAGCGGGACGTTCAACACGAGAGAACAGGGAGACTGCAAACCCTAATATCCCAACGCTTGGGATTCCTCCGCCTTCAGGCGGAGGAGGATGTCAAAGGCATCTTATCCGTGATCGGGGCCCACCGACGACGGTGTCGACCCCGTCGTCCCCGCTCGAGAACCTCACGGACGCGCAGGGTGACCGTGATGGACGTGGGCGACGGCCACTGCCCCACTCGATGGGGTCGGCCGCTCGACGAACTTCCGGAGCACGCAATCCGAACGGGCCGCGTACAGGCTCCGTCAATGGGGTAACGCGGCCGAACGCGGCGCGTACGAATCCGTTACGCGATCGGTCAATCGCGAACGATTCTCCCCGTTTTTGCCGCTCGAGGTGGTGGCACCGATCGACGGCTCGGCCGTCTCAGCTCCATGTCCTGGCTCGCCATCGATCGGATCGACGCCGACGGATCGACCCTCGAGTGTACCCTTCGTTCCTCACCGGACCTCGAGCGGTTCCTCACGGGCGAACCGTTCCGGGTCAGCTACGATCGTTCGATCGAAGGGGTCCCCGAGGGCATCCTCGCGATTCCCGCCCTCGCGAACGTCTGCCCGGTCGCGTGGGCCAACGGCGGCGACGTCTACGTCGACCGGGTCGACGCGACGTTCGCCCACGCACTCGAAGAGGTCGAGGCGTCGCTGTGTTCGATGCACGATTTTCTCGAGGGCGGGACGCTGTACGCGCGGGAGACGACGAGCGCGACCGTGACGGAGCGGAGCGTCGCCGGCGACGACCGGCACGCGACCGGGGACGCGACCGAGGACGGTGGAAGCGCCCTCCTCTTCACCGGCGGCGTCGACTCGACGTGTTCGTACGTCCGCCACCGGGAGTCCGAGCCGACGCTCGTGAGCATCCGCGGCTGGACGATCACGCCCGACCGCGCAGACGACGAGAAGTGGGATACCCTGCGCGCTCGGGTCTCGAGCTTCGCCGACGAGCGCGGCCTCGAGACGGCCTTTCTCGAGACCAACGCGCTGTCGGCGCTCGACCACGCGATGTTGCTCGCCCACTACCGGCGGTACGTCGACGGCGCGTGGTACAGCTCCGTCGGTCACGGACTCGGGCTCCTCGGCCTCTGTGCGCCGATGGCGGCCGCCCGCGACGTCTCGGACCTCTACCTTGCTGCGACCCACTGGGACGGCATCGACCTCGAGTGGGGGTCGCGCCCGGACGTCGACGAGCGCGTCCGCTGGACCGCCACCAGATGTCACCACGACGGCTACCACCTCACCCGGCAGGACCGTCTGGACGTCATCGCCGACTACGTCCGGTGTGACGCCCCGAACCTCGAGTTGCAGACGTGCAACCGCCGTCTCGACGGTAACTGCGGCGAGTGTGAGAAGTGCTATCGGACTGCCGTCGGCCTCCGTCTCTCCGGACTCGAGCCGTCGAATCACGGCTACCCGTTCTCCGACGCCGACTACGACCAGCTTCGGCGCTCGCTCGAGGCCGGCGCGTGGGAACTCGGCGAGGACGAACGCTACATGTGGGAAGATATCCGCGACCGGGTTCTCGAGGCGGGTCCCGAACCCCGGTCACCGGAGGAACGGGCTTTCTTCGAGTGGCTCCGGGCTGCCGACCTCGAGTCGCTGGTCGAGGACACGCGGGCACCGCTGTCTCACCGACTCTTTCGGGTCGGTGCCCGGAACGCGCCGACGCCGGTCTACAACGCGGCGTATCCGGCGCTGAAGACGATGCAGACGGGTCTCGAGCGGGTTCGGTCGCGGTAGTTCGGGTCGGTGCGCCCGCTGGGTCTTGTGTTCGGTCTCGTTCTCGCAGCCGCCCGCTGCGTTCAGCGGTCCGACTCTTGCTCTTCGTCCGTGATGTCGACGTGCAGTGGGTCGACCCCCTCGCCACTGCTCCGTTCTCGGCTCTCGCCCTCACTTTCGCCGCCGACCGGAATCTTCGTCCGGAGGTCAGCGGCGAACGACTGGACCTGATCGATAAGCGTCTCGACTTCCGACTCGAACTCCTCGACCGACCGCTCGACGTAGTGGACACGTTTCGACGGGATCCGCCGGACGATGTCGTTCCCCTCGTCGTCTTCGTCGGTCTTGACGATCCAGTGGTCCTGGAAGTACGCGACGTGCTCGTTCGGGATCGTCTTTCGCACCGTCCCCTCGTCAGGCTCCTCGTAGACGATCGTCGCCTCTCCCAGGTCACGCTCGAGTTCGAGGTCGTCGTCGACCATATCGGTGACTGGTGCTCGAGACGGGTAGGGTCGGTGCTTGCGTACCCTCGCCGCCCCTCATTCCATGTATCCGAGTCCCTTCAGCCGGTTCTCGACGTCGGAGAAGTCGTCGTCGACCTCGTCGTCGCGGTCGTCCCGGGAGACGTCCGCGCGTTCGACCTTGGTGCGAGACGGGGTCGCGTCGGCGTCGAACGCGTCGAAGAGGACCCGGCCGTCGGCGTCCCTGGGGACCGGTCTGCCGATGCCGTGCAGGAGCGTCGGCGCGACGTCGACAACCCGCGCGCCACGGAGGACCCCGCCGGGTTCGATCGAGGGGCCCCGACAGAGCATGATCCCGGTCGAGCGGTGGCTCGCGACGTAGGCCCCGGGTTCGCCCATCGCCTCGTCGGTGATCGCCGTTCGCGACTCGTAGCCGTCGATGGCGTTCACGACCAGATCTGGCGATTCGGGGTCCGTCGGGAACAGTTCGTCGCCGTCGTCGACCGAGAGGAGTTGCGTACCGTCCTCGTCGGTGACCGACTCGAACACCTCGACCAGGTCGGCTTTCACGTCGGGGACGTCGGCCGGATCGACGACACCCGTCTCGAATCGCCGGGTGTCGTTGACGTAGCAGTTGCCTGCCTCGTGGACGAAGGCGACGGTCTGCTCGAAGTCGACGTCGTAGAGGGCGTGATCACCCGGAAGCTGCTCGGCCACGGAGTCGAGGACGGCCCGTGGGAGCGTCGATACCAGCCGTTCCTCGGAAATACCGACCCGCTCGAGCGCGTCGGAGATCCGATCGCGCGAGATACCGAGGCTCGCCAGTGCGCCACGAGCGCCTTCCTCTTCCCGGCGCGCGAGAAAGCCCTCCCGTTCGAGGACGTGATTCACGTAGACGAGTTCCTCGATCGGGCCGAAACCGTGGTCGGAGACGACGTAGAGGTCGGCGTCGTGGGCGTCCGTGTACTCGATCACCTCGCCGAGGACGTCGTCGAGTTTCCGGTAGTGGGCGAGGATCCGGTCTTCGTCCCAGATGAGGTGCTGGAAGCGGTCGGGGGCGGTGTAGACGAAGAAGAACAGCTCCCAGTCGTCGCCGGCGTGGTCCATCTGGAGGGTCATGAGTTCCCGCCGCGACTCGAGCATGCCGTCGACGGCGACCTCGAAGTCGTCGAGCCGATCGGCGTAGTCCGGGTAATCGAGGCTAATCTGGTAGTCGGGAACCCGCTCGTCGATCTCGTCCTCCAGGCTCGAGGGATGAGTGAACCCCTGTTCCGTCGAGGGCGTCATCATCCCCGTGACCATCGTGCCGTCGATGGTCCGCGGCGGATAGGTCATCGGCACGTTGCCGACGTGGGCCGGCGAGAGCTGTTCCCACAGCGGCGGACACTCGAGGTCCGCGCTCGTGTACATCTCGTGGGAGTAGGATCGAGAGAGGTTCTGGAAGCCGTAGATGCCGTGTTTGTCCGGCCAGACGCCGGTCGCGATCGACGGCCAGGCCAGCGGCGTCGTCGGCGGCGTCGTACTCTCGAGCGGGCCCGCAGCGCCCTCCTCGCGTAGCCGGTCGAAATTCGGGAGTTCACCCGCCTCGCTCCAGCGGTCGATCAGTCGCCACGGGACGCCGTCGAATCCGAGGACGAACGCTCGCTCTGCCGAGTGGGTATGTCCGCTCATGGTTACGTACAGAATCCTGCTGTCCGGGGAGTGGCCGGTTTCGCGCTTTGTTATGCTCGCTGTTCAGGCGACGGCGGTAGACGATCGGAATGGCGTTCGACCGGCCTACCACTCTCACTCGAGGGAGAATCCGCCGTTCGTGAACGTTACCGTCCGACCACCTGACCGTCAACTCGAGTGACTCGACCGTCGTCCCCGTCTCGATATCGGCCGTCGAGTGCTCGGCTGGGCCGGCACTATCCGCCGCGGGCAGACGTACGGCGTCGCGTCTCGCGCTCGAGCCACCCGACTGCTCCGGGTCACCCGGCGACTGAAAGGCTCCGAATAACAAACCCACCGCTCACAGAGCTTCTCGAGTATGATCGCTTGCGGTAGCCTCGGTGGATGTAGTGGGATCGTCGATGGTCCTCGACGGACCGCTGGAAGCGGTGGTGAGCACGGTGGGTAGCGTCGTCATCTCGCTCGACGCCGAACTCGGCTGGGGATTTCACGACATGGCCGACCCACCTCGAGACCGCGTCGAGGCAGGCCGCCGCGGCTGGTCCGTCTGCCTCGAGCTGTTCGACGAGTTCGACGTCCCCGCGACCTGGGCCGTCGTCGGCCACCTGATGCTCGCAGACTGTGACGGCCAACACGACGGCCATCCGGCACCCGACGGCTGGTTCGCGCGCGAACGCGGTGCGTGGGCCGACCGCGAGGACCTCCGATTCGGGTCCGACCTCGTCGAGGACCTCCTCGCGGCCGACGCCGACCACGAGTTCGCGAGCCATTCCTTCTCGCACGTCCTCTTCGGCCGACCGGAGACCGATCGCGCGCTCGCTCGCGCGGAGATCGAACGGGCACTCGAGATCGCCGAGGAGTGGGGGCTGTCCATCGACTCGTTCGTCTACCCGCGAAACGACGTCGGTCACCGCGACGTCCTCGCCGAGGCCGGGATCAGCGCCTACCGTGGACGCTCACCGACCCGTGACGGCGTCGGCGGCATCGTCGACACGCGACTGCGAAATCGCTCGTTACTCGTCCAGCCGGTCGTCGACGAGCACGGCCTCGTGAACGTTCCGGCGTCGCTTTTCTGTTACTCCTTCGAGGGACCCCGACGGACGGTCGCCGAATCGATCTGGACCGACCCGATGGTCGCCCAGGCCCGCCGTGGGATCGACGAAGCGACCCGCTCGGACGGTCTCTTCCACCTCTGGTTCCACCCAAACAACCTTATCCAGCCGCGTGACGACCAGCGCCTGCGGACGATTCTCGCACACCTCGAGCGAGCGCGCGAGCGGACCGATCTCACCGTCGAGACCATGGGTGCAGTCGCCGACCGCGTGGCCCGCGGGGACGGGGTTACGGGCCAACGGGACCCGGAGTGGGCGGAAGGACGGGATCTCTCGGGATCTGACTCCGTGCGCGCGTCCCTCGAGTGAGCTACGACACCTGTTCGCCCTCGCGTTCGGCGACGGTCACCTCGGTCTCGCCGTCGTCTGTCACCGCCAGCAGGCGGACGCCGTCGTCGATCGTCTCCGTGACGAACTCGAGGTCGCCGACGGTCGCAGATTCGTTCTCGTCTGGAATCGGCGTCTCGCCGACGCTCGAGCCATCGCGGTCGACCAGCAGGCGGAACTCCTCGGCATCCGGTTCGATGGCGACCTCGTGGCCGTCGAGTCGGACGCTCGCCGACACGGCCTCGGAGGTGAACGAACGGACGGTCTCGCCGTCGTGGGCGAGGTCGACGGCGTAAGCGCTGTCGTTGCCGACGACGTCCCAGCCACTGCGATCGGCGGTGACCTGCTCGTACCAGCCGATACCGCCGACTTCGGCGCTCCCGTTGCCATCGTGTGCGAGCAGGTCGTCGTTCACCGCGACGGTGAACAGTTGCCGGTCGGCGTCGACGACGAGCAGCCCGGACGCGCTGGTTTCGAACGTTCCGAGGTCGTCGTCTTCCTCGAGGTCGAGGCCGAATCCGGGGTCGATCGCCGGCCCTTGCTGGACGGTCACGTTCTCGCCGTAGGCAACAGTGTAGCCGTCGACCTCGATCGTCCCGTCGACTTCGTCCTCGAGGCCAGCGTCGCCGACGACGAGCGCGTTGAGGGGAACGCTCGGGAACGCGACGAGCACCGTCACCACCAGCAGGAGTGAGACGGCGACCTGTCGGCGCTCGAGTGGACCCGACGGTCGCCGGCAGAGCGACGGCAGGGCGGGAACGGCGAGCAACAGCGTGACGGCGACGAGGACGACCGCGACCGGGCCGACCGGTTCCTCGAGGGCGACGGCCGCACCGACGCCGAGGAGCGCGGTCACCGCGAGGAGGCCGACCCAGCCGATGGCCGCGAGTCGCCGGATCGACCACTGGGCGGCCCGTCCCGTTCGATCGCTCACGTCCGCGGCGAGTCGGCCCAGTACTGGGCGGTCGCTCCCGCCTGCGGCCACCGCGACCAGCGCGGCGAGGACGAACATGAGGCCGACGCCGGCAGCCTGGTATCGAGCGTAGACGTCGTCGCCGAGGACGCCCACGAGCAGCCAGAGGCTCTGGGCCGCCCCGAAGAGGATCGTGGCGAAGAAGACGCGCTCGGTCGAGGGTCGCTGGTCGCGATACCGGAGCAGCCCGATGGCGAGGACGACCCCCACGAGGAAGCCGAGCAGGTGGGCCTGAAAGCCCACACCTGCCCAGTTCGGCGGCATCGGCGGGCCGGCTTCGACGGTTGCGTAGAGGACCGGCTGGCGCAGCGCCTCGAGGACCACGTTGACCGTCGTGGCCACGAGGACGCCCAGCACTGCCCAGAGCGGTGCGACGACGACTGCGAAGCCGGCGATGGCGTAGACGGCCCCGGAGAAGCCGATGCCCGGACCGAGGGCGAAGACGGCCGTCAGGAGCGCCGTCGCGAGCATCGCCGCGGGGACGATCACGACCGCGCGAACCCACGGTCGGGCGAGCAGCCCTCGAGAGTCCCCTGCTGATCCCGCCGTTCTACCCGTGCGACCGTCTCGACGCCCGGGCGGGTAGTGACCCCAGACGTACTCTGCGATCGGCGCGAACGCGAGCGTCGCCGCCATGTTCGACAGCAGGTGGTCGGGCGAGCCGTGGGCGATTCCGGCCGTCAGTTGCCCGGTCGGGTAGAAGTACGACCACGTGACGAACGGGAACACGACCGGCTCGCTCCAGTTTCGCAAGCCACCCTGTGCGAACAGGTAGAACGCGACCACGATCGCGACCGTGACCACCGTTCCCCACGGGACGCCGTAGACGAATCGTTCTTCGAGCCGGGCACGCCAGCGACCGCGTCCCTCGAGGTACCAGACGAGGGCGAGGACGGCCACGACCGAGAGTGGGAGGGCGATCTGTCCTGGAGAGACGACCATTAGTGGGTCGATTAGGAGCAAGCACCTGTCAAATTTTGGTTCCCGGCTGGTCGGTTTCGAGCGTCGAACCAGCCCCACTCTCGAGTCGGTAATCACTGCACACTCGCCACCCTGCGACGGTACGCGCGCGATAACAATACCGGCTCGAGGTGGTCAACTGGTAGATGCTCAGTACACGGAGCCGTCGATGGGACGATACCGAGCGCCTCTCCCTCGGGATGCTCGGGGTCGGTAACATCGGCACGGTCCACCTGAAGTCGGCGCTCACGATGGACGACGTCGACGTGGTCGCCGCCGCGGACGCGGTCGCTGCAAACCGTGACCGCGCCGCCGAGGCCGGCGTCGATCGAACGTACGACGACTACGCGACGCTGCTCGAGTCGGAATCGCTCGACGCGGCGGTCGTCGCGCTCCCACCCTTCCTCCACGCCGACGCGGTCGAACGCGCCGCCGAGAACGGCGTCGACGTCTTCGTCGAGAAACCGCTCGCCCGGTCGACCGAGGAGGCCGATCGGATGCTCGAGGTTGCAGACGACGCCGGAATCGCCGTCGGCGTCGATCACACCCTTCGCTACCAGCCGGATATGCAGGGCGTCAGGACCGCCTACGAGGAGGGTCGGGTCGGCCACGTCC
Source organism: Natrarchaeobaculum aegyptiacum (assembly GCF_002156705.1). Classification (NCBI taxonomy): domain Archaea; kingdom Methanobacteriati; phylum Methanobacteriota; class Halobacteria; order Halobacteriales; family Natrialbaceae; genus Natrarchaeobaculum; species Natrarchaeobaculum aegyptiacum. Next base: position 2,224,732 of record NZ_CP019893.1, read on the forward strand.
CCCACGCGTCGATGACCCGGCTGAACGACGGGCCGCTCGGCCGTCCACCGGCGACCGAGGAACCGCCCGCGTGGCTACTCGACCCCGACGCGGCCGGCGGCGGTGCGCTAATCGAACTCGGCGTTCACTGCTTCGACGTCCTCGAGTGGCTCTTTGGCGACCTCAGGGTCGAGGCCGCGACGCTCGATCGGACCCTCGAGATTCCCGTCGAGGACGCCGCGACGGTCCTCCTGCGAGCCCCCGAAACGGGAACGTCGATCACCCTCCACTGTGGTTCCTACCAGTGGGAGGAGTTGCCCGAGGTGAACACGCGACTTCGACTCGAGGGCGTGACGGGGACGATCAGCAACCGCGAGTACGAGCCGTCGAACTTCTACGCGAGCGCGGCCGCCGCCGCGGTCTCGAACGTCGCCAGCCGCGTGACGGGCGACGAGCCGGACGTCTACGGGCCGACGTTCTACCTGCAGGCCCACCACGCGGCGCTCGCGGACTTCTGTGGCGCGATCCGCGAGGGCGAGTCGCCACCGGTCGACGGTGCCGTGGGGCGACGGACGCTCGAGCTGGTCGAGCACGCGACCGAACTGGCGGCCGAGGACGATCGTGAACTGGCCGAGCCGCAGGAAGCGGAGGTGTCGACGTGAGCGCGAACGTGAACGGTGACGAGCGCGGGAGCGGCGACGTGGTCCGGACGGTCGGCGTCCCCCGGGAACGCCAGCGATCCAACTCCGGAACCAGTCCCGGCCCGGCACGGGGCTGGCTTCCGGACGTCGATCGGCGGCTCGATCGCCTCGAGTCGCCCGTCGAGACGCTTCTCGAGCCCGAACTCGAGTCTGGCACGGTCGTCCCGTTCGAATCGGGCTCCAGCGACGTCTCGCTCGCGTCGGCCGACCGGATCATCGTCGTCCCCGACGCCCACTACCCGTTCCATCCCTCGACCGGCGTCGTGACCGATCCGGCGCTCGTCGGCGCGGTCGCGAGCCTGCTCGCTTTCGAGACCGACGCTGACGTCGCCGTCGGGCTCGGTGGTGGCGACGCGCTCGTCGACACCGACCGGATCGCCTCGTATCTGGGCTACCGCTCGCTGCTCGAGCGGCTGGACGCCGACCTGGTGGACCTCGACGACGAACCGCGGACGCAGGTGACGCCCACGCTCGCGGATCGACCGGTCCCGCTGTGGCTCCCCGAGCGCCTGCTCGAGGGGCGGGTGGTCGTCGTGCCGTCGCTCCGACCCACGGAAGACGGCCCGATCGCCGGCGGGATGCGAACCCTCGGGGCCATCGCGGACGGGCCGGAGAACCCGCCACTGGCCGCCGTGGCCGCGACCCGGGCCGTCGACCCCGTGACGTGCGTCCTCGACGCCGTGGTGGCCTACGGTGACGGCCCGTACGCGGCCGATGCGCTGCTCGCCGGACCGACGCGGGCCGTCGACGCACTCGGGAGTTCGCTACTCGAGCGCACGCTCGCGGACGACTGGATCTTCTCGCGCGCGTACGACAACAATAAAATAACAGTCACAGTGGACCAGCGAACGATCGACGACGCCAGCGCAGCCACCGTCGACCTCGACGCGCTCCAGACGGCTCTCGGCGGCGGCGCGTTACCCCCGTCGGGCGAGACGAACCCGGCCGTCTCCGCGGCCTACGGCGTCTACGCGGCAGTCAGCGGGGACGCCGTTCCGCCACAGATGGAGGGATCGAGATGACCCGGTCGGCCGCCGTCACGGGAGCGACCGGCTTCCTCGGCTCCCGGCTCTGTGACCGCCTCGCAGCCGAGGGTTGGGACGTGCGGGCGCTCAGTCGCCCCACCTCGGACCGCAGCGGGATCGACCACCAGGGCGACCTCGAGTGGGTCGTCGGCGACGTCTTCGACCGGCAGGCTCTCGGGGACCTCGTCGACGGCGCGGACGTGGTCTTTCACCTCGCGGGGATCGGCCTCTGGAGTGCGGACCCGGCGACCGTCGAGCAGGTCAACCGCGAGGGGACCCGGAACGTCCTCGAGGTCTGCCGGGACAGCGACGTCGGTCGGGTGGTCTTCACGAGCACCGCGGGGACGCTCCGGGCGACCGACGGCGACCTCGCGGACGAGACCGACGTCGCCGAACCCATCGGGGCGTACCAGCGCTCGAAGGCAACCGCCGAGCGACTGGTCGACGCCTACGCGGAGGCCGACGGCGACGCAGTTACCGTCCATCCCACCTCGATCTTCGGCCCCGGAGACGAGGGGTTCACGATGCAACTGCTCGCGATGGGTCTCGAGCCAACGATGCCGGCGACCCTGCCCGGCGGGGCGAGCATCGTCGGCGTCGACGACGTGGTCGCCGGGTTGCTCGCGGCGGCCGACCACGGGACCTGCGGTGAGCACTACCTGCTTGGGGGCGAGAACCTCACCTACGACGAGGCCGCCGCCCGGATCGCCGACTACGTCGGCGGGACCGCTGCCCCGATCCAGGTGCCCGCGGCTGCCATCCGCGCTGCCGGCCCCGTCGCCGAGGGCGTCAGCGCCGTCACGGGCCAGCAGGTGTTTCCCTTCACCCGCGGGATGGCCGACCTCGCGACGAAGCGACTGTTCTACACCTCGCGGAAGGCCCACGAGGAACTGGGCTACGAATACCAGCCGCTCGAGGCGCACGTTCCCGACGCGCTCGAGTGGTACCGGTCGCAGTGACCGGGTGTAGTCGGCCGTTGAACCTCGAACAGTGCGGTTGTGACGACCGTTCCGCCTCATACATTGGGGTTTTCAGCCGCCTCGAGCCGTGAGCCGACCCATTGGGGCCACTCCCGGCAGGTGCAAGCAGCGTGGTAACCGTCGGCAAACTGTCCGGTAGAAGCCGTCTGTTTTCGAGTACACGGCTTCTAACCTGTTTCTCGCCCACAATCTGTACCCTTCGAATTACAAAGCGGTGATCGACCCTCTGTCCGGCCGATGCGGATTCTGGTCTTCACGAACACGCCGGCGCACGTCCACCTGTACCGTCACGCCGTCGCCAGGCTCGAGGAACGGGGACACGAGGTGTGCGTTCTGGGGCGCGAGGCCGGCTGCACTACGGACTTGCTCGAGTTCTACGGCATGCCGTACCGGACGTACGGCGAGCACGTTCCGGAGACGGCCTCGCGACTCGAGTTCGGGACGGCGCTGGCCAGTCAGTTCGCCCGGATCGCGCGGGCGACCCTCGAGTTCCAGCCGGACGTCGTCTTCGGCCGGGGTCCCTACGCCGCCGCGGCGGGCACGCTCGCGCGGGCACCGACCGTGCTCGTCCTCGACGACGAACCGACGGATTTCAACCATACCATCTCGCGGCCCTTCGCCGACACCATCCTCTCGCCGTCGGTCACTCGCCGAGACCTCGGCGACGCCCACTACACGTTCGACGGCTTCGTCGAGTGTGCGTCGCTCCACCCCGAGGTGTTCGATCCCGATTCTACCGTCCACGAGTACCTCGGCATCGACGCCGACGAACCGTACGCCATCCTCCGGTTCAACGCGCTCGAGGCGCTCCACGACGCCGGGCTCGAGGGGTTCACGCCGTCCCAGCGCCGTGACCTGATCGACCGGCTCGGCGAGCGCCTGACGGTGTTCGTCTCCGACGAGGGTGGGACCCTCGACCTCGCTGACCTCCCGGCCCGACCGTACGACCTGCACCCGGCGCTGATCCACGACGCGATGGCCGGCGCGTCGCTGCTGGTCGCCGACACCGGCACGATGGTCACCGAGGCTGGCCTCCTCGGGACGCCTGCGCTCCGCTACCGCGGCACAGATGACCACGTCTACGGCGAGTTTCAGGAACTCGAGCGGCAGGGCCTCGTCGAGCAGTTCGACACCTACGCCGAGGTCCGGGATCGAGCGCTCGCACTCGCTGGTGACGGGACGGCCGCTGACCGCTGGCAGCGCCGTCGCGAGGCGTACGTGACCGACCTGGTGAACCTGACCAACCTGCTGGTCGACGTCGCGGAGGCTCGCGGGTCGGTCGACCGGCTCGACCCCTCGAGTCGCAGGGTGGTCAGGCCGCGGTCGGTAGTCTCACGCTGATCGTGTGCTCGACGAACGATAGCTACTTGCTCACCGACAGGAACCGTCGATCATGGAGTCGACACCGTTCGCCGGCGTGGCCCTCGCCGCCGGTGTGACGAACACGCAGCGTCGTATTCAGCCACCCAGCACGGACCGTCGAGCGTCGGGACGACGTCGACGAACCGGGTCCAGACCGGCTGGTGACCGATGACGATCGACGAGCCTCGCGTGGGAATTCTCACCGGTGAGCGGTACCCCGACCTCTTCGACGACGGGAAGGCGATTGCCGCTACACTCGAGGATCGTGGCGTTCGCGCCGACCCCATCGTCTGGTCAGCCGCCGGAGATCTCGACGCCTACGATGCCGTTCTGGTTCGCTCCTGCTGGGACTACCACACCGATCCGACCGCATTCCGGGAGTTCCTGACGACTCTCGAGCGGTCGGATCCAGACGTCTACAACCCTCCGTCGGTGATGCGGTGGAACGCCCACAAGTCCTACTACCGCGACCTCGAGGCAGCAGGCGTCCCGATCCCGCCGTCGGTTTGCGTCGAGGCAGGAACCGACGTCGCTCTCGAGTCGATCCTGCGGCAGCGGGGGTGGACGGAGGCGGTGGTAAAACCCGCAGTCGGGGCGAGTTCCACGGGCGTCTGGCGGACCAGTCTCGACGACGTGGCCGACGACCAGTCACGGTTCGAGGCCGCCTGTGCCGACCGCGACGTGGTGGTCCAGCAGTTCGCTCCGGAGATCGAGCGTGGGGAACGCTCGATCGTGTTCGTTCGCGGGGAGTACAGCCACGCCTGGAACGATCCGACGAAACCGGACGACTTCAGCGACTTCGAGGAGGCTGACGACTCCTACGAACCACACGACGACCTGCGATCGACCGCCCGGTCTGTCCTCGAGACGGCCTGTGACCGGCTCGAGTGTGCTCCGTCCGACCTTTCCTACGCTCGCGTCGACTACGTCGAGCGCGACGGTCGGCTTCTCCTCATGGAACTGGAACTCATCGAACCCTATCTCGGGCTCGTGAGGGAGGACGGCGCACTCGAGCGGTTCGTCGACGCGTTCGAATCACTCGCGCTGACTGACCTCGAGAGTGTCCAAGCGATCACTGACGACTGACCCACCACCATCCTCGCTGGTGTGTTCCGTGGTATCGCTTCTGGTGCTACCGTCGTGTCGTAACGCCGGCTCCGAACCAATGAAGTTATTAAATAAAACGATAAAAATAATAATATGGCGTACGACATCGGGTCCGACGACGTGATCGTTCGGTAGCGTCGATGCGCGGGGAAGTGAGCGGACAGGGAAATCCGAATCTTTACAACACAGATTGCACTACCTAAAGTTGAGTTTCATGATGTGGAGGAGGCGGTCGAACGCGACCGACGGGACGGGACGACTGTGGGTCTCTCAGCCGGGCGTGTCGATTCCGACGCGACCACAGTCCCGGCGCCGTCGTCCCCAGAATCTGTAACACATGCTCCGAGGGTTCGCCACACGATTGGGGTCGCTGACGGTCGTGCTGGCCGGCGTTTCGTTGCTCACCTACGGGCTCATCTATCTCACCCCCGGTGACCCGGCGTACACGGTCCTCCACGAGCGACGCGGGAGTCCGCCCTCGGAGGCCGAGGTCGCCGCTTTCCGGACCGAACACGGCCTCGACGAACCGTTCCTGAGCCAGTATCTCACCTGGCTGGGGAACGTACTCCGGGGTGATCTCGGGACCTCCTACACCCGATCGGAGCCGGTGACGGCGATTCTCCTGCAGCACCTCCCGAACACCGTCGAACTCGCCCTCGCGGCGATGGCAGTCTCGCTCGCGCTGGCGATCCCTGTCGGTGTCGTCAGTGCCGTCCATCAGGACACCTGGATCGATCGGGCGAGCCAGCTGACCGCGTTACTCGGCGTCTCTATGCCCAACTTCTGGCTCGGCTACCTGTTGATCCTCGCCGTCGCGCTCCACCTCGGACTCACGCCGGCCGCCGGATCCGGCACGCTCGCACACCTGGTGCTTCCAGCGATCACTCTCGGCACCGGCCTGGCAGCGATCGTCGTTCGACTCGTCCGCACCTCGATGCTCGAGGTACTCGAGGCCGAGTACGTCGACACCGCTCGTTCGAAGGGCGTCCGGGAGCGACTCGTGGTGTACAAACACGCCCTGCGAAACGCCCTGATTCCGGTCGTGACGATCGTCGGCCTCCAGTTCGGGTTCGTCCTGAGCGGGGCGGTCGTCGTCGAGGTCGTCTTCCAGCGGCCGGGACTCGGGACCGTCCTCGTCGACGCCGTCTTCGCCCGGGATTACCCGGTCGTTCAGGGCGTCGTCCTCCTGACGGCGGTCGCGTTCGTGCTCACGAACCAGCTGGTCGATCTCGCCTACGTCGCCCTCGACCCACGAATCGATCGGGGTGAGCGCACGTGAGTGAGCGACACGCCCGTTCCGGGTCGGCCAGACACGCCTCGAGAGCGATCCTCGAGTGGGTCCGGGACCGAACGCGCTCGCAACTCGCGTGGTCGCTTCGATCCAACTCGAGTGTCCGCCTCGGCGGCGGACTGGTCATCCTGCTCTCGATCGTCGCCGTCGTCGGGCCGGTGCTTACGCCGTACGACCCGACCGCGCAGGTGCTCGAGAACCGACTCCAGGGTCCCTCACTCGCCCACCCACTTGGTACCGACGCGCTCGGGCGGGACGTGGCGACGCGGATCGTCTACGGCGCACGAGTCTCGCTCGCCCTCGCGATCGTCGCGACGGCCGTCCGGGTCCTCGTCGGAACGACGATCGGCCTCGTGGCAGGGACAGTCGGTGGAGTCGTCGATGCCGCACTGATGCGCCTCGTCGACGTTCAACTCGCCTTCCCCGCGCTCGTCCTCGCGCTCGTGATCGCGGGCGTCCTCGGGCCGAGCCTGCGGAACGTGCTGATCGCCCTTTCGGTCGTCGGCTGGGCGAGCTACGCCCGCGTCGTTCGCGGAACCGTCCTCGCGGTCAGAGACCGCCCGTTCGTCGAGGCTGCCCGCCTCTTCGGGACGCCGCGACGACGGCTCGTTCGCCGACACCTGTTGCCGAACGCCCTCACGCCAGTGGTCGTCCTCGCGACGATGAACCTCGGGACGATCGTCCTCACCGCCGCCGGACTCTCCTTTCTCGGGCTGGGCGCACAGCCGCCCACGCCCGAGTGGGGAACGATGATCGCTGGCGGCCGGGAGTACCTGCGTTCTGCCCCGTGGCTCGTCACCGGCCCGGGTATCGCGATCATGGTGACCGTCATCGGCTTCAGCGTCCTCGGTGACGGCCTGCGAGACGTTCTCGACCCCGACCACCTCGACGACGGCCAACGGAGGCGAGGCTGAATGCCCCTCGAGGTCTCCGATCTCCACGTTCGCTTCCGAACCCGGTCCGGGCCGGTCCACGCGGTCAACGGGGCCACCTTCACCGTCGACGCCGGTGAGATCGTCGGACTGGTCGGCGAGAGCGGCTGTGGCAAGTCCGTCACTGCCCGCTCGATCGTCCGGCTCGAAGACCCCGGTGAGATCGTCCGCGGGAGCGTCACGTTCGACGGCACTGACCTGACGGCGGCCGACGACCGGACGCTCCGCCGAGTGCGCGGCCGGGAACTCGCGATGGTGTTTCAGGACCCCGAGACGACGCTCAACCCGACCTATACCGTCGGCGAACAGATCGCCGAGGCGATCCGCGTCCACCGCGATCCGGCCGCTCAGCCGTTCGTCCGGGAACTGCTCGCCGGCGTCACCTCCCGGCTCGGCTCGAGCGAGACTCGAGAGCGGGTGCTCGAGTTGCTGGCCGAGGTCGGCATCCCGGATCCGGACGCACGGATCGACGACTATCCACACCAGTTCAGCGGTGGCATGCGCCAGCGGGTGATGCTCGCCATCGCACTGGCCCGCCGTCCCTCGCTGCTGATCGCCGACGAGCCGACGACCGCGCTCGATACGACGACCCAGGCGGCGATTCTCGATCGGCTCGCGACGCTCAACGACGAGTACGGGATGGGAATCGTGCTCATCAGTCACGACCTGGGCGTCGTCTCCCGGCTCTGTGACCGCATCGTCGTCATGTACGACGGCGTGGTCGTCGAGTCGGGACCGACCGAAGCGTTACTCTCGAATCCCGGCCATCCCTACACGAAGGCGCTTCTCGGCTGTCTTCCCGGCCGATCGACGCCGAGTGAGCCGCTGCCGACGGTCGGTGGAACGCCACCCGACGGCTCCCCGCCGCCGGCAGGCTGCGTCTTCGCGGACCGCTGCCCGTTCGCACGCGAGGACTGTCGATCCGCCGAACAACCCGTCGTCACACTCGAGTCGGGTCAGACGGTCCGCTGTGGCGTCCCGGCGGCTCGAGGGGCCGACCTCGAGTCGCTCCGTGAGGCTATCAGGGTCGACCGGCCCGGTACCGGGATGTCGACCACCGACGACGAAGCCGCGAGCGTGGCCGTCGACGGTGGCGTGGCGACCGGTGCCGTGACTGCTCGAACCCAGAACTCGGCGTCGACGTCCGGACAGCCGACGCCAGATGCGGATCCGATACTTGAACTCGAGGGCGTGACCAGGTCGTTCCGGACGTCCGAGGGGCTGATCGATCGGTTCGTCGGGACCGACGAGCGGCTGACGGCCGTTTCCGACGTCTCACTGTCCCTGCGGGCGGGCGAGACACTGGGGCTGGTGGGTGAGAGCGGCTGTGGCAAGTCGACCCTCGCCCGCCTGATCGCCGGTCTCGAGTCACCGACCGCGGGAACGGTCTCGCTCCACGGCGAGCCCGTCGACGACGTCGACTCGCGACGGCCGGATCAGCTCGCCGACGTCGGTGTCGTGTTCCAGCACCCGGGATCGAGTCTCGACCCGCGCCTGACGGTCGGCGAGTCGATCGCCGAACCACTGGTCGAGGCTGGCTGGGCAGCTGACCGGCGCGAGGCTCGGATCGACGACCTGCTCTCGCTCGTCGACCTGCCAACCGACCTCGCCGACCGCTACCCGCGCCAGCTCTCGGGTGGCCAGCGTCAGCGGGTGGCGATCGCCCGTGCGCTCGCACTCGAGCCCTCACTGATCGTTCTCGACGAGCCGACGGCCGCCCTCGACGTCTCGATCCAGGCAACCGTCCTCAACCTCCTCTCGCGACTCCAGTCGGACCTCGATCTGGCGTACCTGTTCGTCTCCCACGACCTCGAGGTCGTCCGCCACGTCGCCGATCGGGTCGCGACGATGTATCTGGGACGACTCCTCGAGGTCGGTCCGGCGAGTCAGGTCCTCTCGCGGCCGGCTCACCCCTACACGGCGACGTTACTCGAGGCGATCCCCGGCCGGGACGGCTCGGCTGACGCCGGTGGACTCGCCGGCGAGCCTCCGAGCCCGACCGACCGTCCGTCGGGCTGTCCGTTCCATCCACGATGTCCGATGGCCGACGACGACTGTCTGACCCAGCACCCGGACTGGCAAGCCGTCGGCGAGGCCGTCTCGCGATGTCACTACGCCGAAGAATCGGCAACCGAACGCGAATCCGAATTCGACAACTGACCCATGACCGAACACGCAGCTTTCACGATGGATCGACGAACCGCACTGAAAACAGCGCTCGGAGGAGGGACGCTCGCGCTCGCGGGCTGTCTCGCCGACGGAGCGAGCGACGACGACTTCCGCATCGGCGCGCCGTGGGACGTCGGCAGCGATCCGCTCGAGGGCGGCCACGCGCTCAGACGAATGGGCGTCACCGAGGCACTCGTCGCCGTCGACTACGACGCCGAACCCGAACCGGGGCTGGCGACCGACTGGGAACGCGTCGACGACACCCGCTGGGAGTTCTCCCTGCGGGAGGGCGTCACGTTCCACGACGGCACAGCGCTCACCGCCGACGCCGTCGTCACCTCCCTCGAGCGCACCGTCGACGCGGAGGCGTTCGCTGGCGTCCCGATCGACGTGGTCGAGGCCGTCGACGACTCGACCGTCGGCGTCGAGACCGAATCGCCGTTTGCCCCGCTGCCGGCTCACCTCTCGCGACACGAGGCGGTCGTTCTGGGCCCTGGCTCGTTCGACGACGGGGAGCTGACGGAGCCGATCGCCACCGGTCCGTTCGTCGCCGATTCGATCGATCCCGGTTCACAGCTCCGGGTGGTCCGAAACGACGACTACTACGGCGAGACCCCGGCGTTCGAATCCGTTCGTTACGAGGTCGTCGAAGACGACCAGACCCGGCGGATGCGACTCGAGAACGGCGAACTCGAGATGGCACGCATCCTCCCACAGGAGGCCGTCGACTCCCTCGAAGCGACCGACGGAATCGACGTCTATACGCCCGAAATCCCTCGGATCAGGTTTCTGACGTTCGACACCCAGTCCGAGCCGTTCGACGACCGGCGCGTTCGTCAGGCCGTAACCCACGCCGTCGACCGGGAGGCGCTTACCGACTCCGTCCTCGAGGGCGTCGACGACCCGGCGATCGCTCCCATCTCCCCCGAGATGACCGACTGGGCCGATCCGGATCTCGAGGAGTCGCTGTTCGATCCCGACCGGGCCCGTGACCTGCTCGAGGAGGCTGGCTGGACGATGGCCGCGGACGACGAGATCCGACGTCGTGACGGTGAGATGCTCTCGATCGAGATCGTCACTTTCGATGCCCGGAGTCTCCCACTGATCGCCGAAGTACTGCAGGGCCAGCTTGCCGACGTCGGTGTCGACCTCGAGATCACGGTTCTCGAGTACGGGACGATGCTCGACACCGTCTCGCAGGGCGATTTCGACGCCTACCTCACCTCCTGGGGAACGCTGTGGTATCCCGACCCCGACAGGCTCGCCGACATGTTCCACTCCGAGGGCGACCTCTACCACGGCTACGAGAACGAGACGGTCGACGCGTTACTCGAGGAGGCCCGCGAACTCGACGACCGCGAGCAGCGACGGGACCGGTACCACGAGGTCCAGTCGATCGTCCTCGAGGATGCACCGATCGCCGTCCTGACGAGCTACACGAACGTCGTCGCAACGGCCTCGACCGTCAGCGGCTACGAGCCCCACCCGACGGAGATCACCTACGGGCTCGAGCGGATCGACCTCGAGTCCAGCTGAGCACCGGTCGCTCGCAGACCCGAGTGATGGCTTCCACGGGACCACGACGGCCCGCTCACTCGAGTGCCTCGCCGGCGAGTCCGTCGGCGGCCTCGCTCGAGTCGGGGTGTGGGTCGAACGTCCCCGGCTCCGTCCACTCGCCCGGGTCGCACCCGTCTTCGTGTGCGCCACGCTGCTCTGCGGACTCCTCGTCACTCGTCGCCGCCTCGCCGCGATACTCGTAGCGCGTCGTCTCCAGCGGCTCGTTTTCTGTGGCGTCCATGGCGATGGCGATCCCTAACGCGACCAGCCCGAGCAGGACTGCCACGAAGCCGGTGAGGACGCCGGCGAGCGCGTTCGAGTCCTCCGCTCGAGCGCCACGCCAGCACGCCGCCAGCGTGCCGACCACGCCGCCAGCCAGTCCGGTCGCGCCGGTGGCGTAGAACAGCGCCGCCGGGTGAAACCCCTCGACGACGTACTGGCGCTCGAGTCGCCACAGGAAGCTCCGCAGGAGCAACAGCGAGACGAACCGGACGAACGTCGTGTAGCGGATGCTGCTCTCCTCGTCGCCGTAGACCGCCGACATGGCGACGTCGGCGACCCGTCGATCGTCGACGTTGAGGTGTGTGAGGATGTGGTTCAGGAAGCCGTACCGGTCCGTGATCGACTCGAGGTCGAGCGATTCGATCGTCTCCCGCGAGATGGCGGTGTAGCCGTTCTGCGGGTCGCCGATCGTCCAGTAGCCGGTCGCGAACTTCGAGAGGCCGGTAAGCATCGCGTTGCCGACGAACCGGAACGTCGACATCCCCTCGCGGTCCTCGGCGGTCAGCAGGCGGTTCCCTTTCGCGTAATCGGCCTCGCCCGTTGCCACGGGGTCGACGATCCGATCTAAGATGTCGGGGTCCATCTGGCCGTCGCCGTTCAGCACCGCGACGACGTCGATGCCGTCGGCCGCGGCTCGCCGGTAGCCGGTCTTTACCGCACCGCCGTAGCCCCGGTTCTCCTCGTGGCGGATCGGGACGACGCGCCGGTCGTCCCTGTCTGCGTCGCCTCCCGCTTGTACACCACTCCCGAGGTCTGGGCCCCCGTCGGCGGCCACGACCTCGGGCGGCACCGACTCGCGAGCGTTGATCTCGGCGGCGACCTCCTGAATCACGTCCCAGCTGTCGTCCGGCGAGGCGTCGTCGACGGCGTAGATCCGGTCGACGAAGTCCGGCACCGTCTCGATCACGCCGCCGACGAACGCGTCCTCGTCGTAGGCGGTCACCACCACGCCGACCGTCTTGCCCTTATACATCGTCTCCTCCGTCCGTTCGTCCCGCGTCGGTTGGTTCGGGGTGCGCGTCCGTGCCCGTCTCGATCGTTCCATCGACTGGCTCGACGTCGGTCCGACTCGAGCCCGCGTGCCCGCGAGGCGGCGCGCCCGATCGCGATCCGCCGAGCGTGTAGACGCGATGGCGCTCGAGGGCGGTCTCGCTCGCCACCGACCCGTCGCCGGCGAGGGCGTCCCGACCATCGACGATCACCGTCGGCTCGAGCGTGTCCCACTCGATCGCTCCGAACTCCTCGTGTGGCGTCACGAGGACGATCGCGTCGACCGATTCGTCGGGGAGGTCCTCGCGGTCGATCGCGCGTGCGCCGTACTCGCCCGGATCGACGAGCGGGTCCACGCCGACGACGTCTGCTCCTGCCTCATCCAGCGCATCGATGACACCGATCGCCGGCGACGCGCGGGTCTCCTCGACGCCGGGGCGATACGTGATCCCGAGGACGACGACCGTGGCGTCCTCGAGCGGTGACTCGCCTGCCGCCACATCGGTGCCATCTTCGACCGCGGCGAGTTGCCCCTCGAGTCGATCGACCACCACCGCGGGCATCCCGTCGTTGATCTCCCGCGCCGTTCTGGTGAGCTCGAGTGGCTCCTCGGCTCCCGAGAGCAGGAAGTGCGGGTAGAAGGGGATACAGTGGCCCCCGACGCCCGGTCCGGGGTCGTGCAGCTGGCACATCGGCAGGTCGTTGGCCGTGGCGAACGCCTCGCGCGCGGAAATACCGAGTTCGTCGGCGAGTCGCCCGAGTTCGTTCGCGAGTGCGATGTTGACGTCGCGGTAGACGCCCTCGAAGACCTTCACTGCCTCCGCAGTCGTCGCGTCCGAGACCGGGTGTACGTCGTTGTCCGAAAGTTCGTCGTAGACGACCGACGCCGCGCGCGTGCTCTCGTCGTCGACGCCCCCGACGACCTTCGGGTACTGGCCGCGGACGTCCCGCAGCGCCGTCCCCGAGGACGTCCGTTCCGGACAGAACGCGAGGCCGAACTCGTCGGGCTCGAGCCCCGACTTCGCCGACAGGTGCGGGCGGAGCACGTCCCGGCAGGTCCCCGGTGGCAGCGTCGATTCGGCGATCACGAGGTCTCCCGGCTCGAGTCCGGCCGCGACGTCGTCGGCGACCGATTCGACCGTCGTCAGGTCCGGATCGTCTGCCTCGTCGAGCAGCGTGGGGACGATAACGACGTGGATCCGCGCTCGGCCCGCGGCTGCAGGTCCGTCCGTGGTCGCCTCGAGTCGGCCTGCCTCGACCTGCTCGGCGACCAGTTGGTCGAGGCCGGGTTCGCCGACGACGTGGCAGTCGCCCGCGTCGACGGTCTCGACGACTGCGGGGTCGACGTCGACGCCGGTAACGTTCCCCGTCGTCTCCGCGTAGACGCCCGCGAGCGGGAGGCCCATCTTGCCGAGGCCGTAGACCGCGACGGGGATCGACCCGGTCGTCAGCGCCTCGCGCTGGGCGGAGTCGGACAGATTCGAGTCGTAGAGGCCGACCTGCTCTCGCTGTTCGATCTCCGACGACTCCGCCGCGGATCGACGACGTTCGCGCTCGCTCACTGGGCTTCCACCTCCCGTTCGGCCGCGGGTTCGTCCTCGGCCACCAGCGAGTCGATCGTCTGGACCGTCTCGAGCGCGCGGATGCCGTCCTCGGCCGTCACCTCCGGCTCCGAGCCGGTGCGTGACGCCTCGAGGAACGACTCGAGTTCGTAGCGAAGCGGTTCGCCGTTGTCGACGCGCGGGCGCTCGACGACGCTCTCGTGGCGGTACCGGCGGGTGCCGTCGTCGACCAGGTACGCCGGGTAGGAGTCCCGGTGGATCAGCACCGACTGCTGGAGGTAGTCGACCTCGAGCAGGCACTCGGCGGCCGTCACGGTCAGTTTCCGCACTTTCTTCTGGGTCACGCGACTCGCGGTCAGCGACGCGACGACGTCGTCGTAGGCGAGCGTCGCGGTGGCGTACTGGCCGTCGTCGGTCCCCATCGCCGTCACCGAATCCGGCTCGGAGCCGAGCAGCGAGGCCACGATGTCGACGTCGTGGACCATCAGATCGAAGACGACGTTCCCGCGGGCCGTCCGGTCGACCGGGGGCCCGAGTCGCTCGGCCTCGATCCCGATCACCTCGACGTCCTCGATCAGGTCGGCGACCGTCTGGACGGCCGGATTGAACCGCTCGATGTGACCGATCTGGAGCACCTGGCCGGTCTCGCTGGCGCGTCTCGCGAGCTGTCGACCCTCCTCGACCGTCGGCGCGATCGGTTTCTCGACGAGAACGTCGACGCCCGCCTCGAGACACCGCGTGACCGTCTCGACGTGGGCGGGCGTCGGCACGGCGACGGAGACGGCGTCACACCGCTCGAGTAGCGTCTCGAGGTCGGTCGCGGTCGTGCCGTACTCGGCGGCGACGCGTCGGGCAACCGCCGCGTCCCGGTCGACGACGCCCGCGAGGTCGACCTCCTGGTCCTGCAGTTCACTGTACACTCGCGCGTGATTTTCACCCATCGCGCCGACGCCGACGACGCCGACGCGCATGGGATCCGTTCGGGCTGCTGTGTCGTTCCTGCTCATGATAGGATGGCTGCGATCACGTGTGTGGTCACCTCGAACTGGCGTACGAACCGATCACGTCGACGACCCGCTCTCGATCGCTCCGCTCGAGCCCCGGATGGACGGGGATCGAGAGCACCTCGTCGGCGGCCGACTCGGCCGCTGGAAGGCGCGTCGCCGCCGTCGCGACCGTCTCGTAGGCCGGCTGGCGATGGATCGGCGGATCGTAGTAGACCGACGTGTCGATCCCCGCGTCCTCGAGTGCCTGCCCGAGCCCGTCGCGGTCGCCGCTCCGGATCGTATACTGGTGGTAGACGTGCCTGTAGCCGGACGGTTCGGTCGGCGTCTCGATCGGTGTCTCTGCCAGTGCCTCGTCGTAGAAATCGGCGTTCTCGCGACGGGCCTCGGTAAACGCCGGCAGGCGCTCGAGCTGGGCCCGGCCGATGGCTGCGGCGACGTTGGTCAGCCGGTAGTTGTGGCCGAGTTCGTGGTGGTCGTAGCCGCCGTCGCCGTCGGGGTCCCGTCCGTGGTTGACGTAGCTCGCGGCCCGTGTGGCGACGTCCTCGCGGTCGGTGACGATCATCCCGCCCTCGCCCGTCGTGAGGTTCTTCGTGGGATAGAACGAGAAGCAGGCCGCGTCACCGAGGCTGCCGACGCGGTTCCCGTCGATCTCGGCTCCGTGAGCCTGACAGGCGTCCTCGAGGACGAACAGGCCGTGATCGTCCGCGAGGTCACAGAGAGCGGGCATCGGGGCGGGGAGCCCGTAGAGGTGCACCGGCAGGAGGCCAACGACGTCGTCGCGTCGAGCGAGGACCGATTCGACGCTCTCGGGCTCGAGCGTGTAGGTCTCGGGATCGACGTCGGCGAAGACAGGCGTCCCGCCGGCCAGTCTGATCGCGTTCGCGCTCGCGACGAACGAGAACGGTGACGTGATCACCGCGTCGCCCTCCTCGACGCCGAGGGCCTCGAGCGCCGCGTGGAGCGCCGTCGTCCCGTTCGAGGTGGCGACGCCGTGGTCGACGTCGCAGTAGTCTGCGAACTCGGCTTCGAACGCCCGGACCTCTTCGCCCGCGGCGAGGTCACCGCGCTCCATGACGGCCGCGACGCGTTCGATTGCCCGGCGGCTGACGTCTGGCTCGGCGATGGGGATCGGGCGCGACCCGGAGTCGACGTCCGACTCGCGTCGCTCGTTCGCGGTGTGTGAGTCCCTGACGTCGAGGTCCTGAGTAGGTTCTGCGTCGGTCATGCGAGCTGGTTCGGCCCCTCGAGGCCCTCTGGGAGCGCTGTTTCGGTCGCGGGGACGCCGACCGCGAGCGTGTTCGCGGACACGTCCTCGGTCACGACGGCACCAGCGGCGACGAAGGCGTTCTCGCCGATCGTGACGCCCGGCAGGATCGTCGCGTTCGCACCGATCGACGCGCCGTCTTCGATAGTCGGCCCCTCGAGGTCGGCGTCAGCGCGGACGGGGTAGGGATCGTTCGTCAGGACGGCGTTCGGGCCGACGAAGACGTTGTCGCCGATGGTCGTGCGCGTGGGGACGTAGACGCCGGTCTGGAGGCTGACGTCCGACCCGATCTGGGTGTTGCCGTCGACGACTGTCTTCGTGCCCGCGAGGACGTCCGACCCGATCGTGGTCCGCTCGCGGATCACGACGTCGTGACCAGTGGTGAATCCGTCGCCGATCGTGACGTCACCGTAGACGATCGACCCGGCACGGATCGTCGCCCCGTCGCCGATCTGCGCTGGCTCGTCGAACGAGCCATACCCGAGCGTGACCGTCTCGTCGATCGAACAGTCCTCGCCGGTGACGAAGCCGCTCACGGCGATTCACCTCCGACAGCGGCCGATCCGGTGACCGGCCGGCCAGTCCGTGCGTGTCGTCTCTCTCGTATATACATTGGATCTCGATACCCGGGTGGGAATCGTCCTGATACAGCCGATGCCGGGCTTTTGTTATCTCGCGCCTGCACCCCCGTAGACTCGTGCTACAGCGACGCGGTCGTTCGCACAACGATCACGGGGTCCATACACCGCGGCTGGAGACTCGTTTTCCGACCGTTTCTCGACCGTTTTTCCCTCGTTTCTCGCCTGTATCCGTCGGCGGCTCCGCAGTTTTCGGTCCCTTCTCCGACTATAGTCCGGCCGCTCGCCGGCTGCGCTCTCCCCGCTGCCCCGCGTTCGAACGACGGCCGTGGCATCCTGCTCTCTGTCGGCCTCCCCGACCGGCCCGGCCAGTCGGCCGTCGTGACCCGACTCTCTTCTCGAACACGCACAGCCATCCGAGGGGATCGCGCTCGAGGCCGACGATCGACGGGCTGGAACCGCAGGTTCGTGAGCCGCTGGTTCCTGATGGTTGGCCGTGAACCGTTGACTCCTGTCGGCAGGCACTGCGACACCGCTCTCCGATGGCACGACCCACCGGTTACAGCGGTAGCGAGGCGAAAGCCCACCCGTTTACGGGCGAGATGAAGCCGACGTACGCCCGTTCGTGACCGTCCACGACGGCAGCGCAGACTTGGCCGTGGCCCGACTCACGTCACACTCTTGTCCTCGAATCGTTCGATATCGCGTCAGTCACGTCTTCTAACGGGTATACTCGGCTTTCGAGAAGGTAGCTGTGAGATAGTAAAGGGGGCGGGGCTGGCAGGGGGCTGTGTGAGGTATTCGTCCACCCCCGATCGACGGTCGAATCGGGACCACGAGGGCAGCCATGTCTGAACGTGAACTCACCCAGGCCGAGCTGTTCGACGTCTTCAGCAACGCTCGGCGACGACGGACCGTCCAGTTTCTCAAACGACAGGGTGGCAGCTGCGACCTCGCGCCGCTCGTCGAGCAGGTCGCAGCCTGGGAGAACGACGTCGAGGCCGACGAGGTCACGAGGACCCAGCGGCGTCGCGTCTACATCTCCCTCTACCAGACCCACCTCCCCATGCTCGAGGACCACGGCATCGTCGAGTGGGACCCCGACGCCCACCGCATCGAGCTCATCCCGAGCGAGGAGGTCTTCGAACCCTACCTCGACCGCCGCCTCGAGACCACCCGCGAGTGGCACCGCGTCTACGCCACCGTCGTCGGCGCGGGTGCCGTCGCACTGGTCCTCACGGTCCTCGCCCCCGCCACCACCACCGTCGCCCCGCTCGTTGCACTCGCGCTGTGTCTCCTCGTGCTCGCCGTCTCGGTGATCCAGTACACCACCCGTCGACCCGACCTCGAGTTCCCGCTCGTCGGCTCGAGTCCGTGATCGGTCGCGCTCGAGTACAGCTTTCTCGGTACTGCAAGACCCCGGCTAGTCGTCTTTCACTCCTGTTAAGGGTCTGTTGGTTTTCGATATATTATCTGTACTCGAGTATATGGAGAGTAGACCGAGCACACCTCGAAAGCCCCCGGCACGCTCGCGGCGGCTGGCGTCGTGCGCGCCTCGACTCGCTTACGGCCTTCGCTCGCCTGCGGTGCTACCAGCCACCAGCCGCCGCGACCGCACCGGCCCCTTTCAATCCCACCCGGTCCTCGCCCTCCCCAGCCGACTCCCTCACTGCGTTCGCTCGCCCCTCGCGCTTCAACGACCTGGCCTCGCGATACTCGGACAGGTCGTCGGCGCGCCAGCCGGCCGGGAGCGCGCCGCCGCGCCGTTCGCGCGGTGGCGCGTGAGTCGGCGAAAGAGCACGCTCTTCCGAGCATCGCGAACCCGTCGGGTTCGCTCAACGGGGAAGGGCAGGCGTTCTACGGCCCTGGTGGATTGAAAGGGCGAAGTGCGGTTGCGGTCGTTCAGGCGGCCCTATCCGAGCATACGAGGATATCCGCCTGAACGACCGCAAGCGTGCTGAGGGCTTTCGTCGTGTTCTCGTTTCTTGTCTCTTTCTTAGAATGGTTGGTGAATTGAGAAGAGTATTCTTGATAGACTCCTAGCCGAAACTACTCGTCCTCGAGTGCGTCTTCGGTCACGGTCGTCCAGAAGTAGGTGTCGACGACGGCGTCGTCCGCGGTCGGATCGTTCGGCGGCTCGCCCTCGAAGAGGAGGAAACCGACCCGGACGGGCTCCTCTAGCTCGACGTTCGGCGTCGGCGCGACGGCCGTCTCGGTCGTCACGGTCTCTCCGTCGGGGACCGACGCCTCGAGTCGGTCGAGTTCGGTCCGGTCCGTGACCTCGCCGTCGTCGAGTATCTGTTGCTGGACGACGACCGTGTACTCGGTGTGGGCACCCTCCTGGTTCTCGAGACCGACGGTCACCGATGCCGTCTCACCAGGGGCGATCTCGGCTGGGAGGTCGCCGGTGACGAGGTCACCGGTATCGTCGTCTTCTGTGTAGAGGCCGAGTTCGCTGTATCCGCCGGCCGAGGTCGGTGCCAGCAGCCCGAACAGCAGCGCGCCGATGGCGAAGACGATCGCGCCACCGAGGACGATCGTCGAGAGCGTCACGGTCGGACCCGATTCGCGACGCCGCTCGAGGGCGGAAACCGGCGACACCGTGAACCGGTCGGCTCGAGAGAGACGCAACCGCCGAACGACGCCAAGCTGGGCGGCGACGACGGTGATCCCGCCGAGCGTCGCGGCGATGGGCTCTGCGCCGAGCCCCCAGCCGGTTATCGGGAGGACGAGCACGACTATCGGTACGACCGTGAGCGACAGTGCGAACGAGATGGCGAGCCGTTCGACGACGTCGATGCCACTCCACTGCACGGGTCGGGCCGCTCGAGTGGCGGCCCTCGTTTCCGTCCCCGGGAACAGCAACGCCGTCAGGGCATATCCCGGCAGGAATAGTGCGAGCGGCAGGGTGACTGCCAGTCGCAGGGCACTCCCGCTCGAGGCCGTTGCGACGATGGCGTAGGCGACAATCGCCGCGACGGAGACGACGGCGAGGTCGAACGGGTACTGCCTGAGCGCCACGAGCGGGCGCGTGGTGTACGTCCTGATGCTCATCGTCGTCGTTCTCTCCGTCGCTCTCGTCGCGCTCGCTGTCCGCTTCGTCCAGTGTGCGTCACGGCCGCGCGCACACGCTCGTTCCCTGCGACGGCAGATACAGCGTGGCTACCCATTGCTCCCCCGTTCCGAGTCCCGGCGTTTTGTTATGGGCGGGATATCCGTCCCCGAACCCCTGTGAGGTGGCTCGCGGAGGGGACGTCGGGTATCGCGATCGGGCCTGCCGAGGCCGTCGTCGGATTCTGGGCGGTTCGTCGTGGCCGTCGTCAGACTACCAGCACGGTTTGCAGGCTGCACTGGCTACACTGACTGGTTCGATCACTGCGGGGTCGATCGCCATCGACGAGGGCCGTCCCCGAACGCCGACGACTGCCACCGCTCACCGGGGACCTGAAACCGGCTCTCGAACGCCTGCGGTTAGAATTCGACGTATTGCTCTTCCCACTCTCGTCTCGCTTCGATCTCCTCGAGCCCGTCGTCGGTAATCGCGTAATAATTCGTCCGTCTGTCGAGTTGCCCCTTCTCGACGAGCTCCTTGTTGACCAGCGTGTCGAGATTCGGATACAGCCGTCCGTGATTGATCTCGGTGCTGTAGTAGGTCTCGACCTCCTCTTTGACGGACTGCCCCGAGGGTCGGTCTGCGCCTGCGATCACGTACAGCAAGTCGCGCTGAAAGCCGGTCAGGTCGTGCATTGCTCACTCACGCGAACGGTTCTACTGATTGGCTTTTTGTTATCCGTCTCGTACAGTCCAGTAGCCCCGTGTTCATCGGCGACGGAGACTGGCCGCTCGAGCGCTGGCTGGCGCGGAAACAGGGGTTTCGTCGTCCGGGGCGTGAACCTCAGCGCGGCCAGTTTCCACGCCGACCGACCGTCGACGAAACGGAACCCGCCGGAGCCGAATCGAACCCGTGGTAGACCCGGTGGCCGCGGGCTCGAGTCAGTCTCGAGTCATCGGCCGCGAGACGACGATCCCGTCGGCGTCGATCGTCACGCACAGCTGGTCGATCGTCGCCTCGTAGGCCGTCGTGTGCGACCCGTCTTCTTCGAACCTGACGCACTCGGCGAGCAGGTCCGTCTCGATCAGGTTGTTGATGCGTCGATAGACGGTCGCCGACGAACTGTCCGTCCGATCGGTCAACTCGCGAGCCGTCTTCGGCTCTTCGCTGGTGGCGACGAGGATCGTCCGGGCGCACTCGTCGCCGAGGACGTCGAGCTGGGCGGCCGGATCGCCGGTCGATTCTGTACCCGCGTTGGTTACTTCTGTCGACATTCGATCACCCCCTGAGCGGGCGTAGCCACACGACCGACTCGAGGCGAAGGCGTGTCAGCCGTCTGGATTGTTCGAACGGAACGAATCTGCTGGGGATCGTGGTTCCTGTGGACGGGATGGGACATTCCAGTACGACGACCGGTAAGCGATACCGGTATTTGATAACGAAGGTCCTTCGAAATCGAAACTCGCCGCTTCGACGACGAAATGCCATATTTCGGTTACGTAAGCTGCGATTTATCGACCGCTTCTGGCCGGTCCACCCGACTCCCGCGCGGCTGGAATCGACAGAATCTCGCCCAACCCGTCGAAAGTGGCCCAAAGAGTTCACTTCGCGTGACAGTCCCGACCCGTAGCGGCCCCCCGAGAATCGACGGTCGACGAAGACGGTCGCGTCCGCTGGTTACCCTTTCGACCACTACCCGGTGATGCGATCACGCCATCGACGATGACGGGGGCGGTCGCGACGTAAGGACGGCTTCCCGAATCCGGAAACGCGGTGTTTCCCGATCGCTCGTGACCGGCGTCGATGAACGGTCTCCGTCCTTTATTCGCGTCAATCCACCTCGGTTCTACTGATGCTCGGACGGACTCGCGGCGACCCACATCGGGGACCGATCACTCGACTCGGTGTGAATCCGGTTCGAACCCGTCCGTCTCATCCCCTATCATGAGATCACAACGCGAAGACTGGCGACCGATGGAATCGTCGACAGCGGGACCGCGCTGTCGAAACTGTGGAACGCACGTAACCCAGCAGTTCGCACGCGTCTTCGGCGACAACGGCGACGTCGTCCACGGTTGTCCCGCGTGTACGACCTATCGCGAAATGCAGTCGGGAGGTCACCTCCCGGGCAACCGCCGGCGGTAACCGTTCGGTGACACCCTGACGACGTCCTGCCGTTGGCTCCATCAGCCTGGACGGTACCGACGAGTCACCCTCGATCGCAACGGCTGTTTCTCCGACCGACTGGCGAAAATAAAACCAGAGGTTAAAGTCGGTGGTCGATGTACCGGTTTGGTATGATGACCGACGACGGACAGCACGCAGACTCCACAGCCGAGACGACCGCCTGATCGATGTCGTTGCAGACGAGTCGATCCGAGTCGCTCGCAGAGAGTGAAGTCTTCCACATCCTCGGAAACGACAGGCGGCGCGCGATCGTGCAACTGCTCGCCGAGACCGCCGGTCAGATCGACGTCTCCGACGTCGCAACCGAGATTGCGGCGACCGAGGCAGACGGCACGCCAGTGCCCAACAACCTCTACAAGAGCGTCTACGTCTCGCTCCAGCAGACTCATCTCCCCCAGCTCGAGGAAGACGCAGTCATCGAGTACGATTCGGAAGCGAAGACGATCTCTCCGGGGCCGAACTTCGACGACGTGCTGACGTACGTCGACGGTCAGCAGGACCGCCGTCCGCTCACACTCCAGTTCCACCTCGGCCTCTGCGTCCTCGGACTCGCGCTGATCGCCATCGCGGGCCTGAACCTGCCCGGCATCTCGAGCATCGATCCGGTGTTCTGGAGCGTGCTCGTCATGCTCGCCGTCGCGGCAAGCAGCCTCTACCAGTTGCTCTCCTGAGTTCACGGTCGTCGAGTCACTCGCCTGCATCACGTACATGTCAACGCACTCGAGTCACGGACCTCGGCAGACGACGCCGGCTCACGCCGTCTGAGCCGCCGTCGTTCGGCTGGATGCCGTCGTTCGGCTGGATGCCGTCGTTCGGCTGGATGCCGTCGTTCGGCTGGATGCCGTCGTTCGGCTGGATGCCGTCGTTCGTCCCCGAATACACGGCTCCGATGCCCGACCTGCGGCTGAGCGGCTCCACTCTCCATGCAAAAACCGAGACAGCCGGTCTAATCGTGGTTCGATTGTGATTGCGAGCGAGACCGGGCGCTCGTTCCAGCGCCGGACCCAGCCCCCGTCCCTGCCCTCGAACTGGACGAAGACTGGTCCGGCGACTGTGAGGCCGTCGGTTCGTGCCCCGGGAGGCAGACGAGATTCTCCCGTCCGAGCCTGAGTTTCGTCACCTGACCGTCTTCCTCGAGGTCGGCCAGTAGTCGGCTCACTTTCGCTTTCGACCAGTCGACCGAGTCGACGATCCGAGATTGCTTCATTCGGCCCCCGTTTTCCTTGATAAGTCGTCGGACTCGTTCCCGGTCGGTCACGAACTCGTCTGGCTGGCCCTCCCGGCTGGTTCCGATCGTCGACCGCCCGTCGAGGCGCTTTCGGACCAGAAGCACCCCGCCGAGGATGGCGAGGACGACGATACCGGCGAACGCGGCCAGGTGCGGACTCGCAATCTGACCGACAGGGACAGACTCGATCGAGTATGGAAAACTCTCTATTTCGATTATCTTTCCGACTTCCCATACTATATCTGAGGCGACTAGATCTGGGTCACGGTTCTCGGCGATCATGGCGTAGATATCGGGATTGATGGCTCACTCGTGGGTTACGATCGTTGTCTCCCCACAAAGCAATTGTTGTTGATCTGCATTCTTACTCGATCTCTATACTGTCTTTATTTCTTTTCTGTGGCCGCCCGGCGGCCCCGGGTGATGGCGAGATTCGTCACAGACTTCCCCGATGGTCCACATTCGCGTTGTCCCTGCAACTGCCTGCGACTGCACCGACGGCTGTCGAGTCCCGGTCCGTTCGACGGTTCGCCGGGTGCTCGTGAGTCGATCGGACCCGCTTCCGATCAGACTCCTGGCACACCGGCGGCCTCGAACCCCGTCACGCCGAGGAACGCGAGGACGTAGAGGACCACGAGCACGGAGAGCCAGGCGACGATCGTGATCGCCGCCGCGTCGATCCACCCACCGGGATACCGGGTGTTGATCACCGCCAGATAGGCGATGAACACGAGCACCGGCCCCAGCAGCGGAATCCACCCCAGGAAGAACCCGACGACGGCCCAGACGACTGCCCCGATCAGCGCCGTGATGATCGCGTAGGTGTAGTCTTCGGCGTCGACGATGACCATCGCGCCGAGGTAGATACCCAGTGCGCCGATGAGCAGGCTCACGACGAACACGATGAGGCTCTCGATCATATCTCGGCGTTCGGCGGTGCGTCCGTTAGTTATCGCTCACGTACACGAACTGGAGCGGCAGAAAAACGGGTCGACGCCCAGTTCTCGTCAGGGTCTCCGGCCGGGCGAAAGCCCGTACTACGGGTGAAACGATCGGCGGCGGTTATACCGGACGAGCCACCGCTGGCGGCTCTCACTCGACCGCCGATTCGAGTGGTCGATGGCTTCCCCTCGAGTCGCCGGTGCCGAAGGCCCAACAGAAGCTATTTGCGCTTCCCTCGGCAACTCCCGTCCGATGACCGTCGACCTCGCCGTCAGGAACTGTACCGTCGTCACGCCCAGCGGTCGCGTCGCGGACGCGGGCGTGGCCGTCGACGACGGGACTATCGTCGCCGTCGGTCGCTCCGACCAGCTTCCAGAGGCCGAGCGAACGCTCGACGCAGATGGAAACGTCCTCGTCCCCGGCATCGTGGACTGTCACATCCACAATCGAGAACCGGGTCTCGAGTACAAAGAAGACTGGGAGACCGCGACGCGGGCCGCAGCTGCCGGCGGCGTGACGACCGTCGTCGGGATGCCGAACACCGACCCCGTCATCGACCGACCCGATCACCTCGAGTTGAAACTCGAGCGCGGCGAGGCCTCGGCGCACGTCGACTTCGGGAGTTACGTCGTCGTCACCTCCGAAAACGTCGACGAGATCGGCGCGCTCGACGAGGCCGGCGCACTCGGCTACAAGGTCTTCCTCGGGTCGACCGTGGGCGACGTCCCGCCGCCGAGCGACGGTGAGATCATCGAGGCGATGGAGCGCATCCAGGAGACCGGCAAGCGCCTCGGCTTCCACGAAGAAAACGGCGAGATCATCGACTACTACACCGAGCGCTTCCAGACCGAGGGCCGCAACGAGCCGATCGATCACGCCCACTCACGCCCGGTGATCGCCGAACGCGAGGCCGTCGAGCGCATGATCACCTTCGCCGAGGAGACCGGCGCGAAGATCCACATGTTCCACGTCTCCTCGGGGTCGGCCGCCGAGGCAGTCGCCCGCGGCAAAGACCGCGGGGTCGACGTGACCGCCGAAACCTGCCCGCACTACCTCTGGTTCACCGAGGAGGTTCTCCGGGAGAAAGGCAACGTCGCGCGCGTCCAGCCGCCGATCCGCGACGCCGACGAGCACGAGCGCCTCTGGTCGGTCGGCATCGACGACGGCGCGATCGACTGCATCGCGACCGACCACGCACCCCACACCTCCGACGAAAAGATGGTCGACGACCCATTCGGCAACACCTGGGATGCAATCTCGGGCTTCGTCGGCCTCGAGACCGAGGTCCCCGCCATGCTCACCTTCGTCGATCAGGGTCGGCTTTCCCTCGAGGAGTGGGTCTACCGCCACGCCACACGTCCGGCGCAGGTCTGGGGTCTCTACCCCCAGAAAGGGTCGCTACAGGTGGGAACGGACGCCGACTTCACGATCGTCGACCCGGACCGAGAGTGGACGCTCGAGGATGCCGACGAGCTCCACTCGAAGAGCCGCGTGACGCCGTTCGAGGGCGAGTCGTTCGTCGGCGACGCCGTTACGACGGTCGTCCGCGGCGAGATCGTCTACGACGACGGCGCAGTCGTCGGTGACTCTGGATACGGGACCGCGGTGGGACTCGAATAACGGTCGGACGGCGACCGAAGCCGATGGCCGGTTGGGTTTTCTGTGATGCGGTGTCGATCCCCGACAGTTCATGACGCAGAGAGTACCTTCTCCTATCCAAATATATCTATACAGAAATATAAAAGCGAATCTGACGAATAACTCGAAGAGCACGCAGCCACTGAATGTCGAAACCGGTCGTCGGTCGTCACCACCTCGGGCCGATCTCGAGTCGTCGACTGACGGGAGCACGCGGTGCTGCCCTCTGTTTCGTCCGCCGACCGTACACTGGGGAGCGAGCAAGTCGCGGATTCCGACTCAGCAGTATTCCGTTGCCTACTCTGGTCTCCTGCCAGGGTTGTCACTCGAGTGTCCGCGCTTTCGTGCTCCTCTGTCAGGACTGCCAGCTGCGGTGGTCGATGCGGCGACTGCTTCGTTAGGACTGTCCCTGTCCAGGGATTGGTGTGGCGGATTGATTATACTTCATAGGTACTATTGAGGATCCGAGACGTAAAGACGATCCTCACTCGCTGTGTCGAATCGCCCGAAAATAGGGATGCGGTGTGATCAGCGCGCGCCAGCCGTAAGATCCGTTCGTTCAGCAGACGACAGCAGTGATCCGGGCGTGTGTTTACATAGGTACGATTGTAATAGGTGGCGGCTCGAACCAGGATCGGCCTCGTTCGTCGTTGTCGATCACTGTCGTCGACCGGATCGAGACGATCGGCCACGAAATAGCTGGGATTCGATCGGTACGACCGGTGTACCGAGTAGGACGCGGTTCACACTCCGACGATCCGTTCGTCGTCGGCGACGAGTCGTTCGGTGAGGTCGAACGATCGGCGATCGAGCAGCGTCGTGCTGAACGCGGTAGTGCTCGAATTGGCTTTCCAGTGGCATACTCCCGGCCCGAGACCACGATAGACACGCTCATACGCTCGATCGGCAGTCGGTGACGACGATTCTAGCGTCCACGCTGGCACTGATCTCCGGCTCGATCTGTCTGGTCGCAGCTACCCAGAGTCAGTCGAGAGGTCCTCTCACGACTGGTTTGGCCACTCGAGAGGAACCGAACGATTCGGGCGTCACGCGCTCGATGAGTTCCGTGTTACCGAACAGAATACCGGCGGGCCGGTTTCGGGGGGTGGTCGCGTTCTAATGGACGTGATAGATAGGAAGAGCGACGACTGTGGGCCTGTGGCGGGATTCGATAGTCGTTCTACGAAAACCCAGATGCGTGGGCCTCGAATGTCGCTTTCGACGTTCGACCGTATGGTCGACAGGCCGGGCTGGTGCCGTTCGAACCGGTTTCGATCCGCTCAGTGTCTCATGATAGCATATATCTATACAGTTCCCTGTCACCGAACGACCGCTCAGAGGATATGTATTCGATCCATCAATAATGTTTAAATTGTTTGATCGTATTCGGACGCCTATGGCTGAGAATCCAGTCGCCGAGAAAGACTACGGAGTGTTGCCAAAACAGCAGGCATTCAAAGTTCACGCGCCAGACGCACCCGACCTCGTCGAAGGCGTCGGAGACAATCTCAAGACGGTCCACTCGGTGATGCTGACAAACGACATCTACGTCACCTGGACGACCGGTCAGCCGGGAGATGTGTTTCCGGTCCACTCCCACATGCCCGAGATGTACCAGATTCTCACGACGATCAAGGGCCGGTGTGTCTGGTACTACAAGGATAACGACGGCAACGAGCAGTCGATCGAGGCCGGTCCTGGCGACGTCGTCTACCTCCCTGGCGGTGCCGAAAACCGGGTCGAGGTGATCGGTGATGAAGAGCACATCCACATCGGTTCCTATCCGCGCGTCCGCGTCCCTCGTGTCGAACAGCTCACAGGAGTCGTTCCAGACGAGGTCGAGAACCCAAAAGATTTCAGGGTAGGCGTCGACTTCGACAACGTCCGCGACGAGTATCACGAGATTCACGACGACTCGTTTACCGAAGCGGACCACGACTCGTAGCCGTACCGATTTATGACCACAACGAGCAGCCCACTCCCCTGAGGCACCTCGTTTTTGGCACGTCCGTCCATTCGTAGATAGCACAGCGGATCACGACTATCGAGGCTCCACACGACGGTAGTCCGACATCTCGCTTTTGAAACTTGCAGAACAGTCGGATAACTTACGAAACGAATAAATAACACTGGGTCAATCTTCACCACATGCCATCACGTAGCACGGCGCATAGGAGTCGATCCCCTGCCGAACGAGCCCGTTCGAATTCGGGACCACTCGTGTGTGAACTGACTCTCCGTCTGATCGCACCAGTATGATCGCGATTCCGATCCACCGAAGCTGCGTTTCGGCGCGTCAGATGCGCGTGAACCAGTGCTTCTCTCACGGTGAACCATGTCCCTGCTTTCGATAACCGACCTGCACGTACAGTACGACGTTCCCGACGGCGTGGTCAGAGCCGTCGACGGCGTCAGCTTCGACATCGAGCCCGAGACGATCGTCGGCGTTCTCGGTGAATCCGGCTGTGGAAAGTCGACGCTTTCGAAGTCGATCGTCAGGGCCCTGCCCGACAATGGCGCGATTCGGTCCGGTGAGATTCGCTTCGACGGGCGGGATCTCTCGACGCTGAACGGTGAAGCGGTCCGTCAGGTCCGATGGGACCGAATCGCTTACGTCCCCCAGAGTGCGATGGGAAGTCTCGACCCCGTCTGTACGATCGAGGAACAACTGGTCGAGACGATCACCGCCCACCGGCCCGACACCTCGAGACGGGAGTGTCTCGACAGGGCGGGGGAAGTGCTCGACCTCGTCGGGATCAGTCCGTCGCGGCTCTCGAGTTACCCACACGAGTTGAGCGGCGGGATGCGACAGCGAGTCCTGCTGGCGATGTCGCTACTGCTCGAGCCGGACCTCATCATCGCGGACGAGCCGACGACCGGTCTCGACGTGTTGATACGTGACAAGATTTTGAACGACATCGAGATGTATCGCGACGAGTTCGGCATCTCGGTATTGATGGTCTCACACGACATCGCCGACCTCGTCGAGACGTCCGACGAGATGATCGTGATGTACGGTGGCAAGATCGTCGAACAGGGGCCAGCGAAGACGCTGTTCGACGAGGCCGTCCACCCCTACACCATGGGCCTCCGCGGCTCGCTGCCCGAACTTCACGACGACCCCGAGGACCTCATCGAGATGAAGATGGAGCCACCGGACCTGCAGTCGCCGCCGGAAGGGTGTCGGTTCGTCAACAAGTGTCCGTTCGTCACCGAGGAGTGTACCGTCGATCATCCCGGTTTCGTCGAGGCAAAGCCGGGTGTCGAATCAGCGTGTTACCGCGCCACCGAGGCGTCCGCACTTCGCGAGAAAGCGACTACGGTGAGCTGGAAAGATGACTGAGAAGACTGTACTCGAGGTGGAGGGACTGAAGAAGTACTACGGCATGGGCTCGAGCTTCCTGGGAAAGCTCCTCGGCCGACAGGAGCACCTCAGAGCCGTCGACGATGTCGACCTGGCCGTCGAGGAGGGCGAGGTCCTCGGCATCATCGGTGAGAGCGGCTCCGGGAAGTCGACGCTCGTCGAGACCATCCTTCGACTCGAGGATCCGACCGAAGGATCGATCCGCTTTGGCGACGACGAGGTAACCGCCTACTCGGGAGGTGACCTCCGGGAGATGCGCCAGCGAGCCCAGATCATCTTCCAGGACCCTTACGAGACGCTGAACCCGAAGCAGACGGTCTTTCAGGCGATTTCGGAGCCGTTGCGGAATTTCCACGACCTCCCGTACGAGGAACTCGAGGAGATCGTCGCCGAGACGCTCCACGACGTTGGCTTGCGCCCACCGGAACAGTACATCCACTCCTATCCGGAGCAACTGAGCGGCGGTGAGCGCCAGCGCGTGAGCATCGCCCGCGCGGTCGTCCTCGAACCGGAACTCCTGATCGCCGACGAGCCGCTTTCGATGCTCGACGTCTCCCTGCAGTCGGGGATCATCCGGATGCTCAACCGACTGCAAGAGCGGATCGGGTTCTCGATGCTGTACGTCTCACACAACCTCGCGGTCGTGCGACTCGTCGCCGACCGGATCGCGGTGATGTATCGCGGCAAGATCGTCGAACAGGGCCCCGCCGAGGACGTCATCGCGGATCCACAGCATCCCTACACGCGGGCACTGGTCTCGAGTATTCCGACGCTCTCGGGCGACCGGGAACGGGTCTTGCTCCCGCCCCCCGAGGACGACGCCGACGTCGCTGGCTGCCAGTTTGCACCACGCTGCCCCGATGCGACCGACCACTGCAGGGAGGCGGTTCCGGCTCTTGAGCACGTCGACGGCAGAGACGTCGCCTGTTACCTCCATCACGACGCGGAGGAAGGGAAAAACGAGGCCAACGAGCAGATACCGAACGCGCCTGCGGTCGGTGCCGAGTAATTCTGTAGTTTCTCCCACGCCAGACGATACGTTCTCGATCGTTGCGGTCACGTCGCTCGAGTGCTCACACGGCACCGACCTAACCCACAACAATTATATGTTACAATACCGATTTAGCATTCGGCGGAACTATGGTAGACGATACCAGTCAATCCGATGGTGGAGTACAGACCTCACGCCGGAAATTGCTGCAAGCAGGTGGCGTGACTACTGCTGCGATCCTTGCAGGGTGTGCTGATGGGCCGGGTGCGGCCGCAGGTGAGCGCGTCGGACCGCTGACGCTCGAGGTCGGCCAGAACACGAACTTCCCGGACGTCGCCCAGGAGGTAGCGAGGCAGTGGGGCGAACTCGGCGTCGAGTTCGAGATCGAGACCGACACCTGGGGACCGTACGTCCCGCGAATTTACTCCGACAACGAGTTCGAGAACGTCGCCCACTCGCCGTGGGGATCCTCGCCGGACCGGATCGACCCGGACTTTTTCCTCTCGACGTACCGTTCGGATTCGGTCCAGAACATCCCGGGGTACGAAAACGAGGAGTACGACGAGCTCTTTCGTGAGCAACGGGCGGCCTACGATCCCGAAGAGCGCACAGAGATCATCAGCGAGATGCAAGAAATCCTCCACGAGGACCTTCCGGAGATCACCTACCTCTGGGTGCAGGCGACGCTGCCGGTCAACTCCCGGCTCTGGGACATTACTCCGACGGAGTTCGTCGGCGCTCGGACGACCGGGTCGATGACCGTTCTGACTGCCGAACCGCTCGAGGACGAGCGGCAACTGGTCGTCGGCGGTGAACAGGAACTCGACGCGCCCAACCCGCTCGCACCGGACTCCAACGACGTCCAGTATCTCTTCAAACTGGCCTACGACACGCCGATGCGCGTCGGTCTGGACGGCGAAGTCACCGAGTGGGCCGTCGAGGACGTCGAGGAGGTCGACGAGGAGACGCTCGATCTGACGCTCCGGGAGGGAATGACCTTCCACGACGGCGAACCGGTGACGGCCGAGGACCTCGCGTTCACGTTCAACTTCCTCTCAGAGTACAATTTCCCGAGTTTCGACGCCTACACTGCCGACATCGACGGGGCAGAGACCGAAACCGACCTCACCGTTCGCGTCGAACTCGACGGCCCCAACGTCGCGTTCGTCAACAGCGCGCTGACGTTCATCAATCTCCTCCCCGAACACATCTGGGCGGACGTTCCGGACCAGGCCGACGAACCGGTCAACTGGAACGCAGACGTCGACGACCTGGTCGGGAGTGGTCCACTCGAGATCACCGAGTGGACCGGCACGGAACTGCAGTACGAGGCGTTCGACGATCACTTCGAACCCGTCGCCTACGACGAGTTTATCTTCGTCAACCGGGCGAGCATGGAGGCGATCCGGAGCGACTTCGAGGCCGAGAACATCCACATGACAACCTCGTCGCCACCGATCTCGGTCACCGAGGACCTCGCGGAAAACGACTACATCGAGATGTCGAACGCACCAGGGGTCCTCCAGCAGAAGTTTAGCTTCGACCTCTCGACGCCGCCGTTCGACGATAAGGCGTTCAGGCAGG
The DNA here is from genome assembly GCF_002156705.1 of Natrarchaeobaculum aegyptiacum. Lineage (NCBI taxonomy): Archaea > Methanobacteriati > Methanobacteriota > Halobacteria > Halobacteriales > Natrialbaceae > Natrarchaeobaculum > Natrarchaeobaculum aegyptiacum. Next base: position 2,256,504 of record NZ_CP019893.1, read on the forward strand.
CACTGTTGCTGGCCGTCGATACGGACCGTCTCTCGGACATTTTCTGGGACGGCTACACCGACATCGGCGACGGGACGCTCCTGCACCCGCGGTCGGAACTCACGAGCGATCACCTCCCGCAGGCTGAACAGGATCTCGAAGAGGCACGAACCGTCCTCGAGGACGCAGGATACACGCTCGAAGACGGCGTGCTCTACTACCCCGAGTGATCAGGAGGAACAGATCATCTAGCTATGTCTAACGATTTATCCAACTTCCTCGTCCGACGGTTCGTCGGGTTCGCGGTGATGCTCTACGTCCTGTTGACGGTCATTTTCGTGCTGTTCCGGATCATGCCCGGGGATCCAACCGCGATGCTCGTCACCGGTCGGTTCACCGAGGAAGCGAGGCAAGCACAGATCGAGAACTTCGGGTTGCACCGGCCACTGCACGAGCAGTACGTGATCTTCATCTCGAACGCCCTGCAGGGCGACTTCGGGATGTCGTTTTTCTACAGAGAGCCGGTCGCAGACGTGATCTTTCCGGCGCTGATCAACACGATGCTGGTCATGGTTCCAGCGCTGACGCTCGTGATGATCTTCGCGTACGTCTGGGGCTCGTTCGTGGGCTGGAACAAGGACACGGCGATCGACCGCTGGGGGACCTACATCCCGGTGTCGATCCGAGCAATCCCACACTTCGTCATGGGACTGTTGCTGTTGATCGTGTTCTCGTACACGTTGGGCTGGTTCCCGACGGGCGGGATGACACCCATCGGTGAGAGCCAGATGAGTTACGTCGAGATGGTAACCTCACGGACGTTCTTCCACTACGCCGCGTTACCGTTCCTGACGGCCTTGCTCCAGTACGCGGCCGACCCGATGCTGTTGATGCGCAACAACATCATCTCCGAGCGAGAGAAAGATTACATCGAACTGCACCGACTCAAGGGACTGACCGAAGACCAGATCCGAAACCACGCCGCGCGAAACAGTATGCTTCCACTATTGACCTGGCTGACCCCGATGGTCGGGATTGCATTCGGCGGACAGATCCTCATCGAGGTCGTCTTCTCGTGGCCGGGCATCGGGCGCGAACTCGTCCTCGCGGCGAACCGTCAGGACATGCCCGTCGCACAGGCAGCGTTCTTCATGATCGCCGTCGTGGTCCTCCTGACGAATCTCCTCGTTGACCTGGCCTACGGCTACTTCGATCCGCGGATAAGCTACGGGAAACAATGATCAGTGAACGACACGTTACGAAACTCACCAACGTCCGTCGATCGGTCTCGACGTTCGTCGCGCCGGTCTTCCAGGATCGCTGGGGAAAGATCGCCTTCGCCGTCATCGCGATCTACGCGGTAATCGGCCTCGTCGGCCCGTACCTCCCCATCGCACCGCCGCTCGAGCCGTTGATGCACCCCGACGGCGGCTACGCACAACTCGATTCGCCGAGCTGGGCGTTCCCGCTGGGGACGACCTACGTCGGTTACAGCGTCCTGAGTCAGACGATTTACGCGTTCCGAACGTCGCTGTTCGTCGGCGTGCTCGCGGCCGTGCTGGTGCTCACCGTCGGCGTGAACATCGGCCTCATTTCGGGCTACTACGGCGGGAAAGTCGACAGCGCGCTCATGGGGCTGACCGACCTCGCCTACGGCCTGCCGTTCTACCCGTTCGCGATCATCCTCGTCGCCATCTTCGGCTCGAGCACGCTCACTATCGCGCTCGTGATCGCACTCGTCTTCTGGCGATCGATCGCGCGGATCACTCGCTCGGAGACGCTCACACTCAAAGAGCGCGAGTTCATCAAGAGCTCGAAAGCCGTCGGCACGTCGAACCTCAGGATCATGTACTACCACATCTTGCCGAACCTGCTGCCGCTGATCCTGATCTACTTCGTCTTCGCCGTCACGTGGGGCATCCTGCTCGAGGCCAGCCTGAGTTTCATCGGCCTCGGTGACCCCAATACGGTCAGCTGGGGCCTGATGCTTCACGAAGCGTTCGAGGCCGGTGAACTCGCGAACGCCTGGTGGTGGGTGCTCCCACCGAGCTTCTGTCTCTGGCTGTTCATCTGGAGCCTCTACGTGGTCGCCCGCAAGCTCGAGGACAACGCGACGGTCTCGGCAAAAGGCGGCGCGTAGGCAATTCACTTCGACCGACGCGTTTTTCTTCGGTTCCGATCAGCGAGGGCGGCCAAAAACAGCAGCCGGCGACCTGCACCCCCTTCCCAGCCGACCGCCGCGGTCACCTGATCGACGCCGCGACGATCAATCCGTCCGACAGCGCTCGAGCGCCTCTGAATCGAGTTCGACGCCGAGCCCGGGCGACGATGGAACGGTGCAGGTCGCGTCTGCTATCCGCCACTCGTCGTCGTTCGCGAGCAGCGAGTCACCGACGTCGACGTTGAAGATTCCCGTCGGATACGCGACCTCGGGGGTCGAAACCGCGAAGTGGGCACTCGCCGCCTGACCGATTCCGAGTTCGAGCATCCCACCCACGAAACAGCTCACGCCGTGGGCCGCGGCGACGGTTGCGGCCGCCTTCGCACCGGTAAACCCACCGGTCTTTGCGAGTTTGAGGTTGACGATATCGGCGCTTCCCCGGGTCGCCAGCCTGGCGACGTCGCTCGCCGAAAAACAGGCCTCGTCGGCGAGGATCGGCACCGGAACACGGTCGCGCACGCGGGCGTGACCGTCGACGACGTCGCGGGAGACCGGTTGCTCGACGAACGCGAGTCCGCCGGCGTCGTCGTCCAGCCTGCGGATCTTTCGAATCGCCTCGTCGGGGCTCCACGCGCCGTTGACGTCGACCCGGATTCGAGCGTCGGGCACTGTTTCGCGGATCGTTCGCACGTTTTCCCGTTCGGCCGCGAAGTCGTCACCGCCGACTTTCACCTTGAACGCCTCGTAGCCGTCGGCCGCGGCGGTCCTGGCTTCCTCGGCGACGCGAGATGGCTCGTCGATGCTCACCGTGTAATGACACTCGAGTTCCGGGTCTCCCCCGACAGGCCCACCGAGGTGCTCGTACATCGGCAACTCTCGCTCGCGCGCCAGCGCGTCGTGTAACGCGACCTCGAGGCCGTACAGTGGGAACGGCTCGTCTGCGAGCCGACTCGAGAGGTCCTCGACGAGTCGGGGAATGCGATGAACTCGCGTTTCATCTACTGCCGGGACGAGGACGTCCTCGAGGAGGTCCAGACACGCTGATTGTGTCAGCCCCCGCGGCCAGTGGGCCATGGGTGCGATTTCCCCGTAGCCCGTGACCCCGGTGTCCGTCTCGAGGACGATCAGGATGCGGTGGTACTCGTCGTCGCCGTCGGCCGATTTGCTGGTTTTGAGCGCCTGTTCGACTGGGACCGAGATCGGAATGGGTGTCACTCGTTCGACACGCATCGAATACTCACGGCGTCTAGAACGACAGCCCGTCTCCTAACTGTTCTGGTGGCCGTAGAGCAGGTAGTCACGATAGTGGATCGACGGTTCAGTCGTCGACGTACTCGCGTTTCGCCCGTTCGACCGCCGACTCGACGTCCATCTCGGTGTCCTCGAACGGCAGTTTCGTCAGGCGGTGGGTGAGCACGAGCGGGGCGACGTCCTCGACGTGGTCGATCGATACGACTGGTTCGTCCCGGTACGCGGCGAGCGCCCGCGCCGCCCGGCGAAGGGTGTTGTCCCCGCGATGGCCGTCGACCTCGAGGTGGACGTTGATCGCCGCGATGGCCTTCTCGACGGGTTCGGGAACGGTGACGTCGGGCAGTCGTTCGCGCGCGGCGACGATGCGCTGGGTGAGCTCGCGTTGCTGGTCCGCGTACTCGGCGCGGAAGATCTCCGGGTCGGCGTCGAAGGCGGCCCGGCGACGGCTGATCTCGACGCGCTGGTCGACGTCGTCGATGCCGGCGACGTCGACGACGAGGCCGAAGCGGTCGAGCAGCTGTGGCCGCAGGGATCCTTCCTCGGGATTCATGGTGCCGACGAGCATGAACTCGGCGGGATGGCGGACGGAGACGCCCTCGCGCTCGACGACGTTTTCGCCCATGGCGGCGGCGTCGAGGAGGACGTCGACGAGGTGGTCGTCCAGCAGGTTGACCTCGTCGACGTAGAGGACGTTGCGGTTGGCCTCGGCGAGGATGCCGGGGTCGAACTGGCGGATGCCGTCGGTGACGGCTCGTTCGACGTCTAGCGTCCCGACGAGGCGGTCGGCGGTGGCGTTCAGCGGCAGGTCCACCACGCGCATGGGCTCCGTCTTCGTCGGAAGCGTCTCGCCGCTCTCGTAGCGCTCGGTGCAGTCCGGGCACATGCGGTCCGGGCTGGTCGGCGGACAGCCGTACGGACAGTCCGCGACGACCGTCCGATCCGGCAACACCTCGGCGAGCGCGCGGACGGTCGTCGACTTGGCGGTTCCTCGTTCGCCACGAACGAGAACCCCGCCGACGTCGGGATTGATGGCGTTGAGAATCAGGGCCGTCTTCAGCGATTCTTGCTCGACGATCGCTGCGAACGGGTACCTGGTCGTTCGATTCGTCGATTCAGCTCGGTCGTCGGTCGCGTGTTCCTCGATGTTCATGGCTGGATGAAGTTTCCGTCTGGGAGGTCGATCAGGGGGACGTACTCGGCGTCCATGGCGTCGGCCAGCGTCCGGTTCCACTCGTACTCCTCGCGTTTGGCGTCTCTGGCGGCACTGTCACTCCAGAGGGAGTACTTCGCGTCGTTCAACGCGAATCCGGTGTCGAGGTAGACCGCTGACACGTCTTCTTCGTCGAACAGCGAGGCGAACTGTACCGCCTCCTGTTCGGGATCTGCCCCGTTCTCGTAGGGAACGTTCACCTTCCCGTCGCTCAGCACGAGCACGACCGGGTACAGGTCGTCGTTGCCGCGTCGTTCGCGCTCGATCAATCGGTAGGCGTCGACGAGTCCGTGAGAGAGCGGCGTATTGCCACCGACCCGGAGCCGTGAGACGCGCCGGCGCGCCCGTCGAACGTTGTACGTCGGCGCTACCTCGACCGACGCGTCCTTCCCACGGAACGAGATCACCGCAACCTTGTCCCGCGTTCGATAGGCGTCCTCGAGCAGCGAGAGCACGGCGCGTTTGGTCTCGCGCATCTGCGGGCCGTTCATCACGCTTCCGCTCGAGTCGACGACGAGGACGACGAGTGCCTCGGTCGTCCCCTCGCGGAGCTTCTGACGCAGGTCTTCGGGCTCGACGACGATCGACCGGTCCTCGTTCGCTTCTCGGTACTCCTGGTTGAGCGCGGCCGCACGAACGGTGGCGTCGACTGCAATATCGTCGACCGTCTCGTCGTCCTGTGCGCGAACGTACCGTCCACTGCGCCGGCGGACGTCCGACGGGACTCGCCTCGCGTACCGATCCCGGAGTTCGCGGTCCTTCTCGAGCGTGAAGGCCGTGTCGTCGATCGGGTAGACTTCACCGTCCTCGACGATGAGTTCGCTCCGCCCGCTGTTGTTCGGGACCTGTCCGTCGGTTCCCTCCTCGGAATCGGACTGTCCGTCGTCGGCCTCGCGGGTGACCTCCTCCGGCAGGGTCATCGTCGCGCTGGTACTTCCACCCGTCTCCTCGACGGACTGCATCCGGTGGGGCAACGCGAGGGACATCGCCTCCTCACAGTGGGCTGTCGTCACCGTTTCCTCACCCTCGAGGGCGGCGATCGCACGCGCCGTCTTGCGGACGGTGATGTCGCCGCGGAGCCCGGCGACGTTGCCGTCGACTGCCGCGTTCGAAATGTCGTCTTCGATGGGCTGGGGAACGGTGACGTCGGGCAGTCGTTCGCGCGCGGCGACGATGCGCTGGGTGAGCTCGCGTTGCTGGTCCGCGTACTCGGCGCGGACGGTCTCCGGGTCGGCGTCGAAGGCGGCCCGACGGCGGCTAATCTCGACGCGCTGGTCGACGTCGTCGATGCCGGCGACGTCGACGACGAGGCCGAAGCGGTCGAGCAGCTGTGGCCGCAGGGATCCTTCCTCGGGATTCATGGTGCCGACGAGCATGAATTCGGCGGGATGGCGGACGGAGACGCCCTCGCGCTCGACGACGTTTTCGCCCATGGCGGCGGCGTCGAGGAGGACGTCGACGAGGTGGTCGTCCAGCAGGTTGACCTCGTCGACGTAGAGGACGTTGCGGTTGGCCTCGGCGAGGATGCCGGGGTCGAACTGGCGGATGCCGTCGGTGACGGCTCGTTCGACGTCTAGCGTCCCGACGAGGCGGTCGGCGGTGGCGTTCAGCGGCAGGTCCACCACGCGGACCGCTCGAGTCTCCGTCTGCAGTTGCTCGCCGCACTTCTGGCGGCTTCGGCATCGATCACACAGGTCGGTGGCTGACGACGGGTCACAGCCGAACGGACAGTCGGTGACGACCGCCTGCTCCGGAAGGACCTCCGAAAACGCCCGTACGGCGGTCGATTTGCCGGTCCCTTTCTCGCCGTAGAGTAACACACCGCCGATATCGGGGGCGACAGCGTTCACCGTAAGCGCACGTTTCAGCTCGTCCTGGCCGACCATCGCCGCAAATGGAAACGGTCCTGTCATTTCGTAGGAAATCAGTCTCGAAAAGTGTCCTCAGGGAGTTTGAGTGGGAGTGGGTGTGGGTGGTGGTCCGTGGTGTGAACCGACGGTGGGGCTCAGGCGACCTCCCACCGGTGGGTTTCACACTCGGAGAGTTCCGCCGCGCGGCGGAACGCCCGGAGGAGCCCGTAGTTGTAACACCGGGCGGTCATCATGCTCGTCATGAAGATGTCCCCGTCGTTCAGCGAGTCGAGTGGCGTCGTCGTCCCGGCCATGATCTCGTGGAGGGCATCGACGGAGCCTTCCACGATGGTGACGTCGTTCACCAGATCCGGGTCCTCGATCGCACCGTACTCGACCGTGATTTCGTCGGTGTCGGCCGAGAGCGTGAACGTATCGGCGTCGGTAAGCTCGAACTGGAACGTTCGGGGTGCGAGCTGTTCGTCCAGGGTTTCGATGCCTTCGTCGTCGGTTTTGAGCGGTTCGAAGAACTGCTCGAGTTCTGCGGTGATGTCTGACATTGTTCGATCACTTCTGTCGGAGGAGTTCGTCTGGGTTGCCGTGCTTGGCCGCAACTTCACGGATCTGTGGATCGTCGAGGAACGTCAGCTTGCCGTCCTCGACGACAGGTTCGCCGTCGATCTCGATCGTCGGATCGAGGACGAAGCCGTCGAGGTGGAGTTCCGTGCCGCCAGTTTCCTCGAAGGGGTACATGCTGAAACAGCGCATGTTCCCGATGGCGATGTGGATGTTGCCGTAGCGGCGCTCGGCCTCGTTCGGGATCGGTTTCTGGTCGAGGGGTGCGTTCCTGACCTTCGGGTGGAGGCCGAACATGAACTCCTCGCAGAAGCCGGCGTTTGGGACGCCCTCGACGATATCGCGGAGTTCGTTCGCGGCGGCACCACCCTCGATGCCGGTACAGAAGTTGTCCTCGAAGGTGAGTTTGATCGGTTCGTCCTCGGCGACGCCGACGCCGCTGAACGCGTCGTAGCAGACGACGCCTTCCGTCTCCTGTGGTGGAAGGACGCCCGCGATGGCTCCAGGGAAGGTCGCGGGGTAGGTGCCGGGTCGTTTCTCGTCGGCTGGAACCGTCCCGAAGTCACCCCCCCAGTCTTCGGGGTTGTACGTCGCCGTGACGTCGGTCCCCTTGTCACAGGTGACCCGAATCTCGTTGCCCGAGCGGGCGATCTCGAGTGCCTTCTTCTCGATTTCGAGGACGACCTCGACCGGATACCGTGCAGCCTCCTGCACGAAGAACTCTGGATCGTGTGGGTTAGCCACGCTGTACATCTCGAGACCGTGTTCCATGATCGCTTTCTGGGTCCCGCGGTCGTGGCTGGTCGCGAACGTCATTCGGAGGATTTTGTCCGCGGCTTTCAGTGCTTCGTCGATGATCGGGCCACCGCCCTGTGCCTGGATCGGGTTGAAATCGATCCAGCTGACGACGACGTTTGCGCCCTGAGCGCGGGCCTCGGCGGCGACCTCCTCGACCATTTGCTCGTTGGCGTAGCTGTCGGCCACGACGATGACCTCTTCTCCTTCTTTTACTTCCGCCCAGTTCTGGACGTAGTTTCGGATACCTGGAGCCCTATCAGTAGCTCGCATACATCACCCTCGATGTTCCCGACTGATTTATACGTTACGATAGTCACAGTCCTTTGCTCGTGACTCTCAGTGGCGCCGTCGGACAGACGTCACGATGAGCGGAAACGACAGCCGAACGGCGTATCGGCTCGAGCGGGGCCGAAGTCTCGTTTTCGATGCGGCAGTTCCCGCTGGTCGCCGTGACACCTGCCCACGCGAACAAATAACGAGATGGACGATATCACTTCACACGACCTGTTCGGTGATGGGGAACAACATTTATCACGTGTCTCGAGTATGTGTTGACATGGACCGAGACCACCGCCCGGGGATCAAGTCGACCCAGACGGTCTTCGCTATCCTCGACGTAATCAGCGAGACCGAAGGATGCAGGCTCACCGACATCGCGAACGAACTCGAAATGTCGAAGAGTACGGTTCACGACCACCTCGCCTCGCTCCGCGACGGCGGGTTCGTCAACCGGTCCGGCGACGAATACACGCTCGGATTGAAACTGTTCGACTACGGTATCCAGGCGCGAAACCAGTGGGACATCTTCGATGCGGCAGAACCCAAGATCGAGGAACTCGCGGCGAGCGTCGGCGAGCGTACGTGGTGTTTCGTCGAGTACGACCACCGGCTGGTCTACCTCTGTGGCGCTGCTGCGGCCACCCAGGTGAAGACGCCCCATCGGCTCGGCCGACACGCGTACCTTCATCACCTCGCCGGCGGAAAGGCGATGCTGGCGCACTTCCCCGAAGAGTACGTTCGTGAGATCATCGACGAGCACGGGCTGCCCCCGGTCACGGAGAACACGATCACGGACGAAGACGAGTTGTTCGAGGAACTCGAGGAGATTCGTCGAACGGGGATCGCGTACAACGACGAGGAGGCGATGATCGGGTTGCGCGCGATCGGAACGGTGATCAAGAGCGTCGACGACGAGGTTTACGGATCGATCGCGCTGTCCGGACCCGCCAACCGGTTTTCCGAGGACCGCATCGAGGCGGAACTCCGGGAACCGTTGCTCGGGACGGCGAACGAGATCGAACTCAACCTGCGGAACTTCTAACCATCACGATTGTTCGGCATGGCCGTACGTCCGATTCGTCGAGTGTCCGGTTTCGCGAGTGGAATTCGGGTTATGACGAGAGATCGTACGAGCGTACGCGTGTAAAATTCGGCGACGGATCGGCCGTCCGGGTGCTCGAGCGTTCCCTGTTACCGAACGATTTGGCGACTAATCCGGAATATCTATCTGGGGCTTTTCGACGGGCTGCGCGGTCGTCTGTCGCGTGTCGTTTCGTCGATTGGCGTTTCGTTTTCGCTCGTCCGTTCGAACGCCGCCACGATCTCATCGCGATTACTCACCGGGTGGTCCGCTCGCGCGTACGCCCGGTTCGACGTGTAGAAGAATCGTTCAGAATCGTTCAATTCGTCGTTCGCGATCGTCGCTCTCGACCGCCGGATGCAGCGGCCTACGTCGATCGCACCACGTAAACGATGACGGCGGCGATCGCGAAGCAAATCGCGTTGACCGCGAACCCGCTGAACAGACCGACGTAGTCGATAGCGAGTCCGATGACCACCGGGCCGACGAACCCGCCGAGCGGGAGTCCGGTGTAGACGATCCCGAAACTCTTGCCCGTATCACCGGCGTCGCTGAGCGCGTTGATCGCCCGATCGCGAGACGGCAGGGCCAGGCCGAAGACGAACCCGGCCGTCGACCAGATCGCCATCGCAGCGGTAGGCCCCCGGTCGACCAGCGGCGTGACGGTCAGCCCGAACACGACGCTCGTTGCCAGCAGGCTGCAGACGATCACGATGAAGAAGTCGAACCGGTCGGCGAGCCAGCCACCGACCAGTACGCCGATCGCCGTCGCGGCGAGGAACAACGTTAGCGTCGTATTGCCGATCGTCTCCTCGTACCCGAAGCCCTCGACGAGGAAGATCGCCGTGAACGCCTGGATGCCGATGTCCGAGATCGTGACCACGACGAAGAAGACGAACATCCCGAGAACTGCGGGCTGTCTCAGCAGTGTGAGACTTCCGAATCGTCCCTCGCTCTCGCCCGACCCATCCGCCTCGAGGTCGTACCCACGGTCGTCGCTCACACTGCCACTGGAATCGACGGTCGACCCTGGATCGTCGGCGGCAGCGACCTGCTGGAGGTACACCGGACCCATCGCGAACTGGGCGAAGAGGCCGAAGGCAAGTCCTGCCGCACCGACGATAACGAGTGCGGTTTGCCACCCGTACAGGAGACCGAGCGTGCCGACGATCGGTGGGGCAGCCGCAAAGCCGACGAACCCGGCGAAGGTGTGTACGCCGAAGCTCTTCCCCTCCTCGTCGTCTGCAGTGACGGCGTCGAGCAGGGCGTAATCTGCAGGGTGAAACGCTGCCTGACCGATTCCAGCGACGAACGCGAACGCGAGCAGGAACAGGTACGACGTCGCCAGTCCGATGAGCATCGTGCCGAGCGCAGACAGGACGACGCCGATGACGAAGACACGTTTCGCACCGATCCTATCGACGAATTCACCGGCTGGAATTTGAAACACGAACGTCGCGAGGTAGATCATCGAGACCATCAACCCGAGCTGGGCGTTGGTCGCGTCGAAGTCCGCTACGAGAAGCGGGAACAGCGGTGGAAGCGTCAACAGGTAAAAGTGCGAGAGCAGGTGTCCTGCACTCACGATCGATACGACCGACAACGTGGGTAACTCTCGGGGAGGCCCAGCGTTCTGTACCCTGGTAACGTCGTTATCCATCGCTGTCCAACACTCATCCGTCCATAGTATAGGTGTACTGGTTCCGGACACGATCGCTGGCTGTGTATCTCGCGCGAGTTCCACTGTGATCACCCGTTACGATCGAGGGAGACTGACGTGCAATCGACTACCGAACCCAAAGGATTAATACTCCGTGTGGGAGTCCACCCTAGTGAGGCATGAACCGGAGAAGCTATCTTGCCGGGATAGGAGGCACTGGACTCGCGCTCGTGGCAGGTTGCGTCGGCGGCGAAAACAGGGCCGACCAGAGCATCACCGTCGCTGGCGGCGACCAGGGGAGCGGCGTCCACGGCGCAGCGACGGCAATCGAAGGGGTCGCCTCGGAGGAACTCGCAGATGTGACCCTGACCGTCCAGCAGACGTCCGGGACGCAGGAAAACCAGGTGCTACTTTCTCAAGGGCAGGCGGACGTCGGTCTGACGACCGCGTTCGACTACGAACTCGCTCAGAACGAGGAGGGATACTACGCCGACAACCCGCTCGAGAACAACCCGTCGCAGGGGTTCGACGTCATCCTCGCACACATCTACATGCTCGCCCGCGAGGGAACCGGCATCGAAACCTACGACGATCTGATCGATCAGAACGTCTGGGCCTATCAGAGTGGCTCGTCGTTCCGGATCGTCGTCGAATCGGCACTCGAGGAGATCGGTCTCTGGGACGAGATCTCCGTCACTGACATGCCACCGGACGACGTGGCAGGCGGACTCGAGGAGGGTCGAATCGACGCCGTCGCTGCTGCGGGCGCGAGTTACCAGTCGCTCGTTGGCTGGTCCTCGGAAGTGGACGCGCGGGTCGATATGCAACTCGTCGACTGGGACGACGACGTGGCCGACGGGATCGATGCTGCGATTCCGGGACGCCACGAACTGGTCGAGCCCTACGGCTGGGAAAATCAGAATTTCGATATGAGTGAGGTAGTATCAATTCCAGTTCATAACCACGTCTACTTCACCGAGGCCGTTTCGAACGACGTCGCATACGACCTGACGATGCTCGCCCACGAGAACGCCGAGCAGTTGCTGGATTCGTTCCCTGGACTGCTCGACCTCTCCGAGGCGGACCTGCTCACTGGCGGCATCCTCCCGGAGTATCCGATTCATCCGGGCGTCGCAGACGCGTACGAGGAATTAGGTGTCTGGGACGACGACTGGACGACCGCCTAACCCACGATGGACCTCCACAGCAACGAATCGGATACCCTCTACAGAGCGGCCAGCGTGCTCTTCTGGATCGGGATCGCCTACTACGCGCTGGCGCTGCCGTTCGACGCCGCCCGGTTCGCGATCGCGTTCGTCGGCGGCTCGCTCGTGCTGTATCTCTACCCGAAGGTCGACAGGTCCCGGGTCGGGTACCTGAACGGCGGATTGCTGGTCGCGTCCGTCGTCACCACGGGGTACTTCTTCTATATGTACGAGGTGCTCAACGAAGCACGTATCGGCTGGAATACGACGCTCGATTACGTGCTGGCGACGATCCTGATCGCGATCGTGGTCTATCTGACCTACGTCGAGTACGGCTCGACGTTCCTGGCGGTGATTCTGGTCGGACTGGGTTACGCGTACTTCGGGCCGCTGTTTCCCTCGTGGCTGTACCACTCCGGACTCGGAATCGAACGACTCCTGCAGACGGGCCTGCTCAACATGACGGGAGTCTACGGGAACCTCACCCAGACGATGGGGATGTGGATCGCCCTGTTTCTCCTCTATGCGGGCCTCATACAGGGGTACGGAGGAATCGGGATCCTCATCAGGGCCTCACAGCGACTCTCGACGTACGTCAAGTCGGGGGTCGCACAGATGGCGGTGATCGCCAGCATCTTCGTCGGCTCGATCAACGGGAGCGCGACGGCGAATACCGCTATTACGGGCTCGATCACGATCGACGTGATGAAGCGAAACGGTCTCTCCGGCTCGAAGGCGGCGTCGATCGAGTCCGTCGCGTCCTCCGGTGGCCAGATCATGCCGCCAGTCATGGGTGCGGCGGCCTTTTTCATGGCGTCGCTGCTCGCGATCCCCTTCGTCGACGTCCTCGTCGCCGGCGTCATCCCCGCGCTCGTCTTCTACATCCCCGTCGTGATCGGCGTCCACTACGGAACGAAAGACCAGCTCTCGAGCGACGGGAGCGACCTGGCGGAGGCAGATACCGGGTCGATCGACGGCGCGGAGATTTCGCTCGTGAACGTCGTCGGGTTCGCGATTCCGTTCGCGCTGTTGATCTACCTGCTGGCGATCGCCCAGTACGGCGTCATGTACTCGGCGCTGCTCACGGTCGTCGCGATGCTGACGTCGGGATTCGCGATGAACGTCGCACAGAATCCACCGCGCGAGGCGCTCTCTGCGTTCACCGCGAACACGGTCGACGGCGCCGTCATCGCAGCGAAGACGACTGCAGCGCTCACCATGATCATCGTCTCGATCAGCCTGATCGTCGAACTCTTCATGGCGACCGGTATCCCTTCGAAGATCGCCCTGGCGATCCTGCAGATCTCCGGCGGCGTCCTCGCCCTCGCGGTGATTCTGGCACTCGCGATCTGCATCGTCATCGGCATGGGAATGCCTACCGGTGCCGCCTATTTGCTGGTCGCCGTCCTCGTTGCACCCACGCTGACCACGGAGTTCGGCGTCGCTGACCTCGCCGCCCACTTCTTCGTCATGTACGGTGCCGTCCTCTCGGCGCTGACGCCACCGATCGCCGTCGGCGTCATCGTCGCCAGCGGGATCGCCGACTCGAGTTTCTGGGAGACGGCGAAGAAGTCGATCATCCTCGGCTTTCCGCTGTTTTTGCTCCCGGTCGTCTTCATCTTCCAGCCCGACATCGCTGCCGCGGACCTGTCTGCGAGCCGGTTGCTCCTCGGGCTGAACGTGCTGGTCGGCATGATCGGCCTCTCCTACGCCCTGAATCGGCCGTTCGATCACGGTGACGGGCTCCCGGTCAACGGGTACGCACCCAGAGCTGCCCTCGCCGGACTCGGCCTCGTCTCGATCTTCTCGCCGGTGACGGCCGTCGCGTTCGTGACCTCCGTGCTCGTCCTGGCACTTCTGTTGTACCTCGAGACGCTCATCGGGGAGTCCGTCGACGGTGCGCTCTCGGAGGCCGGCTCACACCGGTAACTGGCGAGGCCCTGACGGTCTCTCTTCGACCGCCCGAGCGCAAATCCTGTGGGTCCCGGCGTTCGAGCGCGAACTCCGCCGGGTCTCGGCTTTTCCGGTGGCTGGTTTCGGGCTGGTAAAAGAAACGTCCGGTCGGACACGAGATCGATACGCATAGGACTAAATATCAAATACAATATTATAATTGGAAATTGGTATATGTGGTACATATCTAATCCATTCCGGGCCGCTCGAACTGCCACGGCCAACACAACGCTGACCGCCCCGTGGAACGGCAGCACTTAAGTCGCCTCCCCGAATCGTTTCCTACCTGTCACTATGCCCTCCGGTTCACTCGCGATCGATGCCGACGGGTTGACCAAGCGCTTTGGCTCGGCGACAGTCGTCGACGGCGTCGACCTCGCGGTCCCGCGCGGTTCGGTCTACGGTTTCCTCGGTCCCAACGGAGCCGGCAAGACCACGACCATGCGGATGCTGACGACGCTCACGCGGCCGACGGCGGGGACGGCTTCGATCGACGGCGCACCGATCACCGACCGTGACGCCGTTCGGGACCGCATCGGCTACCTCCCCGAGACGCCGCCGGTCTTCGACGAACTCACCGGCCTCGAGCAGCTCCAGTACGTCGCTCGCCTGCGGGACGTTCCCGGCGAGACCGCCGCCGAACGCATCGATTACTGGCTCGAGCGGTTCGACCTCGCCGACGACGCTGGCAAGCGGATCGGCGACTACTCGAAGGGGATGACCCAGAAGATCGGCCTCGTGGGCGCGCTCGTCCACGAACCCGCGGTGATCTTCCTCGACGAGCCGACCAGCGGCCTCGATCCACGTGCCGCCCGGACCGTGATCGACGCCATCGCGGAGATGGCCGCTGCCGGCCACACCGTCTTCCTCTCGACGCACATCCTCCCCGTCGTCGAGGAACTCGCAGACGTCGTCGGCGTCCTCGCCGACGGCTACCTCGTCGCCGAGGGGCCACCCGACGAACTGACCGCTCAGCTCGAGCAGGGCGGGGATTCGACGCTCGAGGACGTCTTCCTCGCGGTGACGACCGACCACGGCTCGCGAGCCCGGCAGGTATGAGCACGGACTGGGACGAATGCGCCGGTGGGCGACGGCGCTCGAGACTCCCCGATCCCGGGGAGACGTGGGTGATCGCTCGAACCGAACTCAGGCGGCGCTGGCGCGCGCTGCTCGACGAGGAGTTGCAGTTCGTCGCGACGCTGCTCGTCGTCTTGCTGTTCGGCACGTTCTCGCTGTTCGGCCCGGTTGCGGCCTTCGGTGCTGGTCTCGGCGTCCGCTCGGGTGACGCGGGATCGCCGATCGACTGGGTTCGCCTCGCGCTCGTCACCGTCTGGCTAATCCTCGCCGGGATCGTCGCCTATCGCGGCTACGCGAACACGCTTCGTCCGGATCGACTCGACGGGATGCTGACGACGGTCTCGCCTCGAGAACTGCTCGGCGGGGTCGTCCTCGCGGAGGGGCTGACGTGGGGCGGGCCAGCGGTGGCCTACGGGCTGGTGCTCGTGCTCGCGTTCGCCGTCGGGGCTGGCTCGCCGTTGGCGATCCCCGCCGCCACCGTCGCGCTCCTGGCGACCGTGGTCACGGCGGTGATTTCGGGATTTCTCCTCGCGCTCGCTGTTCGGAACGCCGGCGTCCGGTCGCCGCTGCTCACCCGACTTCGAACGCCGATGTTCGCCGTGCTCGCCGTCGGCTACGTCTGGGTGTTCGCCTCCGGGAGCTTCGACGCCGTGTTCGGTCCCATTCTGCAGATCCTCGAGCCGACGCCGGTGGGCTGGCTCGCCGACCTGGCGATGGTCGGCACCGATCCCGACGCGTCGGCCGTCCGCGGCGTCGGTGCTATCGTGGTGACCGCGGTTTACGTGCTCGGGATGACGGTCACGTTACCTCGGCTGGCCGCGTGGCTCTGGTACGCCGATGGCGTCCACGTCGAACGCGGCGGCGACGCTTCCGTCGACGAACTCGAGGAGGAAGGGCGGCTCACCCGGCTGGTGTCGCGGCCGGTCGTCGGCGTCGCCGTGGCCGACTGGAAGCGAGCGCGTCGGGCCCCGATCACCCTCTCGTTCGTCCTCTACCCGCTGATCGTGTTGATCAACCCGATCGCGACGGTCGTCCAGACCGGCACCGTCGGTGGCTCGTTTCCCCTCTGGATCGTCCTCTGTGGGGCCTGGGTCACGGGTGCGGCGTTTACACTCAACGTCGTCGGGAACGAAGGTGGCGTCCTCCCGACGACGGTGCTCTCGGCGGATCCGGGACGGGCACTCGTCGTCGGCCACACCCTCGCTGGCGTGGGGCTGTTCGGAACGGCGACGATCGTGGCGACGGTCGTGCTCGGAATCGCGAGTCCACACCCCTCGACGACGGTCGCGACCCTCACGCTGAGCGCGGTCGTCCTCGTCGCCTGCGCCGGGCCGCTCGCCACCGGTATCGGGACGGTGTTTCCCCGGCTCGAGTCGGTCACGATCGGCCGGAACACGGAGGCGATCGTCCCGAGTAACTTTGCCTTCGCGGGCTACTCGATCGTCCTCCTGGGCTGTGCGTTGCCAGCGATCCTCGCACACACCGGCGTCATCGGCGGGTGGCTGGCGTCGGCTTTCGGAACGCCGGTCTGGGTCGTCGGCCTCGGTGGAACGGCCGTGACGGCGCTGCTGGTCGGGACGGGTGCCGTGCTGTCGGCTCGCCACGCGATTGGTGCCGTCGAGTCACACCGGCTCGAATAACGACTGAAGCTACTCGAGGTCCGCGCCCACGGCTTCCTCGACCGAGCGGAACCCGTCGCGCTCGAGCAAGGTCACGAGGCCGCGATTGATCCGGCTCGCGGTCGCGGGGCCGCCGTAGACGAATCCGGTGTACAGTTGCACGAGCGACGCGCCGGCGCGGATCTTCGCGTAGGCGCTGCCGGCCGAATCGACGCCGCCGACGCCGACGATCGGCAGGTTGCCGTCGGTGTGTTCGGCGATCGTTCGAACGACCTCGGTCGAGCGGTCCTCGATCGGCTTGCCGCTCAGGCCACCCCACTCGTCGCGTTCGGGCGAGTCGAGTCCCTCCCGGCTCGTCGAGGTGTTCGTCGCGACGATGCCGTCGAGCTCGAGATCGACCACGACGTCGACCAGTTCCCGAACCGAGTCGGCCGGCGCGTCGGGGCCGATCTTCACCAGTAGCGGGAGGTCGCGGTCGTTCTCGGCCTCGAGGGTCTCGAAGACCGCTCGAAGGTGCTCCGGGGAACTCTCGTCGAACGAGTCGGGCGTGTTCGGACAGGAGACGTTGACGACGACGTAGTCCGCGAACGGCGAGAGCCGGTCGAACACGCGCCGGTAGTCCTCGATGGCTTCCTCCTCGCTCGAGGTGTTCATCTTCCCGACGTTGACTCCGAGGGGGACGTCGGGGACGCCGTCGGTCTCGAGTCGGGCCTTGACGCGTTCCATCCCCTGACCGTTGAAGCCCATCCGGTTGATCATTCCTTCGTCTTCCCGGAGGCGGAAGAGTCGCGGGCGCTCGTTACCGACCTGCGGATACGGCGTGACGGTGCCGATTTCGGCGAAGCCAAAACCCAGCGCCTCGAGTGCGTGGGTGACTTCGGCGTTCTTGTCGAATCCAGCCGCCACGCCCACTGGGTTCGGAAACTGGTGCCCGAGGAGGTCGACCTCGAGTGCCGGATGGTCGTACCGGTAGGCCCTGCGGAGAGCCCACCGCGTCGGTCGCGTCGACTGGGCGGCCCGCAGCGCGCGCTTGCCGAGGTCGTGGGCCGTCTCCGGCGGGAGCGCGAACGCGAGGGGCCGAACCCGCGAGTACAGCGTCATTGCCGGGGGATGGAACCGACGGGTGGTAAACGTCTCGACACCAGTCTCCAGTTCGGTACTGCTGTAACTGCCCCGTCGCCGTTCGGCCCTCGAGTTCTATCGTTCGATTTCGGCTAGGGGTCAATTATATTCCAATCTCCCCGCATACCATGATTATTGAAAGAGAATAGGGGACGAGAACACCCCGAACGCTCGCAGTCCGTTCGCGGTCGTTCGGGCGGATGTCCTCGAAGGCTCGGATAGGGCCGCCCGAGCGGCCGCCATCGGACTCACGGGTCGTTACGCTCCCCGTTCGCCTCCCGCGGTTCTCGCTTCGCTACGAACCGCGCGTACTTCGCCCTTTCAATCCACCAGGCCCGCAGTCAGCCTCCCCTCTCCCGAGTCACGCGTCGATGGGCGAGCCAGGGGCTTTCGAGGTGTTCTCGATCGATTCCCCATCTGATCGAGTACAGACAATATCTCGAATACCGACAAAACGTCGACAGAAGTGAGAGACGACTAGCCGATATCTGTCTCACGATCAGACGGCCAGGACGGTGTCGACGACCAGCATGAGCGCGAAGCCGACGACGAACGTGACCGTCGCGGTGTCGGCGTAGCCGTGACCGTGACTCGAGGGTACCAGTTCCCGGAAGACCACGGCGATCATGGCACCGGCTGCGAAGCCGGCGGCGACGGGGAAGAGGCCGGTGACGGTGGCGACGAGGACGAAACCGACCGCTGCAGCGATCGGTTCCGGAACGCCACCCGAAAGCGTCGTGTAGAGGACGGTTTTCGCGTTCGAGACGCCGGCTCGAGCGGCGGGGACGGCCATCGCGAACCCGTCGGGGACGTTCTGGACGGCGATCGCGGTCGCGATGGCGATGCCGAGGCCGGTCTCGCCGCTGGCGAACGCGATGCCGACGGCGAGGCCCTCGGGGACGTTGTGGATGGTGACGGCGCTGCCGACGAGTAGTGCGCGGCGGCGGTCGTCTGCTGGCGGTGACTCTTCACTCGACTCACCCTCGAGTATCGCCGTCCCCTCGAGTCGTTCACCGCGAAACCGAAGGTGGAGGTGCGGGAGTGCGGCGTTGGCCACGAGGAGAAACCCGGTCCCCAGGAAGAGGCCAGCGACGACCTCGAGCGGCGTTCCAAACTCGAGGCCGGGGACGAGGAGTGCGAAGACGGCCGCGCCGACCATGACGCCGGCAGCAAAGCCCACCGCGCCGTCGTAGACGCGATGGCTCACGCGGTCGGCGTAGATCGTTGGGAGCGCCCCGAGACCGGTCGCACAGCCGGCAACGAGCGCAACGGCGACGACGGTTCCGAGGGAGGTCACGGTGGACCGTCACTACGGAATGACAAATAGCCGTCTCTCACCAGTTCTCACGAAATACAGGTGTATAATCGACTTGTACCAGTAGATTGTATACTGTCGAGTACTGTGGGTACACTGATGACGTTCAGTGATCAACTCCTCGCAGAAGGCGAGGACGTCTGGGAGGCACAGAAGGCACACCCGTTCGTGACGGAACTGGCCGCCGGCACGCTCGAGGAGGCAGCGTTTCGCCACTGGGTCGAACAGGATTACCGCTACCTGCTCGATTACGCCCGACTATTCTCCATCGCGGGCGCGAAAGCGCGCGACGAGGAGACGATGACGCACTTGCTCGGCGTCAGTCACGAGGTGCTCGACCACGAGATGGACCTCCACCGCGAGTTCGCGGCCGACTACGGGATCAGCAGGGAGGAACTCGAGGCAGTCGAGAAGGCTCCGACCTGCGTCGCCTACACGAACTTCCTCCTGCGGACCGCCTACGAGGGGTCGATCGCCGAAATCGCGGCGGCGCTTTACCCCTGCATGCAGGGTTACCTCGACGTCGCCGATCACATGGCCGCCCTCGCCGAGGACCTCGAGGAGAATCCATACGCGCCGTTCATCGAGATGTACACGAGCGAGGAGTTCCGCGAGGCCGCCGACTGGTGTGCGACGTTCGTCGACGAGTGCGGCGAGCGCTACCCCGGCGAACGCGAGGCGATGACCGAGGCGTTCCTCACCAGCGCGAAACTCGAGTACCGGTTCTGGGAGATGGCCTACACGCTCGAGGGCTGGGAGCTTCCGTAGGCTGTGAGAAAGTCGATTTTTGCAGCCGTGCCCACGGTTTCTGCTTCTCGATACCGTGTCACTCGAAAACAAGTCACATCGGCGAACGGTCGATCGGCCAGCACAGTCATAAGCGATGATTACAAACTGAACGACGACACACCCCCATCGCGGCACACGTGACGATGACGAGACGAGAGAGTGCGGTCCGGAACTCGCCGGCGGCGTAGCCGCTGGCCCTGCTATCGACAATGACAGCGCGTGACACTCGAGGATCGGCGGCTGGGTCGGCAGTGACAGCCACTGGACAGGCTCGATCCGATCGGCCGAGAGGAATACTCACATCAGCAACAATAATCGTGCTCTTCTTGGTCTTTGCAGCGTTGTTCCTCGTGACTCCGGTCGCAGGAATCGAGACCCCCAGTGGACCGTCGTCTGCCAGTGTGGTGGCAAACGTCGATGCTTCCGACGACGAGGTGGTCGTCCGGTTCAACGGCGACGTCGTTACCAGTAAAAGCGTCAGCTCAGATGAGGTTCCGGAGAACCCACATCTAACCGTCGGAGACGAAGACGGTGACCTCGTCGAAATCGACGGTGACGAACTCAAAGCAGGAGATGAACCCGTCACGGCAGATAACAACACCGTTCGAGTTAGGTCGGACGACCCAGACCTCGTCGTGACGACCCGAAACGTGGTCAACGATACGATCGTCGTTGACGACGACGGAAACGTCACGACGGAAGAAAGCGAGGTACAACTCGAGGCTGGTGGCGAACCGATCGTATATCCCGACTACGACCAGTATTATTACAGCGTCCAGGACATTTCCGCCGACGACGCAATCGGTGAAGGTGAAGATCTCGAACTTACCGTCGAGTTATGGAACACGAAATTCGCTGATGGTGACGAGGAGGAAGTCGAGATCCAGTTAGTCGATGGTGGTAGCGAACCCACCAGCAGAAATGTCTCCCTCGAAGGTGGCGAGCGCGAGGATCTGTCGTTTACCCACGAGACTGCATGGGGCGACAGCGACGCTACTGCAGTCGAAGTCGACGTCCTCGAGAACGGCACCACGGGACAACAACTTGGACTTTCAATTTCTGAAGCCAAGGTGGTCGTCGACGATATCGATACGAACACGCCAGTTGCAGGCGACGATCTGATCATCAGCGCTGACCTCGTTCGATTTGGCACCTACCCAGACGGAGACGACTACATCATCGACTTCTACGTCGATGGAGAGCGGGCGGGCGATACGACTGTTTCAATCCCACCGGGGAGTGAACAGACGGTCGAATTCCCGTACGAAACTAGCAAAAACGATACTACTCTAGACGTTGCTGTTGATACAGGAGATCACTCAGACAGCACGACTGCTAGTATACTGAGTCAGCCTTTTCTCGAAAACAATCTCGAGGCGATGATCGTCGATCGGAACTGGCCGGACGAAGGGGAGAACCTCACACTCACGACGTTCGTCCAGTATCAGGACGAGGACATCGAACCCGAGAGTCCCCAGGAGTACCCGATCGAACTGTACGTCGAGGGCGAGCTCGTCGACTCACACACCGCCCGGCTCGAGCCGGACGATCCGTTCGACAGGTTCGAACTCGTCTACGAGACCCAGCCCGGTGACGCACCGCGTGTCGACGCCGAGGTGCGAAGCCCCGGTGCGGGCGATACCGCCCAGCCGCGGATCAACGGCAGCGGGTTCGAGGTTTCGATCGTCGAGATAGACGATCCGGTCAACGAGAGCGACAGGCTGACCACGATCGCTCAGATCGAGAATACGGGAGACATCACGGACGAACAGGACGTCAGACTGCGTATCGACAGCGGATACGGCGATCCTGACAGGACCTCTCGGGAGGTCGTCGACAACGCGACGGTCGAACTGGGACCAGGCCACCGCACGACAGAGCGGTTCACCTACCGGACTAACGCAGACGACGTCCCCATCGTCGAGGTCGCGATCATCAGCGGCGACGACGAGGCACTCGGAAACGCGACCGTCAGGGCCGCAGAACCGTGGTTCGACGTCTCCGAGACCACTGTCGAACACGACGAGGTCACAGACGAGGTGACGCTTTCGGCGGCGGTCAACAACACCGGCCTCGAGACGGACGAGCAGTACGTCGAGTTCATCGTCGACGGCGAGGTCGTCCATATCGACCGGGTCTCGCTCGGTCCGTGGGAAGAACGGGTGTTGTCGACGACGATCGATGCACCCGCGCCCGGATCGTACGACTTCTCGGTCGTCACCGACGACGTCGAGGAGGTCGCCACAGGCGCGGTGACTGTCGACGATCCGTCCGCCGGACCCGCCGACGATGGGGTCGACGACGAGATCGACGACACCGAACCGCCGGCCGACGATGACGACGGATTACCGTGGTACCTCGTCGCTCTTGGCGTCCTCGGCGTCCTCGCGTCGGTCTTCGTGCTGGTCGTCTATCGAAACGATCCCGAGAACTTCCCGCCGGACGCGGCGACGCTCCAGCAGCAAGCCCGCTCGGCAGCGCAAACGGCCAGCGCACGCGCGTCGGTGCTCGTCGCGGCGATCAAATCCGGCGATCCCGGGGCGATCGCCGCGGCACTCAAACGCATGGTCGGTCTCGGCGCTGGCTCGCTGATCGTCCAGAACGAACTTCCTCGAGAGGCCCTCGTCCGGGTGCGGTGCCAGACGGCAGACGATACGGTCGTTCTCGAGGACCTCGAACTCGCGCCGAACGAGCGCCGGGAACTCGGATCGCTCCCGGACGCAGGCGAGTTCACGGTCGGCGCTGGCGTCGAGGACATTACGGCCCATCAGGAGGCCTTCTCGAGTGTCTCCGGTGACGTCGGCGTCGTGCTCAAAGCAGAAGGCATCCTGATCGCTAACCTCGGCTGATCCGACCCGTCGAACGTCTGCGATTCGTTTCCGTCCGAACGCCGGGGTCCGTCGTGGAGCCCTGTGTGCCGCCCTCGCTACTCGACCGTCTGGAGTTCGTCGACCCGCTCGAGCAGTTCCTCGACGATCCGTTCCTGTCGGTCGGTCGCGGTGACGATCCGGTCCGTCGCGGATTCGGTCTCCTGTGATCGATCGCGAACGGATTCGATCGTCGCGGTAAGTTCCTCGACGCTTGCAGCCTGGTCGTCGGTTACACGGGCGACTTCGGCGATTCCCTCGGTCGCCTCGTCGACCGACTCGTCGATCGACTCGAGGGAGTCGACGACGGCGTCGATTCGGGATGCGGACGTCTCGATGTGGCCGACGGCACGGTCGACGGTGTCGATCGTGGCCTGTGACTGGTCTGTTAGTTCGTCGACGCTCTCGGCGATGTCGTTCGTGTGCGATCGCGTCTCGTCGGCCAGCGTCTTGACGTGGTCGGCAACGATAGCGAATCCGTCACCGCTCTCACCGGCTCGAGCGGCCTCGATGTTCGCGTTCAACGCCAGCAGATTGGTCTCGTCGGCGACGTCGGCGACGATCTCGACGACGGCTTCGATCTCGGAGAGCTCCTCCGAGAGCGTTTCGACACTCTCGAGGAGGTCGTCGCTGACGCGAACGATCGACTCGGTCGCCTCACGGGCGTCGGCACCGGCCTCGATTCCTGCCGTCGCCGCGGCGCTTGCGTCCCTCGCAGCGGCATCGACGTCACCTGCCTGTGCGGCGACTTCTTGCATCCCGGCCGCGAACGACTGCATTTCGTTGGCGGCGTCCTCGAGCATCGCACGCTGGTCTGTAACGGTAGCGGCGACGTCGTCTGCAGCCTCGTTTGCGCCGTCGACGACGTCGTGCATCGCCGTCGTCCGATCGTCGACACGACCGGCGAGCGTCTCGAGGCTGTCTGCCATCTCGTTTACGTCCTCGAGAACCGACAGGAGCGCGTCGTCGAGGACGTCACTGGACCCGGGTACGCTCGCTCTCGCACTCAGGTCGCCACGACTGATGTCAGCTGTCGTTCGACCGATCTCCTCGACCAGATCGACGGTCGCGTCGCGCTGGTCGATTTCGTCGGTTCGGTCGACCACCACCTCGATGACGCCAACGAGGTCGGGGCCGTCGTACAGCGGCGTCGCCGAGAAGTCGATGTGCTTTTCGTCACCGTGCCGATCGACCATCGTGCTGGTATCCCCGAACCGGTTTCGCTCGGGGTCGCGGAGTTCGACGCCGAACTCGCGATGTGCACGCGCTGGCTCCTCGAGTGCCCTGTCGGCGAGTGTATCCGCCCGGCGGCCATCCGGATAGAACAGCTCTGAGACGCGGTCGTGACCGATCGCCTCTTCACGTGCGACGCCGGTCAACTCGACGATCGCGGCGTTCCACTCGACGATGACTCCGTCCTGGTCGAGGACGAACGTCGCCTGTCCGGTTCCGTCGAGCAGCTGCTGGACGCCTGCGCGCTCGAGCGGATTCTGGGATGCTCCCGATTTTTCTCCCTCGTCGGCTCTCTCTGCCACGGTTTCCGCTCCCGGCCCCGGTCTTTCTTGCTCCTTCCCACTGCCTGTCTTCCTCATGATAAATCTACCACGATAGTAGCTACTGATAAAATTCACGGCAACCGGACAAGCTACACACACGACGTGGCAGATTCGGTGATACCGGTCCGGTTGACGAAGACTTCACGTCCCAACGCTTCAGAACGGGCTTGAGACCGTCCGTATCGACCGTTATCGATTCGCTTCGATCGCCAGCCGAACCCGATTCGCGAAGACGTTCATCTCGCCCGAGGCGTGGTTGCTCTTCTGGACGAACGCCGAAACGCCGGCCTCGAGTGCCTCTGCAGAGAGTGGCTCGAGCGGATTGCCGGTGAACAGGACGAACGGGACGTCGGCCATCTTCGAATCGCCAGTGACGGACGCGGCGAGTTCGATTCCGGTTTCGTCGGGCAGTTCGTAACTCGAGATGACGCAGTCGACGGCGTCGCTGGCGTCTGCGAGCACGTCTCTGGTTTCGGCCGCCGAGCCGATACACCTGACCTCGAATCCGTGCTCCTCTGCTAACGTTTCGCTGACGTGGCTACTGAGAAATTCGCTATCTTCGACGAGAAGCACGGTATACGCCGGCATACGATTAAACACGCGGCTGACATCTTATAATAGCTTGTGGCCGTCAGTGTCAGTCGAAGTGACAGACGGGCCGGGTGCGGGTGTCTCGTTCGCCGGGACACGACTCGTGTCCGGTCAGTCCCAGAACGACTGGGTGCGGGCGTACTCCCGTTCCTTGCGTAAGATGTCCCGATAGAACTCGTCTTCGTCCTCGCGCAGCCGATTGATGATGAGTGCGGCGTTGTGCGGGCCGACGCCGCGGGCCGCGAGGGCGATCACGGCCTGCTTGCCGTGACTCTGGACGAGACTCGCCGCCCGGAAGGCCCGCTCGGTCATCCGCTCTTGCTGCTCGTCGCGTTCGTTCGCCCGGACGGCGTCGACGACTTCCTCGGCCCACGGGTTGAGCGCGGCGATCCGCGTCGACTCACAGTCGGGACACTGCGGCTGGTCGGGCACCCGCCTCACCTTCGTCTTCGACTTCCACTCCGTACAGTGGGTACACAGCAAGATCACCCGGTCGTTCCGAATCCGCTCTTTGACGGTCTCGAGCACGCTTGCATCGGCGTTCTCGGGAGCCAGGAGTTCCTTGCTGCTCGAGCGACCGCCCTGTCCGATCGGGGTCCGACCCCGGTGGGAAACGAGGTCGATTTCGCCGGACTGGATCCCCTCGAGGACGGTGCTCGCCCGCTCGACGTCCAGATCCTCGTGGAACACCTCGCGGACGGCCTCCTCGTACATCGGCGTGTCCTCGAGAGCGGCCAGTAGACGGTCGTTCGAGAGCCGACCCGATCCCTGCCAGCGTTTGAGCGCGCCGAACTTCGTCGACACCTGCGCGAGCCGGAACGCAAGCGCGTCGGCGTTCTTGAGGCCGAGTTCGATGATCGCCTCGACGTGGTCCGGGTCGGTTTCCGCTATCACCTCGAGCACGTCGCTCGTGGCGATCGAACTCGGGACCTCGAGTTCGATCCGGTAGGGATCGACCTCGAGGCCGACCGACGAGCCGGCTCGCTGGCCCAGCAGCGACGAGAGCAGTCGGCCGAGGGTCTCGTTGACCTCGTGACCGTAGCAGGCGTTGAGGACGATCGTCCGGCCCTGGCGCTCGAGGACGAGCCGGTCCGCAGTGGGCATCGGCGTCTCGCCGTCGACCTGCCGCTCGAGCTGGTCGCAGGCCTCGGTGAGCGTGTGCTCGTCGGCGGGATAGCGACCGGCGAGTTCGCGGGCGACTGCAGCGGCGCTGGCACCTGTCTGGAACTGTGGTTCCGCAACGCTACGGATCTCGCCGACCTCGCCGGCGACCGCCGCGGGGACCGGGATCTCCTGACCGATCCACGAGGGGACTTCGCCGGCGGGGTCCTCGATCGGGCTGACCTTCACGCGCTCTTCGTCGTCGTCGATTTCGGCGATGCGCCACATCTCCCCGCGCTGGACGAAGATCTCGCCCGGCCGGGCGAAGTTGACGACGAACCGCTCGTCCAGGGTCCCGATCTGGCTTCCCGAAGCGATGTCGTGGACCTCGTAGGTCGCCTCGTCGGGGATCATCGAGAGGTTCGAATAGACGTACTGCCAGGTCCCGCCGGTCGTCTCGAGGCGTTCGTCTGCCTCGTCGAACCAGACGATCCGGTTGCGGTGGAGTTCGCCCGCGATCTCGCGGATCGTTTCTGCACCGACGTCCCGGAACGGGTACGCGCGCGTGATCGTGTCGATTGCCTCGCGAAGCGGCGTCGCGCCCCGGCTCTGGACCATCGCGGGGAGCTGGTTGGCGACGACGTCGAGGCTCCCCTCGTGGATCCCCGCGGGTTCGACCTCGCCGTCTCGGGCCCGGCGAGCGATCGCCAGTGCCTCGAAGGTGTCGTCCGGTCGCGTAGTGACGATCGTCCCGCTCGAGACCTCGTCGCGGCGGTGGCCCGCCCGCCCGATGCGCTGGAGGAGCCGCGCGACCTGTCGCGGGCTCTGGTACTGGATCACGTGGTCGACGCGGCCGACGTCGATACCCAGTTCCATCGAGGAGGTACACAGCAGGGCGTCGAGTTCTCCTGCCTTGAAGCCATCCTCGACGTCGACCCGGGCTTCCTTCGAGAGCGAGCCGTGGTGGACGCCGATCGGGAGATCCAGTTCCGTAAACCTGGAGCCCAGCGCCTCTGCGGTCTGGCGCGTGTTGACGAAGATCAGCGTCGACTCGTGTGTCTCGACGAGCTCCCGGATTAGCCGGACGTGGCTGGCCGTTTCGGCGTCGGTGACGAGCCTTCCCGCGAGGTCGTCGTCCGCCTCGGTCACCTCGGGCGTCCGGACGGTGACGTCGACGTTCCCGCCCACGTCTATCTCTCGGATCACACACTGGCGACCCCCGGTGAGGAACGCGCCGACGGCCTCGGGGTCGCCCACCGTCGCCGAGAGGCCGATCCGCTGGAACGTCCCCGCGAGGTCCCGGAGTCGCTCGAGGCCGACCGAGAGCTGTGCGCCACGCTTCGAGGCGGCGAGTTCGTGGACCTCGTCGATCACGACGTGGGAGACGTCCGCCAGTGCCTCCCGGAGCCGTTCGCCGGTCAGCATCGCCTGCAGCGTCTCGGGCGTCGTGATCAGGACGTCAGGCGGGTTCTCTGCCTGCTTTCCGCGGCGATACTGGGTCGTGTCGCCGTGGCGGACGTCGACCTCGAGATCGAGGTACTCGCCCCACCACTCGAGCCGTTCGCGCATGTCGCGGTTCAGCGCTCGCAGGGGGGTGACGTAGAGTGCGCCGAAGCCCTCGGGCGGGTCCGCCACGAGGTCGTCGAAAACGGGCAACATCGCCGTCTCGGTCTTGCCACTCCCGGTCGGCGCGATCACGAGCGTGTTCTGGCCGGCCGCAAGCGGCGGAATCGCCAGCCGCTGTGGTGCCGTCGGCGTCGAGAAGCCGCGTTCGGAGAGCGCCCCACGAACCGTCGCTCCGAGGTGCGTAAACGCCGCGACGTCCCCGTCGGTCATCGCCCGCCCTAGGGACGAGTGGTCCATAAGCGCCACGCTCGGGTCCGCATTCGTCTCCCGTGGGGTCAGTCCGGGTGTTCCTCACCGGTATCGTCGTCAGTGTCGCCACGCTCGTCACTGGCGTCGCCGCCAGCGCCGTCACTTTCTTCGCCACCTTCACTCGAGTCCTCGACGACTTCGGCTGCTTCCTCGAGCAGTTCGTCGGCAACCTCGTCGTCGACGGCCATCTCGCCGGGTTCCGGGACGTCCTCCCGGGACCGTTCGACGATCTCCTCGGGCGAGCGGTCGTCCTCGGTCACGTCGATGGCCGTCCCGGACTCGAGGTCGCTGTCCTCTCCGGCTCGATCCACGTCGTCTCGGTCGTCTTCACCAGTTCTCTCGTTGCCGTCCTCGGGGGTGCCTTCCTCAGCAGCGTCCTCGAGAACCGGGACTACCTCGATTGCGTCGTCGGGTTCACCCGACGCTGTCCGGCCCAGATACCGTGAGATCGCGTACGCGACGAGGGCACCGATCGCGAGCACGGCGATCGCACGGGCGAGTTTCGACCGGTTCGTCGATGCTGCCGGTTCCGCGGACGCCGAAGCGTCGTCGCTCGTTGCGATGAGCGACGCGATCGGGCTGAGAAGGGGGTCCATGTGCCGAGGTTCTCCCTCGAGTGAGAAGGTGGTTCCCGGTGGGTACGCAAGCGGCCGGTCGGCCTGAGTAGTCGAGTAGGAACGGCCTACCACCGAGTATGCGGCCCATAGCTACACGCTCGAGGTCGTCATCGGAATCGATGACAGTCACGAACTCGAGAGAGTCTCGACGCCATCGCGTACAGTGGTCGATTCAGGCCTGGACCGTTCGAATCGGGCTCGAGGAGGTCGATCTCGCGTGAACGCCACGAACCGCTCCGGAGCGCGAACCGTCCTCGTCCTCGCGTTGGTGACGGTGGGCCTCGTCGTCTCGGTCGTGGCCGGACCCGGTGTCGGTGCGGTCGCCGCACAGGGCGAGGCGGTCTCCGAGGAAGCCGTCGAGGAACCCGTCCCCGAGGAGGGTGACGCAATGTTCGAGGCCGAGGCCGACGATGGCAGCTGGATCAGCTACATCAATCCGCGCGATGCCTACCGGACGCCGTACCTCGGTGAGGGGTCGGGCAAGCTCTGTGTCACGCTGTTCAACGAGGCTGGTGAGCCCGTAACGGGCGAATCGATACCCGATACGACAGTCACGATCGAGACTGGCGACGAGCTCGCGTGGCACGACCACGCCGATCCGTTCGTCGTCGAGTACCCACTTTCGACCCACTACGACCAGCCGCTGGACGCCGACCAGTTCGGCACCACCGATGACCTCCCACAGGGCGACGGCTACTACGACTCTCACTGCCTCGAGTGGCACGGCCTCGATGAGAACGAGACCGTCGAGTACGGCCCGGTCGAACTCGAGGGTGAACACGCCGACGATGTCGAGGTCGTCGGCTATATCCAGCAGGCCCACGACTCCTGGGACTCCGACGTCGACCCGCTCGAGGCGGCCCAGCCCTACGAGGACGTCGGCGGCTGGACCTACGAGCCAGATGCCTCCCACGGGCAGGTCGTGGCCGTCCTCCAGCTCGACGGCGACGTCGATCCGGACGCTCACGGCGGTGGGGGCGCTGACGAGGGCGACGCCGCCGAGACGCAGGAAGCCGGCGAGGGCGGCCCCGCGGACGATCCAGACGATCCCACGCCGGGACTCGGCCCCGCCGCGGCGCTACTCGCGCTGGCCACGCTGGCCGTCGCGACTCGAGTACGACGTCAGTGAGTCGTCGCCGTCGGCTGGTTCCCTCGACCGTCAGCAGAGACTGACCGGCGTCAGCGAGTGGACCCAGCGCTACTCGAGTACACTCAGCGGCCCAGAGAACGGGCAGGATCAGTAAACACCCATGGAGCGTGGGTGGACGGGGCCTGTGGCGCGCGATAGACTGTGCCCTTCCCCCGTCTACGTTCGAGTTCTGAGCCACTCGTGATAAGCGTGGTGGCTCCCGTCCGTCGATTTCCTCTCGCACACGCGTACCAATCACGTTTTGGGGGTTGCCACGAGAGTCAGTGCCGATGACCGCAGACGCCGACGAGCCAACGGTGCCGATCGTCTGTTCGGAGTGTGAGACGACGTCACGGATCCCGCTGTCGGAGGTCGCCGACGCGATCGCGCGACACAACGACCGCCTCCACGACGGGGTCGACGTCGCGATGGTCGACCCGGAGATTAGCGAGGCCATCGCCGACCTCGCGGCCGAGGACCTCGGGTTGCTCGAGGACGGTTGAGGACCTCGGGTTGCTCGAGGACGGCCGACTACTTCATGGAGCCAGCGACCCGCTGGTAGGCCGACTTCGCGACTGCCATCTCGAGGCCGGCCGATTCGACGACGTAGTAGGGGCGCAACTCGCCGTTGAACTTCCCCTTGTACTCACAGAGCCGTTCCGTGTTCGCGCCGACGAGGTCGTAGCCGGTGATCGACTCGAGGTCGGGGTCGGTAACGAGATCCTCGAGGACGACGGCGTGGAGCAGGTTGTTGACGCTGACGTGGTCGTAGGAGGCGGTGACGCCGCCCTGCCAGTAGTAGGCCAGTTCGTCACCGAAGAGCGTGAGGATACCGCTCAGGTACTCCCCGTCGGGGTCGCGGGCGACGTAGGTTCGCCAGCGATCCTCGTCGAACGCCGCGAGCAGGTCTCGAAGGAACGTCCTGGTCATTGGGGCCTCGTCGTCGTATGCGGCGTACTGGTCGACGACGTCCTCGTAGATCCGCAGGGCGGCGTCGATCCCCTCGGTCCCGATCTCGACGTCGCTGTCTTCGTACCGGCGCATCTCGTTGCGCAGGCTCTTGCTGAACCCGGCCATCGCGTCCTCGAGGTCGCCACAGCCCTCGAGGTCGACGACGTAGGTAAAGCGGGGATCGACCGCGAGGTCGTTCCAGGCGTACGGTCTGGGGTCCTCGTAGCCGACCGGGGCTGTCATTCGAAAGAGGGTGGTCCGCTGGTCGACCGCGAGATCCGCGAGGACGCCCTCGGCCAGTTCGGCGTTGATTCGTTCCCACTTCCGGCGCTTCGGGCTGTTGGGAAAGATGACCGGGCCGAGGCGGGGCACGCCGAGGCCGGGTGGCGGAGAGGTGACCGTCCGGCCGACGGGTTTCTCATCGACGAACACCGGGAGCAGGCCGACGGCCTGCTGTCCCTTGAAGGCCCCATAGAGGCGCATCTCGGCATCGGTGTGTGCGTCGAGGACCGCCAGCGCGTCCGGATCGTGAAAGACCTCGCCGCCGCGGTTCGGGAGCGCGTCTGCCCACGTCTCGAGGTCGATTCGGTCGACGTCCATACGGTCGCCTGCGGTGATCGTCCGTTTCGTTATCACGTCGATACCTCGCGTAACCGGGTTCCTAGAGGTGCACTCGGGTCGGCCACGGGATGCTTTCCTCCCGGCCGACGCACCGTCGACGCCGACAGCTCACCCCTCGAGGGTCGCCAGAATCCGCCCCCAGTCCACACTCGCCTGCTCGAACGAGACGTCGGGCCGAACCCCGGCGGCGTTTCGGCCCAGCTCCCGTCGGAACGCTGGTTCGTCGAGGTACCGGGCCATCCCATCGGCGATCGACTCGACGTCCCGGTCGGCGACGAGGAGTCCGTTCTCGCCGTCTGTGACCACGTCCGGGACGGAACCGACGGGTGGAACGACGGGCGCGAGCCCGGTCGCCATCGCCTCGAGCAGCGCGAGCGGGAGCGCGTCCCGCTCGGAGGTGAGGACGAAACAATCGGCCCTCCGGTAGCAGATCACCGGGTCGTCGACCCAGCCAGCCATGTCGACCCGATCGGTCAGCTCGGCGGTTTCGAGAGCCTCGACCACGGCGGGGCGGAGCGGTCCGTCGCCGACGATCAGCGCGCGGAACTCTCCCTCTCGGCCATCGGCCAGCACCTCGAGCGCCGCCACGAACCGGAGCGGGTCCTTCTCGGGGCTGAGGCGGCCGACCCAGACGAAGTCGTACTCGACGTCGGTCACGTCGCTGCCATCGTCGTCTTCACCGGATCCGGACTCGGGCGGCCGGTAAACGTCGACGTCGATCGCGTTCGTGAGGATCTCGATTCGGTCGGGCGAGACGCCAACGTGGGTCAGGCGCTCGGCGTGGTCGGTGCCGGGGACCGAGACGGCGTCGAACCGACCGAACAACCACCGGACGACCGGGCCGTACCACTGGTCGACGTGGTGGTCGAGGTCGATCCCGATGACGCCGAGGTGGGTCGGGTAGCCGTAGACGGCCTTCAGGACCAGCGCGTAGATCCCGTACGGGAACAGCGAGATCGAGACGACCGCGTCGTAGTCGTTTCGAAACCCCTCGTAGAGGGCGAGTACGAACAGGACCACGAGCCGGACGAGTCGCGGGCCGACGTCGGGGACGGCCACGTATCGCGCCCCGTCCACGTCGTACCGGGGCTCGAGGGCGACGAACGTCGTCTCGCCGGCGATCTCCGCGAGCGGGCCGAAGTGCCGGCGGTTCTTCCGACCGAGGCCGGTGACGACGAGGACGCGCTGATCCGCCGCGGGGGTCGCATCCGCGGCTGCCGTCCCGGCAGTATCCGTTTCGTCGGCCTCTCCCTCGCTCCCCCGGGAACCGTTCGCCGGTGACGCTGTGTCTGTCTCCCGGTGCCGTCCATCCTGCGACAGCGGGCTCCCATCGTCCCCCGATCCGCTCGTCGCCCGGCTCATACGTGCTGGGAGGCCATCGAGCGATCGTCAGCCGGCTGTTCGCCGCCCTCGAGTGCCGACTGCGCTCGCTCGTTCGCGGGCCCGTCGGCCGACTCCGACTCGAGCACCCGCCGTGAGCACGCGAGCAGAAACTCCGAGAGGGCGTAGGCCATCCAGCCCTGACACCAGCGCATGAGCGTCACCCGTCGGGTGTGGGTGCGGTACTTCCGGTAGTAGAACTGGCCGTCCCGGACCTGCAGGTTCGCGAGCACCCAGCGGAGGATTCGATCCGCCATCTCGAGGTCGCCCTCGCGGGTGAAGACGAGCATTCCCTGCGTACTGGCGTGGATATCCCGCGGGTAGGCACTCGATTCGTCGAAGTTCGGCGCGCCGTCTAACTCGAACAGCTCCTCGCGGTAGAACTCGAGGCCAGTCGCTATGGTGTCGTCGTACCGGTCGGCGTCGACCACGTCGCGGTAGCGCTGGAAGGCTTCGATGACGAACCCGTTGTGGTGACTGTCCATCGAGAGGTGCGAGGCGTCGGCGGGGAGGCGGTAGGGCCACCCGCCGACGGCGGTCTGGGCCGATGCGACGTGGTCCAGAATTTTCGTCGCGCGCTCGCGGAGCTGATCGTCGCCGAAAAACGCGTAGAGGTCGACCAGCATCGCCGCACCGAGGGCGGCCGAGTTGATCGTGTAGGAGTCCTCGGGGTGGTTCATGTGGTAGTCGATCTTGGCCCCGTCCTCGCACTCGCGGTAGTTCAGGTCCTCGACGAGGAACGATTCGGCGGTCCGGGCGAGGTCGGGGTACGACTCCTCGAGGTGAGACGCCCGGAGGAGCGCCTGAACCGCAAACGAGGTCGAGACGATGTCCGGATCGCTCGGGACGCCCTTCGAGTGGAGGTGCTGGATCGGGTGGCGGTGGCCGCCACAGAAGCCGCTGTAGTCCGTGATCCGTTCGTCGACCAGCCACTCCGCGAGCCGGTGGGCCTCTCCCTCCGGGTCGAACGCAGATCGGACACCGACGCCGCGGTCGGCCAGCTCCTGGTAGTTCAGGTTCGCCATCGTAAACAGCGCGGCTCCCTTGTAATTGCGCCGCTGCTCGACGCGGAACAGCGGTCTGACGTCGACCGGTGCGCGCTTGACCGTCTCCTGCACAGCGAGGTTGAGCCACCGGTTCTCGACCGGCAGCGACTGGAGGAGTCGGCTGCTCAACCCGTCGCCGTAGTCCGGCCCGACGTACTCGTTCCGACGCGCGTACGCGAGCGTCGCGTCGAGTACCTGCGGGTACTCCTCGAGTGCGCGTCGTGCGACCGGCTCGCTCCCACCGGAGACCGCCGTTCCGTCAGAAGTAGTTCTCGAAGGGGCTCGTGACTGCATCGCTCACATCCTCGAGCCTGCTGGCCATTGGTATAGGGCTGCTACCTGCAGCCGTGGTACGTCTGCAACGGGGCAACCGAGGGCTAGTCTCGGCCGACGACGAACGCGAGGCGGGTACGGAGAACCGACGGCACGGGTACGAGGCCGATAACAAACTCGCCCAGTCGGTTCACCGTACGATCAACGAACGTCCTCATGAACGTCCTGTTCTTCACCAACACGCCCGCCCACGCCCACCTGTACCGCAACGCCGTCCACCGACTGCGCGAGCGCGGCCACGACGTCTGCGTGCTCGCGCGCGACTACACCTGCACGCTCGACCTGCTCGAGTACCACGACGTCGCCTACCAGTGCTTCGGCTATCTGGGCACCAGCAAGCGCTCGCTCGCTGCCAACCTGCCGAAACACTACGTCAACGCCCTCCGACTCGTCCGGCGGTTCGACCCGGACCTCGTCTTCGGAATGGGTGGGTACGCTGCTCACACTGGCGCGCTCACCGGGACGCCGTCGGTCCTCGTGCTGGACTCCGAGCCGACCCGGGTCGACCACGCCATCTCGCGGCCGTTCGCCCGGACCATCCTCACGCCCAACACCTTCCGGAAGGACCTCGGCGAACGTCACCACGTCTTTCAGGGACTCAAGGAGTGTGCGTACCTCCACCCGGACGTCTACGAACCGGATTCGTCGGTTCGCGAGGAACTCGAGGTCGGATCGGACGAACCCTACGCCATCGTCCGGCTGAACGCCTTCGGTTCCCAGCACGACGTCGGCAAGCAGGGAATCACCGGCGACGACCGTCGCCGCGTCATCGAACACCTCGCCGACCACGCGACGGTGCTCGTCTCCGACGAAGGCGGTGACGCCGACCTCGAGGGGCTGCCCGCCGACCCGTTCGACCTCCACCCCGCCCGGCTACACGACGCTCTCGCCGAAGCTGACCTGCTCGTCGCCGACACTCAGACGATGGTCACCGAAGCCGCCATCCTCGGTACCCCCGCGATCCGGTCGAACTCCTGGGTCGGCGACGACGACATGGGCAACTTCCTCGAACTCGAGTCCCGGGGGCTGATCGACAACGTCACCACGACCGAGGAGATCACAGCGCGCGCCACCACGCTCCTGACCGACGACGGCGTCGCCGACACCTGGCAGCGCCGTCGCGAGTCGTTCCTCGCCGAGACCGTCAACCTCACCGACGTCCTCGTCGACGTCGCACTCGCACGCGGCCGCGTCGACGACCTCGAGTCGGTCAGCCAGTACGGACAGGCCGTCCGGCAGGACTCGCCGTCGTCCGTGGGGATCGGTGGTGATTGAGGCTGCTCGAGACGTCCTCGGACAGGCTGACACCGCACCCAGCGCAGCCGCTCTCGAGTCGATGAAAAGTCGCGAATAGAGAGAACGGATCCGGGCGACGGATCCTCTAGATGGCGATTACAGCAGTCCCGTCTTCTGGAGCTTCATCAGGTCCTCGGTGTCGAGGGTCTCGCCTTCCTTGAACTTCTGATAGATCTCCTCGGCTTCTTCTTTGGCCTCTTCTTTCTTCTTGTCGCGAGCGGACTTGCGCTCCTGTTCTTCTTCCTTGTCCAGTTCGCGCAGGCGCTTCTGGACGCGGACGAAGTCCTCGTGGTGACGGTCGGCCGCTTCCTGGGCCTCGACGAACTTCTCGTGCATCTCGTCGGCCTCGTCACGGATGTCGTCGGCCTCGCGGTAGGCCTCGATCATCTGGTTGTGGTGTTCCTGGGCCTGGTCTGCGAGTTCCGTGACCTTCTGGTGGTGCTTGGAGGCCTCAGAACGGACTTCCTCGGCTTCCTCGACGAGTTCTTCCAGGTCGTCGTTCTGCTCGAGTTTTCCCTTGCGGTCTTCGTACTCTTCGCGCTTGGCCTCGATCTTCTCGATGAGTTCTTTCTCCTCGTCGCTCGAGAGGACCTCGGTCTGCTGTTTGAACTCGAGTTCTTCGATCTCGGACTCGAGCTGTTCTAGGTCCTTGCCCTCGTCGAGTTCCATGTCCGACTTGAGCTGGTCGACCTTGTCGAACAGCTCGTTGGCTTTGGCGTTGAGCTCGTTGCGGCTCTCCTTGTGCTCCTGGACCTGCTCGTTGAGTTCGTCGCGCTTCTCGCGGTGCTCCTGGGCCTCGTCGACTTTCTCGCGGGTCTTCGCGTTCAGCTCGTCGCGTTTGGAAGCCCGCTCAGAAGCCATCTGGTTCAGCTCGTTTCGCCGGTCACGGAGTTGGCCGGCCTTCTTGATGAGCTGTCCTTTCGAGTCGTTTTCGAGGTCGTCTTCTGTCAGTTCGATGTTTTGCGATTCGTCTACCATGTGTTACTCAAACCTCTGTTCCATACCGCACCGGGGACCAGCGAACCGACGGCTGGTTGGCGTACCCATCAGCGGGCCGCCGACCCGTCCGGACTGGGAAACACGGCGACCGCTCACGACCTGCGAAACCTCGGTGAATAAGATTTCCTGTCATCGATCGTCGAGCGATACGCGCCCCGGTGGCGTTCTGGTATCGGCTACTACTGTCGCCTCTAATTTAAATGTACCGATCGGTAGACCCCTGAAAACCGTTAGCAGGGGCCTCGTCTGCCCTGTCGGACCCTGTCACGGATGCACGTAGGACATATAAAATGGCTCGAGCGTGTGGCCTGAGACGGTACTCGACGAGCGAGGGCGATCGGCTGACGGGGGCCTCAGAACAGTCCCTCGAGACGGTCGTCGGTCAGCGCGTCGGCGGGGTCCTCACGGTCGCCCTCGTCTTCCTGCGCGCGTTTTGCTTCGCGTGCGCGTTCCATGAACTCGTCGAGTCGGGACGAGCGTTCGGCACCGCCGAGCAAGACGAGCGCGCCGAGGCGGTCGCTCTCGAGCGGGAAGTCCCCGCCGCGGACCTGCATGCTGTCGGTCTCCTCCTCGAGCCAGCGGCGGGCCTTCTCGACGCCCTTGCGGGGGACCGCTTCGGGTTTGCCGGCGATGACGAGCAAGGCGGCGTCGGCTCTGGTCGCGTCGGGCAGACTGGTGCCGGTCAGCAGCGCCTGTCGGGAGACGCTCATCACGGTCCGGAGGTTCTCGCTCGCCTCCTCGGCGGCGATCTCGCTCGCGTACCCGAGGACGGAGATGCCCCCGGCACGGAAGGTGTTGATGACCTCGCTCGAGTCGACGACGCTTTCGCCGACGCCGTCGACGGCTTCCCCGGAGGCGAAGAGCAGGCCGACGCGCTGGGCGATCTTGCCGTTGATGCGGTCGAAGGCGTCCTCGACGCTCTCGCCCTGTTCGTGCCAGGAGTCGTTGTCGATCAGCAGGGTCGAGTCGGCCTCCCGGGCCAGCGTCTTGAGCGAGCGGCCGGCGTTGGCCTGGTAGAGCGCGCCCTCGTTGCGTCCGGGGAGGATGCCCAGCGCGTAGACCGGCACGTCGTAGATCTGCTGGAGGTGGTGGACGAGCGCGGGGGAGCCACCGCTACCGGTGCCACCGCCGAGACCCGCGACGACGAAGATGGCGTCGGCTCTGGAGGTGACGCGGCCGTCGAGTGCGTTGACGACCTGCTGGATGTCTGCTTGCATGATCTCGGCACCGAGTTCGTTGTCCGCGCCGACGCCGTGGCCGTTGACCCGGTCGGCACCGATCAACAGCGTGTCGACGAACTCGAGGGAGTGGAGGTCTGCTTCGGCGGAGTTGATGGCCAGGGCACCCTGAACGGCTCCGAAGCCCATGTCCGCGTCGAACTGGGCGAGCCGTTCGGTGACGTTGCCACCGGCCTGACCGACTCCGATCAGGGCGACTTTCATACGCCTGTCATGCCGCCGATATCAGAAGAACGTTGCGATGCACCACTCCGCCCAGGAAAAAGCAAGCGATCGAACGACGCTCACTGGTTCCCAATGGCAAGCCACTTGTTCGCGTCGGCGCTCACTGCGAGTATGCTCCACGATCAGCGGTTCTCCGTTCCCGACTCCCCCGACGCGCTCCGGGCCGAGTACGATGACGACCTCGCGACGATCGTCGACGAACACGGCCTCGAGAGCGCCGCGAACGAGACGAGCGTCGACGGGGACGCCCTCGAGGCCGTCCTCGCGGGTGAGTCGCCCGACCTCACGCTCGAGGAGGCAGCCGAGATTCAGGCGCTCGCCGACGGGGCACCGGACGCCGAGACGGTCGTCGAGATGGCCTGCGAGCACCTCCTGCTGGGGATGTCGTCGGCCGTACTCGACGTCGACGCGCTCGCGGGAGCCGTCGAACTCGACCTCGAGGCCAAAGAGATCCAGCAGAAGATCGAGCGCCGGGCCCCGATGTCGCTGTCGGAGTTCGTCCACCTCGAGTACGCGATCGTCGACGGGTTGCCCTGAGACGGCCCTCGAAACGGAGCGTGGGTCCTTCGGAATCGTCGGCCAGGTGAGCAGTGCGGTTTATGGTCGTCCGCCTACAGGAGTCGACCATGCACGTCGCGATTCTCGGCTGTGGCTACGTCGGCCTCGAGCTGGGCCGCCAGCTCGTCGACGCCGGCCACGATGCGGTTGGCGTCCGGCGCTCGGCGACAGGCCGTGACCGGATCGAGGAGGCGGGGTTCGAGGCGGTCCAGGCGAACGTCACCGACCGCGAGTCGCTCGCGGCGGTCCCGGACGTCGACGCGATCGTCTTTGCAGCGAGCAGCGGCGGGCGCGGTGCGGCTGCTGCCCGTGACGTTTACGTCGAGGGTCTGCAGACGGCGATCGACGCCTTCGGCCAACGTGACAGCCCACCGGAACGGCTGATATACACGTCATCGACGGGCGTCCACGGCGACCACGGCGGCGACTGGGTCGACGAGGAGACGCCCCTCGAGCCGACGACCGACAAGACCGAGGTACTCGCCGAGGCCGAACGCGTCGCCCTCGAGCGCCCCGCGGAACACGGCTACGACGGGACTGTCGCCCGCTACGCCGGCCTCTACGGTCCGGATCGGTACCGCCTCGAGCGCTACCTCGAGGGGCCGGTCACCGAGGGCTACCTGAACATGGTCCACCGGAACGACGCCGCGGGCGCGGTTCGATTTCTACTCGAGAACGACGTCGCTCGCGGCGAGGTCGTCTTGGTGGTCGACGACGAACCGGCCGACCGCTGGGACTTTGCCGACTGGCTCGCCGAACAGTGTGGTCTCGAGGCGCCGCCCAAGCGGACGACCGAAGACCGACTCGCCGAAGACGACCTCTCTGAGGCGGCTCGCCGGCGCGTCCTGACGAGCAAGCGGTGCTCGAACGCGAAACTCCGGGAACTGGGCTACGAGTTCCGGTATCCCACCTATCGCGAGGGCTATCGCGATGCACTCGAGGCGTACGTGGCAGACACCTGAGCAGTCACTCGCGGTGGCCGGCCGGGGCTGGTTCGGTACTCGAAACCAGCCGAAATGGGTCTGTCGCCCCCGTCGACGGCCCCTCGAGGTCAGCAAACGTGACGATTCGATCAGGGGAAAATTCTTTATCACTGCCTCTGAGTGTCGGATATGAACCATCGAGACGCCTCGACGACGGCGTTCGTCGAGGCGGCTGGATCGGCGATCGAGATCGACGGAACGACCGTCGAGGCGGTCGCCGACGGATTCTGGTCACTCGAGCCACTGGTGCTCTCGCTGTTCGTGGTGGGAGTGGCAGCGCTGCTGGTCGGCGGCTGGTGGATCGTCCGCTGGTTCCGCCGGCCGCCGGGGATTCGACTGCAGCGAATTCTTGCCGACTACGACGAGGTGACGGTGTTGATGCACCCCAACCCCGACCCCGACGCGATGGCGTGTGCGATGGGCGTCGCGGCGATCGCAGACTGGGTCGACACCGACGCAACTCTCCAGTACGCCGGCGAGATCCGCCACCAGGAGAATCGGGCCTTCCGGACGGTCCTCGACCTCGACCTCGAGGCCGTCGAGTCGAGTTCGAACCTCGCGACCGACGCGGTCGTCCTCGTCGATCACAACACGCCTCGCGGATTTACTGGCGCACAGTCGGTCGAACCGGTCGTCGTGGTCGATCACCACCCCGGAAACGGAACCGGGACCCGGTTTACCGACGTGCGAACGGACTACGGCGCGGCGTCGACGATTCTCGTCGAGTACTTCGACGAGATCGGTGCGGTGACGCCCGACGAGGAAAGCAGCGGTCTCGAGTTGTCGCCCGAACTCGCG
Source organism: Natrarchaeobaculum aegyptiacum (assembly GCF_002156705.1). Taxonomy (NCBI): domain Archaea; kingdom Methanobacteriati; phylum Methanobacteriota; class Halobacteria; order Halobacteriales; family Natrialbaceae; genus Natrarchaeobaculum; species Natrarchaeobaculum aegyptiacum. The sequence continues at coordinate 2,296,593 of NZ_CP019893.1, forward strand.
ACGGGGCTGCTCTACGGGATCCAGTCTGACACGAATCACCTGACCAACGGCTGTTCGCGCGCCGAGTTCGACGCCGCCGCGTACCTCTTCGAGGCCATCGACGAGGACCTGCTCGAGCGCATCGCGAACCCACAGGTCAGCGACGACGTCTTGCAGGTGAAGGCGACGGCGATCACCGAGAAGCGCGTCGAGGGCTCGTTCGCAGTCTGTGACGTGGGCGTCGTCGGGAACACCGACGCGATCCCACAGGCTGCAGACGAGTTGATGCACCTGGAAGGGGTCACGGCGGTCGTCGTCTACGGCGAGAAAGACGGGACCATCCACCTCTCGGGTCGGTCCCGGGACGACCGGGTACACATGGGCGAGGCACTCCGCCACGCGGTCAGCGACATCCCGATGGCGAACGCCGGCGGGCACGCGCGGATGGGCGGCGGACAGCTCTCCGTCGAGCACATGCAGGGTATCGGTCCCTCGAGCGGGGTCGACAAGGCGGAGTTCGAGGAACGGCTCTTTTCGGCGATGGCTGGCGAGCGCTAGCCGCGGGTGTGCTGCAGTGTGGGTCCGGATTCGACGGTGTGTGGCCTGTCAGGCCGTCTGTGGGCGTTACCGGATTTCTTTCCACTCCGAATCGCAGTCGGGGCAGCTCCGGACCGTCTTGATCTCGTCGGGGTCGTTCTCGGTCTTCAGCGGCTGTTCACACTCGCCACAGACCAGCCGGTCGTAGGTGTCCTTCTCGAGTTCGCCTTCGCGGAGTGCCTTCCGGACTGATTTCATGTGCCCGGCAGTAGGAAGCTAGGGGTGAAAAAGACCGGGGCTCCTTCGGGGCTCGTGTCGTCCGGAAATCACGTGGACGGAGTGACCCGAGGTGGCTCGGAGGCGGCCCTCGCCGGAGTCGTGGCCGTTTTACCGGTCGGGCCGAACACCTAACCGATGGAATACGTGCAGGAGCGGATCGCGACGCTCCACGACCTCGCGGCGGACGTCCCCGGGCCCGGGTCCGACGGCCCCGCGAGCGCCGTCGACGCGGCCGCAGCGCGCCTCGGGGAGGCGGCCATCGTGGTTCCGATGACCGACCGCGAGTACGAGCACCCGGCGGCTGCGCGCGTCCTCTCGGAACTCGAGTCGGTCGATCCCGCCGCGGTCTACCTCCCGATCCGGTCGCCGCCGGACCGCCTCGAGCCGTTTCGCGAGTGGCTCGAATCGTACGACCTGCCGACGCGCGTGCTCTGGTGTAACGCGCCGGGCGTCGATGCCCTGCTCGAGGAGGCGGGGCTGGCCGGGCCGCACGGGAAAGGCCGAGACGTCTGGCTCGCGCTCGGGCCGGCGGCCGCCGCCGGCGAGTACGTGGTCGTCCACGACGCCGACGCCAGCAGTTACGAGGTCGACCACGTCCACCGGCTGCTCGCGCCGTTGACGATGGAACTGGGCTACGACTTCGTGAAAGGTTACTACGCACGGGTCGAGCGCGGCCGCCTCTACGGCCGGCTCTGTCGACTGTTTTACGAGCCGCTGATCGAGACGCTGGCTGTGAGCCACGACGCGGACGTTCTCGCGTACCTCGGGGCGTTCCGCTACGCGCTCGCCGGCGAGTTCGCGGCGACTGCCGACCTCGTCCAGCAGCTTCGGGTGCCACGCTCGTGGGGGCTCGAGGTCGGGACGCTCGGCGATGCGTTCGACCACGCGGGCTTTTCGGGCACCGCGCAGGTCGACCTCGGTCGTCACGTCCACGACCACCGGACGGTCGCCGGCGAGGCCGGTCTCGAGGGGATGAGCCGCGAGGTCGCGGCGGAACTCCTCCGGGTACTCGAGGCCCGCGGGGTCGACCCCGACTACGAGACGCTCCCCGACCGATTCCGCGAAACTGGCGAGCGCCTGATCGCCCAGTACCGCGCCGATGCGGCGTTCAACGGCCTCTCTTACGACGTCGACGACGAGCGCGACCAGCTCGAGCGATACGCGGCGGCGATCGAACCGCCCGGTGACGTGGTTGGAAGCGACGGCGAGGGTGGGGTCGACGACGCCGGCGGCCGTGGTCCGGGAGAGCGGCTCCCGCCGTGGGCCGACGCGCCGATCGACCCGGGGGCGGTCCTCGAGGCCGCCCAGCCGTGGCGAGACGACCGACTCGAGACGCGGACACAGGACTGACCGGGTGCTTACTCACACTCGCGTCCGTGCGCTCGACCGCGGCTATCAATCTTTATCTGCGAACCGCCCGTTGGCCCGGGTATGAACGTGACCGGCGACGAACTGGCGGGCGTCGTCGACCTCTTCGGCGGGCTGACGCGCACGGAACTCGAGCGCGCGCTCTCGGAAGCGGCGTTTCGTGCCAGCGGTGACAGTCTCGAGCCCGATGACGTCGAGGCACCGCTCGAGGCGGCCCGTGAGGAGTTCGCCGTGGTCGCTCTCGAGCCCGCCGACGCGTCCAACGAGGCGACCTGGGCCGACGACGGCGAGCCGGAGCCGCTGTTCGTCGCCGGTCCCGCGGCATTTCCGACCCTGCCGGAGGGTGCAGAGGACCTCCCACACATCATGGACGTCGACACTCGTCGCCCGGACCGGGAGGCTCTCGGTGCGACGGTTCGCGACCGGTTCCTCGCGGACGTCTCGAGCGCGGTCGAGGCGGGCGACGCCGATCGCTGTCGGCACCTGCTCGACCTGAGTTACGACCTCGAGGCGTGGGCACCGATCGACCTGACCGACGAACGCGACCGACTGGAGGCGGCTCTCGAGTGACGGTGGCGAAGACGAGCGAGAGTGAGACCGAGACTGAGAAGACGAGCACATGGCCCGATTGAACCTGGATCCCGTCGCGGCACACGAGCCCACCGAGATCGACGATCAGCCCAACGACGCGGCCGTTCTCGCGCCGATCGTCGACCGCGACGGCGAGGACTACCTGCTGTTTACTCGCCGGGCGGACCACCTCGGGGAACATCCCGGACAGATGAGCTTTCCCGGCGGCGGTGCCGAACCCGAAGACGACTCTATTCTCGAGACCGCACTCCGGGAAGCAAAGGAGGAGATCGGTCTCGACCCCGGAGAAGCGGAGGTCGTGGGTCAGCTCGACGACATCAGGACCATTTCGGAGTACGCCGTGACGCCGTTCGTCGCCCACGCCCCGGACCGGACGTACGATCCCGACGACGGCGAGGTCGCCGAGATCGTCACGCTGCCGCTGTCGGGGCTGCTCGACCCGGCAAATTTCGAGTACGAACGCCGCGACGACCCCCACTACGGTGAGATCGTCGTCCACTACTTCCACGTCGACGGCTACACCGTCTGGGGCGCGACCGGGCGCATGCTGGTGCAGTTGCTCGAGCTCGCGACGGACTTCGAGGCACCCGAGCCCTCCGCCGACTCTCGGCTCTGAGACAGCGGTTCTGACGGCGTCAGTGTCTCGCCAGTCGGTTGTACAGCCAACCGAACAGGTACCCGAGGACGAACGCGTCGACGAATCCCAGTGTCGTCCCCCAGACGAGATCGCCCGGATCGCGACTGTAGCCGGGGTAGATGTCCTCGAGGAGTACGCGCCACTGTTCGCCGTAGTCGGTCCCGGCCGCGAGCTCGAGGACGGCGACGAGTGACGCCCAGAAGACACCCGCTGTCAGTCCAAGCGCGCGCGGGTCGATTCGTCCTGCCATCGACGGCAGATACGACGCCACGAACCATCATAGTGGTTGGCGTGGGTTCCCGGTCAGCATGAGTTCGCAATTTGCGTGAGTCCGTAGTCAGCGTGGATTCGGTCGGTCTGATGTCGGACGGGACGCAGCCGAACAGAAAGCGTGTTACGCGCGCTCCACCAGGGCCTGCATATGACTGTCGTGGACGACGCCCGCGCACTTCTCGAGACGGGACCCGTCTGTGACTCCTGTCTCGGTCGCCCGTTCGCCGAGCGGAGTTTCGGCCTGATCAACGCCGCCCGCGGTCGGGCGCTCCGGACGACGATCGCACTCGAGGACGATACCGACTACGACCCCGACGAGCCCGCAGACTGCTGGGTCTGTGAGGGCTACGCCGGCACCGCCGACGCCGTCGCCGAGACCATCGCCGCCGAACTCGAGGGGACCCACTTCGAAACCTACCAGGTCGGGACCCGCGTCCCGCCACTGGTCGAGGAGAACGACCGCCTGCTGCGCGAAGATGCCGGTCTCGACCCGGAGGTCGGCGAGTCGGTGAAACGCGAACTCAACCGCGAGGTGGGCCGTCGCGTCGGCGCGAAAACCGGTGCCGAGGTCGACTTCGACCGGCCGGACGTCCTCGCCGTCGTCGACCTCGAGGGCTTCGACCCACTCGAGGCGCTCGAGGCCGAGACGGTGACGAGCCACGCCGTCGACGTGCAGATCAACCCGGCGTTCGTCTACGGCCGCTACCGAAAGCTCGAGCGCGACATTCCACAGACGGAGTGGCCCTGCCGGGAGTGCGGTGGCAGTGGCGTCCAGCTGGGTGACGACGGCGAGGAGCCCTGTGACTACTGTGGCGGCTCGGGATACATGTACGAGACGAGCGTCGAGCAGGCCGTCGCACCGCACGTCGTCGCGGCGATGGACGGCGACGAGGGCACGTTCCACGGGGCCGGCAGGGAGGACGTCGACGCCCGGATGCTCGAGGATGGCCGCCCGTTCGTCGTCGAGGTGAAACGACCACAGCAGCGCGATCCGGACGTCGAGACGCTCGAGGCCGAGATCAACGACGCGGCCGACGGTGCCGTCGAGGTCGAGGGACTGCGACTCGCGACCTACGAGATGGTCGAACGCGTCAAAGAACACGACGCGAGCAAGCACTACCGCGCGGACGTCGCGTTCGCCGACCCGGTCGACGAGGAATCCTTCCAGACGGCGCTGGCGGAACTCTCTGGAACCACGGTCGACCAGTACACCCCCGAGCGCGTCGACCACCGCCGGGCGAACCTCACCCGGGAACGGACCGTCTACGAGATCGACGGCGACCTCCACGAGCCCACCAGCGCCGAGGTTCGCCTCCACGGCGAAGGTGGCCTCTACGTCAAGGAACTGATCAGCAGCGACGGCGGTCGAACGGAACCCAGTCTGGCCGGCCTTCTCGAGACCGATGCCGAAGTCACCGCGCTCGACGTCACCGGCGTCGAGGGCGAGGACGAACCGTTCGAACTCGAGGCCTACTTCCGGGACGAGAAGCGATCCGCTGAGTGACGTCACATCAGGTGTCGTCGTCGGCGCACGCACTCGAGATTTCGTGCACAACTCCGGCTAGGAGTCTATCAGGGTACCATCAATCAAAAACTCGATCTTTTCTGTGAAGTGTTTGAGAATCAGCATACGAGGAAACCCCTCAGGCCGCCACCGACCTTCGTCCTTTCAATCCACCAGGACCGCAGCCGGCCTGCCCTCTCCCGCTGAGCGAACTCGACGAGTTCGCGATGCTCGGAAGAGCGTGCTCTTCCGCTGGATCACGCGCCACCGCGCGATCTGCTCGGCGGCGTGCTCCCGGCCGGCTGGCGCGCAGACGAGGCGTCCGAGCATAGCGAGGACGGGGCGTCGACTTGCGAGGTCTTCGCGAGCACCGCGAGCGTGCCGGGGGCTTTCGAGGTGGTCGTAATCGAACCGGCTTCCACACAGGTACAAACAATATACTGAATTCCGATGATAATACGACAGGAATGATAGACGACTAGCCGACACGTAACGAACGTGGCAAACGTAGAATCGGCAGAATCGACTAACCGGTGAAGCCGTAGAGGTCGTCGCCGACGTGATGAAGCGAGTCGACGACCTTGCCCTCGTCGCCGGTCATGTCGTCGGCGTCGACGCGAGCGCGGCCGACGGCGAGCACCTTCCCGTGGGACTCTTCGGCGATCAGGATCAGGTCGCCGTCGGAGATGTCGTCGGTCGTCTCGGTGATGCCGGGGCGCATCACGTCTGCGCCGTCGCTGACGAACGAGACGGCACCGGCGTCGACGGTGACGATCCGCTTGTCGGGATCGTAGGCGTTGGCACCGCGAACGGTCAGGAACGGTTCTTCGTCGAAGTACGCGACTTGCGGTTCGCCGTCGATGAGGACGACCTCCCAGTCCGTCTCCTCGAACTCGACGCGCTCGTAGGCGTCGCCGTCCGGCACGACGCCGAGGTGATTCGAGAGGGCGTCCTCGAGTTCCGAGACGGCGTCGCTCCGGAGGTGGTGGCGAGATTTGACCTGCATACTCGCGCTACCTCGCGGACGCATTTAATAGATTAGATTCCGGTCGCGTACCCTCCTGCCGACGCTCGAGGCCGTCTCATCGCGAGCGAACCGGGCCAGCGTATACACGGGTCCGCGTGGACTCGCCGACCATGCGAACCCTCGGCGGCGACGGCACAGACCGGATGGAGGGGCTCTCCGACGGGCTATTCGCGATCGTGCTCACGCTCCTCGTGTTACAGTTCGAGGTGCCCGACGTTCCGGCGGACGACCTTCCGGCCGCCGTCGCAGATCAGGAGGCACTGCTGGTCAGTTACCTCCTGAGTTTCCTCGTCGTCGGACTCTACTGGGTCGTTCACCACAACCTCTTCGACCACATCGTCGAACACGATCGGCTCCTCCTGTGGCTGAACCTGCTGTTTTTGCTCTCGATCTCCTTTCTCCCCTATCCGACGGAGATCGTCGGGCTCTACGGCACCCAGTTCGCCTGGACGCTCTACGCGAGTAACTTCGTCCTCGTCGGCCTGCTCGTGACCGCCTGCTGGAGCTACGCCGCTCGAGCGGGCTACACCGCGGCGGGGATCGACGACCGGATGGCGCTCATGATCACGATCAGGGGGCTGATCACGCCAGCCGTCTTTACGCTCTCGATTGGCGTGGCCGTCGTCTCCCTGACGGCGGCGTTTGTCGTCCCGCTGTTGATCGTCCCGCTACAGGTCGTCTGGGCCCGGTATTACCAGCGCGTCACGGGCGACGATCCTGACGGGTGATCGATCCACCACCCGGACCCACACCGACGGGGGAAACCACTATCCCGCCGGGACTGGTAGACTGGCGGGTCCCGAATGGCCGAGGAGTACGTCTTCATCAGCGACCTCCACATCGGCGGCGACGAGCAGCTCACGTCGATCGACTTCGAGGCGGAACTGGTCGCGTTCCTCGCCGATCTCGAGGCCCGCGGCGGCGACGTCGAGTTGATCATCAACGGCGACGCCTTCGGCCTCTGGGAGTATACCGAGGTGACCGGCCCGGCGAAACTCGAGCGGGTCATCGAGGAACACCCACGCGTATTCGAGCAGTTTCGAGCCACGGGCGAGGCAATCGATATCACACTGATTCCGGGGAACCACGACTACGACCTCGCCTGTTACAGGTTGAACAGGCGCAATGCCACGGTCTTTAGGCCGTGGATACGCGCCGTCACTTAGTGACGCAACCCGCCGACGATAGCACAGTCAGATATTCCAACAGATATTCAAACAATCGTAACTAATTACAATTATAATGGTCACGGTGACTGTCACCGCGAAGTTCCACAACCCGTCCCTCTCACGGCGGAAAGAGTGGCAACACGCCTCTGGACTCTACCGTGATACCAAGCAGTTCTGCATCGACGGATGGAAAAACGGCGACTTCGACAAGTCCGTGACCACGGCCAGCATCGACAACGATCTCTATTCGGCCATCCAGAACCAGGCCATCCGAGAGGCGAAATCAGACCACAACAAGGACGGAGATGTTCGCTACCGAGAGAGTCAGCCGTTCGCCGTCAACAACCAGAACTGGGAAATCGACACAACTGAGAACGGCACGGTCGTCGTCGGCTTCCCGTGCGTCTCTCAATGGTGGTACACGCCTATCGAAGTGTATGACGACATTGCCGACCCTGTAGACCGACTGGTCGAGGGTGACGCAAAGAAGACACGGCTACAAGTGTACCGCCGTAGTGACGATTGGTTCTGTACGTTCAATATCGAGTACGACGCCGACACGTCGGGCGAAACGCCAATCGGCGTCGACATTGGTGAACGGCACATCCTCGCCGTGACCGCATACGGTGATGGTGAGTCGATGTTGGTGTCGGGTGGTGAGGCGAAGTACGTTCGACGCAACTATCGTTCCCTACGCGATTCGCTTTCGGAAGCGGGTGCGCTTCGCGCACGCAACCGCGTTGGTAACAAAGAACAGCGTCGAATCACAGACTTGAACCACAAACTCTCCCGTCGCCTCATCGCGTTCGCGGAACAGTTCGAGAACCCCGTCATTCGGATGGAAGACCTCGAAGGTATCCGTGAGAATAGTTCGTGGTCAGGTGTTCACTCGTGGCATTTCCACCAACTCCAACAGTTCATCACGTACAAAGCCGAACGCGCTGGTATCCGCGTCGAGAAAGTTGATGCCTACCATACCAGCCAACGGTGTTCGGCGTGTGGTTCGATGGGAACCCGTGATGGCGACCACTTTTCGTGTTCGGAGTGCGGTCGAGGACGCCACGCCGACCTGAACGCTTCGGAGAACATTGCACAACGGGAGGGAGAACCATGCACGGCCTAACAGTTCGGCTGAGGCGAACCGTGCTACCTCGCTGGTTGAATAGCCAGCTATCTTCGATACTCGCTGTATGCGGGGAGGAAGGCCCCATTGACAGGGCTGTACGCGCTGGAAAGCACGTCCGTGGTCACAACTGGACGGCGACCGTCGACGGGTCACGCGAAAGCGTACTTGAACCCCGAGGAAACGCGCAACCTGAATATCCACGTCGTGGATTCCCGCGACTTTAGGCGCGGGAGGATGTCAACCCGAACACGTCGACCGACTCGCGGAGTTCAACGTCTCGCTCGAGCCAGAAATCTCGATCACGCGCGAGGTCGACGTCGGCACCGACGAAAACCCGCGGATCTGGATCGAGCACGGCCAGCAACACGACGCGAACAACCGGATGCCCGACTGGGGAAACCCCGACGCCCTCCCGCTCGGATACTTCGTCGTCCAGCGGATCGTCGCCGCGGCGGGGCGGTACTCCGGACACGCACGGGGCGACTGGCTGCGTGACGTCCAGTCGGTCGCGCCGATGGAGGAACTGCCACGCTGGCTCTTCTCGAACTACTTCTACCGGGAGATGAGCCCGTTTCTCCGGGCCGTCGTCGTCCCGCTGCTGCTGTTTTTCAACGTCACCCTCCTCTACCTGTTCGGGACGGTTCTCGAGGTGGCTGGCATCCTGCCGCCGCGATTTTTCACCGACAATCCGGTCGTCCGCGCGCTCGGCGTCGCCGACGTCGTCCTCGAGATCATGATCGCCATCAATCTCGTGATACTCGTCGTCTTGCTCGTGCTTGCGGTGCCGTTCTGGCTGTTCAGACGCGATTTCAGGCGCACGCTCGACCGTTTCGGCGTCGCGCTCTCGGGCGTTCGCGTCGGCCAGGGTGACGAGCCGTTCTTGCGGGCGGCCCGGGAGACCTTCGAGGCGAACCCCGACGTCGCCGTCTTCGTCTACGGCCACACCCACCGCGCGTCGCTCACCCGGTGGGGTGACCGACTGGTCGTCAACACGGGGACCTGGCTGAAGAAGCTCCAGCACGTCGAGAGCCGGTTCTCGCGGCTCCCGGGGGTCTACTACCCCTCGTTCCGACTGAACTATTTTCGGATCTTCGCCGAAGGAGATCGGATCGTCGTCGAGTACGAGGAGATCGAGACCGACGAGTCGACCGACCTCACCCGGTTCGAGCGACTGGTCGCACGTCGCCCGCCGGCGACGGAACCGATCCCGACCCAGACGGTGATCGACCCCGACGGCCCGCTCGAGGTGCCCGAGACGGTCTCCACGGACGGTGAAAGCGACGAAAACGCGCCAGGGGTGGCGACCAACCGTACCGACTGACCGTGGGACGAATCGGTCGGTACGGTTCCCGAAGACAATTATATGTAGATTGATTGAGCATCCAGTATGAACAGGAGGGCGTTCTTCACCGGAAGTGTGGTGGCGGTCGGTCCGGGTATCGCCGGGTGTGTGACGGATCGACGCGACGGTGAGGTGCTCACAGATGCAGTTCTCACGACGAAACGTATCCGCGTCGACTGGGAGTCCGCTGCCGGATCGTTCAGAACCCACGTTTTGAGCGCCTATCCGGACCAGTCGACACTCCGCGGTACTGTTGCGGCGGAAATCGACGACGTCGTCCGTTCGATAGACGATATCCGCGTCCCGGAGTCCGTAGACGATCGACTTCGAAGTGCCTTCGACGACTTTGCATACGCCGTTGGGGTCGGCCATGAAGATGCCGACGAAGAGGATACCGGAGACGAGACGATCACGTTCGACTCCGCGCCTCCATCGACCGTCTCACGGGAGCAGTTCAACCGTCTTCAGTTCGGGGATTCCCTCGACGTCCGGCTTTCGGGGACGTCGTTCGATCCGAATCTCGAACTTCTCGAGAGAAACGAAGGCCGTCACGATGGTCCGACCGAAATGGTGATCAGTTCGCGCGACTTCTCGGATGTCCACAGCGGGAGAGATCCACCGTCGATTTGAGCGGCGTAGCGCCGTTCGACAGAGACGCCCGCCACGTGAACGCGGCGACGACGAGTCCACTTCCCATCCCGACACGACTTTCACCCGGTCGTTCGTAGGCGGAGGTATGAGCGACGACGCACAGGCCGAAGCCGGCACGGCCAAAGGCCAGGGCCCCGTCCACATCTCCGAGGACCTCGCCCGCCACCTCGAGAACAAGCGCGAGGAACTGTTCGAGAAGTTCGAGATCCGCGACGAGTTTCCGTCGGCGGTCCTCGAGGAAGCCAAAGAACTGACGGGTGACGTGCAGGGAGACATCGACGCCGAGATCGACGATCGGGAGGACCTGCGGGACCTGACGACGTGGACGACGGACCCGATCGACGCCCAGGACTTCGACGACGCCATCTCGATCGAAGAACGCGACGACGAGTACGTCCTCTGGGTCCACATCGCGGACGTGACTCACTACGTCCACCCGGACTCGGCGATGTGGGCGGAGGCCGTCGAGCGGGGTAACACGGTGTACCTCCCCGGCTACACCATCCACATGTTGCCGCCGATTCTGGCGGAGTCGGTCTGCTCGCTCGTGCCCAACGAGGAGCGCTTCGCCCACACCGTCGAGATGCATCTCGACAAGGAGACGCTCTCCTACGAGGAGATCGACATCTACAAGTCCGTCATCGAGTCCAACGAGCGACTCACCTACTCGCAGGCCGAGAACCGGATCGACGACCCCGACGCGCCGCTGCACGAGGAGAACAAACTGGTCCACGAGGTCGCCGACCGGATGCACGAGATCCGCAAGGAAGACGGCTCGCTCGTCCTGAACCCCGCCCGGGACCGCGCCCACACCATCATCGAGGAGTGCATGCTCAAGGCCAACAAGGCGGTCACGCACGAACTCATGTGGACCCGGCAGGTCGAGGCCATGTATCGCGTCCACCCCCAGCCCACCCCTGACGAGTGGTCGAAGGCGCTTCAGGAGATTCAGGACCTGGATGGCGTCTCGATCCCCGGCGACACCTGGGACGACCCCCGGAAGGCCGTCAACGCGACGCTCGAGGAGGCACCCGGTCGCCAGCTCGACAAGATCCAGTGGGCCGTGATGAAGGTGATGCCACGGGCGAAGTACATGAACGATCCCTTCGGCGGCCACCACGCGCTGAACTTCGAGATTTACGGCCACTTCACGAGCCCCATTCGCCGGCTCTCGGACCTGATCAACCACTGGATCGTCTACCAGAACGACGTCCCAGAGAACCTCGTGGAACTCTGTGATCGCGCGAGCGACAAGCAGAAAGACGCCGAACAGTGTGAACGCGAGTACAAGCAGTTCCTCCAGGAGGTCGGCCTCGACCCGATGGCGGTAAACAACCGCGGGATCGAAGTAGTCGACGCCGAGGAGGCCGACAAGACGTTGTAAGCGAGGCCGAGTGAGGAACGAACGAGGCCTCGAATAGCGAACGGAGAGCGAAGCGAGCCGTGAGCCGAGTGAGGAACGAACGAGGCCTCGAATAGCGAACGGAGAGCGAAGCGAGCCGTGAGCCGAGTGAGGAACGAACGAGGCCTCGAATAGCGAACGGAGAGCGAAGCGAGACCGAAAAGAGAACGGTCAGTACTCGGGTCGCTGGGCCTGGATCACGTCGGACAGTTGCATGTGTTCGTCGGCGAGCAGTTCGTTTAAGTCGTCAGACGTGATGATCCCGACCAGCTGGCCGTCGTCGTCGCAGACGGGCAGGCGACGGATGCCGTGCTCGCTCATCAGTTCTGTCGCCTTGTAGAAGCCGTCGCTCTGATCGATCGTCGCCGGGTCCTCGGACATGACGTCACCGGCGGTCGTCTCCGAGGGGTCCATCTCGTCACCGAGCACGCGCGTCGCGAGGTCGCGGTCGGTGACGATTCCGGTCGGCTCGTCACCGTCCGTGATCACGACGCTCCCGACGTGCGAGTCGTCCATCCGCGAGGCGAGGTCCTGAACCGATTCGTCTTCGGGTGCCGTTACGACGTCACTCCGGGCGAGGTTTTCGACTGGCATGATCCGCGTTCCCCTCCCACCGAACTCACCATAAACCCACGACCTACTCCCAGCCGATCCTGACTTCCACACGGGACGACTGACTCTCGAGCGGCGACCTGCACCGATCGTCTCAGAGTCCTTCGCGCTCGAGAAACGCGAGGTCAGTGTAGCGCCAGACAGTCACCGGGAGACGCCGCCTGTTTCCTCCTCGAGCACACCCTCGACCTCGGCTTTCGAGACGAGCGCGACGTCGCCGGGGATGGTTCGCTTGAGTGCCGCGGTAGCGGCGGCGTACTCGAGGGCGGTGGGGACGTCCTCGCCGACGAGGCGGCGGGCGACGAACGCCCCGGTGAAGGCGTCGCCGGTGCCGATGCGGGAGACGGTGTCGGTCTCGATGGCGGGCTGTTCGTGGACGACGGTGTCGTGCCAGGCGACGGCGCCCTCGGCTCCGCGGGTGACGACGACGGTCCGGAAGTCGTGGGTCGAGCCGAGCTTGTGAGCGAGCTGGCGGGAGTCGCCCTCGAGGCCGAGGACGTTGCGGGCGTCGCGGGCGGCGATGACGAGGACGTCGATGCCGGGGAACAGCGACGAGAGGGTCTGGCGGGCGGCCGACGGCGACCAGAGCTTCCGTCGGTAGTTGAAGTCGAAGACGGTCGTCGTCCCGCCCTGTTTGGCGGCCTTGAGCAGGTTGGTGGTCGTCTCCCGCAACGTGTCCGAGAGGGCGGGGGTGATCCCAGAGGTGAAGAACACCCGGGCGTTCTGGATGGCCTCGAAGTCGACTTCCTGGGCGCGCGTCGTGGTGACCGCTGCCCCCTCGCGGTCGTAGACGACGCTGGTTCCCCGTGGAGCACCCGCACGCTCGACGTAGTAGGTGCCCTGGCGACCCTCGTCGGCCCAGACGACGTTCGTCTCGATGCCGTAGCCCTCGAGTTCCCTGACGACGCGCCGTCCGAGGGGATTGTCCGGTACCTTCGAGAGCCAGGTGGCGTCGACGCCGAGGCGGTTGGCTGCAACTGCGACGTTGCTCTCGGCGCCGCCGACGCGGATTTCGAGGGTGTCGGTCCGCTCGAGCCGGTCGTTCCCCGGCGGGGTGAGCCGGAGCATCGTCTCGCCGAAGGTGACGAGGTCGCTCACGGCTGCTCACCCGACTCGAGGACTAGCGTGTAAGCCGGTTCACACCGGGGCCTGGCTCGCGGTCCGGCCAGTGTGTCGTTCATGGGTTCGGACACGTGGGCGACGAGTAAAATTGTATCGTTACTGGTGTTTTTCTTACCGTCTCGAGTCGATGAGTGAACTGTTCACAGGTCGGGGCGACCCGGTCTCGAGCACCCGGCGGCGATCACTCACTCGCGTCGACCGATTGCTCCGGCGCAATCGAGACGACGCCTTCCCCGTCCCGGTCGTCCCCATCGGCTCGACTACGCTCGTCGATGGCGACGGCGAATCCGAACGACTCGAGCAGCGCACAACTCGCCTCGACGTGTTCGGTGAGCGCCGGGACGCGAAGTCGGCCGCCCGAGACGGCGAGAAACGGGAGCAACTGGTCGGCCAGATGTCGGTCTACGGGTGCGTCGCCAGCGAGAAACCGGTTCGCGGCGTCGGCGGCGTTCTCGCCGACGCGTTCGGCCGGGGTGCCGCGTTCGCCTAACGCGGCGAACCCCGCGACGCCGGTCCCGTGGTCGATCCGGAGTACGATTGCCGTCCCCGGGCAGTCACTGGCCACGGTCGTCTCGCGGTGTTCAGTAATCGTCGTGCCATCCGCGTGCTCGCTGTCGGCATCGGCACTCGAGTCGCGTCCACCGTCCGAATCGACGATCGAGAGTCGCTCGAGCCCGCCCGCAGCCTGTCGGTGGGCTACGTCGCGGTCGGCGAGGGCGGCCGCTTCGGTCGAGTAGAGGCGAACGCCCTCGAGCGGTCCGCGCTCGGTGAGATCGATCGGCTCGAGACGAGAGGGTGCGAGGCGGAGTGTGGCCCGCCCGCCACCGTCGGGGTAGAATCCACGCCTGTCGACCTCACAGGCGGCGACGAGGCCGTACCGCCGCAAGAGCGGGAGCTTGACGTGTCGGAAGTAATCGACCGGCGGTGACCACTTCACGTCCGTTCCGCCGGTGACGGTGAGTGTGAGTGGCGACTCGAGGACGGTCGCGAGCGGGACGACGGCGTCGAACAGGAGGGTGATGCTCCCGGCGGTGCCGATGTCGACCTCGTATGTGCCGCCGGGGACGGTCGGATCCGTTTCGTTCGTCTCGCCCCCGGCACCGTCGCTCGAGCCGGTGGGATCGAACCTCACCGTCTCCGCGCCGAGTTCGGCCCCGGTGACCGAGGCGTCTGTCAGTTCGACCATCGTCTCGAGGGCGGCCAGGTGCTGGTGGCCGAGCCCCGGCGTCGACCGGTTCCCACGGACGTTCTCGATTCGGATCGGCTCCCCGCGCAGGACCGAGAGTGCGAGTGCCGTCCGGACGAACTGGCCGCCGGCTTCGGCTCCGTCGAGGTCGCGCGTGGTCGTCATACACTCGGCTTCGCGCTCGAGTCACTCCTACCTGTCTCTCGGGGGGCCGGGATTGGTCGGTGCCGATCTGCCCCCGTCCCCGCCTTACCGGTTGGTCAAATTTTTACGTCGTGGGACGGCGAGTGGCCCTGAATGCGACTCTGGTCCGATCCGAACCGCCGCCGGTGGATTCTCTGGGGGATCCTCGGCGTCGTCTTCTTGCTCGTCAACGTGAACCGACTCTCGTCTGCAGTACTCTCCGAGGACCTCATGGTCTCGTTCGACACGACGGGCGCCCAGCTCGGGACGCTCCACGCAACGTTCTTCTGGGTCTACGCGTTCATGCAGATTCCGACCGGAATTCTCGCGGACCGCGTCGGCCCGCGACGGACCGCCACCGCCGGTGCCGTCGTGATGAACGTCGGCGTCGTCTGGTTCGCGCTCGCCGACAGCTTCGCGGCCGCGATGGTCGCCCGGGGGCTCGTCGGCCTCGGCGGCAGCGTCATCTTCGTCTGCATCCTCCGATTCTGTGCTAACTGGTATCGCGCGGACGAGTTCGCCACGATGAACGGCCTCACGTTCGCCGTCTCGGGATTCGGCGGCATCTTCGCGACCACGCCGCTCGCGCTGGTGGTCGACGTTGGCGGCTGGCGACCCACCATCGCCGTCCTCGGCGTCCTCGGCCTCCTGTTCGCCGTCGTCGTCTTCGCGCTGGTCCGGGATACCCCCGCGAAGGCCGGCTTCGAACCGCTCGAGGGCGTGCCAAACCAGCCGACCGTCTCCACGAGCGAGCTGCGAACGAACCTCTCGACGGTGCTCCGGGACCGCTGGATCTGGGTCGTCAGCATCATGCTGTTCTGTACCAGCGGGGTGAACCTCACCATGTTCGGCCTCTGGGGGGTTCCCTACGTCGTCCAGACGTACGGCGTGTCGGTCACCTACGCCTCCGTCTTCACGCTACTCGGCGGCGTGGGCCTGATGATCGGTCCGCCCGCCATCGGCTGGCTCTCCGACCGCCTCGAGCGCCGCGTGGAGCTGCTGGTCTCCGGCGGGACGGTCGTCGTCGCCTGCTACGGGGTGATCGCGGTCCTCGGTGATCCGCCGCTGTTCGTCGTCGGTGCCGCGTTCCTCCTCGCCGGGGCGATGCTCGGCTCGTTCCTGCTTTCCTACCCGATCGTCAAGGAGCGCCACCCGGCGAGTGCGAGCGGCATCTCGACCGGAACGGTCAACGGCGCCGGCTTCTTCGGCGCGGCGATGTTGCCGACGCTGATGGGCTGGGCGCTCGACGCCTACTGGACGGGCGAACTCGTCGGCGGCGTTCGCGTCTACACCCAGTTCGGCTACCAGCTCGCGTTCGGGATCGCGACGGTCGCGAGCGCCATCGCTCTCGGCTGTGCGGTCTGGATCTACCGTCAGGAGCGTTCCGATCCGGTCACGAGTACTCTCGAGCCCGGCAGAGACGGGAACGGCTCACGAAACGCCGACGGCGATCACGTCGACGTCCGCGTCGTCGACTGGGACGCCGCCAGCCCCGACGCCCTCGCCGTCCGCGAGGCGGTCTTCGTCGAGGAACAGGGCGTCGACCCCGACCTCGAGCGCGACGGCCGCGATCCCGAGGCGATCCACGCCCTCGCAACCGACGGCGACGACCCCGTCGGGACGGCACGTCTCCGCCCCCTCGAGGACGGCGTGGGGAAGGTCGAGCGCGTCGCTGTCCGGGAAGACCGACGCGGCGAGGGCATCGGCCGGGACCTGATGGCCACCCTCGAGGCCGAGGCCGCAGACCGCGGGCTCGAGGCCCTGACCCTGCACGCCCAGACCCACGTCGCCGAGTTCTACGCCGACCTGGGCTACGAGCGCTCGAGCGAGGTCTTCGAGGAAGCCGGGATTCCGCACGTCGAGATGGACAAACGACTCGAGTGACGTACTCGAGCCAGGGTTCGTGAGTGGGGAAGAGAACAGTCGGCGTATCGCGTCCGACTACCGTCCGATCCGACTATCGCCCGCAGTTCCTCGTGCGCGCTCGCGAGGAGAGCGCCCCGAGCGGGGAGAGTTCCGAGCGGGGAGAGTTCGCCGGAGCGTCCTGATCGCTGTGAAATCTCACTCGAGTCGTGGTAACTGGTCGGTCTGTTCTTTTCGGATAACGTCACGAACGAAGAGGCGGAGTTGTCGAAAGAGATCGTCTCGGTTTTCGTATGCGTAGATACGGGCTTCCCAGCGATCGCGAACTGCGGCGATCATCGCACTCCGAACACCAGACTCGTGAACGAACAGTACTCGTTCACGGCAGTGATTCGGTGATTCATCATCGAAGAGGGACTCGAGGACCGACCCCACTTCGATTCCAACACCCAGGTTATCGCCGATCGTGGGGACGACGTATGCAACGACGTTACTCGCCCGAGCGAACGCAATACTCTGGGACGCTGCGTCCATTTCGTCGAGGGAAACGTCGACATCTATCGCCAGATACGCATTGACTCCGGCGGACGTTCGAAGATGATCTCGAGCCTCTAGCAAGAGATTCAGTGCAGCCTGGTCCCGATCGAGTGATTGGTTAGATTCGACGAGCGTGCCGAAGTCTATCGATTCGGGGACTGTGGTTGGGTCGGCGGTATCGAGCACCTGCTCGACGTCGAAGGCCTGGTACGGCCCCATCAGGTACACGAGGAACCGGGATCGCGGGAGGTCTCCGAGTTCCTCGATAATTCGGTTTCGCATACCCTCCTTCCCCCGACGATAATATATAAATGGCCGTGATTTCAGCGAATTTTGACTCAGAGAACGCTTAAGGCCGTTGGAGCCGATGTGTAACTATGGTGGGATCCGAGAACGCGGCGCAGCAACCGGGAGAAGAGCTGCTACCCGAACACAGCGTCCTCTCGCTCGAGGAGTATCTGGCGATGCAGCGCTCGATCGGGAACGAAACCCGGTTCCGGCTCCTGAACACGCTCGTCGACAATGGCCCCCAGAGCGCGACCGAGTTGCGTGAGCGACTCGAGGTTCGGTCGAACGCGCTCCACTATCACCTGGACGAACTCGTCGACGTCGGACTCGTCGAGAACCGAAAACGAACGGAACCCGATACCGACGGGCTCTACTCGTATTACCGGGCAACGTCGCTGGGTGAAGGAATCCTCGAGGATGGAGTCCGCGAACTGATGCGACGTGAGTGGGACGCGCTCGAAACGTACAGCTAACGTCTCGAGGATTCTACCGCCGCTGCAAGGGTTTTCGCGACCGGCTTCTTACCGTCCGAGTTCCTCGTGTGCGCTCGCGAGGTGACGCGAGGAGAGCGCCCCGAGCAGTGAGAGTTCGCCGGCGAGTGCGCCGACGGCGATGACCTCCGCGAGCGCGTCGGCGTTCGAGCCCGCGGGATCGCCGCCGCCGCGCAGGCCGAGGATCTCGAGCGCCTCGGACTGGGTCGGCAGTTTCGTTCCACCGCCGACGGTGCCGACCTCGAGGGAGGCCAGTGAGACCGACGCGTAGAGATCGCTGCCACCGTCTTCGCGCTTTCGGGCGTCCATCGTCGTGATCGTGTTGGCGGCCTCGACGACCTGGGCTTCGTCCTGTCCGGTCGCGAGGAAGGCGGCGGCGACGACGTTCGCGGCGTGGGCGTTGAACCCGAGCGCGCCGGCTTTGGCGCTGCCAGTGAGGTTCTTGCGGGTGTTGGCCTCGGCGATGGCCTCGGGGGTGGTGTGCAGGCGTTCTTCGACGAGTTCTCCCGAGATGACGACGTCCGCCGTCACCGAGCGTCCGCGGCCCTCGATCGCGTTGATCGCGGCGGGTTTCTTGTCCGAGCACATGTTTCCGGACAGCGCCACGAGCGAGGCTGGGGTCTCCTCCTCGACGACCTCGCAGGCAGCCGCGGTGGCGATCGTAGCCATGTTCATCCCCATCGCGTCCTTGGTATCGTAGGCGAACCGAAGGAAGACGGAGTCGCCGACGACGTAGGGCTCGACGCCCAGCAGCTCGCCGTGGCTGGTCGTCGACTCGGCTGCCTCGGCGAGGGCGTCGCGATTCTCGTCGACCCACTCGACCGTCTCGGCGGCCTCCGCGACGCCCTCGACGCGGAACACCGGCGCGCGGGTCATCCCGTTTTTCGTCACACGAGCGGTCGCGCCGCCGGCCGTCCCGATCACGGACAGCCCGCGGTTCACGGAGGCCAGCAGCGCCCCCTCGGTAGTCGCGAGCGGGAGGTAGTACTCGCCGTCGGCCGCACCGCCGTCTACCGTCGCCGGACCGACGACGCCCATCGGCACCTGGGCCGCGCCGATCATGTTCTCGACGTTCGGTTCGGCCTCAGCGGCCGGGAAGCTGTAGTCGGCGATCGTCTCGAGGTCGACGCCCGTCTCGGCCTCGAGCACCAGCCGGCGGGCCGCGGCGGCGGTGTCGTGGTCGGCGTGGTCCTCGAGTTCGTGGATGCGAAGGTCGCCCTCGCGGACGCGCGTGGCGAGGTCCTCGGCAGTGGTCATGGGTGGGCAGAGACAGTGGCCCGTCCTAAGGGTTGCTGATTCCGTCTGACCGACGATAGGCGGTTCAACTGACTGCTCCTCGTTCGGATTCTTTTCACGTCGTGTGACAGCCATCGATACTGGTAGCTGTCAACTGTTATCCGGGAGATCGTGGTATCGGCCGCCTATGGCTTCGGACGCGAGGGACGGATCGATCGCCGTCGCCCTCGAGAACGTCGGTCGGACGTACCAGCTGGCCAAGCCGGTCCACGCGGTCGAGGACGTCTCGCTGACGCTGGGGGAAGGGTCGTTCACCGCGGTGATGGGGCCGAGTGGGTCGGGAAAGAGCACGCTGATGAACCTGATCGGCTGTCTGGACACCCCCACGGAGGGGCGGATCGAGATCGGTGGACGGTCGGTCGAGACGCTCTCGGACGCCCAGCGGGCCCGGCTTCGGGGTACCGAGATCGGGTTCGTCTTCCAGACGTTCAACCTCATGCCCCGGTTGACCGCCGCCGAGAACGTCTCCCTGCCGATGGTGTTTCACGATGCCGTCGACCAGGACCGCCGCGAGCGGGCGCGCACCCTCCTCGAGCGCGTCGGCCTCGGCGACCGTCTCGATCACGCCCCGAGCGAACTCTCGGGTGGGCAGCGTCAGCGGGTCGCGCTCGCACGCGCACTGGTCAACGACCCGACGCTGGTACTCGCCGACGAGCCGACGGGCAACCTCGATACCGACACCGAGGCCGAGATCATGGACCTGCTCGTCGAGTTGAACGACGAGGGGACGACGCTGCTCGTGGTCACTCACGAGCGAACGGTCGCCGAGTACGCTGATCACGTCGTCCACCTGCTCGACGGCCGGCTCGAGGACGTAGAGCACCTGGGCGAGGCTCGAGACGTGTCGGTGGGCGAGGTGATCGAGGGAGATGGGGCGGGAGAAATAGGCGAACTGGACGGGACGGGTGAATCGTCGTGAATCTCCGTGAGAGTCTCCGGATTAGCTGGCGGTCGATCACCTCCCACAAGCTTCGCTCGACGCTGACGACGATCGGCGTAATCATCGGTATCGCTGCCGTGATCACGTTCGTGGTGCTCGGCGCGGGCTTTTCGGCGAGCATCGTCGGCGACATCGAGGCCGAGCAAGAGCCCGTGATGGTCGTCCAGACGCAGGCCGAACCGGAGGGTGGCTTCGGTGTCGTTCCCGTCGAGACGCCCATCTACACCGAGACGGATATCGAGGCCCTCGAGGGACAGGCGGACGTCTCGTTCGTCGCGCCGGAGGGATCGCTCGACGTGGTGCAGACGGCGACGGACGACGAACAGGTGACCGGCGTGGTGTCGACGCAGGCGACGACTCCGGAGAGCTTCGAGCACTCGACGTTCGTCGACGGAGAGGCCTTCGATGGCGAGGACGAGGCCGTCATCAACGAACCGACCAGCCAGCTGTTCGACGACCTCTCGGCGGGCGACGAGCTGACGCTAACCTTCGAGGACGGCGAGACGGCGACACTCACCGTCACCGGCGTCGTCGAGTCCGAGTTCGGCGAACAGACGCCGCCGCAGGTCTACGTCCCCGCCGATCCGTACTACACGACGACGATCGAGACGCCCGACGGCGACGAGGAGCGGGCCTATCCGATGCTCGTCGTCGGTGCCGAGAACTTCGAGGCGGTCGACTCCGCACAGGAGGCGACGATCCAGTACCTCGAAGATGAATCCCACGCCGCGGAACTCAAGAGCGACGACGACGAGATCCAGGTCCAGACCGTCGAGGACGCCATCGAGCAGTTCACCGACATCGTCGACCAGTTGACGCTGTTTATCGGCGCGGTCGCCGCCATCGCGCTCGTCGTCGGTTCGATCGGCATCGCCAACATCATGATCGTCAGCGTCACCGAACGGACCCGCGAAATCGGCATCATGAAAGCCGTCGGCGCGCGCCGCCGGGACGTCATGCAACTGTTCCTCGTCGAGTCGGTGATTCTCGGCGTGATCGGGGCCGTCGGCGGCGTCGCCCTCGGGATCGGCGTGGGCTTCCTCGGCGTCGAGTACCTCGACTGGCCGATGGTCTACCCGCTCGAGTGGATCGCACTCGCCATCGGCGTCGGCGTCGGCGTCGGCATCGTCTCCGGGCTCTACCCCGCCTGGCGCGCCGCTCGAGTGGATCCGATCGAGGCGTTACGTCGGGAGTGATCGATTGCATGCCGTGGCCGGACCTCGAGCCCTGACGACCACGTCGATTTTTGCGTGTGGGCGTCTAGCAGCCGGTATGGATACGGACGTCGGACTCATGCTGACGGTTCCCGGCGACGAACTCGCCGAGATGGCAGTCCGGGCAGAAGATCGCGGCTACGACAGTCTCTGGGTCGGCGAACTCTGGGGCGAGAACAGCGTCGTCCAGCTGGCCGAGATCGCCACCATGACCGACGAGGTACTGCTCGGCAGCGCTATTCTGAACGTCTACTCGAGATCGCCAGCTGTCCTCGCGATGACTGCCGCCTCGATGGCTCGCGTTTCCGACGGCCGGTTCACCCTCGGCCTCGGTACCAGCACCGCGAAGGCCGTCGAGGATCTCCACGGGATGGCGTTCGACCGTCCAGTCAGAAGCGCCCACGAGACGATCGAGATCGTTCGCTCGCTAACTGGCCAGACCACCACTCCCGGCGAATCGGTCGCCTACGAGGGGCAGGTGCTCGAGGCTGCGGACTTCCCCGCCCTCGACGCACCCGTCTCGATCTACCACGCGGGGCTGGGACCGGCGAACCGCCGCGTCGTCGGCCGACTCTGTGACGGCTGGATTCCCCACAACATCCCCTTCTCTGGACTCGAGGACGCGTTCGAGGAGGTTGCGTCGGCGGCCGCAGAGCGCGACCGCGACCCGGCCGAGATCACGGTCGCGCCGTACGTTCCCGCGGCCGTCAGCGACGACCCAGCGGATGCACGGGACGTGATCCGCAAGCACGTCGCCTACTACGTCGGCAGCGGGGAGGGGTATCGCCGGGCGGTCGCCTCGGCCTATCCCGAGGCGGACGCAATTGCGGAGGCCTGGCGTGACGGCCGCAAGGGCGAGGCAACCCGCGCCGTCACCGACGAGATGGTCGCCGACCTCGGCGTCACCGGGACGCCCGAGACGGCTCGAGGCCGACTCGCCGATCTCGTCGCCGAGACGCCGATCGACCATCCGATCGTCGTCGTTCCCGCGCCGGCCTCCCGCGAGGTCGGCATGGCGACGGTCGACGCGCTCGCTCCAGACGGCGCGTGATACGGATTACTGTAACGATTTACCGGCGCACCCGCCGACCGGGTCGTGGGTGCGCCGGAAATGACTTCCAGTAAACCGTATGAGTCGGCCGTCCCTTGGGACTCTCGTCCGTCGTAAAATCGCCACCGATGCGACGTCTGACGCAGTTCCACGGCCGTGGTAATTCGACAACCGTTATTACGGGGGGAGTTCGTTGATGGGTGACAATGGGGGATTCGTCGCTCACTCGCCGATTGCTAGGGGGCTATCGGCGACTCCTGTGGCGGTCGATGGACCTGATGGGGGTCCGCTCGAGTATCGAACGGAAGTTCGCCGTCGCGATGGCGATCCAGTATCTCGCAGCGATCGCGGTTCTGGTTCTCGCGGTTACGTTCGTCGGCCCCGGCCGGATGGCCAGCCTGCTCACGCCGGTTCAGCAACTGCTCATCGTCTTCGTCATCGGCGTTGCGACTGTGGCATTCTTCAACACGATCTGGGTCGTCAGACGAGACATCATCGATCCCGTTACCGACATCGAGCAGGTGGCTCGTTCGCTCTCACAGGGAGAACTCGACCGCACGCCCTCCCGGCCGTTCCAGCCCGACGAGACCGGCGACCTCAAACGATCGATGGTCGAGCTACAGGAGCACCTCGAGACGACGATCGATCAGGCCGAGGCGGTCGGCCGCGAACAGTTCGACGACCCGATTCTCGAAGAGCGAGTGCCGGGGGCGTTCGGCGACGCCCTGCTCCAGATGCAGGCACGCCTCGAGCGTCGCATCCGCGAGATGCGTCGATTTCGAGAGGCGGTCGAACACGCCGGTCACGGCGTCCTCATCACCGACGTCCAGGCGACGATCGTCTACGTCAACCCGGCGTTCGAGGACGTCACCGGCTACGATCGCGAGGAGGTAATCGGGAAGACCCCCCGTATCCTGAACTCCGGCGAGCAGGACGCCGCGTTCTACGAGGACCTCTGGTCGACCATCCTCTCCGGTGACGTCTGGGAGGGCGAGATAATCAACCAGCGCAAGGACGGCTCGACCTACCACGTCAGCCAGACGATCTCGCCGCTGACCGAAGACGGGCAGATCACCCACTTCGTCTCGGTCAACAACGACATCACCGAACTCAAAGAGCGCGAGCGGGACCTCGAGCGTCAGAACGAGCGCCTCGAGGAGTTCGGCCGGACGGTCGCCCACGACCTGCGCAACCCCGTCCAGACGATCAGGGGCTTCCTCGACGTCGCCGAGGAGGCAGACGACCCGGGTGATGCTTTCGAGGAGATCCGGACCTCGCTCGATCGAATGTCCGTCCTCATCGAGGAGTTGCTCGAACTCGCACGCGAAGGCCAGACCGTGGTCCATCCGGAACCGGACTCGCTCGAGCGAACGGCCCGGGCAGCGTGGGGGCAGGTCAAGACGGGCGAGATGTGCCTCGAGGTCGACGAGGATGCCGAGGTCATGATGGACAGGGCCCGCGTCCAGCAACTGCTCGAGAACCTGGTCCGGAACGCGAGAGAACACGCTGGAACGGACGCGACCGTTCGAATCGGCACGGTGGCGGCGGAGTCGCCGGACGAATCCGACGAACAGCCCGACGATCCCGACTCGCCGACCGGCTTCTACGTCGAAGACGATGGCCCGGGCATCCCGGAGAAACTTCGTGACAGCGTCTTCGACACTGGATACACGACGAACGAGGACGGCACGGGCTTCGGACTCGCGATCGTCGACCAGATCGCCGACGCGCACAACTGGCGGGTCGCGGTCGCAGAGGGCAGCGACGGCGGCGCCCGCTTCGAGTTTCGTGACGTCGAATTCGCCTGACCTCCGTCAGGAACCGATTTCCCGCTTCTGTCGTCGATCGAAACGCGGAAACGGATTCCCAGTTGGTGACGATTTTCCACCAGTTACTATCCACGAGACCCAGGAGCAACCCAAGAGCCATCATCGGCCAGTTGCTCCCTTCGGTTATCGAACCCTTCGGTGGTATCTGCCCAGAATGGCCGATCGAAGGAAAAAGTTATTCAATACCGCCCTCTGAGGTGTGGACAACCACAGGTATCGCCACATGGTACAGCTAGAAACCGCAGAGCTGGAGACCGATTTGAGTCTGTTCAAGTACGACAACCTCGAGCAGCTCCCGCCGGCCTACCGGGACCTCGAGCAGGCAGAACGGACCGAACGCATCGAAGCGGCACTCGGGGAGCTGGGCGACGACGTCGTCATCCTCGGGCACAACTACCAGCGTCGAGAGATCGTCGAGCACGCCGACTTCGTCGGCGATTCCTACCAGCTCTCGAAGCAGGCGGCCGAGGCCGACGCCGAGTACGTGATCTTCGGCGGCGTGACGTTCATGGCCGAGAGTGCAGACATCATCACCGACGACGATCAGACGGTGATCCTCCCGAGCATGGAGGCGTCGTGTCCGATGGCTGGGATGGCCGAAGCGCTGCAGGTCGACGCCGCGTGGGCCGAGATCACCGCGGCCGCTCCTGACGCCGACATCATCCCGATCACGTACATGAACTCCTACGCCGACCTGAAGGCCTTCTGTGCGAGTCAGGGGGGGCTCGTCTGCACCTCTTCGAACGCCCACCGCGCGTTCGAGTGGGCCTTCGAGCGCGGCGACAAGGTGCTGTTCCTGCCCGACAAACACCTCGGTGAGAACACCGCCTACGAACTGGGACTGGAAGACGAAATTGCCCAGTGGGATCCGTGGGACCCCGAGGGTAAGGACGCCGACGAGGTCGCCGAAAGTGACATCATCCTCTGGGATGGTTACTGTCAGGTTCACGAACGGTTCCGCGTCGAGCACGTCGAGCGGGTTCGCGAAGCAAACCCCGGTGCAAACGTCGTCGTCCACCCCGAGTGTCGCCGCGAGGTCGTCGAGGCCGCCGACGTCGTCGGCTCGACCGCGACGATCTGCGAGACGATCGAGGCGGCCGAGCCCGGTGAGACGTGGGCAATCGGCACCGAGATTCACCTCACCGAACACCTGCAACGCTGGCACCCCGAGGTGAACGTCCTCCCGCTGTGCGGTGACGCCTGCATGGACTGCAACGCCATGCGCCAGATCGACCCGAACTACCTGACGTGGGTGCTCGAGGAACTGGTCGCCGGCCGCGAACGCAACGTGATCGAGGTCGCGCCCGAGGAGAAGGAACTCGCCGGGCTGGCCCTCGAACGCATGCTCGAGGTCTGATTCGACAGATGACTGATTCAACACCGGAGTACGAGACGGCGGACGTCCTCGTCGTCGGAAGCGGGATCGCCGGCTGTGCCGCCGCGCTCGGTGCCGCCCGCGAGGGAGCCGAGGTCCTCCTGCTCACGAAGGCGTCCCGGCCCGACGACGCGAGCACCGACTGGGCACAGGGCGGTATCTCGACGACTCGCGGCGATCCCGAGAGCCTCAAAGAGGACGTCCTCGCGGCCAGCGACGGGACCGCCGACCCCGCGGCCGTCGACGTCCTCGTCGCGGACGCCGACGACGCCGTCTCCGACGTACTCGTCGACACCCTCGAGATCGCCTTCGACGAGACCGACGACGGCGCGTTCGACTACACCCGCGAGGCCGCCCACTCCGTGCGTCGCATCCTCCACGTCGACGCGGCGACGGGCACGCACATCCTTCGCCCCTTCCTGAACCACCTCGACGAACACGAGGCCGTCGAGGTCCGACAGGACACCGCCGCACTCGAGTTGCTGACCCACGAGGGGCGGGTTCACGGCGTCGTCAGCGACGAGACCGAGGACGGTCACCCGATCTACGCCGGTGCGACGATCCTCGCAACCGGCGGCATCGGCGCGCTGTACCCGCGATCGACCAACCCCGACGACGCGACCGGAGACGGCATCGCGATGGCCGCGCTCGCAGGAGCCGACGTCGCCGATATGGAGTACGTCCAGTTCCACCCGACGGCCTTCGACGGTGACGACCCTTTCCTCCTCTCGGAAGCCCTGCGGGGTGAGGGGGCCGTCCTCCGGAACGCCGAGGGTGAGCAATTCATGGACGAGTACCACCCACAGGGCGACCTCGCACCGCGAGACGTCGTCGCCCGCGCCGTCGAGACCGAACGCGAAGCGACCGGCGAGGTCGTCCTCGACGTCTCGACGCTCGAGGGAGATTTCGAAACCGAGTTCCCGACCATCGCCGAGATGGTCCACGAGCGTGGGATCGAGGGCGACGAGATCCCCGTCGCCCCCTGCGAGCACTTCCTGTGTGGTGGAATCGACGTCGACCACCGCGGGCACTCGAGCCTCGACCGCCTCTACGCCGTCGGCGAGTGTTCCCGGACGGGCGTCCACGGTGCGAACCGCCTCGCGAGTACGAGCCTGCTCGAGGGACTGGTCTGGGGACTCCGCGCTGGCGACGACGCCGCGGCCGTCGCTACCGACGCGGACCTCGAGTCCGATGCGACGGGCGTGGAGGCACCCGACCTGCTGAATCGTGACCCGGACCTCCCCCGGCGATTCGCCGCCGAGAAGTTCACTCGCCTCCAGCGGACGATGGACGAGTACCTCGGACTCGAGCGCGACCCCGCGGAGATCGCTCGCGCGAGCGCCGTCCTCCGGCGGCTCAAGGGTGAGGTCGACGCCTACATCC
Source organism: Natrarchaeobaculum aegyptiacum (assembly GCF_002156705.1). NCBI lineage: Archaea > Methanobacteriati > Methanobacteriota > Halobacteria > Halobacteriales > Natrialbaceae > Natrarchaeobaculum > Natrarchaeobaculum aegyptiacum. Next base: position 2,323,848 of record NZ_CP019893.1, read on the forward strand.
GCACCCGAACCGCTCGCGACCTCTACGAACTCCGGAACGCGAGCGTCGTCGCGCTGTTGATCGCTCGAGCGGCGAGCGAGAATACGGAGTCGACCGGATGTCACTACGTGACGGATGGCGAGGAGGCGGCAACCCGTCCAGCAGACGACTAACGACGACTCGACGAGCGGTTCCATCGACTCGAGGAGATCGTCGACATCGGCGTCGACCGGGCGTATTCGTAGTCTGCACGTTTTCGAGAGCCGAGCGGCCGTTCGAGAACCAACCCTGCTCGCGCATCGTGGCCCTCGACCACGACTTCCGATCGGAAAAGCGAGAGGACGCCGCCGTGGGATTCCCGCTCCAATCCAGCACCGCCACGACGCGGACTGTTACGCTCGCTGGTCTGGAATCGGCGGCCACGTTGGCGCGACCGTCTCCTCGATGAGTTGCGTTTGCGCGCGTCGGAGCCGTTCCGACACCGAGGATGCGGCGACGCCCAGTTCCGCGGCGACCTCCTCGAGCGACGCCTCGCGTGGGATTTCGAAGTACCCCATCTCGTAGGCTGCTCGGAGTGCCTCGTGCTGGCGGTCGGTCAGGCCGTCACCAGGTGGTTCGGGCGTCCCGTCGTGGGTGAGACGGTGCAGTCGAAACCGGGCGTTGCGTTGCCAGAACGTCGAGAACGCGTCGAAGGCCTCCCGGTCTGCGAACCAGCCCGTCTGTCGCCACCCGTCGGGTTCGACCTCGATTCGCTCGACGATGGCCTCGGCCGCGGCGAGGGTCTCGAGTCCCGCGAGGTCGTCGACGTGGTCGCCGAGTTGTTCCTCGAAGCTCAACGCCGGCGTGACCTGGTACCGACTGGCGTCTCCCGCGCGACCGATCAGCGTCCACTCTCCGACGGCGGTGGCATCGTCGAGTGCGGTCTCGACAGTGTGAGGAGTGGCCCCGCTCACGGTTGCAATGAACAGCGGTCTGCGGCCGTGAGCGAACTGGAGGTCGATGAGTACCGTCGCGTCGGGGACGGCTGCCGCGACCGTCACGAGCGGAAGGCCGTCACAGCGGATCTCGAATTCGGCGACCAGTCCCATACGCTCCTGTTCCACCCGACCTCCTTGGAAGCTCGGAATTCGGCTGTCGCCAGTCGTTCTTTCCCGTCCTACTTAAACGGCCGTACGACTGAGAGACAGTGGTATCTCGAGCGCGTTCGGTCACCGGTGTACATGCAGTCGACACGATCTGAGGACGGCACGGGGATTGTTTACGAACAGACTGGTGACGGACAGCCGCTCGTTCTCCTCCACGGGGGGATGGCCCCTCGAGCGTACTGGGATCCGGTTCTCCCACACCTCGAGTCGTACGCGGCGATCGTTCCGCAACGGCCGGGGTTCGGAACGTGTCTCGACCATCCGGCCGAGACGAGTGCGAACGGCGTCCTGGAACGCGAGGTCGCGTACGTACGACGGTTCGTCGACGACCTCGAGGGCGAGCCAGTCCTGTTCGGTCACTCCTACGGCGCCCTCACGGCAATCGAGGTGGCGACGGAGGCGGCGGTCGAGGCGGTCGTCGCCTACGAACCGGCGGTGCTCCCCGATGGGTACCGAGAACAGGCGAACCTCGCCGACCAGATGGAGGCGCTGCTCGAGAACGGCGAGCGCCGCGAGGCGGTGAAACGGTACGTCGAACTCGTCCTCCACCCCGACGGAATCGACGACCTCGACGCCTGGCTCGCGGCGTGGCCGGTCTGGCCGGACTGTGTCGAGTTAGCCGACGAAGTCCTCCGAATGAACCGCGCCGTCGAGCGGTATCGACTACCCGTCCGGCTCGAGGTCGACGTCCCGGTGGCGGTCATGACCGGAACCCATGGACCGGACTTCCTTCGACAGAGTGCTCGAGACGTTCACGACGCACTTCCCCACAGTCGTCTCGTCGAGTTCGACGGACTGAGCCACAGTGGGCCAGCCGAGGCGCCAGCACGGATCGTTGCGGAACTCGATGCGTTCCTGAACAGTTGATAGCGGCCTGTTAGCATCTCGGTAGCTCGTCGACAGTTAGGCCGGCTCGTCCCGAAACCGCACGATCGGCTCCGAGACGTCGTCGAAATCGTCGTCGGCGCCGACGAGCAACGCGCCGTCGACGGCGACCGCCGTCGCCAGTGCGTAGGCGTCGCCGAGTGCCATGCCGTGAGCTTCCTTCAGCGCGGCGGCGATCTGCCAGCACTCGGAGGGATCGACGACGGAGACGCCGAGCTCCTCGAGTCGCTCGAGGCTCGCAGTGACGTCCTCGGGCCGGAATCCGACTCGAGAGCCGACGTACAGGATCTCGGTTTTCGTCACTGGCGAGAGATAGCCGTCGATCTCGCCGCTTGCCACGCGGTCGATCCACTCTTCGACGACGTCGCTCCCGGCTTCGTCGTCGAGGTACGCGACCAGTGGTTCGGCGTCGAAGACGATCCCGTCGGCCATCGCAATCAGTCCTCTCCGGTTTCGGTTCCGTTGCTGTCACCGATCTGATCGACGAGGTCATCCAGTCGCCGTTCATCTCGTTCGCGCGACTCCCGAAGGAGTTGCGTCGCTGGTCGATCGTCGTCGCCGGTCCGCTCGAGTCCACGAAACTCGCGCATCGAGCCGACGGGACGGACGACGATCTCGCCATCGTCGTTCTCGACGAACTTGACCCGTCCGGGGGCCTGAATCCCGTGTTTCTCCCTGAGCTGTTTGGGGATCGTCGCCTGTCCTTTTTCGGTGACGGAGACGACCCGTCCCGATCCGCTGGAATCGGTATTACTCGACACAGGTATTACTTCTCGGAGTGGATACTTGAGGGTGTCGCCGTATGGTATCTACAGGCGGAGAAAACAGGTCTCTTATCCGGCAACGGGCCGCAGACGAACCCATGATCGAAACCTCACAGATCGAACGCTGGCTCCGCGAGGACGTCGGCCACCACGACGTCACGAACCAGGTACCTGGGGAGACCACTGGCCGCCTCGTCGCCAAAGAGGCCGGCGTCGCCGCGGGTCTCGAGGCCGCCACCGCCGTCTTCGAGTACCTCGGCGTCGAGGTTCGCGAGGTAGTCGACGCCGGAACTGCCCTCGAGGCCGGCGATGTCGTCCTCACCGTGGAGGGTCAAGCACGCGAGGTGCTCCGTGGCGAACGGGTGGCCGTAAACGTCGCGGGCCACGCCTCCGGCATCGCCACGCGAACCCGCGAGGCCGTCGACGCGGCGCGCACGGAAACTGACGCGGTCCGAATCGCCGCGACCCGCAAGACGACTCCCGGGCTGCGGGGCGTCGAAAAGCGCGCCGTCGTTGCCGGCGGCGGCGATACCCACCGGCTCGACCTCTCGCACATGGTCATGGTGAAGGACAACCACGTCGCCGAACTGGGCCTCGAGGGTGCCGTCTCCCGATTCCGCGAGCGAGTGTCGTTCGCCACCAGGATCGAAGTCGAGGTCGAACGCCCCGAGGACGCTCCGCGGGCCGCCGATGCGGGCGCGGACATCGTCTTGCTCGACAATATGACACCTGCGGAGACGCGCGAGGCTGTGGATCTCCTCGTGGACGGGGGTCACGAGGACGTACTCGCGGAGGCCAGCGGCGGGATCACGCTCGAGATGGTCGCCGACTACGCTGCGACAGGCGTCGACGTGATTTCGCTCGGCTCGCTCACGCACTCTGCGCCGTCGCTCGACCTCTCGTTCCGGACTGACGAGTAATCGGCTCCGCGGGAGTCAGGTCGAGGGTTCTGTCTGTGACCGAGCCTATTCAAAGCTATTGGATCTAGTATGTGATTGCGGAATACAAATGTCTTTTACACTTCGTCGGTAAGCACACACATACTCTCGATCGACCAGTGGGCCAACCCACGACCGTTTTCTTGACGGTATCGTCCGGGCGAGAAATCTCCGTTTCGGTAGTCGATCTCTCCAGTCGACCGATTTTGTTCCGCTATCTGCCGGCAGCTCTGCCGGTAATGCCTGATGGACGGGGGGCTGCCTGTGTATAAAATATCTGATAGTGATTGTTCTACTCTCGACTCTCTCTTGGCCGTGGTCTGGTACCGCGAGGAGTATCAGGCATATGTGGAAGTCGAACTACCAGATTCCCATATATGTTGTTTGAATATTATTTTACTCTTCGTGGTGCTGCTCGAGTTTGTACTTCTGGATCTTGCCGCTGGTGGTTCGGGGGAGTTCCTCGACGAACTCCACCTCGCGGGGGTGTTTGTAGGCGGCGACGTTGTCGAGGAAGAACTCCGTGATCTCTTCTGCGGTGACGTCTTCGCCGGGTTCGACGCCGGGCGCGGGAACGACGAACGCCTTCGGTACTTCGTTGCGTCGTTCGTCGGGGACTCCGACGACAGCACCCTCGGCGACGGCCTCGTGTTCGGCCAGTAACTCCTCGAGTTCGCTCGGGTAGACGTTGTAGCCGGCCGTGTTGATCATGTGTTTCTTCCGGTCGACGATCTCGTAGTAGTTGTTCTCGTCCCGGCGGGCGATGTCGCCGGTGCGGAAGTAGCCGTGTTCGGTGAACGCCGCCTCGGTCGCCTCGGGCATGTTGTGGTAGCCCTTCATGACCTGTGGACCACGGACGAGGAGTTCGCCTTCCTCGCCCGGCGGGACCTCCTCGCCGCTCGCGTCGACGACCTTGCAGTCGGTCATCCGCAGGGGCTGTCCGATCGTCCCGTGGATCAACCCGAAGGACGAACCGGATTGTGAGTGGGTCGCTCCGTGGGTTTCGGTGAGGCCGTACCCCTCACCCATGTCGACGCCGGCGACCTCCTCGAACTTCTCCTGGACCGCGACGGACATCTTCGCCCCACCTTCCCCGGCCGTGACGAGGCTCGAGAGGTCGTACTCACCGAACGAGTCGCTGTTGACCATGTCGACGTACATCGCCGTGACGCCGACGTAGTGGGTTATCTCCGCTTGCTCCATCAGTTCCATCGCCGCGTCGCCGTCCCAGTTTGCCGCACTCCGGAGGTAGATTCGGCCGCCACCGACCAGCGGCTGCCAGGCGGTGTGGGTAAAGCCGGTGATGTGGTACAGCGGGAGCCAGACGAGACTCCGGACCTCCTCCGGTTCGATCTCGTTACTGGACTGGGAGAGCGTCGCGTACATCTGTGCACGGAAATTTCGATGGGTGAGCTGGACGCCCTTCGGTTTGCCCGTCGTGCCCGAGGTGTACGGCAACAGTGCCACGTCGTCGTCGGCACGTTCGACCAGCGTCTGCTCGCCGCGAACCTCCGAAAACATCTCCACGTCGTCGTCTGTGCTCCCGACGCCGATCAGGACGGGGTCCCAGTCGATCTCCTCGAGACCCTCCCGGAGGTGTGGAAGCAACATCGCGTGGGTCAGGACGGCGCTCGCGTCGGTGTCTTCGAGCTGGTAGGCGAGTTCCCGGCGTCGATACTGGGGGTTGACCGGAGAGACGGCGACGCCGGCTTTCATCGCGCCGAGGGAGCCGACGATGTACTCCGGACAGTTCGGTAGATAGACCAGCATGACGTCGCCGGGTTCGACGCCGAGGTCGGCCAGCCCACCCGCAAAGTGGGCACTCTCCTCGCGGAGTTGGTCGTGGGTGTAGGTCGTCCCGTGGTACTCGACCGCCGTCTCCGACCCGTGGAGGCGTGCGGTCTCGTCGTGGATCCGTGCAGCGTTCCCTTCCGTGGCAACATCTCGCAAGTCATCGAGCTCCATGGGTGAGTGTATCACAACAGGATAGTAAAACATGACGTTTCCGGTCACTGCGGCCGAACGGCCGTCCCCGATTTCGAATGTGCTGTGTTCGACAGACGACGCCGTCGAATTCAGGCGGTGAGCGGGAAACGACAGGTCGGGACCGTTCTTCCAAGTGAAATCGACCGGATGTTGTACATTTACAATGTAGTATCTCGATACCCAAGTCATGGAGTACCACGACTCCGAGAAAGCGAAGGAGGTTGCCGGACGCGTCGAGGCGTTCATGGACGAGGTCGTCATCCCGCGCGAGCGGGAGGCCCTCGAGACGGGCGAACCGATCACGATGGACGAGATTCACGACTTCTGGGAGATGGCCAAAGAGCGCGACCTGTTCGCCCCGCAGGTACCCGAGGAGTACGGCGGGCAGGGACTTGGCTTCCGGGACATGCTCCCGTCGTTCGAGCAGGTCGGCCGCTCGCTCGTCGGTGCGCTCTCGATCCGCGCGAACGCCCCACAGGAAGGGAACATGCACACCCTCGAGTTCGCCGGCACCGAGGACCAGAAAGAAGAGTGGCTCCGTCCGCTCGTACAAGGTGAGATCTCCTCTGCGTTCGCGATGACCGAACCCAAGGTCGGCGCTGGCTCCGACCCCAAGATGCTCCAGAGTACGGCCGTCAAAGACGGCGACGAGTGGGTCATCAACGCCCACAAGTGGTGGACCTCCGACGGGCTGAACGCCGACTTCTACCTGGTGATGGTCCGGACGGATCTCGAGGCCCACCCCTACGAGGGGACCTCGATCATCCTCGTCCCGCGTGACGCAGACGGTGTCGAGGTCGTCCGAAACGTCCCCCACCTCGGTGGCCACGGCATCACCGAGCGCGAGGGCGGCCACGCCGAGGTAAAGTTCGAAAACGTCCGCGTTCCCGTGGAGAACACGATCGGCGAGGAAAACGAGGGCTTCCGCATCGCTCAGCTTCGCCTCGGCGGCGGTCGACTCACCCACTGTATGCGCTACTCCGGGATGGCCGAACGTTCACTCGACATCGCGAAGGCCTACCTCGCAGAACGTGAGGCCTTCGGCACGACGCTCGAGGAGAAACAGGCGCTTCGTCATCGGATCGCCGACGCCGAGACGCGCCTGCACGCCGCCCGGTGTATGGTTCGTCACGCCGCCCGCGAACTCGACGACAGTGACGCCCGTATCGAGGTCGCGATGGCGAAGATGTACACGGCGAACGTCGTCACCGACATCATCGATCTCTCGCTGCAGGCCTGTGGCGGCAACGGGATCGGCAAGGACCTGCCGATCGCGTACTTCTACGAGAGCGTCCGCCCGTTCCGCATCGTCGACGGTGCCGACGAGGTCCACCGCCGCTCGATCGCCCGCTGGGCGTTCGAGGACATCGACGAGTCCGAAATCGAGACCACCCTCGACTTCGACGAGGACCTGCGCATCGACGCCCTCAGGGAGTAAGCGTCTCGAGCAGCAGTTGATTTTTCGACGACCTGTCTAGAGCCCGTCGATCGTCCGCGCTCGAGCCAGCAGGTCTTCTCGCTCGCCCCGCCCAGAGCCGACTACGTGGGTTCGTACAGCCGAACTCCGTCCTCGAGTCGCGAGCGAACCTGGCCACGCCGCTCGAGCGTCCCGAGTGCGGCGAGGATCTCGCGCAACTCCATCACCTGCCGACGCGGATGGTCGGTCCGGTCGACGGCGAGGTCGAACGCGCTCGCGGAGCCCTCTTCGGCACAGACGGACGCGACTCGATCCCGGCACTCGGCGAGTCGATCCGCGAGATCCTCGAGAGCGAACGCGACCGTTTCGTCGTAGGCGTCGTGAACGGGCCCGTGACCGGGGTAGACCCGGTCGAACGCCCGACCGTCGAGGCGCTCGAGCGCGTCTCGGTAGGCGTCGATTCCGTCGCGGACGCCGTCGGTGAGGTTGACGTGGATCGCCGCCGCCCGGAACGGCTCGACGACCATATCTCCGGCGAAGAGCACGCGCGCACCGTCGATATCGGTACCGTAGCAGTGGTGGGTGACGTGGTGACCGGGCGTGTAGATCGGGTCGAATTTGCGCCCGGCGATCGAAACCGGTTCGTCGGTGTCGATCCAGACGTCGACGTCCTCGAGTGGGAACGCGGCCCTGATCCCCTCGTGGATCTCGAGGACGCCGTCGACGGCGCGCTCGAGGCCGCTGCCGTACAGGCCGGCCTCGGTGAGGTTTCGCCTGGTTTCGGACCGGACCGTCTCGAGGTCGCGCGAGAGTCGCTCGCGGGCGATCGCGGGCGCGTAGACGGTCGGCGAGGCTGTCTCGAGGAGCGGCCGGACGCCGCCGACGTGGTCGATGTGGACGTGGGTCAACAGGAGGTGTTCGACGTCGGCGGGCTCGTAGCCGCCGTCCCGGAGGTCAGCAAAGAGCGCCGCTCGAGCCTCGTCGCCGACCATCCCGGCGTCGACGCAGATGGGTTCCTCGTCGCCGAGCAGGTACGCCGCGGCGTGGCCCGGCGGCCACTCGACCGGCGTCTCGAGGCGGTGAACGCGAGAGATACCGGTCTCTGGGACCGACTCGTTCGTCCGTGACACGATTTCGCGTACGGAGTCCTCCGTGATAAACCTTGACAGTGAAGAGAGTTTACTGCCGTGACGGGGTCGTCACTTCGACGCTCTCGGCTCGCTCGTCAGTCCCACTCCTCGCCGATGCCGCGCAGCGAGAACGGCCCGACAGGGAGGTTGTAGCCCTCCTCGAGTGCCTTGTCGACCTGTTCTTCCGTGGCGACTCCCTCTTCGACGACGCGCTGGGCCTCTCGCCGCATCGCCGCGTAACAGCGGTTGGCGATGAAGCCGTAGGTGCCGGGTGCGTCGTCGATGGTGACGCCGGTTTTCCCCAGTTCGTCGACGAGTTCTTCGGCGAGGTTGACGACGGCCTCGTCCGTCTCGGGGGCCTGAACGATCTCGACCATCGACATGATCGGCACGGGATTGAAGAAGTGCATTACGGCGACTCGAGAGGGGTCCGAGACCGCGTTCGCGATGGAGGTCACCGGGAAGCCGCTCGTGTTCGAATACAGCGGCTGGTCGTCGGTGACCGCATCGAGTTCGCGGAACACCTTCCCCTTTACTGCCAGGTCTTCGGTCACCGCCTCGATCACGAAGTCGGTGCCGTCGGTCGCCGCCTCGAGGTCCGTGGTGAAGGTGAGCCGTTCGAGGATCGCTTCTTTTTCGTCTTCGTCTATGTAGCCGCCTTCGACGGCATCGTCGAGGCCGTAGTTACCCGAGATCAGCCGATCGCGGGCTTCTTCGGCGAGGTCTTCGTTGATCTCGCGGACGCGGACGTCGTAGCCCGCTCGCGCGAGGACCTGTGCGATTCCGCTGCCCATGATGCCGCCACCGATAACTGCCGCTGTACCTTGTGGCATGGAGACACGTATCACAGTGTGTGACTTAGTTCTTGCGTGACGACGTGAGTCGGACGGGCACGGCCGTCGGTCGGACGGTCGAGAACGGAACGATCGAATCGTGACGGAGGCTTCAGTCGGCCTTGACGACGCCGGTCGTGACCTCGGGATTCCGGATGAGCGGGACCGACACGATCAGCAGGCAGACGAAGACGAGCGCCCCGCAGATGACGTACGTCAACTGGTAGCCGAACCAGTTTTCGGCGGCCGGAATCGCGAGCAGCGGCCCGAGAGTGAGGCCGACGTCGCCCATGACCTGGTAGACGCCTCCCATTCGTCCGAGTTCGTCTCCCGGCGTGAGATCACCCAGAATCGCGAGCAGGACAGGCGCAGCCATGCCCATCCCGAATCCGATCAGGACGATCGCACCGAGCAACAACTCGAGGGTCGGGTAGAACGCGATGATGATGAACCCGGCTGCGACCGCGCTAAACGCCGGCAGCGTCAGCACCGTGCGGTCCCGCAGGCGATCGGAGAGCCAGCCAGTGAACAGGGTCGTCGTCCCGGAGACGATAACCCCGACTGCCATGACGACTCCGCTGATCCCTGCAGCCTCGAGTACCGAGAGTTCCATCCCGTGAACGTCAGCGTACCGGGCGAGCGTGCTCAGGATGACGCCGCCCCAGAGAAACCGGAGGGTAAAATTCCCGTATCCGATAGCCATGACGGCAGGTCGATCCAGCAGGATTCCGGGGATGTCTCGAAGCCGTGCGGATTCCTCGTCGGTTCCGCCGTGGACACGAGGGAGGACGACCGTCGCGACCGTCCCGGCGATGAGCGCGAGCGTCCCGGCGACGGCGAACGCAGTCGCCATTCCTGCGATGTCGGTCAACACGCCGCCGATGATCAGCCCGGAGGGGAACCCCATCGACTGGATGCCACGGAGGATGCCGACCCACTGACCGCGGTTGTCGACGGTCGTCACGTGGGTGATCGTCGCGAACGCACCGAGGAAGACGAACGCACTGCCCAGCCCCCAGAACAGGCGCGCGAGCACGAAGACGAGTGCCGGGGCCGACACTTCGCCCACGATGGGAAACGCTCCGATGACGTACGCCGGGGTGTACAGCCCGACGAGGTAGCCGAACGGGGCCAGCGCCTGAGTGTAGAGCCCGAAGATCATCGGCTTGCGCGTCCCGTAGCGGTCGATGATCGACCCGGCCGGCGTGTTCATCACCAGCCGCGAGATCCGGTTAGCCGACAGGATGATACTCAACATCACCGCAGTGATGACGAGGTGCTCGTCGAGCAACGGTAGCGTGGGGAACGCGACACCGGTCGCTACGCCCCCGAAGAACACGCCGGCGATGACGGCGAGGGCAACCGTCCGAATCTCTCGGTTTGTGTACGTCTTCTGTCCCGTCTCACTCATCGCATCTACTCACCTGATTCACCGGTACTGCCTTGAGGGTTGTGTTCTCCTGCCGTCCACGTCGTCTCGAGTTCCTGATGTGTTGATACCGCTCGTTCGATATGGTGGTTCGCTTCGGTCGATCTAGTGGCGGTCCACGCCTGAACTGATAGGTCGAACCGACTGACGCCGATCGGTTCGACCTATCAGTCGACGCTTGGAACGGTACTAGCGCTGGCGCAGCGGGTCGGTCGGTCACGACTCCTCGACGTATCGTTCCGTAAATTCGTCTTCGAGCTCCGTCTTTCTGACCTTGCCACTGCCGGTCTTGGGTAACTCCTCGCGGATTTCGACGTACCGGGGGTGCTTGTAGGGGGCGAGTTCGTCGAGGACGTACTCGGAGACTGCTTCTTCGGTGAGCGTCGCGCCGTCTTTCGGGACGACCGCGGCGGCGACCGTCTCCCCGCGCCGTTCGTCCGGCACGCCGAAGACCGCCGCCTCGAGGACGTCGGGGTGGTCGTAGAGGGCGTTCTCGATTTCGCGGGGGTAGACGTTGTAGCCTGCCGTCAGCACCATCTCTTTTTCGCGCCCTTTGATGTAGTGGTAGTTGTCCTCGTCCCGGGAGGCGATGTCGCCGGTACGGAAGAAGCCGTCCTCGGTGAACGCCTCCTCGTTAGCCTCGGGATTCTCGTAGTAGCCTTTCATCACCTGTGGGCCGTCGACCAGCAGTTCGCCCTCCTCGCCGACGTCGACTACCTCGCCGTCCTCGTCAACGATCTTCGAGCGAGTATGTCCGATCGGCTGGCCGACGCTCCCCGGCCGATTGCCGAGGGTCGACGCCGTGATCGTGTGGGTCCCCGCAGTCGTCTCCGTGAGTCCGTACCCCTCCGAGAGACTCACCTCGAAGGTCTCCTCGAACTCCTGCTGGACCGGCTTCGGCAGTTTGTCCCCACCCTGACCCGCGCGGAGGAGGGTCTCGAGGTCGTACTCCTCGGGGTCGTAGGCGTCGAGCAGGTCGTTGAACATCGTCGCGACGCCGACGAACGCCGGCACGTCGTGTTCGTCGAGCAACTCGAGGACGCGTTCTGGGTCCCACTGGTCCGGCCGCAGCAGGTGCAGCGTCCGGCCGGCACACAGCGAGGACATCATCTGGAGGCAGCCGGTGATGTGGTACATCGGAAGGATGATCAGCCCGTCGCCTTTGATCGGACTGACGCTGTAATTCGAGACGCTGTTTGCGATCTGGACACGGAAGTTCCGGTGGGTCAGCAGGACGCCCTTCGGGTTGCCGGTCGTCCCCGAAGTGTACGGCTGCAAGAGTGTGTCCTCGTCCTCGCGCTCGACGGGCAACGACGCTGTCACCGTCCCACCGCTTCCCGCGTCCGGGAGCGACCTCGCGGGGGAGTCCTCGAGGACTCCCGCGTCGCTGGTCGAGAGAATCTCGGCCTCGAGGTCGGAGACGGCGTCGACGACGTGGTTACCTGGTTCGCCCGAGACGACGATCGCCTCGGCGTCGGCGTGGTCGACCTGGTAGGCGATCTCGCGGCGCCGGTAGGCGGGATTCAGCGGGCTCGCGACGACGCCGGCGCGGGTGGCCGCCCAGATCGTCGCACAGAAGTCGATGCTGTTCGGGATGTAGACGCAGGCCCGATCGCCTACGTCGAGCCCCGCCCCACGGAGGCCGCGGGCGTACTGGTCGACCAGTTCGTCGAATGCGCTGTAGGTGACCGACTCACCGTCGTGCTCGATCGCGATCTCGTCTGGGGAATTCGCGATCGCTCGCTCCAGTAGATTCGCGACGTTCCCGTCGTAGGGTGGCTCGAGGAGCGTGTCAGCTGGGACGATGTCGAGATCCATGTCACCGTGGTTTGTCAGATTCGCTCAAAAGCGTATGGGTAGTGGTAACCCAAAACACGATTGTCGTCGGACGCTGACAGCGACGGGCACAGTTATAGCCCTGGTACCCAAATCGTCTGGGAAATGCCAGAACGATCGCTCACACAGGTGCAGTTCACGCGTCGGTTCGAGCCCGCCGTCCCGGCCGCTCGAGGTGGTCTCCGTGCCAACTAAACCGCTCTCGGAGCTCGAGGCGCTCGTCGGCGAGTCCCGCGTCACCGTCGAGGACTTCCGGATCGAAGCCGGGAAAGTCGAGGAGTTCGCCCGCGCAGTCACGGACTCGAACCCGATCTATCGGGACGAGGCCGTCGCACGGGAAGCCGGTCTCGAATCGATTCCCGCACCACTGACGTACGCGCGAGTGAGCCGATTCCCTCGCTATCAGGTCACGGAAGACGGGACCTACGGCTTCGACGTCGGCTTCCGGCCGGAGTACGTCCTCCACGGCGAACAGGCCTACGAGTACGACCGCCCGCTCGCCGTCGGCGACGTCCTGACGGGGACGACCACGCTGGCCGACGTGTTCCAGCGCGAGGGCGGCCGGGCGGGGACGATGACCTTCGCGGTCTACGAAACCGAGTACCACGACCAGTCCGGCGAGCGGCTCCTCCTCGATCGGGCGACGGCGATCGAGACCGAGGGTGCCGTCGACGACGGTGACGGTGGAGCCGGTACGGACGGAGACGACGACGACACCGTGGACGAGGCCCCCGAACCAGTCAGCGTCGACACCGTCCGCTCGAGCGCCGACGTCGCGGTCGGCGACACCGGTCCACAGATCGTCGTCCCGGACCTCGAGCGCCGCCACTTCGTAAAGTACGCCGGTGCGAGCGGTGACTTCAATCCGATCCACTACGACGAGCCCTACGCCCGCGCGGCGGGCAACGAGCGCGTCTTCGGCCAGGGGATGTTCACCGCAGGAGTCACCTCCCGCGTCGTCAGCGACTGGTTCGGCGTCGACGCGGTCGACTCCTTCGGCGTCCGCTTCCAGTCGCGCGTCTTCCCCGGCGACACCGTCGTCGCTACCGGCGAGGTCGTCGACGTCACCGGTGATACCGTCTCGGTCGACCTCGAGACACAGACCGCCGCGGGCGAGACGCTCCTGACGGGCTCGGCGACGGCGACGCTCGAGGAGTAGCGCGCTCGAGGGCCGAAAAATAGCACCGAATCAGTTCTATCGAAGTTCGAACACCGGGAGCGCCGCCTCGTCTGTGACCTGCCAGAAGGTGACGCCGACCGGTGCACCGACCTCGATCTCGTCGGGCTCGCAGTCGACGAGCGCGAGCAATCGCGGTCCCTCCGTGAGTTCGACGTTCGCGACGACGTACGGGGTCCGGTCTTTGAAACCGGGTTCTCCCGGAATGTGACAGACGGTGTACGTATACACCGTGCCGGTTCCCTCACTCACCTCGAAGGCGGGATCGACGGCACCACAGCCCGTACAGACCGCCCGCGGGTAGAGCTGGCTCGTTCCACACTCCGCACAGCGCTGGTACAGCAATTCACCCTCGAGCGTGGCCGCCCAGAAGTCGGCGTTCGCGCCGTTTGGAACCGGGACCGGTCCCTCCCACTCCTCGCGACGGTCTTCGACGTCCCCCGTCATGCTTCCCTCCGGAGGACCACGGTACTGCTCGAGGAGAGCAGGCCACCGGTGCCGTGTGCGACGGCGACCTCCGCGCCGTCGACCTGTCGCTGTCCCGTGTAGTCGCCGCGAAGCTGGCGTGCGGCCTCGATGAGGACGAACACGCCGAAGTGACCGGGGTGACAGTACGAGAGTCCACCGCCCTGTGTGTTCATCGGTAACTCGCCGCCGGGGGCGGTCGCGCCGTCTTCGACGAACTGGCCACCCTCGCCTTTCTCGCAGAAGCCGAGGTCCTCGAGGGTGACCAGCGCGGTGTAGGTGAACGAGTCGTACAGCTGGGCGACGTCGACGTCGTCGTGGGTGATTCCGGCCTGCTTGAAGGCTTTCGGCCCGGTGACGGCCGCGCCGGTGGTCGTCATGTCCGGCATCTCGCTGACGTCGCCGCGGTGGGTGGTCGTCGAGGCGACCCCGGCGACCGAAATCTCTGGGACCCCGAGTTCGCGCGCTTTCTCTTCCGAGACGAGGACGACCGCGCCCCCGCCATCGGAGACGAGACAGCAGTCGTACATGTTAAACGGCTCGGCAATCGGCCGCGAGTCGAGGACGTCGTCGACGGTGATCGGGTCGCGGTGTTCGGCTTTCGGATTGAGTGCGGCCCACTCGCGAGTCGAGACGGCGACTTCGGCCAGTTGCTCTTCGGTCGTCCCGTACTCGTGCATGTGCCGGCGAGCGGCCATCGCGTACGCCCCCGGCGGCCGGAACAGCCCCGTCGGCCGAACGAAGCTCTCGACGGGGTGGTCGACCTCGAGCGAGCGATCCCGTCCCGAGCCGGTTCGACTGGTCGAGCCGTAGGCGATGACGACCACGTCGGCCCGGTCCCGGGCCATCGCGTCTGCGACGTGGCCACAGAAGTGCTCGAACGACGACCCACCGATTTCGGTGCCCTCGAGGAACGACGGTTCGTCGAGGTCGAGGTACTCCGACAGCAACAGTGCGGGCATGTAGTCGTCTCCGCCGGCGACCGCGACGCCGTCGACTTCCTCGAGGGTGAGGTCGGCGTCCTCGAGGGCGCGGACGGTCGCGATCGCGGCGTTGTCGAGCCAGCTTCTGTCGGGTGTTTCGATCAGGTCGCTCTCGGCGACTCCGGCGACGATCGGTTCAGACACAGCTATCACTCCGCCTCGTGACGGCGTCCATGGCACGTGGTTTTTCGAGTGTGGACAAATAGGTTGTGGTACCGTACCACACGTGCTGGTATCGTGTGACATTCCAGCCGCCGCTCCGGGTTCGTAATCGTGGCGGATGTCAACGGTGTAAACTATTATGAGGGTGACGCGTCTTATCGCCGAACGGACTATGTCCGACCCAGACCCCGAGGAGATCCGAGCACAGTTGATCGACGCGTTCGAGGGCGCAGATTACCCCGTTTCGAACCCGATGGAGTTCTTGCCGGCGCTGCCGAACGGGCCCGCGACGACGTTCGAGTCCGGTGACTTCTCGATGTCGATCATGGAACTACAGAACGCCGCCGATGGCGACGGCGGTGGTGGGGACCGCTACCCCTACCACAGCGCCGAGGAGGTCGCTGACGACATTCTCGAGGGCCTGCAGGAGGCCGGCGAACTGCCGAGCTAATCGAGTTCCGATTTTCGACGGCGGTATCGACATTCTGGTCAACAACGTCGGGGTCACCGACGGCCCCGGCCGGGTGGTGAACTACGACTACGAGACCTGGGAGCGCGACCTCGCGATCAACAACCTCTCGAGAGCGGTCTCTCTGCGCAAACACGGGTGTGGTTCTCTAACGTGAACATAGTTACCATTATGTGGCGGCAGGTGTCATACCAGTAACGAGTGAAAGCCAATGATGCTGAACGATGAACAGCGGATGATTCGTGACTCGTTGCGGGAGTTCATGGACGAGGAGATCGCGCCCGACCTTCCCGAGGCGGATCGACAGCCGCTCTCGAAGGACGACGCGATCAGCTACATGCAACAGATGGCCGAGATGGACGTCGGCCCCTACGCCGAGGGGAGCTACGACGATCCGGTCACCAGCACGATCGTCAGCGAGGAGGTCTCCCGGGTCTGGCCCAGCCTGCAGGTGACGATGGGAATGTCGTTGCCGGTGACGATGTTCGAAATCTTTTCCGAGCGGACTCGCGAGGCATACACAGAGGAGTACGAAGACGACCGACTCGTTGGGTGTTTCGCCATCACCGAGCCGGAAGGTGGCTCCGACACGAAGGTGCCGAACACGACGGCGATCAAAGACGGCGACGAGTACGTCATCACCGGCGAGAAGACGTGGGTGTCGAACGCCCCGATCGCCGACATCGCCCTCGTCGTCGCGTGGGACGACGAGAACGACCGGCGCGACATGTTTCTCGTCGACGAGAAGACCGCCGGCTTCGAGACTCGCGAACTCGAGAAGCTTGGCTGGAAGGGCTCACCCACCGGCCAGTTGTTCTTCGACGAGTGCCGGATCCCGGTCGAGAACAAGCTCTCGCGGGCAGTCATGGAGGCCGTCAGTGACGGCCGGATGGATCCGAACGACTCGGCGCTGGCCGGCGGCGGTCCGGGCGGCAACCCGCTCAACAGTATGTTCGCCTCGATGCGCAACGGCATGGCTGCCATCTCCGTCGGCATCATGCAGGCTGCCTACGAGGCCGCACTGGAGTACGCGACCGACCGGGAGGTCTTCGACCAGCCGATCGGCCAGCACCAGCTCGTACAGGAGAAACTCTACAACATCCGCGCCGGCCTCGAGACCGGGCGATTGCTCACCCGCTACACTGCCCAGAAGATCGCTGCGGGCGACCCGGAGGCCCGGATGCTCTCCTCGCTGTCGAAAGGCTGGGTCTGTGAGAAAAGCGTCGAGGTGACCGACGACGCCTTGCAGGTCTACGGCGGCAACGGCCTCTCGACGGACTACCCGCTCGAGCGTTACTACCGGGACGCCCGGACCATGCCGATCCCCGACGGCACCACCGAGATCCAGAAGCTGATCGTCGGCTACGAACTGACGGACCTGCAGGCGTACACCTGAGGCTGGCACTCGAGCCGTCGACGCCACACCCCTCAAATCGATACCACTGGCCGTGTGAACTGCACGCTACGGTTACGACACCTGCACAAAATATAATCCACATGACTCGAAATCAACTCGAGGTGATCTGGCACTATGTCTGAAGCGGAGTTCAAGGTCATCGACCAGAAGATCGGCCTGTTTGGCGGCACGCTGTTGCTCGTCGGGAACGTCATCGCGATGACGGCGTTCCTGTTGCCAGCGCACCTGATCGCCGACGACGGGCTCGGCCCGGAGGTCGCCGTCGCGATGCTACTGGTCGTGTTGCCGATCACGTTCTCCATCCTGAGTACCCTTCAGGTCGGTGGCGCGATGCCCGCGGCGGGCGGGAGCTACGTCTACGGTTCACGGTTGATCAGCCCCTTTTTCGGCTTTCTGCTGCCGTGGATCGTCGTCCCATCGATCTGGCTCGGCCAGCTCTACCTGGCGTTCGGCTTCGCCGAGTTCATGCGATTCTTCCCGACGTTCGACTGGATCCCGATGTGGGCGTTGATGTACGCCGTGATGGTGCCGTTCATCGTGTTGAACATTCTCGGAATCCGGATCGTCGCGCAGGTACAGATGGTGCTCGTGGCGATCATCGTCGGCGGCATGTTGCTGTTCATCCTGCCGGGGACGTTCGTGATCGATACGGCGAACTACTCCGGCATGTTCGAAGCCGGCATCGGGCCATTTTTCGTCGCCGTCATCTCGCTGTCGATCGCCATGCACGGGTTCAACCTCGCGACCGACCTCGGCGAGGAACTCGAGAACCCCGTCAAGAACATTCCGCGCGTCCTCGGGTTGAGCGCCGTGATCTCGATCGGGCTGATGGTCGCGCTCGTCGTCGTCGCCGTCGGCGTCGTCCCGACGGAGTTCTACGTCGAGAACCGCGACGCCGGCGTCGCCATGGCGGCGTTCGAGTTCCTCCCCCAGTGGAGTGCCTACATCGTGGCCGCCGCGGCCGTCGTCGGCGCGTTCACGTCGATCAACACCCTCTACACGGCCTACTCGAGGCAGGTCATGCGGGCTGCACGCGACGAGGCGATCCCGCTGTACTTCGCGAAGCTCCACCCGGAGTACCAGACGCCCTACCGGTCGATCCTGCTGCTCGCGGTTCCGGCGCTGATCATGGTGCCGCCGATGAGCCAGACGTCGCCGGTCATCATGGCCTCGGTGCTCGCGATGACCTCAATGATCGGCGCGATCATCAGCTCCGTCGCGCTCTGGAACCTCCCCCGGCGGTTCGAACGGCGCTACGAGTACTCGATCTACAAGCTTCCGTTGCCGTTCCTCAAGTTCGTCGCGATCGCCAGCGCCACCGTCTCGACGCTGTTCTTGCTCGGCGTCTCCCTCGAGTTGAGCTGGATCCTCGCGATCATCTTCGGCTGGATGATCGTCGCCTATCCCGTCTACCGGTACCGGGTTCGGTCCCTGCGCGAGAAGAAGGGCATCGATCTCAGAAAGCGGATGCAGTCGCTTCACGATTACGAACAACAGCGTGCAGAGGAGGGGGCGCGGGCGGCCGACGTGGAACCCGACCAGACGACGCCCGGTGACGACGTCTCTCCCACGGAAGATTGACGGTCGTAGAGAACCCTGTCGTCTGGTACCGATGAGAGGACGCGACCCGACGCCCGCATCCGGGATCGCCGGCCGACCTCGAGGCCGACGACTGGCCGTCTGCCAACCGCGCTGGTGTGACCGTTCGCGAGGGGTGAGCCCCCGATGGTCCTAGACTGGATTCCCACGAGTCGTATCCCCGAACCCGACCTCGAGTCGGCGTCGCCGGCGCTGTTACGCCGGCGCGCAATCGCGACGGTGATCGACCTCGTGATCTGCTATGCGGTCATCGAGACGGCGATCCTCGCCGTGTTGATGGTCGCGTTCACGGACTTCTTCACGGAGCAGGGCGCGCAGGCGTTCCTGTTGAGCCTCGTCGGCCTGATCCCGATCTACCTGCTGTACTCGTTTCTGTGGGAGTGGAAGTTCCTGCGGACGCCGGGGAAAAAGCGGATGGACGTTCTCGTCGTGGAGGCGGATGGCTCCCCCCCGGGGGTCCAGGCGGCGGCGGTTCGAAACGTCCTCCGGTACGTCGACTGGCTGCCGGTCGGCTACCTGCTCGGCTGGCTCCTCGCACGGCGGTCGTCGGACGGCCGCCGGCTCGGTGACCGCCTGGCAGGAACCGTCGTCGTACGACCGAGACGGGACGCAGAAACGCTGTACCACGCTAACAGGGAGTTCGAAACCGAATCGGACTCGATCGAATCCGCTACCGAGTGATCACTGCCAGTTCGACTGCTGTCTAACTTCCTCGATGCGTCGCTCGTACTCGTCGTAGGCCCATTCGTAGGCGTCCTCGGGGTCTTCTCCCTCGACGACGACTCGATTGGTCATCTCTTCTGGGATGTTGAAGGCGCTGACGTGGTTCGATGCGGGCGTACTCGGTATTTCGACGTCCAGTTCCGGGACGATCTCGTCCATGACGTGCTGGTTCTTCCTGAGGAACTCGCCGTCTTCGAGCTGGAAGATCTCTGCCGACTGGTACTCGTCTGTCTCCATGATCTCTTCGTACGGCGGGATGAATCGCATCGGTTCCATGAGCGACGCCTCGACGTGGCGCTCGGGACCGTACATGTACCGCTTGAACTCCCTCGCTTCGTCGGGGTTGCTCGAGCCGTCGATGATCGGTGTCCCGTTGACGAGGATCCATCCGCGCGTGTGGGGATCCACGTCGTCGTTTCTGAGGGGGATGAGCGCCTGTTCGGTGTTCAGCGCGACCTCTTCTGCGCCCGCGAAGTACGCCGGTCCGCAGAGCCAGGCGTTGTTCATGAAACACTGCCCCATCCGCCCGGCGATCCAGTACTCGATCGTCGTCCCCCAGTCGACGGCGGACGGGTCGGGCGAGTACTCGGCCATGTCCTGGAGCATCTCGAGGACGGGCAAGACGTGCTGTTCCTCGAACGCGAGTTCGACCTCGTCGCCCCCAGCTTCCTCCCAGGTCAGGCCCCCGGCGTTGTACAGCCAGTTCGAGAAGTCAGACCCCGACTTCCCGGCGGGCGCACCCGGGAGTGCCCAGCCGCGCATGTCTTCCCACTCGCCGCCGGCTTCGTCGATCGCCCGGGCGTTCTCGCGCAGTTCGTCCCAGGTCTCGGGAACCTCGAGTCCGAGGTCCTCGTAGACGTCCGCCCGGTAGTTGAGACAGCCGCCGACGTAGACGCCGTGAGGGATCGAGTGGAACTCGTCGTCCCGGTCTCCGACCAGCGGCTGGAGCGTGTGATCGAAGAGCACGTCCCCCCAGTGGTCCTGGAGGTCCTCGACGACACCGGTGACGTCCTGAGTCATCCCCTGGTTGATCAGCTCACCGAGTTCCGACGTGGTCGCGTGGTAGAACTCGGGGGGATCGCCGGCCTGCATCAACGCAGCGAGGCGCTGTTCGCCGGTCCCCTCGAAGCCCGCGAACTCGAGGTTGACGGGCACGTCCGACTGTTCCTCCCAGCTCGGGATGAGTTCGTCTTCCCAGTACGGTTCCCACTGGTCTCCGGTAAGGTCAGTCAGGATGTGCAGTTCACCTTCCCCGTCACCGTTACCGCCGCCAAGACATCCAGCGAGCGCACCTGCGATCCCGGCACCGACGCCGCCGAGCACCGTCCGTCTAGTTGTGCCATCAGTTGGCATACACCATATCAATCGTTAACAACAGTATATAAAAGTACCGTCCGTCGTCGCCCAGCGTGGGCGGCCGACACAGCGCCGCATCGGATCACAGGTGTCACCTGCCGAACGGACGGCTTCACTGCCTCGGGTTCACCGCCAAACCGCAGGCGACGTCAGTAGACTCTCAGACCGCTCTCGGGATCGAACGCCTTCAGCGCGTCCGTCTCGAACCTGAGCCCGTACTGGGACTCGCCGCCCCTGAACTCCGGTGGCGTGACGACGGTGATCCGGCCCATCGGCGTCTCGAACAGGCTGTGGGTCTGGTCACCCAGCGTCTCGTCGAAGACGTGATCGGCCGGGATCCCGTTGTCCGGGTCGTCGACGACCTCGATGTTCTGTGGTCGAATCCCGACGCGGATGTTCCCACCGGTGTACTGTTCGAGGGCGTCGTCCCGTTCGAGTTCGTAGGTCTGTTCGCCGACGTCGAGGTCGAGCGCGCCGTTGCGACGGTCGATCCTCGCGTCGAAGAACTCCATGTTCGGCCGCCCGATGAACTCGCCGACGAACGACGACTCGGGTTCGTTGTAGACCTCGCTGGGGGTCCCGACTTGCTCGAGTTCGCCGTCGTTCATGACGGCGATCCGGTCGCTCATCGTCATCGCCTCCTCCTGGTCGTGGGTGACGTACATCGTCGGGCAGCCCACCTTTTCGGTGACTTCGGCGAACAGCGGTCGCAACTCGTGTTTGAGCTTCGCGTCGAGGTCGCTCATCGGCTCGTCGAAGAGGAACATCGTCGGTTCCCTGACGATCGACCGACCGAGGGCGACGCGCTGTTGCTGTCCGCCGGAGAGTTCGCTCGGGTACTTATCGAGCTGGTCTCGGATATGGAGCATCTCGGCTGCTTCCTCGACCCGCTCGTAGCGCTGTTCTTTGCTCGCCCCCTCGAGTTTCAGCGGGTAGGCCATGTTGTCTCGAACGGTCATGTGCGGGTAGAGCGCGATGTCCTGAAACAGGAGCGCGATCCCGCGTTGCTGGACGGGATAGTCGGTGACGTCGTGGTCACCGAACATGATGTTCCCCGAGGTGGCCGTCTCGAGGCCGGCGACGCACCTGAGCGTCGTCGTTTTGCCACAGCCCGAGGGTCCGACGAGTGTGATGAACTCGCCCTCTTCGATCGTGAGGCTGAAGTCGTCGACTGCGACGAGCTGTCCGAACTGTTTCGTGAGGTTCTGGATTTTGACGTCGACCATGAATCGTAATGTGGTATGTGTTGACTCTCGTTATGATTTTGTCTATTCTTACTCTGACACGTTAGAGCGCCCTGATCTTGAATCCCTGCAGGAGGTACGACTGCAGGAAGAACGCGAACAGGAGTGCCGGCATCGAAACCAGCAGGCTCACGGCCATGAACTCCGTCCATCCGGTCTCCCACGACGAGTGGAACAGCCGGAAGATGCCGGGCGGGAACGTCGTGGCGCTGTCGTCCGGCATGAGGATGTACGAGAACGTGAAGTCGCCCCACGCGATGGCGAACGCGAACACCGAGTTCGCGATCATCGCCGGCTTCGTCTGGGGGACGATCACGTCGAGGAAGCCCCGCCACCGCGGCGCACCGGCGACCCACGCTGACTCCTCCATCGACGCCGGGATTGTCTGGATGTACTTCCACATCAGCCAGACCGCGAACGGCAGCGAGATGGCACTCAGTGCGAGGATCAACCCGACGTACCGGTTGAGCAACCCGAGCGTGTCCCAGATGAGGTACAGCGGGATCGCGAGCACGATCGGGCTGAACATGTATCCGACCAGCAGGAAGCGGGCGATCCGAACCTTGTACTTGTACTGGAACCGCGCGAGCCCGTATCCCGCGACCAGCGAGACGACGATCACGGTGATCACGACGCCCGCGCTGACGATGATACTGTTGAGCAGGTACCGACCGACCGTCGGATTCATCACGACTTCGAAGTTCTCGAGCGTGAACGACGCGGCGTCCGGGAGGAACGAGATCCCGGCTTCCTCGAGCGCGAGCCGCGTCTTGAACGCGTTCTGGGCCATCCAGTAGACTGGGAACCCGAGGATCAGGAAGAGGACCCCGTAGCTTCCCCACAGGCCCGCTCGGTAGATCAGGCTCCGGACCGTGTGTGGAACGCGGAAGCTGCGTCCGAACTCTGGTGTTTCGTCTTTCGTGCTCATGTCTGGACCTCCTGACTTGGGTTCATGTACTTGAGGTAGACGATCCCCGTGACGAGCAGGAACAGGAACATCACGATCGCGATCGTGTTCCCCATCCCGTAGGCGCCGGTGCTGAAGGTCTCCTGGTAGGCGAGGATCGGCATCGTCTGGGTAGCGGTACCCGGACCGCCCTGGGTAAGCTGGTAGATGATGTCGTACTTGTTGAACATGAAGATCGCTCGAAGGAAGATCACGACCAGGATCGCGCCGTAGATCCGTGGCAGGGTGATGTCCCGGAACATCTCCCAGGTCGTCGCCCCCGAGACCTTCGCCGCCTCGTAGAAGCGGTCCGGAATCGACTGCAGCTGGGCGAGCGTAAACAGGGTCACGAACGCCGAGAACTTCCAGCTACTGATGATGATGACGGCTCCCATCGAGAGGCTCGTGTTCCCCAGCAGGAATCCGTCCCAGAGCCCTAACTGGATGCCTGCAGCATGCAGGACGCCGTCGTAGGGGTCGAGCATGAACAGGAACATCAGCGTCACGATGATCGTCGGGATCAGGTAGGAGGTGAACACGAGCGTGCTCAGGATCCGGCTCCCGCGCGTGATCTTGTTGATGACCAGTGCCATCCAGACCCCGACGCTCATCTGGATGATCGTCGATCCAACCATGAAGACGACGCCTCGCCACATCGAGCCCCAGAATCGATCGATCTGGAAGACGTTCACGTAGTTCTCTACGCCAACGAACTCCCACTGGGGATTCAACAGTGGAACGTTGTGCAATGATGCGACGAACGCGAATCCGATCGGTATCAGGGCGATGATCGTATAGAGTATCACCACCGGCAGTATCGTGAGCCATCCCCAGAAGTCCTCGGAGGTGATCTCGACCCGACCGATCGAGAACCCGTCCTCGAGGAATCGACGGGAACGTTCGACTGACTCCGTGTCGATTGCCATGCGATACCAATACACGGCATATTTGTTAACAGTTTCGCTCCCGGTGGTCTCGTCGACTCACCCCCGAGCTGTCCCGACCTGCGGTTGCCGACGACGACCGAGATCGATCGAACGCCTCGATCGCACTCGAGGCCGAAACCGAGAATTCGCGGTTAGCAGTACTACTCGAGTCGTGGAGTTCCCTTGATCGTGTACGTCTCGCCGACGACGTACGACGAGGCGGGACTCGAGAGGAACTGTGCGAGGTCGGCGACCTCCTCGGGTCTGCCGATCGTTCGATCGGCGCGCGTCCGGTCGATCGCGTCGTCGTCCTCCTCGACACCCATCTGGGAGCGGACCCCCTCGGTTGCGACCAGTCCCGGTGCGATGCAGTTGACCCAGACGTCGTCTGCCGCCCAGTCGGCGGCGACGGAGGTCGTGTAGTTGATCACGCCGGCTTTCGCGGCCCCGTAGTGGCTCATCGAGCGCGACCCGCGCTGGCCGGCGACGCTCGCGACGTTGACGATGCGTCCGCCACCGTTCTCGCGCATGTGACCGCCGATCACCTGCGTACAGTGCATCGTCCCGTGGAGGTTGATGTCGACGATCGTCTTCCAGCCGTTCTCGCTGATCTCAGCCGGCGGGGCCTGAAAGCTCGCGCCCGCGTTGTTGATCAACACGTCGACGCTGCCGAACGCGTCGACCGTCTCGGTGAGAAGCCGCTCGACCGCCTCGCGGTCGGTCACGTCACACTCGACCGCCAGTGCCCCTCCGCCCTCGTGCGCGTCGATCTCCTCGGCAACTGGCTCGACGTTCTCGAGACTTCTCGAGGTGACGACGACGTTCGCACCGTCGTCGGCGAATCGTTCGACGATGGCCCGACCGATTCCGCTCGAGGAACCGGTGACGACTGCTGTCTTGCCGTCGACGCTGAACTGGCTGGTCGTCACGGCGAACCCTCCCGCATTTCCGCCGGTCGCTGCACCGATCGGTTTGTGCTAACAACACTCATTGCAACAGCATCGTTCGAGGATGTGAGTATTAAACGATTCGCTGCCAGCGAGGTGCGGGGCAGGCCCCAGTGATTTTGTACTGGGTTCTCATATCACGGGAGCATGGACGAACGACTGCGGAGTGGCCGTTTGCGCGGCCGATCGACGGTGCGACGGACTGACGGTGATCGCCCGTGAGCGTCGTCGTCACGCCCTACGTGCTCGCCGGCGGCGGGCCGCTCGTGGCAGAAGCGATCGCCGAGCGTCGGCCTGGCCTCGAGATCGAATACGTCGACGACGAGGACGACCTCGTCGAACGCGTCGCCGACGCCGAGGCGGTTCTCACCCACCGGCTCCCTGACTCGATCCTCGAGGCGGCGACAGACCTCGAGTGGGTACAGGCACTCAGTGCCGGCACGGACGCCTACGATCACGACGCCCTCGCCGACCGAAACGTCGCACTGACGACCGTCTCCGGCATTCACGCGAAGCCGATCGGCCAGCACGTCCTCGCGGCACTGCTTCACTTCGAACGTCGGTTCGATCGCGCGGTCGCCCAGCAACGCCGTTCGGAGTGGCGTCGGTACACCGGCGGTGAACTCGGCGACCGAACGGTCGGCATCGTCGGCGTCGGCGCGATCGGCTCACAGGTCGCCGAGTACTGCCAGCCCTTCGACGCTCGCATCGTCGGGCTCAAGCGCGACCCGACCGACGCGCCGGAGACCCTCGCGGAAAGCTACGGGCCGGACGACCTCGAGACCCTGCTCACCCAGAGCGACTACCTCGTGCTCGCGTGTCCGCTGACCGAGGACACCCGCGGGCTGATCGACGCCGATGCGCTGGCGACGCTTTCCGGGGACGCCGTCGTCGTCAACGTCGCCCGCGGTGAGGTCGTCGACGAGACCGCACTGATCGACGCCCTCGAGGCCGACGAACTGGGTGGAGCGGCCCTCGACGTCTTCGAGGAAGAGCCCCTCCCGGAGGAGTCGCCCCTGTGGGACCGCGACGACGTGCTTCTCACGCCCCACATCGCCGGGTCGACGCCACACTACTGGGACCGCTGTGCCGAGGTCTTCCTCGAGAACTGGGACCGGTACCAGTCGGGCGAGTCGCTTCGGAACCGGGTCGTCTGACCGGGCGCTGGTCGGTCCGTACTCGCCGGGGAGAACCCGTCGATACTTTGAAGCGTCGAGCGGTAGATGTGATCGTATGTCACAGTTGCATATCGACGCGACCGTTTCCGAACTTTCAGACGAGGCGGCCTCGGCGGCCGCACGCGCGGAGGAACTGGGCTTCGATGGCGTCTGGACGGCCGAGACGGCCCACGACGCGTTCTTGCCCCACCCGCTGATCGCCGAGCACACCGACTCGGTCACACACGGTACCCGGATCGCCCTCGCGTTCACCCGGAGTCCGATGGTGCTGGCGTACCAGGCGTGGGACCTCGCCCGCTACAGCGACGGCCGGTTCGTTCTCGGACTCGGCACGCAGGTCAAGGGCCACAACGAACGTCGCTTCAGCGTCGACTGGGAGGCCCCCGGCCCGCGCTTGCGCGAGGTCGTCGAGTCCGTCAGGCACGCCTTCGAGGTCTTCCAGGGCGACGCCGACCTCGAGTACGACGGGGACCACTACTCGTTCTCACTGATGACCGAGAACTTCAATCCGGGACCGATCGATCATCCCGAGGTCCCCATCTACATCGCCGGGATCAACGAGTACAACGTCCGACTCGCCGGGGAACTGTGCGACGGGCTCGCGATGCACCCGTTCAACACGCCGGGGTACACCGAGGACGTTATCGCCCCCACTGTCGCCGAGGGGGCGGCCCGCGCGGACCGCGACGAGGTCGACGTCGAACTCTCCGCGAGCCCGTTCGTCGTGACGGGCGAGACCGAGGACGAACGCGACCGGGAACGCGAACGGATTCGACGGCGAATCGCCTTCTACGGCAGCACCCGCACCTACCACGACGTCCTCGCCCACCACGGCTGGCGCTCGATCGGCGAGGAACTCCACGACCTCTCCCGGGAGCAGCGCTGGGACGAGATGGCCGACCTCGTCACCGACGAGATGGTCGCCACGTTCGCACTCGAGGCCGAACCCGACGAACTGCTCGCCGAAGCCGAAGCCGTCTACGGCGACGTCGCGGACCGAATCGGCCTGCCGCTCGAGCACGGGGAGGCGTTCCTCGAGTCGTAACCACTCTGGCCGCAACTCGACTCGTCGTCTCTCGCAGAACTGTCGTCTCCTTCTGACGCCGAGACCGAACGAAAATCGTGACAGCGATCGTTCCGTCGTCCTTACGCCGACCGGTAGTACCGCATCCCGTCGTCGCGTTCGCGGACGATCGCGCCCCCGGACTGGAGCCGGCCGAGCGCGCCGATGGTGTCGAGCAACTGTGCCGGATGGCGGCTCTCGCCGACGCGGTGGCGGGTCAACTCGACCGGGGTTGCCGGTCCGGCGGCCCGGACGGCCTCGAGCGTGTCCGCCACGAGCGTGTCGAGTTCGTAGCGCGTGTCGTGAACGACGCCCTCGACGTCCTCGAAGACCGGCCCGTGGCCGGGGTAGGCTCGCTCTGCTGCCGGTGCGACCGACTCGAGTCGGTCCATCGCGACGTAGAAGGCGTCGATCGACTCGTAGGCACCGTGGTCGAGGCCGACGTGGAGCGCCGCCGCGCGGAACGGCTCGATGAGCGCGTCGCCGCTGAAGAGGACGCGGTCGCCGTCGATCACGGTACCCAGACTCGCGTGGTGGATCTGGTGTCCGGGCGTGTGAATCGGTTCGAACGTTCGACCGTCGATCGAGAACACCCCGTCGAACGAGTACGGCCGTGCCTCGTCGGGGTCGAGCAGGTCCCGGTTACGCTGGAGCGAGTCGCGGGCGCGGTCGACCTGCTTTTCGATCGCCTCGCCGCGCAGGCCGGCCGATCGGGCGACCTCCCGAACCCCTGCGACGAGGTCAGCTTCGTCGCGCTCGAGTTGCTCGAGGACGGGGTCGGGAGCGTAGACCGGGACCCCGGCCGCCACGAACAGTGGTACCTGCCCCGTGTGGTCGGTGTGGGGGTGCGTGACGATTACGGCACCGACGTCGGCGGGTTCGTACCCGCGCGCGGCGAGTTCGTCGATCATCGTCTCCGTCCCGCGGTCGGTCGGATCGCCAGCGTCGATCAGGATCGGGGCCCGATCCGGCGATTCGATGAGATACGCTGCGGCGTGTTTCGGCGGCCAGTCGACCTCGAAGTGAAGCCGCGAGACGCCGTCGCTCGTCGGAGGGTCCTCGGGCGAGACGTTCGCGTCGCTCCTCGAGTCGCTCATCGCCGGTTAGATGAGTTCGCGGGCGATCGTTCGCTTCTGGATCTCGTCGGTCCCCTCGAAGATGCGAAGCACGCGCGAGGAACGGTAACGGCGTTCGATCTCGAGGTCTTTCATGTATCCAGCGCCGCCGTGGACCTGCATCGCGACGTCTGCGGCCTTGTTAGCAAGTTGTGCGCCTCGAAGCTTGGCCATCGATTCCTCCTTGCGGGCGCGCTCGCCCTGGGTCATCTTCCAGGCAGCGTAGCGGTAGAGCTGGCGGACCTGCTCGATGTCGGCGGCGAGGTCGGCCAGCTGGAAGGAGACGCCCTGCCGGTGTGCGATCGGTTTGTCGAACGTCTCGCGGTTGCGGGCGTACTCGACGGACATGTCGAGCAGGTGCTGGGCCTGCCCGACCGCGCTGGCGGCGATGTTGAGCCGACCGCCGCCGATCCAGCTCATCGCCTGCTGGAAGCCAGCACCGACCTCGCCCATGACCTTGTCTTCGCCGACGCGACAGTCGTCGAAGTGGAGCTCGGCGTGGGTGCCGGGGGTCATCCCCATCGATCGGTGAATCGACCCGACCTCGAAGCCGGGGTTGTCGGCATCGACGAGGAACGCCGTCACGCCCTCGATGTCGCCTTTCTCACCGCTCGTCCGGGCGAACACCATCGCGAAATCGGCGTATGGCCCATTGGTAATGTAGACCTTCTGACCGTTGATGACCCACTCGTCGCCGTCTTTCTCCGCGCGCGTGTCCATGTAGTGAGCGTCACTGCCGTGGCTCGGCTCGGTAAGCGCGAAACAGGTCGTGATCTCACCGTCCATCAGCGGATAGAGGTACTCTTCGCGCTGTTCTTCGTTACACTCGAGCAGGATCGGCGTGGGGCCGCCGGCACCACCGAAGATGTGGCTGTGGAAGCCAGGCGGTCGGTTCGACATGTGCTCTCCAACGATCGATCGCGTGAGAACGTCCACGTCGCCGCCGCCGACCTCTTCCGGCATCGTCATGCCGTAGAAACCTGCTTCGACCGACTTCCGCCGAATTTGCTCGACGATCTCGCGGTACTCGGGCACCTGCCGGTGGTTCTCGTCGACGATGTGCTTCTCGTAGTCTTTCCCGAGGAACTTCTCGTGTTCTTGCTCGAGCGGCTTGACTTCCTGTTCGATGAAGTCTTCGAGCGCTTTCGTTATCTGGACTGCCTCGGACGGTTCGCTAAAGTCCATACTCCATATGACTGAAGGGACAACTTAAGTGTTACCGTGGTTCACGGTTTCACGCCACACTGGAAAGCGTCGGGCTCGTTTCGGACACCGATTTTATCCGGGCGCGTTTAGCGTTCAACAGAGGGGAACAGCTATAATCCCGGCGGAAAGATAATTGCATATGGACGCCCGACGCGGCACCGAGGTGAATCGGATCGAAGCCGTCGTGAAAGCCCTCGACGTTCTCGAGGGCCTCTGGCGGGCCGAAGGGGCCGGCGTAACGGAGCTGACCGAAGAGACGGGACTCGCCAAGAGTACGGTTCACGCCCATCTGAGCACCCTTCGCTCGAAGGGGTACGTCGTCAAACACGGTGACGAGTATCGACTGAGTCTTCGTTTCCTCTCGTTCGGCGAGTACGTCAAACAGGCAGAACCCATGTACGAGGCGTCTGAGACTCCTGTCGCGGATCTCGCGGAACGAACGGGCGAACGCGTTCTCTGTTCCGCTCAGCAGAACGGCCTGGGTATGATCGTTCGTGCCGACGACGGGAACCGTTCCGTGACCTCCGACATCGACGTGGGCACACCCATCTATCTCCACTGTTCGGCCGGTGGGAAGGCGATGCTCGCTCACTTCGATGACCAACGCGTCGAACGGGTCGTCAACGAGTGGGGGTTGCCGGCGTTCACCGACGAGACGATCACGAACTGGGACACGCTCTCCGCAGAACTCGAGGAGATCCGCGAGGCGGGGATCGCTTACAACCGTGGCGAGTATCTCCCGGGTGTTAGCGCCGTCGCCGCGCCCGTCATCGACAACGACGGGAACGTCTACGGTGCCATCACCGTCTCCGGACCGAGCCACCGCCTCGAGAACGAGTGGGAGATCGACGAACTGCACAACCAGTTGCTCTCCGCGGCGAACACGATCGAAGTCAACTTGCTCTTCTCGTAGCGTTCGACAGCGTTGAACGAACCGTCGTCGTTCGTGGGCCCTTCCCGTGGATCGCGAGCGTGTGGTAGTCTGGGCGGCAGTCTGACTTGTTGTATGGTACCGAACCCCGGACTACTGTGGACAATTACACGCGTATGTGTGTAATATCCCGTCGCCACACGTGTTTACAGCAGTACGGCAGTAATCAGATCGGGGTGGTGGGAGCCGTCCCATCGGCGGTGTGGCTCGTCTGATCGTTTTCGGTCAGCTATTAAATACAACTTGACCAGTGGGCTATAACGTCACTTGAGTTTTATATAACTGTGATGGAACCGGCTGCGGAAAACGAGCTAACATGTAGTGATTAGAGACCAGCTAACTGGCTATCGATGTATTCTACCTTCGACGAGGGTCGTACACAGATCGATCGTCACCACACAACATAACTGGTTCTGCGAGGAGTATATGTAATTTAGAGTGGTTTTGTGCCCTGTCCTTCTCAGTACTCCGCTACTGCCCTCTATAGAATGCTATTTTAGATTATATAGATTAAAATCTGATATACGTACCTCAGGTGATCGAAACCTGATGGACTGAACGCGGTCGGGCCGTCGACTGCACGCGTTCGGCTGGATTGAACGGCCCAGTGGTTGCCGTTCCGACTGGGCGGCACGCGACGGTGACGCTGGCCGGTGAACGTCGGCGCGATCGTCCACCGAGTCCGCCGGTATTTCGATTCGAAACCGGATCGTCCTGCCGCCTCGAGAACTCCTTTCTCTCCGGTTCACTAACCGATCGGGAGTTCGTGGCCCGTCGATTCCCAAATCCGATTCGAGCGTGTATTCGCTGGATCGGACTCGCACTCGCCCGATTCGGCCTGATCGGGGCCGACAGAGCCCGGCGGACGGCCGACCTCGCGTGGCCGCGGATCGTCACCGGGCTCGCGCGGATGTCCAAGAGCGCCGTCGACGTCGCGATGGTCGGCGTGGCGATCGGCCCTGCCGCGATCGCTGGCGTCGGCTTCGCCTCCCCGTACTGGGGACTGGCGTTCACCGTCGGCGGGGGTGTCGCCGGTGGCACGATCGCCCTCGTCTCCCAGCGCTACGGTGCCGGGGCGTTCGATCAACTGGGGCAGGCCGTCCGCTCGAGCGCCGTCCTCGTGGTCGCGCTGACACTCCCGATCACGGCGGTCTTCTGGACCTATCCTCACGCGTTGATCTCGCTCGTGAGCAGCGATCCGGAGGCGATCGCCTACGGAGCGGCGTACCTCCAGATCGTCGGGCTCGGGATTCCGTTCGCGGGGCTCAACCTGATCGGGAGCCGGACGTTCGTCGGGATGGACGACGCGTGGACGCCGATGGTGGTGCGCGCGGGCGGTGCCGTCGCGAACATCCTCCTCAACGCCGTCCTCATCTTCGGGCTCGAGATGGGCGTCGTCGGCGCGGCGCTCGGGACCGTGCTCGCGAACCTCGTGGTGACGGCGACGTTCGCCGTCGGGCTGGTCGCCGGGCGGCTCCCCGGGATGGCGACCTTTCCGACCAGCGTCGATCCCGTCGGGAGCTACCTGCACGTGGCCACCCTCCGGGACCTGACGACGATCGGTCTTCCCGTTCTCGGCACCCGGTTCGTCTGGACCGTCGCGGAGTTCCCGATGCTCGCCATCGTCGACGTTTTCGGTCAGGACACCGTCGCCGCTTACGTCATCGCTCGCCGCATCTGGGGCCTGATGAACACTCCCGGCTGGGGCTTCGGACTCGCCGCCTCGAGTCTCGTCGGCCAGGAACTCGGCACCGGTGAGGAGGCCAACGCAGAGATCTACGGTCGCGAAATCGTCCGCTTCTCGGTCGCCACGTACGTCCTCGCGGCGGGGCTCGTCGCCGTCTTCGCCGAGCCGATCGTCCTCGTCTTCGCCGACGACCCAGCGGAGCTGTCGGTCCCCATCGCCGTCGCGCTCGTCCACGCGGCCTGCGTCGCCGTCGTCCTGCAGGGCGTCTCGACTACTGCAGCGGGCGCTCTCGAGGCCAGTGGCGACACTCGATGGCCGTTCTACAGCCAGTTGCTCGGCCTGTTCGGCCTCGCGATCCCGCTCGCGTACGTCGGTGCCGTCGGCCTCTCGATTCCCTCGCCGGGGACGATCCCGGTACTCGGGGTTACTGTGCCCGGACTCGAGGTGCCCGCGGTCGGCCTCTGGGGACTCTACCTCGCGTTCCTCGCCGAGACGGCGGTCCCAGCGGCGATCAACTACTACCGCTTCGCCAGCGGTCGGTGGAAGGTCATCAGCCGGGGCTACCGGCCGGAGACTCCGGGAGACGACTGACTGCGCTCGAGTCGTCGAGGAATCCACGCGGGCGCAACGATTATCCGATCGTTCGCAGATGTGAGAGGTATGGTCACAGGACTCACTGCCTTCGTGACGGGAGCCAGCCAGGGACTCGGTCGCGAAATCGCCATCGCGTTCGCCGACGCGGGCGCGAACGTCGCCCTCGCCGCTCGCGGCGACGGCATCTACGAGACAGCCGGGCTAATCGACGACCCCGATCGAACGCTCGCCCTCGAGTGCGACGTCACCGACGAGTCGGCCGTCGAGTCGGCCATCGAGGAGACCGTCGAGACGTTCGGTGGACTGGACTGTCTCGTCAACAACGCCGGCATCGCCGGTCCGACCGCACCGATCGCGGAGACGACCGACGACGACTGGCTCGAGACCCTCGACGTGAACGTGATCGGGATCGCCCGGACGGTCAGGGCGGCTGAAACCCACCTGCGCGACTCAGAGCAAGGAAGCATCGTCAACATCTCCTCGATCGGCGGGAAGCGTCCGTACCCGAACCGGTCGCCCTACGCGGCCTCGAAGATGGCCGTCATCGGCCTCACGCGAACCCTCGCGTTCGAGTTCGGTCCCGACGAGGTCACTGCCAACGCGATCTGTCCAGGGCCGGTCGAGGGCGAGCGTATCCAGCGGGTGTTCGAACGTCGGGCCGAGCGACGAGACGTCGCTCCGGAGGACGTAGAACAGGAGAACGTCGCGAACCTGGCGATCGAGGAACTCGTCCCCCCGGAGGAGGTCGCGGCGCTCGCGGTCTCGATGGCGAGTTCGGAGATGCGCCACGTCACCGGGCAGGACGTCAACGTGGCAAGCGGTGGGGCCTGGTACTGACTCCGCTCTGCGAGGGTAGGCCCGGGCTCACTCCTCGAACTCGGGAATCGGGGCGACGACGACCGGCCGCGTCGCCTCCTCGAGCACCGTCCTCGCGGTCGATCCCACCACGCGATCGGCCTCCGGGTCGCCAGCGTGGGCACCCACGACGAGTTCGTCGGCGTCGACTTCCTCGGCGATCTCGAGCAGCGTCGGTGCGGGATCGCCGACCCGGAGGTCGGTCTCGACGACGCAGACGCCGCCGAGTCTGACCGGAGCGACGTTCAGGGCCTCCTGTCTGTCCCGTCGGGTCGCCGGGTCGTTCCGGCTGGCCGCTGCCGCCACCGTCACCGTATCTCCGGCCGAGACGCGCGTCTCGAGGTAATCACAGATCGCCGCCGTCGTGTGCACCGAATCGGTGCCCGCGAGGAAGTGCATACGAGTGCTCTCGTGTGATCGCATACCAATCCTGCGGAACGTGCACTCGGTGTCCGACAGCCCTCGCTGACCACTGGTCTGCCGACCGGAACGACCTATCGGATTTTCTCACCGAGAAAACGCGCTCCCACCTCTAATACTCCGGGGCAGGGAGTGATCGATGGGGGACGTAACAGGGTTCCCTGACTGGTCCCCCGTGCCCGATCACCCGGCCGACGCACGCCCTCGCTGGGCCGACCCCGCCCCACCACGGTCCACTCCGCGTCGCCCGACCCGACCTGCCCAACGCAGGGCATCCGCCCGCTCTCCCCTCTCCGCTCTAGCTTCGGCCCGGATGGGGTCGATTCCCCGGCCGTGACTCGATAATTCGGCTCCTTCCGAGACCCTGCTCCGATAGTCCATCGACTGTCCGACCCGGTTCCTTCGTGGCCCTCATTCGAGGCTCAGTTCGTCAGCTGCGAGGTCGAATCAGTTCCAACTCGAGAGTGAGTCGGTACGAGCCGTCTCAGTGCCGACCATAGAGCGAATAGGTGATCGCGACCAGTCCACACAGCCGGCTGACGTTCTCGAAGAACACCGTCACGATCTGGTCGAACCCCGAGAACGTCGTCAGGGAGACGTTGAGGAGAAACGGCACCAGCGTCAGCAAGACCAGCCCGATCGCGAGGTAGAGCATCGACGGCGCGTCGTTCCGTCGGTACCCCCGGTAGGCCTGATAGGCGATGATCGTCCCCAGCAGGGCCACGAGGAACAGCGTCGCGACCGTCATCAGTTCGAAGAAGGTCGCCTCGTCGACTCGAACGGAGGCCTGACTCATCGTATCCCCTCCCACATGCGGGTGAACCGGTCGGCGACGTCCTCGTCACGGTAGCTCACGTCGAGTTCGAACGCCCCATCCTCGAGTGAGAGTTCGAGGGCCTCGAGGTTGGCGCTGTAGACGCTGTAGTGGTTGCCGTCGGGGGCGAGTTCGGTCTCTTCGGTGACGAGCTGGTACTCCGTGAGTCGATCGAGACGGCGATAGATCGTCGGGAGAGAGGCATCACAGTGCTCGCTCAGTGTGCTGGCAGACATGGGTTCGACGCTGGTGTGGGTGAGGATGTCGCGGGCGTACTCGTCGTCGAGGATCGAGAGGATCGTCGACAGGTCACTCTCCTCACTCACTTGTAGGCTATCGTTCTGACATCGGTATGAAAAGCTATCCGGTTTTTCTGAGCGAGAAAATACGCTATCTGTGGTCTCGAGACTGGTTCTACGGCGCGATCCCACCCTCCTCGAGCCAGCCGACGGTCGCCTCGCGCAGTCGCCGCTCTGCAGCCCGTGAAAACCGGTGGCCCTCTCCGGCGTAGAGCCAGCAGGCGACGTCGGTCTCGAGTGCGCCCGCCGCCTCGAGGCTGTCCTCGACGGGGACCGACTCGTCGTCTCTGCCGTGAGCGATGGCGACCGGAACCGCGAGGTCCCGCGCGACCGGTTCGAACGGGTACCGCTCGAGGACCTCGAAGAACCGCTCGTCGATCCGCTGGGTCCGGTCGCTGTGCTCGTCTTCGAGGACGATCTCGCCCTCGGCGGCGACCTGCTCGCGGTAGCCGTCGAACGCCCGGGTATAGGTGACCGGTGCGCGCGTGACCACGGCCTCGACGCGGTCGGCCGCGAACGTCGCCGCCGCGTGCAGGGCGACCGTCCCGCCGAAACTCGAGCCGAACAGGACACAGGTTTCGGGGTCGACGAACTCGAGGACGGCCCCGAGGTCGGCGAGTCGGGACTCGAGCGTGGAGTCGACGAACTGGCCGTCGGAGTCGCCACAGCCACGAAAGTCGAACCTGACGGCGGGGTAACCTTCCGCCACCGCGCGCTCACAACGGCCCTCGTAACTGCCGGTGCGGTCGCTGCGGAGGCCGTGACAGCAGACGAACCACGGCCGTTCCGGGTCGGCTGCGTCGTCGTCCAGTGGGCCGTCGTGGACGTCCGCGACGACCGTCTCGCCGTCGACGTCGATCCGGTGGGTTTCTGCCATGGCCGGAGTAGGGGCCGCCGACCCCGTAGTCGTTTTCGCTCGTCGCTCGAGTTCGCAACCAGTCGCTGATCCCGCCCGCCGTCGCCGATCCGGTCGGACGCCCGCGCGCCCTGGGGTGGTAGCCCGACCATAACTATCCCCGCGACGCCGCCATCCCCGGTGATGTGGCCCTGGGAACACGCCATCGTTGGCTACCTCGCGTACTCACTCTTCGTCCACCTCGTCTATCGTGACTCGCCGACCGGCCTCGAGACGCTGGCGGTCGTCTTCGGCTCCCTCCTGCCGGACCTGATCGACAAACCGCTGGCGTGGGAGTTCGGCGTCTTCGAGGCGGGGTACGCGATCGGTCACTCGATCTTCGTCGCGATCCCGCTCTCGATCGCGGTGGGCCTGCTCGCCCGCCGCGTCGGCCGCACCCGCGCGGGAATCGCCTTCAGCGTCGGCTACCTCTTACACCTCCCCGCGGACGTCCTCGACGCCTACGTCCGGGGTGGGCAGGTCGCCCCGGAACTCATGTTCTGGCCCATCGCTACCGTCGAGGAAGTCGGCGAGCCAGCCGGCTTCCTCGCGGAGTTCACGCGCCTGTTCGGCCAGTACCAGGAGGCGCTGCTGGCCGGCGACCTCTCGACGTACATGTGGGCTCAGGTCGGTCTCGCTGCACTCGCCGGCCTCGTCTGGCTGGCAGACGGTGCGCCCGTCCTGCGTGAGGTCCTGGTCTGGTTCAGACGGCTGGTCACGGCCGCAGTCGGTCGAAACGGGCCACGAGAGTCCGTTCCCGACGACCGCAACTGACCCGTCGACCGGCGGTAATGTCCTCATTTACTATCGGTCGATAGCGGTGACTCTCGAGCAGTGATGATCGACAGTCCCCCGTTTTCCTCCGTCCGCCAGTTGCCCGCTCGTCTCCGTCCTCGATTCCCTGGCCCTGATGGTGACGGGCGATGGCCCGGATCGTCGAGCGCTCGAGCGGTCCCCAGTCGATTTCCCACGGGGGTGAGACAGTGACCCCGCCAGCCCTCGAAAGCGCTCCTCGACTCGAGGCCCTTCCGGCCGACGCCGAGTTCGCCCTCTGTCTGACTCACGACGTCGATCGGCCGTACAAGGGGCTTCGGGGGCTGTTCTTCGCGACACGGGAACGGCCGGGCTACCACCTCCGGACCGTTCTCTCTGGCGAGAACCCCTACTGGCAGTTCGAGAACGTGATGGCTCTCGAGGACGACCTCGGCGTTCGATCGTCGTGGTACGTGCTGAACGAACAGCACCTGCTGCTGGATCGACCGCCGAGAGACTGGACTGCACCGGCGAACTGGATTCAACACCTCGGGCGCTACGACGTGACGAGCGACGAGATCGCTGGTGTCCTCCGCGCACTCGAGGAGGGTGGCTGGGAGGTCGGCCTTCACGGCTCTTTTCATACCGCCGACGACCCGGCCAGAATTCGCGAAGAGACGGCGACGCTCGAGTCGGTCCTCGACGGTCCCGTGACCGGCGGGAGACAGCACCACCTCCGGCTCTCGCCACCGGAGACGTGGCACTACTACCGACTCGCAGGGCTCGCCTACGACGCCAGTCTCGGCTCGACGACGGAGTGTGGGTTCCACCACGGCTACCATCCGATCCGGCCGTTCGACGACGAGTTCGTCGTCTTTCCACTGACGATCATGGATCAGGCGCTCCCAGATCCGGCGCGGCGACCGAACGCCGCCCGACGGACCTGCAACCGGCTGCTCGAGGAGGCCGCGGCGAACGACGCGGTGATGTCCGTCCTCTGGCACCCCCGGTACTTCAGCGAGCGCGAGTTCCCGGGTCACCGCGACCTCTACCGGTGGGTGATCGAGCGCGGTCAGGAGCTGGGTGCCTGGATCGGTTCGCCGCGGAACTACCTCGAGGCCGTCGACGCCGACTGCGTCCCCGGAGACGAGTCGGCCCGGGCCCCGGCATCGGATCCGACTGGCGGCGCTTCTCTCGCAACCGATCGAGAGCCATCCGCCACCGCCGGGTCGGACCCCACGACGGGGGGCGGGCAGCCGGCGAGCACCGATGGCGGCCTCGAGCGTGCGAGCGATGAGCGAGCCGGTTCTGACGTGGCAAATGGCGTGAGCGACCGGAGGGGGGCGCGATGACCAGTAGAGTCGCGTCGGCGCTGGTTGCGGCGCTGCTCGTGGTCAGCGCCGTCGGCGGGGTGGTTGGCATCGTCGGAATCGCTCCCGTCGAGACGACGGCTGCACAGACCCAGTCGACCGAGACCTACGTCGTCGAACACGGCGGCGCCTGCCAGCCGATCGAACCCCTGTCGAGTGCCGGATCGGTCGAGGCCTTCTACGACTACCGCGATCACGAGACTCACCCCGAGGACGTGGACCGTCTCTACAGCTCCTACGGGACGTCTCACTTTCAGGAGTCCGACACGAGCCTGCTGTTCCTCCACGAGGGGACAGACGGGGTGAGCCTCGTGATGGTCCACGACGAACTCGAGGGCGGGTCCGATGGCGGCGTCGTCACGCTCGACCTCGTCGGTACCCCCCACGACGCCGAGTGGGTAGTCAGAAACGACAACTACGACGGCGAGACGAACCAGGACGAGTTCGAAACCGGCGACGGCTGGGCGTCGGCCTCGTGGGCGTACATCGTCGACCGCACCGGCGGCGGTGCGCTCAACGGCGGCTTCGGTGACCACTTCGCGGTCACGATTCACCCGGCGTTCAACGAGGACGCTGACCTGTACGATCCGGAGATCGAAGAGGAGTTCGCCGACGAGAACGTCACCGGACAGGGCGGAGACGTCTGGGACGGTGGCATGATCGACGAGTGGCACGTCCTCTCCGGCGACGCCGAGGACCCCGACCGGTACGACCTCGAGGACCTCGACGAGCCGGTGACCGTCAGGACCGGCTCCTGTTCCGACCCGTCGGTCTCGTACGACCGAACCGACGGTGGGATCGCCGCGACGATCGCAGACGCCAGCCCCGACGACAGCGTCCCGCTCCAGCCGGTCGGTGGCGACAGCGACGCGATCCGGTTCGACCGCCTCGACGTAACCGGTCTCGAGGGCGAGGCGACGCTCGCGTTCGGTGCCGGAGATGCAACCGGGGCGTCGCTCCCCGACGGTGTCGAACCCCTCTCGGCGCTCGAGGTCACCGGGAACGGGACCGACGACGCCAGTGGCACGGTGACGGCATCGGTCGACGCGACTGCACTCGAACAGCGTGGCGTCGGACCGAGTGAGGTTGCCGTCTACGAGCAGGACGGCGACTCCTGGACCGAGGCCGAGACCCGCGTCGTCGACGACCGGGGGAGCACCTATCAGGTCGAAGCCGGCGTCGACTCGGTAGACGACGTGATCGTCGCCGTCGACGCACCCGAGGAGTCCCTCGCCGGCAGCTGGTTCTCGAGTCTCGGCATCGGCGGCGTGGTCGCGATCGGCTCCATCCTGTTGCTCGCCGCCCTGTACGTCGCGAGCTGGCGCCGGTAGCCGGGCGGCGTCGACGGCCGCCACGACGTCCGGTGCCGGCGCCTGCAGGCAGTTTCGATCGCTGAAAGGGCAAATGACTTACAGCGGGCCGGCGAAAGCGCCGACATGAAAGCCGTCGTGCTCGCCGGCGGATACGCGACCCGGCTCTGGCCGATCACCAAGCATCGGCCAAAGATGTTCCTGCCGATCGGCGACTCGACCGTCGTCGACCGTATCTTCGCCGAACTCGAGGCCGACGACCGGATCGACGAGGTCTACGTCAGTACGAACGAGCGGTTCG
Source organism: Natrarchaeobaculum aegyptiacum (assembly GCF_002156705.1). Lineage (NCBI taxonomy): Archaea > Methanobacteriati > Methanobacteriota > Halobacteria > Halobacteriales > Natrialbaceae > Natrarchaeobaculum > Natrarchaeobaculum aegyptiacum. Next base: position 2,363,395 of record NZ_CP019893.1, read on the forward strand.
CCGCCGAGTTCGAAGCGCACCTCGCCCAGAGCGAGTTCGAGAAACCTCGACTCTCGGTCGAGGAAACCACCGAGGAGGCCGACAAGTTCGGCGTCGTCGGCGCGCTCGCCCAGTTGATCGATCGCGAGGACGTCGACGACGACCTGCTCGTGATCGCCGGCGACAACCTCATCAGTTTCGACGTCGCCGACTTCGTCGACTACTTCCAAGAACAGGGGGCACCGACGCTCGCCGCCTACGACGTCGGCTCGCGCGAGAAAGCCAAGTCCTACGGCCTCGTCTCACTCGAGGGCGATCGCGTCGTCTCTTTCCAGGAGAAACCCGACGACCCCGACTCGACGCTCGTCTCGATCGCCTGCTATGCGTTCCCCCGGGAGTCGCTCTCGCTGCTCGAGACCTACCTCGAAGACGGCAACAACCCCGACGAACCTGGCTGGTTCGTCCAGTGGCTCCAGGATCGCGAACCGACCTACGCCTACACCTTCGAGGGCGCGTGGTTCGACATCGGAACTCCCGAGAGCTACCTCGACGCGGTCGCCTGGCACCTCGACGGCGACTCGCTGGTCGACGAGTCGGCGACTCTCGAGAACGCGACCATCGGTGAGAACGTCCACGTCATGGCCGACGTAACGCTCGAGGACACTCATCTCGAGCACGCCGTGGTCTTCCCGGACGCCACGATCCAGAACGCCGACGTCCGTCGGTCGATCATCGACGAGGGAACCCGGCTCGAGGACATGGACCTCGCGGGCGCGCTCATCGGGGCGCACACGACGATCACGAACGGCTCGCCGTAGGCCGAGCAGTTCGACCACGACGTGAACGTCGTCGTGGACGGTCAGCCGACGCGACCCTCTGCAGTTCCGGACGGACCGATTGTCGCGTAAACATTTAATCGGCGTCGGCACCAAGGGCCGTCTATGCTCGAGGCCCTCGCTGGGAACGTACCACTCCTGTTGCTCTCCGTGGGATTAGTCCTGATGGCCCTCGAGGCCATCTCCCCGGGTGCGAACTTCGTGGTGGTCGGCGTCGCGCTGGTCGGTGCGGGACTGCTCGGCGTCTTCCTCCCGATCACCAGTCCGTTCATCCTCGCCGGACTGGCGCTGGGGATCGGCCTCGTCGCGGCCTACATCTACCACGAGTTCGACTTCTACGGCGGCAAAGGGACCGCCCAGACCAAAGACTCGAGTTCGCTCGCGGGCGCGACCGGCTACGCGACGCGAACGATCACCAGCCGCGACGGCGAGGTCAAACTCGACGAGGGTGGCTTCGCCCCCTACTACAGCGCGCGAACGAGCGGCGACTCCATCGAGGAGGGCGAAGAGATCATCGTCCTCGATCCCGGCGGCGGGAACGTGCTCACGGTCGAATCTCTCGACGCGATCGCCGACGACGAGATCGACCGCGCGCTCGCTCGCGACGCCCAGTCGAGAGCCAGACGGGAGAGCGAAGCCGACGAAACCGAACCCGTCGGTGAAGCCGAATCGGACAGCCGACCGCTCGACGACCGGGAACGTGAGACGGAGCCGTCGGACTGAGACGAACGTCTCTCGGCTCCTCCGTGAATCCGTACCGCTGACCTCGAATCAGCCGATCCCCGAACCGCACGAATTTTGCACGCGACGGAACTGACTGACACCGTCCAGTTGAGTCGAAAACGGACCGTTTGCTCCAGACTCGAATCGCGTCTCACTCTCGTAGCCGGCCGTAGGACGATTCGAGCCGACGAACGACAGACTATATTGTGTGGTATGGGCAATATCTCGGCGCTCATCATCCCCGGAAACTGGTGACACCGATGGGGAATCACGGGGGGTATTTCTCTGTCTGCAGAGCACCCCATGGTGGCTGTGTTTAGTATTGGGGAGTAAACGCAATACTTATGTCGACCGTCGCGCAACACAGTATTGTATGTCAACCGAAAACCCGAGCGCACTTGCGTTCGATTACGAGTGGGAGTACTCGCCCCGGGTCGGGACGCTGTTCGGCGTCTTCACCCTCGTGGCGGTGCTGGGCTGGCTGGTGACCGTCGCACTGACCGCAATTCACCTCTTTGCCATCCCGGCGATTCCAGCGGACGCACCGGTTCAGGGAAGCATCGAGGTCATCACCAGTCCGTGGGCCTACGTCCTCGGTATTCCGCTCGCGACCCTCGGCGGGTTCTACTACCTGACGACGATCGGGCTCGCCCTCTGGTGGTTCGACACTCGGCACCCGCTGATCATCAAGGTCCTGACGCCGATCACCGCCAGCGGCGTGGTCTTCTCGTCGTACTTCGTCTACCTGCAACTGGGCGTCATCGGCGAGATCTGCCCGTTCTGTATGATGTCGGCCGCCGCGACCGTGATCCTGTTCGCACTCGAGCTGGGGATCCTGGGAATGAGTTCGACCCCCAAGCTGACGAACATGATCGGTGATTTCGGTGGCGTGCTCGGCCAGACGAACTTCCCGGTGATCCTGTTCCCGGTGCTGATCGGGCTGGTCACGCTCGCTGGGCTGTTCATCGTTCCCGTGTTGCCGCTGCCGGACGCCGTCGGATTCGTCTAGAGCGACTACCGTTCGTCTCGAGGCCCGAACGCGAGTGCCGTCTCGCTGCGCGCTTCTCGCTCGTGTTCGACGACTGACCGCTTCGTTCCGCCGCTACATGTCGACGAAACAAGGGAACGCTTTTCACGTCACCGCCGTAACACGGGAACATGGTCGCAGAACTCCTCCCGCTCCAGACGGCAGGTGGTGCGTTACTCATCATCGGCGCGCTCGTGCTGGTCGTGGTCGTTGCCGCGTTACTCAGCGCGATCGAAATCGTCGACGCGTACGAGAAACGCGCCCTCACCGTCTTCGGCGAGTACCGCAAACTCCTCGAGCCGGGGATCAACTTCGTTCCCCCGTTCGTCTCGAACACGTATCGTTTCGACATGCGAACCCAGACACTCGACGTCCCCCGTCAGGAAGCGATCACGCGCGACAACTCCCCCGTGACGGCCGACGCCGTCGTCTACATCAAGGTGATGGACGCCAAGAAGGCGTTCCTCGAGGTCGACAACTACAAGAAGGCAGTCTCGAACCTCGCCCAGACTACCCTCCGTGCGGTGCTGGGTGACATGGAACTCGACGACACGCTGAACAAGCGCCAGGAGATCAACGCCCGCATCCGTCAGGAACTCGACGAACCCACCGACGAGTGGGGGATCCGCGTCGAGAGCGTCGAGGTCCGCGAGGTCAACCCCTCGAAGGACGTCCAGCGTGCGATGGAGCAACAGACCTCCGCCGAGCGAAAACGCCGTGCCATGATCCTCGAGGCACAGGGTGAACGCCGCAGTGCCGTCGAGAAAGCAGAGGGTGAAAAGCAAAGTGAGATCATCCGCGCACAGGGTGAAAAGCAGAGTCAGATCCTGGAAGCCCAGGGTGACTCGATTTCGACGGTCCTGCGCGCGAAGTCCGCCGAATCGATGGGTGAGCGTGCCATCATCGATCAGGGAATGGAGACGCTCGAGCAGATCGGCCAGAGCGAGTCGACGACGTTCGTCCTCCCACAGGAACTCACCTCGATGGTCGGTCGCTACGGCAAACACCTCTCGGGCAGTGACGTCGGCGAGCACGTCGACTCCCTCGAGAGTCTCGACTTCGACGAGGAGACCCGCGAACTGATCGGACTCGACGACATCGCCGAGATCATCGGCGAAATCGATCAGGAAGCCGAGATGGACGTCGAGGCGATGGAACAGGAGGCCCAGGCGATCAAGGAAGGCGGCGATCCAGCCGAGATATCCGATCCGGAAGCGGTCATCGAAGAGATGGACCAGGAGTTCCAGACCGATGGCGGCGCCGAGTCAGTCGACGCCGACTCCGGGTCAGACCAGTCCAGATAATCGGCCACTCCAGCCGACAGTCTCGATTCCCTGAAACTCCAGAATCGGAGATCGAAGTGGAGCGAAACCTGTTTTACCGGTGGTCCCGTTCGTGGCTGTAGACACAATGACGACACCCGACGGGGTCGACGACGAGAAGCGAGCGACCCTGCGCCGATTTGCCGCCCTCGGCGGGGCCACCTCGCTCGCTGGCTCCGGCCTCGCAGCGTCGGCCTCGGCCGATACGGGTGAAAGCGACGCCCGCGACGCCATCGCAGGCTACCTCTCGCGGACGCCCGGTGCTCACTTCTCGAAGATCCGCGACGACCTCCAGCTCGGGACCGGCGAGACCCAGCACCACCTCCGCCGACTCGAGGACATCGACGCCGTCGAACGCTACCGCGACGGCGACTACAAGCGATTCGTCCTCGCCCGCCGGTTCGACGAGTTCGAAAAGCAGGCGCTCGGCTACCTTCGCCGGGACACCCCGCGCGGGATGCTGATCGAACTGCTCGCGCGGCCCGACGCCAGCGCTCGCGACCTTGCCGACGCCCTCGACGTCTCCGCACCAACGGTCAGCAAGTACGCCGGCGAACTCGAGTCGGCAGACCTCCTCTCCCGTGAGGACGGTTACGCCGTCGAACGCCCAGAGACGGTTCTCTTGCTGGTGGTGCGCTACGCCGACTCCTTCGGCGACCGGGCGACCGAGTTCGCTCGCAGCGCCGACGACCTGTTCGAGTACCACGGCGGCGACTGACCGATCCCCGTCGCCCGCGGTCGGCAGCGGTTGCTCGCGTCGATTTCTGCGCAGGAATCCGTCGTAGTCACTTCGAAAGCGGACCGGGACCGCTCCGTGACAGTTGGCTAGCCGGAACCCACCCCGGTCGCTTTTGGTGCGTCCACCAGCCCAGGGCATCGGTCGGTGTGTCTACCCGTGGTGACTGCCGGTGCGATCGATCGCCGTGGTGAAAATTCGACCGCCTAGACGGAGACTTTCCAGGTGGTGCTCGAGGAGTAGCCCCACTTTTCGATGTCGACGTCGTAGTCGCCTTCCTGTAGAGCGGTGATGTTCGACCCGACCTCCTTGGCAGTCATGCCCAGCTCCTGGCCGATGAGGCGGGATTTGAAGTACGTCTTCGTCGCGGCGTTCTCCCGGAGGTACTGGAGAATTTCGCGTTGTTTGGTGGTGAGGTCGGGGGCCATTGCCGTGCTCATACTGGTCGAAACGGGACGGCCGATAATAGGGGGTTTGGTACGTCAGGTTAACGCGTCTCCGTCTGGCGATTGTCGACCCGAGTAATCGACCAGTACTGGCTGGAAAACCATTCGTTGGTACAGCGGGTTAATTCATTCTCGGCACTGACCGTCACTGAAACTGACCGTTCCCGGTCGGTAAGGCCGTATTACGGCATCCGAACGTCACTCGTAGTGACCGACGACGAACGGACCGAACGCGCAGGCGACCGCTTCGCCGAGTGCGCGCGTCCGATCGGTCAATCCGTCCGTGAGGACACCCGCAGCACCCTCGCTCGTCGCGACGCCCTCGGTTTCGAGCAGGTCGTCCATCACGGGGCCTAACTCGCCACCGGCCTCGAGTCGCTCGGCGACGGTATCCGGTAGGCGAAGGGTCGGTCCGCCACCGCACTCGAGACGGGGTCCGTCGGTGACTGCCGCCCACATGACGAGCGAGAGGCCCGGTACGCCGTCGAGTTCCGCGACGCCACCCTCGAGGCCCACGCCGTAGTCGGCATCGGTAGCTTCGAACGCGCGAACAGCCCGGTTCTCGGCACCGGCGACGGTCTCGTCGATCGAACGGGGCTGTTCTGGCACGCCAGAGTCGACGCCGACGGCGGTGACTGTCGGCTCGTAGCGGGAGAGCGTCCGTTCGACGGCGGCCACTTTGACGGGATTGGTGCTTCCGACTGCGACGTTCATGCCGGGAATTGGAGTTCCCGTTTTTTGGGATTCACGTTCGCCGCCGACACTCCTCTGCTTTAATCCTCTGATTGTTCATACCAGATCCTGCGAATTACCGCTTTTCGAGCGGTGACTGGCGAGAAATTCGAAAGCTTTAAACCTTGAGTCTCGGAACGGAGTAGGTAACGACTCCGTCCGGACTTTTGCGGCCGTCGTCCGGGCGGTCCTCGCCACCGTATGACCAACGCATCACCGAACACGAGAGTACGACGTAACGACCCCGAAACGACCGAAGAGGAATCTGCCGAACGCGAACACGACGACCTTGCCTGTCCCGAGTGTGCGGGCAACCTCGTCGTCGACGACGAGCACGGCGAGACGGTCTGTGAAGACTGTGGGCTCGTCGTCGAGGAAGATTCCGTCGACCGCGGCCCCGAGTGGCGTGCGTTCGACGCCGCCGAGAAGAACGAGAAGTCCCGCGTCGGTGCCCCCACGACGAACACGATGCACGACAAGGGGCTGTCGACCAACATCGACTGGCGGAACAAAGACGCCTACGGGAACGCGCTGGGCTCGCGCCAGCGAGAGAAGATGCAGCGCCTGCGAAAGTGGAACGAGCGCTTCCGCACCCGCGACAGCAAGGAGCGGAACCTCAAACAGGCGCTTGGCGAAATCGACCGGATGGCCTCCGCGTTAGGACTCCCGACGAACGTCCGCGAGACCGCGTCGGTCATCTACCGTCGTGCACTCGACGAAGATCTCCTGCCGGGACGCTCGATCGAGGGCGTCTCGACGGCCTGTGTCTACGCCGCCGCTCGTCAGGCTGGCGTCCCCCGCTCGCTCGACGAGATCGCCGACGTGAGCCGCGTCGAGAAGAACGAGATCGCCCGCACCTACCGCTACGTCGTTCGCGAGCTGGGCCTCGAGGTCCAGCCTGCCGACCCGGAGAGCTACGTCCCCCGGTTCGCGTCGGGACTTGGCCTCTCCGACGAGGCCGAACACCGCGCGCGCAGCCTGCTCCAGAACGCCAAGGAGAAGGGCGTCCACAGCGGCAAGTCGCCGGTCGGCCTCGCCGCCGCCGCGGTCTACGCCGCTGCCCTCCTGACCAACGAGAAGACCACGCAGGCGGCCGTCTCGGACGTCGCGGACATCTCCGAAGTGACGATTCGAAACCGCTACCACGAACTGCTCGAGGCCGAAGAGACCCTCGGCCTGGCCTGAAACGGGTTCTGGTCTTTTACCGTCGGTCTGGGCCGGCGGTCCCCATCGTCTCGGCTATCGTACTCGACGAAGCGACACCGTTTTTCTCCTGTCTTTCGACATCTCGTGCATGGCTATCGACTTCGATTCGTTCGTCCTCACCGCGGCGACTGCCGATCTGTCCGACGAACCCGGCGCACGCGGGCATGCGGATCTCGTTGAATTTCGGATGGACATGGCCGACGGGCCACTCGCCGCCCTGAAAGCTTACGACGGCGAGTTACCCATTCTGGCGACTAACCGCCCGACCTGGGAGGGTGGTGAGTACGACGGTACCGACGCCGACCGGCTCACAGACCTTGCCGAGACGACCGCAATTGAAGCTGTCGAGGCGATCGACGTCGAACTCGAGTCGATCACGGCCGGCGACGCCGACGCGGTGCTCGAGATGGCACGCGAGCGAGACGTGGCCGTCGTCGCCTCGGCTCACGACTTCGAGGGGACGCCCGACGAAATCGAACTGATGGAGACGCTTACGACGGCCTGTGAGCATGCCGACGTCGGCAAACTCGCGGTCACCGCCAAGGATCGGGACGATACTCTCGCGCTCTTGGCTGTCACCCACAAACTCGCAACCGACGGCAACACGGTGGCGACGATGGCGATGGGCGAGGCGGGCAGCCATACGCGAGCCGTCGCTCCAGTCTACGGCTCGCGGATCGGCTACGCGCCCGTCGATCCAGCCGAGGCGACCGCACCGGGACAGTACGATCTCGAGACGCTCGCGGAGCTGGTCTCGCAACTCGAGTAACTCCACGAGTACGACACGGCGTCCTCGTTGCTCGTTTTACTCTTTCCGGGCCACGTTTAGACGCCGCTCAGTTGACGTCTCGACCGGGATTATGTAACGTTGAGCGAGGACGCGGCGAGTATGCCGTCTCAACTCGCCCGGTTCACCGACCGATGCGTCGATTTGTCCCCGGATGCTGTCATTGGCGAGCCAGCACCGGCGTTCGAGAAGGGTGATGGCGGCTACGCTGACTGGGTAATCGTCTCAATTCACTGTCTCAGAGAGTACCTGAACCAGCCCTACCGACGATTACCGAAATCACGCTGGTGCAGATCGAGGAATCCTGGTTGGTGACGTTGGAAACCGTTCTGTCGCCACCACCGCTCGCGCTCCCACGATCACGCAGACGGCTCACCCACAGAAAGCGAGCGACGCCGTTCGGAAAAACGTAGGACACGACCTGACTCGACCGGCGATAGCGGTCGACGAGGTGCTAGTGCTATCAAACAGCACTTCGGTTCGAACGACGGCTGGGTGGCTCGTCAGGCCAGTGGACAACCGGCGTTGTTGAACGCATCCAGTTCGTCCCTGAGTCTCCCACCCTCGTCCTGCCAGACCGGATCGCCTCCGCTGACCCCGCTACCGACCGGGTTGTCCGCGAGCCATGTATCGGCGTCGTCGACCGTCTCGTCGATACAGTTACTCTCGACACCCGATTCTCGGTTGAGCTTCGCCGCGACGAGCTGCCGAAAGAGGTTCACTGTCTGGTCGCCTCTGACTGGCTGATTCATCACTGTAATCGCATCGTCTCTCGAATATGTAACTCCACCAACACCGATTTCGTCGACCGGCCAGGACGTCGGATTGTTCCGCCAGAATCCCTGTGTTCGCGGTTCTTCGGGTTCCGGATCCGGCGGCTCTGGCTCTTTCGGGCAGTCTGCATCGGCGTGGATCACGATCTCTTCCCCGAGGTCGTCGAGGAGTTCGTCGGTTGCCTCGAGGCCTTTCGTCAGGGTCGCGACACCGATGCACACGCACGCTCCGGTCTCGAGAGAAACGGCGTTTTTCACGCCGACTATCGACCGGTCCCGGTCTGCGCCGAGGTAGAAATCGACCCGGCGGTCACCGTCGTATTCCGAGTAGTCTGCATCGTACGCGTCGTCGACGAGCCGTGGCCAGTTGTCGTCACCGATCCAGACGCACACCGTCTCTTTCCCCTGGTTGCAGATCCTGAGGACGTTGTCGAACCAGGTCCGGGAGTCGGAGTTGACGCCGTTGCCACCGTTGCCGCTCGCCCCGAAGTCGAGGGTGACGTGACCGCGACCGTCGTCGCCGACGAAATTGTCACCGTGTTTCGTATCGCACGGCGTCAGGCCGAGATAGGCGTCCCCGTCTTCGGCGACCGCGACGCTGACGGCGCGCTGGGATTCTACGCGGCTGAACGCGCCCGAACCGACGGCGATACTCGCACCGAGTCCCAGTCCGGAGACGCCGGCGATGAACGGTCGTCGTTTCATATCGTCTCACTCATCTGTACGATGCTCTAGTCGTGTTTTCCGTCCCGGGAACCGGCTTCCGGCGAGTCGGCAGTGATGGTAATCGTTCCGTCGAAGAGGTGCTCGGCTTTCTCCGCGTCGACGTCTTTCGTCACCACCCGCACACCGATACACTCGCACTCCCCGACAGGGAGTTCGAACTCGTTCGCCTGCCCGACGATCGAGCGCAGGTTTTCGTCGCCGCTGCTCCCGGCGGCTTCACCGGTGTAGAAGGCGAGTCGCCACTCGTTGCCCCACTCGTCGAGGAACTCGTCGTCGACGTCGGTCGGATCCTTGTAGTGTGAGCTCACTCCCTTCGGAAAGTTAGCAGCGTCTTCCAGTGCATCGCTGCTGACGTAGACGTTCGCGTCGGCTTTCCCCTGGTTGCAGATCTTGAGGACGTTGTCGAACCAGGTCCGGGAGTCGGAGTTGACGCCGTCGCCGTCGTTGCCGCTCGCCCCGAAGTCGAGGGTGACGTGACCGCGACCGTCGTCGCCGACGAAATTGTCACCGTGTTTCGTATCGCATGGCTTCAGCCCGAGGTACGCGTCTTTGTCCTCTGCCACAGCGATCTTCACGTCGCGCTGGGATTCCACGCGACTGAACGCACCCGAACCGACGAGTGCGCTGGTTCCGATTGCGGTACTTCCGACACCGAGCAGAAAGTTGCGTCGTTGCATGGTCATCGTGTACTGCATCGAATAGTCCTGTGGTGGGGTCGTCCCGGCACCCCAGGGTCGTTCGACGCGTCACTCGACACCGATCACGGGACCACAGTTGTGTATACACCGCGAGCAGTTGTTCCACGGGGTGCCAGCAGTATCTGCAGGGACGACGTGCATGACCGCACCCGGTTCCTGGAGTCTCGACTGACTCCGATTGCAAGAGCCGAAACCTCTCACTACTATCTCCTCTCTGAACGACCGTCAGTACCCGCCCGTCCTGTCGGAACGAGGAATCCGAAACGTCCTCGGGAATCCACGGAGATACCGAGGAGCCCTTCCGCCAACCGGACTCCGGCCTACGCGTCGCTCGAGGCCACGCGATTCCGGTCCCGCACTCACTTTTTCCTTCGGTGCGTGCGAACCAGCACCTGGTCGACGAGTACCTCGTTAGCGGACAGCCCGTACGTTCGCGTCGTCACGCTCACCGACAGGCACTCCCTCGCCGAAATCTCGATTGCGTTTCCGTCTCCCCGGATCGACTGCTCGTAGTTCCGGTTCGGATGAAACCGGACGGCAGGTTCGCCGCGTCCGTTCTTTCGAGGAGTCGTCTCGAGCCACACCTCCGCCGGCTCCTTCCCGCGGTTGCAAATGAAGAAAACATCGTCGAAGTACGACGTGGAGTCCGAGTTCACTCGATCGGGTGCGCCCCGCTTCTCGAGTTCGAGTTCGATCCGGTTCTCGTCGTGTCCCGCGTCCGTTTTGCCCGGCGGCGCTGGCGGTCCGCCATCTTCGTCCGGCGGGTGTACCGTCGTCTCGTCGTCGTCCGAGACGACCTCGGTGTTCGAGCGTCGGTAGAGGAACAGCCCCCCCATCCCCGCCAGTCCAAGCCCGCCGAGTCCAGTCAGGATCGTTCGTCGGTCCACGGTGATCTCTCCGGTCGGCCGCTCGAGCCGGATTTGAACAAACCCATTTCGGCCTGGGTGGTAAGTATACAGTCCCAGAAGTGAGATTATAGGTTCCCTTTAGTCGGCATCTGTTCCGGAACTGACCGAACCTGAAAATAAAACGAAAGTGACTGGTTCATCTACCGACCAGTCAGATTCAACTCTTCTTCTCGGCGACGGCATTCATCGTTAGACCGTAGCTGCCGACCTGAACGTCGTGAGTATCGATTCGCAACCCAGCAGCGAATCCCGCTCCGGTCTCGAGGTCGATCGGATCATCAGCGACGATTGCAGAGCGATCACTGTCTGCGACGTCGAATACATCAACATTCGGACCGTCGGTGCCATTTACGTCGAAGTGGACAGTGACAACTCGAGTTCCCTGATTAGTAACAGTGAAGAGTCCATCACCGGCTTGTCCCGCGGTGTCGTTGGTGAATTCGTACACGGAGTCGCGACCCAGGCCACTAGGATTCGTACCGTTGAATTCGTCTTCGCGGATCCCGGGTAATTCAAATCGGATTTGATTGAAGTCGATCCAGGCTCGACCACCCTCATCAACGAGGTCAAACGCGAGGTACGCTTCTGGATCCATTTCGACGGTGACATCGAGCGTTCGATCTGTACCGATTACGCTGAACGCTCCGGAGCTGATGAGCGAACTGGCCCCGATCGCGAACCCGCCACCGCCGATGAGGAATTGGCGTCTATTCATGCTTCATCCTCGTCGAAAACGAGGGTAGTTACGTCTCCGCGTAGAACTTCAGTTCACCCGACACATCGTCGATATCGCCGAGGCCTTCCCAAGCATCTCGCAGGTAGAAAATCATATGGACGAAGATTTCATCACCGGGGCCGAGTTCTGGCGATTCCGAATCGAATCCTTCCGGATTCGCTGAATCGGGTAACATGACGGCATCGAACTCCTCACTCTCCGACCAGAACATGCCAAGTGGATTATTTTCACCCCAGCCTCTGGCGGATTCGTGGTCGTCACTGACGTAGAGATTGATGGTTTGGGATCCCTGGTTTTTGACCGAGAACACAGCATCGAACCTCGTATCCGCGTTTTCATTCAGGCCGTCTGCACCGTAGTCAGAGTTCGTGAAATCGAGTTGAATCTGACCGTTATCGGTCGTTGCGTAATCACTTTCTGGTTCGAGTGCAAGAAACGCGCTCGCGTCGTCTGCAACGTCGACTTCTAGGTCACGGTCCGCACTGACGACGGAAAACGCGCTCGCGCCGACGAGCGCGCTGGCTCCGATAGCTGTACTTCCAACACCGATCATGAACTTGCGTCGTTCCATGGGTTCGTAGTGGCTCCCGCGTCGTCCCCTCTCGTGGAACCGAATTGCCTCACCGTTCGGCCCTCGAGCGGGGCGACGCGTGTTCCGGTCCACGGCCGGTTCGAGGATATTAATATAGAACCTCCGGGATTCGCAACGAACGAGTACGAATCCGGAAACTCCCTTTGCGGATTCAAACGGGCACGTACATCGGCCCGTTAAACCGGTCTTCCCAGATCACTCGAGTGTCGAAGGAATCCCGTTCCGTCCGTGAACGAGTACAGCGTCCGTGGATGCGTTCGACCTGCTGGTGATCCCAGCAGTGAACTATCGTTCGTCTACTCCAACCAGTTTACTCGTAAATCCTACCTGTTCTGATGCCAGATCATCTGTTGGTCTGAAAACTCACTTTTCGAGTCTCACACCGATTCTGTGTCGAAGAAACGTCGGGATGGCTCGACGCCGACCACGTGTTCGTGGAATTACTGAAGGAACGGTTCACCGTACGGTTCGTTCGAATCCAGTATCACCTGGGGTGGGTCACGCATGAAACACTCGCAAGCGGTATCCGACAGCCGTACCGATCGGTCTTCCGATATGACACTCTCGAAGGACGACATCCTCGAGGTGATGAGCAACAGCCGCCGCCGGTTCGTCTTTCACTATTTACGACAGCGAGGAACCGAACCGACGTCGGTTCGGCAGTTGTCCGAGCACGTCGCAGCCTGGGAACTCGAGAAAGACGTCACGGAACTCGCTTCCGAGGATCGCCGGCGGGTCCAGACCGCGTTGCATCAGTTTCACCTCCCCAAGATGGACGACCTTGGATTCGTCGACTACGATGCTCGACGCGGTGAAGTGAAACTCACGGAGGAGACGGCCCAGCTCGACATTTACCTCGACATCGTTCCGGGTATCGACGTCCCGTGGGGGTTGTACTACCTCGGACTCACGGGCGTCAACGTATGCGTTCTCACACTGGCGATGGTCGGCGTCTATCCGTTCTCGCTCGCGTCCGGGCTTTCCTGGGCGCTGTTCGTCGTGCTGACCTTCGGTGTCTCCGCGCTTGCCCACGCGTATATCAATCTCAATCAGCACCGCTACGGCATCGGTGACCGGCCGGCCGAACTCGATTCCTGAGCATCCTGGGCGGCCGGCGTTGAATGCCGACCGGCCGCAGACGTGCGGTCACTCGCAAGCGTCCGCAGCTTCGCCGGTATCGAGGCCGTCACCGGAGTGTGTCCCGTCGTCGTTCACATCGTCGTCTCCATCGCCTCCGGTCGGATCGTCGGGGACGAGGTTCCTCTCGCTGTCGTCGTCGTTCACACCGCTATCGTCGCCGTCCGTCTCGTCCGGGGAACCTCTTTCATCCGGCCCTCCACTGTCATCTTCGCCATCCTCGTCGGTCCCCGACGACGGCGCATACGCGTACAGTGTCTCACCGTCGACGACGACGAAGTCGTCGTCCGTTTCGATGACGCGTCCGTTAGAGTCGATCGCGACATCGACGAGCCCTTCTAGCGTCTCGAGTTCGATCCGGGTGTCTGGTTCTTCGTCCGCGAGGATCGAGCCGCGTGAGATCCAGTCGTCGAAGGTTTCACGCTCGTATTCACGACGGACCCGCTTCAGTTCGTCCTCCGGCGGCGCGAGCCGGTCGGTCGCTTTTGCCCTGACGACAGCACCAAGCGCGAGAAGCGACACGACGAACAGGAGCGTCGAACCGAGTGGCGCGGGAAGTACGGACTCCCGTTCGGTCTCGACCACCTCCGTTTCATCGACGGGTCGCTCTTCGTGAGCGGGGCCGTCGACCGTGTACACGTCGGTGTCTGTGTCGACGACGAGTTCGTAGGTCTCGGTTCGATCGACCGGGTCTCCGTCGACGACGCCAGTTTTGGAGACCGACGCGACGATGGTCGTCTCGACGGTTCCGGGCGAGCCCCCGAGACTCTCTTCGATACGATCCGTCTCGTTCGCCGTCTCCTGGACGTCCAGCGAGAAGGAGGCGTCGAGTTCCTCACCGGGTTCGAACGAGTCGGCCGCTGCCGTGTCGAGTGTTTCGTTGACACGCCAGTGTTCGACGACCTCCTCACCGTCTTCGTCGACGGATCGGGTGACGCGTTCGAGTTCGAGGCTCGCGTCGACGTCACCGTCCTCGGCGTGATACGTGTACCAGAACGAACCCTCGAGCGCTGGCGAGATCGACGTGAAGTAGGTGGTTCGGTCGGTCAGTTCGGATCCGACCTCGAACACCTCGTTTTCTCGTTCGACCGTGGCACCGTGATCGAATCCGCCGGTTGTCGACCAGGCCTCAACCGTCTTCGTTTCGGTCGCCGTTTGTTCGGCTGCACTCGAGTACGTCGCGTACGCGCCGAACAGGCTCACCGCGAGCAAGACGATTACGACGAGCACGAACCACTGGTCGAGTGCCGTTCGAGCTCGAACGATCGCTCGTTCGGTATTCATCGTCGGTACCTCCTGGGGAGTCGACCGCTGTCGACCTGCCCCACTCCGTGATACTGTGATGGTCCATCCATATCTGTCACCTCAGAAGGCTCCCCGGCCCGTCCGACCGTTTGCGGTCGCGGACCGCGATCGATCCCGTCCCGACCACGATGGCGAGTGGAAGTGTGAACACGCCGGTGACGACCGTCGCCGTCGCCGTCGTCGCGACCCACGGATGGATCGCGTGTAACTCGGCGAGCAGCGGCGGTGGCAAGACGGCGAAGTACCGGTACTCGGCGAACGAACGGAGGTAGTACCCCCGCTCGTCTGGTGCCGATATTTCGACGGTCGCGTTCGCGGACTCCCCGTGACCGAGCGTGTGCGGTCCTCCGTCGACGTCGATCCCACCGCTGGCGGGTTCGACGATCGAGACGACGGGAACGACGCCGACGTTGTGAAGTTCGAACGTGTGGACCTCGGACTCGCCGGCCGGAATGACGTCCGGCCGTTCGGAATCGAACTCGGCGCTGACGACACCCAGTTCCGTCGACCCCGACATCGCGAGCGTCGTCGCCAGCGTCACTGCGAAGAGGAGTACCGCGACGGCGAGGACGACTCGTCTGGCGTCGAACACGTTTCGGCGTGACCGCGTTCGCGAGCCGACTTCCCGCCGACGTGCCCCAGAGCGAAATGAGGCCGCGATCACCACGAGCCCACCGACGAGCAGGAGAGTTCCCAGGCCGGACGTACCGAGAATTGCGTCCGTTCCGAGCAGTGACGCCAGCTGCCACTGGAGTGTTGCCAGTGCAGCGGAGACGGTCATCGCCGCCGTTCCCAGGTGTGGTATCGTAACGACGCCGCCGTCGAACTGCATCGCGGTCGCGACGATCTGGCCGTCGGTCACGTATGGCTCGCCCGCGTCCTGGTCCGTGACAGGGTTGGCGTCACCTCGAGTTACGTACCCCTGTTCAGTTTCGTCGACGATTCGGTGGGTCGTGAGCCCTCCGCCATCGGCCTCTTCAGCTTCGAAGACGACCACGTCACCCGTTTCGACGGAACGAGCATCCGCCGTGGGTATCGCGACGAACCCGTCGCCAGTCTCGATCGTGGGTTCCATGCTCCCCGACTCGACGTAACTCAACAGGATCGGCACGCCGAGGATATTCCCCGCGAGCAGCGCTCCACAGACGAGTATCGCCAGGAGCACCGCTATCTGGCTTCCGATCCCCCACCCGGTGTCGATCGACCCTCTCATCGGTACAGGCGCGCGTCGGCGCGTTCGATCGAACGACAGGGAATCAGTCAGTTTAGTATAGAGGAACTAATCGCTGTCAATACTATCTTGTTTACTGATGAATCGAGCGACGGCGGGGAGGAAACTTCGTTACCCCTTCCCGCTCAACATCCGACAGTGCTGTTCACACAACGAATTCTTTCACCAAGAAATGACCATCTTCGGTGTGGTATGTTACTGATAGCTAAGACGCTCGCTCCCGTCTCACGCCGTACAAGGGGTGGGGATCCCATTGACCGATTCACGACAGATACACAAGCATCAGGCAGTCGAACCGGATTCAGATCACGTCGAGAAAGAACAGATCTTCACGACGCTGAGTAACCAGCGACGACGATGGGTGTTGCACTTCCTGCAACACCACGAAGAAGACCGCGTTCAGTTGCGAACGCTGGTCGACGTTCTCTCCGAGTGGGAGTACGAACGTCCCGCCGACGAACTCTCGTGGAAGGAGCGAAAGCGAGTGTATACCGCATTGCGGCAGTCACATCTCCCCAAACTCGCCTCGAGCGGCGCGATCGAGTATGACCGAACGCGAGGCGAGGTCGAGCTCACGGACGACGCACGCGAGTTCCAGCTGTACCTCGAGTACACTCCTGTGGACGACGTCCACTGGAACCAGTGGTACCTCTGGCTTACTGGTATCGCCGCGGTGATCGTCGGACTCGCGTGGCTGTCGGTCCCTCCGTTCGCCAACCTCTCGGGAATGGCACTCGCCACGGTGCTCCTCGGAATGTTCTCGACGATCGCGATCGTTCACACGTATACCACACGCCGAAACAGGATTGCGGCGTCCGGGGGGCCGCCGTGACTCGATCGAGACTCGTTATCGGCATCCTCCTCCTCGTCGGGGGTCTGGTACTCGTCGGTGCAACTGCCGGCGTCTCGAGTGTTACCCTCGATCGATCGCTCGGCGTGGCTATCGCCGACGACGCCGACGCAGCGATCGGCATCGAGCACCAACCCTCTACGGCGTCCGATCAGAACGGAACTAGCGTCGAAGAGGTGTTCGTGACCAATCGCATCGAGGAACCCGTGACCGTGCACGTGACCGGCGTGAACGCTCCCGGTCTCGTCGATGTCGAATCCCCAGAGACAGTCGACCCGGGAGAGCGTGACGTCGTTGCGGTGACGATCGACTGTCGACAGTCGACCGAGCCTGCACTCGTCGACGTGACCGTCACTGGCGGGGACCGTACGATCGAGCAGCCGCTCGAGGTCGAGCCCACG
Source organism: Natrarchaeobaculum aegyptiacum (assembly GCF_002156705.1). NCBI lineage: Archaea > Methanobacteriati > Methanobacteriota > Halobacteria > Halobacteriales > Natrialbaceae > Natrarchaeobaculum > Natrarchaeobaculum aegyptiacum. The sequence goes on from NZ_CP019893.1 coordinate 2,380,546, forward strand.
TGTGCCGAATCAAGTCAAAGCTCTGATGGATAACGCGGTTCAGCCAGCGAAACGACGTCCCGGGCAGTACGAGGATATCTGCACCAGGTCGCTCTCGGCCGCAGCCACCAGCCCGCTGGGTGCAGTCTCGGTCCCACCGTGGTACGCCATCGACTGACTTTCGAACCGACCGTGACCATCGAGTAACGTCACTGGATATTGCCGACCGGGAACTTCTGACGACCGAGAACCGGCCGATAGTACGGATTTCCAGACGGTAATCGATCACTACCTATAGTGGCGGTCGTGGTCCGGCCGGTCATGCTCGGTCACCTTTCCGCTGCGCTCGGGTCGATCCGCCGGATGGTCGCCCCATCTCACGAACCGAGGCCGGAACCGACCATCGAACGGGACAGCGACCACACTCGTGACCGCGTCGATTCGATCCTTCGTCCGCTCGACGTCGTCGTCGACCTCCCCGCAGAACGCGAGTTCCGCCTCGAGCGGTCGTTCCGGCGGGCGTGGCACCGTCGGATCGACGAGGTCCGACAGTCGGGAACCGCCCCGGAACACCTCGCCCACTGGCTCGCTGTCGACCCCGCTGTGGTCGACGTCGGTGAGATCGGGACGCAGTACGCTGCGACCGACGATGACGGCCTTCTCGGCGTCTGGCCGTCGCGGGCGGCGTTCCTCGCCGACCTGACGGCGGCTCCGCTTCTCGTCGACCGTTCACCCGGCTGGTGTGCACTCGAGGCAGACCAGCAGGAGACCGCGCTGACGGCGCTGCGAACGCTCCTCGAGTCGTGCCCGAACTGCGAGGGCACGATCGCCGAATCGTCGCCGTCGGCGGCGTCCGCGGAATCGTCGACGGAGCAGACGGTGGTCCACTGTGGTCGCTGTGGATCCGAGCTGGCGCGAACGCCCATCGAGGGGCCGACCCGTAGTACCGACGGGCACTTGCCGTCGTCAGTTGGAAACGCGCGCCACAGCTCGTGGTCCTGACCGTGACCGGGTGCTCGTGAGAACGCCCCGCCGTCGAATCACCGGCTTGGCGACGGCGACGAGAATCGGAATGTTAACCAGTCGTCTCTCCCTAGCGTTTGCGTATGAGATGGCTCCGTGCGCTCGCGGCCGCGATCCTGTCGGCACTCCTCCCCGGGGCCGGGCACGCACTCATTCGCGACTGGCTCCGGGCGCTGCTGTTCGCCGGGCTGTATTTTGCCGCACTCGCGATCTTTCTCCCGCCGCCGGCCGACCTGGCCGCCGTCGGCTCGGTTTCTGAGAGTGCAGAGCTTCTCGCGACGGAGATCGACACCGTCGGCCAGTTCGTCCTCTCGTTCGTGATGGTGTTCGCCGCCGTCGACGCGGCCATTCGCGCGCTCGGGTTCCCACCCGGACCGAACGGTCCCGATGGAACGGACGGTCCAGCCTGCCCCGAATGTGGGCGCGAACTCGACGAGGACCTCGCGTTCTGTCACTGGTGTACGACTCGCCTCGAGCGGCCCGAAACCGAGGACGCCGCCCCGGACGAAGAGGAGCCGATTCACTCGTAACGTTCGATCGTCGATTCTGACACCCGTCGCAGGATACTCACGAACGGTCGACGTTCAGTCGGGAAAACGACACGTCAGTCCGCCAGTCTCGTTACTTTTCGATGATACTCTCTTCGACAGCCTCGCCGAAGTGACGCGCCGTGTCCTCGTAGTACAGCAGGAGATCGTCGCCGGCCTCGAGATCGGTCACCGCTTTGCGGCCCTCGCTCGTGGCGACCTTGATCGTCTCTGCGTTCTGCAGTAGCGTCTCGACGCGGTCGCCGTCGTCGGTCTCGAGGGCGATCCGGAACATCGGGCGCTTCTCGATCTTGACGCGGCCGACGATGGCCTCGCGTGTGTGGCCGTTCGTGTCGACGACCTGGACCTCGTCGCCGCTCTGGAGTTCAGAGAGGTACTTCGTGCCGCCGTCGGGCGTGCGGATGTAAGCGTGGACGGCTCCCGCGTTGACACGGAACGGGCGGGAGGCGACGTACGGCGACTCGGCTGTTTCGGCGTGGACGAAGACCAGCCCGCGGGACATCGAGCCGACGAGCATCCCCTCGTCGTGGTCCAGCAGGTTGCCCGTGTCGATACAGACCCGATCTGCGCTTCCGACGCGTTCGACCTCGAGCACCTCGGCGTATTCCAGGTCGAGGGTCTCCCGTTCGGCTTCGTCACGGACCTCGACGGTCTTGCGGATCTCGTCTGGATCGTCCGAATCGAGCAGGACCGAGTCAGAACCGATCTCGAGGGTTTCGAAGGCCGTCTTCGCTTCCTCGGCGCTCGTGACGCCGGCGACGAGGTCGGTCTCCTCACCGATGCGGGCGATCAGGTTCTCGAGCGGGATGATCGTCCAGTCTTCGCCGACGACGATTGTGTGGTCTGCTTCCTCGGCTGCAGTCTCGGCGAACCGCTCGTACTCTTTGCCGAGGATACGAACGTAGGCGCCGCGGTCGAGGTCGTCGTCCCGGCGGAGCGTCGTCAGGTCGGCCGACCCGGAGAAGTCCTCGGGGATGTCCACGGTGCCGTCGCCCTCGCCGTCTTTGCCGACGACGACGGCGTCTGGTCGCTCTTCGGGGGCCGGTTCGTCGTCCGATTCCGCGTCGTCGACCAGCGTCAGGTCGCCGTCGGTCCGGAACGCGGCGACGTTGATATCGCCGAGTTCGCGCACGCGAGCGACGTCGTCTTCGTCGACGAGCACCCAGTCGACACCCGCCTCGAGGGCGGCGGTGATCCGCGCCCGACGGTCGTCCCAGTCGCCGACGGTGTCGTCGGCTTTGATCCAGACAGATCGCGTCATATTCCACCGGTCGAAGGGGACCGGCTTGAACGTGGCGAATCGTGCAGGTCGTCACGCGTTCGCACGCATCTACACCAGTTCGGCTATCGCTGCCCTGTGCCGACATTCACAATGGTTCGAATAGTTACGATCGTATCGTTACTTTCTCAGAAGCTGATAATATACGCTCGCCCCTTCACTCTCATATGGCTCAGTGCCAGTTGTCCCCGGCGGAGGAACCGACGATCGACGACGTCGCCAGCCAGCTCGAGTGCGGTCACCTCGCCCCGGTCGCTCGAGCCGCGTTCGACGCTGCCGGCGACCTGGCGACGCGCGAGTACGGCCGACCGGCGGCCGTCCTCGCTGCGTTCCGGCTCGCGAGCCGGCGGAGCCGCGGTCCGACGCTCGAGGCCGAGTGGCTGGCCTCGAGCGCCGACCGACCAGTCGATCCCGCCGACGTCGCCGCCGCGACGGACGTCGTCGCGAGCCGGCTGAGCCCACCCGCTGACGCAGGAGAAATCCGTGCACTTCGGCGGCGACTGATCGTGGCCCACGAACTGCTCGCCGCCGCGAGGCGCGGTCGTCCGGACGCCCTCCAGCTTCCGGACTCGTATCTCGAGGCCGAGGCACCGTGGCTTCTCGGCCGCACACGATGGTCGCCAGGCGGAAACGACGACCCGGACGCACTCGAAGAAGACAGACTCGAGTCCCACGTCGAGCGACTCGAGGCCGACCTCGAGGCGGCGAGGCTGGGGTCGGCGCTGTACGCGCTGGTCGCGCTCGAGGAGGATCGAGAAGAGAACTGATCGGGCTGTTCACTCCCTGTCTGCCCACTGCTCGTGCTCGAACTCGCCCGCTACGCCGTCGATTTCGTCGATCTCCGAGAGCTTGTGTCGGAAGGCGCGAAACGCGTTCGCACCGCGGTCGGTGAGTTCGACCACGCGACGGCGGCCCACCGACTCGACGGTCACGTAGCCGTCCTCGGCGAGGGGATCGAGAACGTGGGTGTCGAGGATCCTGAATGCACCCTTGTCTTCGCCGGGCTGGTCGCCCGGTGCCCGTCGATCGGCCATGAACGAGAGGCCGACGTCTCGAGCGTACTCGATGAGGTCTTTCTTCATCGGCGGGCTCGTCCGGTCGTCGTGATAGCCTTCCCACGCGCTCGGATCCGCGAGAAAGCCCATGATGGCGACCTGGTCGGGCGTCGGTGAGTCGATCGGGTAGATCGGCAACTGCTGGACGTCCTCGACCCCCGCGGTCGTCGGAATCTCCGTCGGGTCGTGGGCGTAGGATTCGGGCTCGACGTAGTAGGGGTGGGCGTTCGTCGAGACGTCCATGCAGGCCATCGTCATCCCGATCGCCGGCACCCGGCCCGCACTCGAGACGTTGACCGCGACGACGTCGTCGGCGTGTCTCGAGGCGATCGTCGTCACGTCCCCGAGCACGGCGTAGACGTCCGTGAGATCGCACTCCCGGGTCCGGACCTCGGGGACGATCTCCTCGAGTTCGTCCCGGAGCGGGTCGTGGTAATCTGCGTCGACGTTCCCGGCTGCGTCTGCGAGCAGGTAGACCAGGTCCGCACGCTGGTCGCGGATCGGCTCGAGAATTCGGTCGAACTCGTAGCCGAGGGCGGCGACGTGGACGCGTTTGACGAGGTCCATACCCCCGACAGGGGCCGCGGTGAAAATAATCACACCGATCCCGGGAGTCCGGCATCCGACCGGCGAAACCTTCAGCATGCACGCGCCCCTACGGGTCGTAACCGAATGGCAGCCTACGACGCGGTCTGTTTCGATCTCGACCGGACGCTCTGTGAACCGACGCAGGATCCCGAGACGGTCCTCGAGTCGGCATTCGACAGCGCCGGCTACGACCCCTTCTGTACCCACGACGATCTGCGGGCGCTCGTCCCGTCGGTTCCCAGCGCCGACTCCGACCGGGAGTTCTACGTGACCCTGTTCGAGACGGTCCTCGAGCGATCGGACGGGGAACCCGAGACCGACCGCCCAGCTACCGACGTCGCCACCACGCTTGCCGACAGCTACCTCGAGACGGCCGACCCGACGGCCGTCCAGTTTCGCCCCGGTGCCGAACGGGTGCTCGAGTACGCCCGCGACCGGGCTCGAGTCGGCCTGATCACGAACGGCGAGCGGCCCCGACAGGTCCAGAAGCTCGAGAGTCTCGGCATCGCCGACGCCTTCGACGTGCGAGTGTATACGGACCCGGGTGCGGGAATCGACCCGAAGCCGAGCACGACGCCGTTCGAGTACGCACTGGGTAAACTCGCGGCGAAGCCAGCGGCGTCGATCCACGTCGGCGATAGTCTGCATGCGGACATCGCCGGTGCCAACGCGATGGGACTCGACTCCGCGTGGCTCGCAGACGGCACCGAGCGCCCGGGTGACCACCGACCGACCTACGAACTGCGCAGTCTCGAGGCACTCGAGGAGATCGTCTGAGTCTCGGCCTCACTCGCCGACCCAGACCGTGTAAACGTACAGTCCGACGCCCGCGAAGACTGCAACTGACGAGACCGTCGACAGGATCGGCTCGAACGTCAGCAGGAACGAAAACTGGGCGATACCACCGACGACGAGCAACACGGCAGCGGCGAGTTCGGCCCCGACCTCACCGTCGGCGATCCCGAACAGCGTCGCACCGAGTCCGACGGCGATCACGCCGAAGACGAGTTCCGCGGCGAAGAACGCGTACACGTGGTCGGTGACCACGAACGCACCGTACAGCAGAAAGTAGACCACGATACCGGCGACGATCAACTGGTGGACGCGCTGTGGAATCCCGCTGCCCTGGCGTCCCCTCTCTGAACCGTTCATATCCGATTCGACCGTCTCGGCCACCTTAGTTCTCGAGGGTTGTCACCGACGTTACCCCTCGAGGGACTTCGCCCACTCGAGATCGAGCCCTTCGTGCACGACGAACTCGAGGGCGTTGATCCAGTAGTGAGCGACGATCACGACCAGCAGGCTTCCGGTGACGACGAAGATGGCCGCGAGGACGAACCCGAGCAGGCCGGTGACGACGACGCCGACAGAGCCCTGCATGCCGTGGCCGAGGGCGAACGCGATCGAGGAGGCGACCGCGAGCAGCCACGGGTCGATGCCGAAGCCGGCCCAGAGTACGCCGATGAGCGCTGCCCGGAAGAGCAGTTCCTCGAAGATGGCGATGATCGGCAGGACGCCGCCGAGCAAGAGCGCCCACCCGCGACCGGAGTCGGGGGCGAGCATCTCTCGAAGCTGTTCGTCGTGATCGAAGCCAAAGCGGGTCGCCAGTGACGCGCCAATTTCGTTCGCGACGTAGAGGACGAGGCCGGCGGCCGTCCCGAGGACGAGCCCGGCCTCGAGGGCAGCCCACGAGAACTCGAGTCCGAGCGCCGAGGCCGGAACGCCGGTGTAGAGTGCGGCACCGATCAGTACCAACGCGAACAGCCCCTGCGAGGCGGCGACGTTCGCGAGCAGCATCGCCGTCGACACCTCCGACGGATCGATCGTGTCTGCGTCCGTTCGATCGATTGTCTCAGTCCCGGTGTCGGGCTCGCCGGGAACGTCGGCTCGACGCTCGCTGGAATCGAACCCGAGGTCGGGAACCGTCTCCGGGGAACTGGCCGTCTCGGCAGGTGACCTCGCGTCCGACTCGGCGGTCGCCGACTCGAACGGGGTGCCGTCGAACGGTTCAGCGTGCTCTGAATCGGAGCCGGTGTTGTCGGCGTCAGCGTCGGTGTCGAACGTCTGCTGTGTCAGATGGGAGAGAACGAGCAACAAGAGGAGGACGACGCCCGAGATCACCGCGAACGCCGTCCACTGTGGCATCGGTATCTACTGGGGGCTCGGACTCGAGCCGCCGGCGCCGACGGCGCTCTGGCTCCCCTCGAACGCGGAGCCGGTGATCGACTTGAGTCGGTCGACCAGCGAGTCTTTCTTCGGTTCGCCCATCAGGGCGACGTCTAACACTTCGCTGATGTTCGAGCAGGGGACGATGTCGACCATCTCGTCGTACTCGTCTTCGATCATCACGTCCTGTTCGTTGGCCTTTGGGATGATGACGGTGTCACAGCCGGCCTTGGCGGCGGCTTCGATCTTGTGGGTGACGCCGCCGACCGGGAGGACGTCCCCGCGGACCGACAGCGAACCGGTCATCGCGACCGACTGGTCGACCGGGATGTCCTCGAGTGCGCTGATGACGGCCGTCGCCACCGTGATGGAAGCGGAGTCGCCGTCGACGCCCTGCTGGCCGGCCTGAACGAACTGGATGTGGATGTCCTTCTCCGAGAGGTCGACGTCGGAGAACTTCTTGATGATCGCCGAGACGTTCTGGACCGATTCTTCGGCCATCTCCTGGAGTTTACCGGTGGCGATTACCTGACCGCCACCCTGTGCGGGGGCAATCTCGGCCATGACCGGGAGCATGATCCCGCTGTCTTCGCCCATGACGGCCAGTCCGTTGACGCGACCTTCGATGCCGTCTTCGGTGACCTGCAGTTCGTAGTCCTTGCGCCGTTCGATGTAGTCGTCGGCGAGTTGCTGTTCGATCGATCGCGAGCGTCGTTTGGCCTGCAGGACGTCTTCGCGTTCGGTGAACTCCTTGTCCTCGGCGCGGGCGATGTCGCCGGCGACGCGGACCAGTCCACCGAGGTTGCGGAAGTGCAGCGTGAGGTGTTCCTTGCGGCCTGCCCGGCGCTTGGCCTCGAGGATGAGTTCCTCGACGGCGTCGCGGGTGAAGTGTGGCAGGCGGCCGTCGCGTTCGACCTCCTGGGCGACGAAGCGGGCGTACTTGCGTCGCATCTCGGGGGTGTCTTCGATGGTGTCCTCCATGTAGACCTCGTACCCGTAGCCCTTGATTCGGCTGCGGAGTGCGGGGTGCATGTTCTCCATCGCGTCTAAGTTCCCTGCCGCGATCATGACGAAGTCACAGGGGACGGGTTCGGTCTGGACCATCGCGCCCGAGGAGCGCTCGGACTGGCCGGTGATCGAGAACTCGCCTTCCTGGATGGCCGTCATCAGCTTCTGCTGAGTACGGACGTCGAGCGTGTTGATCTCGTCGACGAACAGCACGCCCTTGTTGGCCTTGTGGATGCCGCCCGGTTCGACCCGGTCGTGAGACGGCGTCTCCATGCCGCCGGACTGGAACGGGTCGTGGCGGACGTCGCCCAGCAGCGCGCCGGCGTGGGCACCGGTGGCGTCCTCGAAGGGGGCCTGGCGCTGATCGCCGTTGTCGACGATCATGTTCGGCACCATCGCGTCGGTGCCACGGGAGGTGTACCGGAAGATCAGCCAGATGATACCTGCTGCGAGGATGCCAAGGAGAATCTGGCCCGTGATGATCGCGTAACCGACGATGATCGCGATGATGATCCACATCAGGATCGAGCGCATCTGGTTGCGCTTGCGGGCTTCTTCCTTGTGGGCCTCGATGATCTGTTCGCCCTTTCCGGCGGGGACGGTCCGAACCTTGGGTTCGTTGCCGTCGTCCGGGTTGTGGTAGACGAGAACGTCCTGGAGATCCTCCTGTGGTAGCAGCTGGCTCATCGCTTTCGCCAGCATCGACTTGCCGGTCCCGGGCGAGCCGATCATCATCACGTGGCGTCGTTGCTTTGCGGCCTTGATGATGATGTCCCGCGCTTCGTCCTGCCCGATGACCTGATCGACGAGTCGATCCGGAACTTCGATGTCGGCCGTCGAATCGACCATGAGGCCACCGAGCATGTCGTCTTCGGCGTTCTCCTCGTCGATTTCGACGCCCGGATCGACGTCGACCGAACTCCCTAGGTCGTCGACCGTCTCCACGGTCTCGATCTCCTCGTCGCTCGAGTCGTCTCCCGGACGGAACTCGTCGATTGGCTCGTCACCACCGTCGCCGTCACTATCACGGCCGCCGCTTGCGGTGTCGCCGTCACCACCGGCTTCGGCGTCACCACCCGCGACGTCGGGGTCTCCGCCCGCTTCGGAGGACGACCGCTCGCCGTCGGACTCCCGTTCGTCCCGCTGGGACTGCTCGGACTGTTCGGCCTCGAGTGTGGCCTCGCCCGTCGAGTCCGTGTCTTCGGGAGGGTCGTCAACGTTCGTATCGTTGCTCATAGAACTCTGTTCAGTACCTGTTTCGAAGGGACTGCGACTGATATACTTTCTCCATGCGGACGATCGTGTCAGTGCCTGAATTCACGCGAGACAGCGTCCAATGGCTGTGATTTCACATCGGCCTGAACGCCGACTCGGGCAACGACTCGAGCGGGCCCTGTTGAACCCTCTCTCGAGCATCTCTCGACCGTATCTCGCCACGCTTAAGCCGCCGGGTCGTGCACTGTTCGTCATGACCCGGGGGTTCTACATCGGGCGCTTCCAGCCGTTTCACAACGGCCACCTGAACGTGGTCCAGCGGATCGCCGAAGACGTCGACGAACTCGTACTGGGCATCGGGAGTGCAGACGACTCCCACTCCGTCCGGAACCCCTTCACCGCCGGCGAGCGCATCATGATGATCACCAAGTCGCTCGTCGATACCGACCTCGTCACCTACGCCGTCCCCATCGAGGACTTAGAACGCAACTCGGTGTGGGTGAGCCACGTCGAGAGCATGAGTCCCGACTTCGACGTCGCCTACTCGAACAATCCGCTCGTGATCCAGCTGTTCCGCGAGGCGGGCATCGAGGTCCGCCAGTCGCCGATGTTCAACCGCGACGTCCTCGAGGGCTCTGAGATTCGCGATCGCATGGTCGACGACGGCGACTGGGAGTCACTCGTCCCCCCGGCGGTCGTGGAGGTCGTCGACGAGATCGACGGCCTAGAGCGCATGCGGATGATCAGCGATACGGACACGAACGGCATCTGATCGCCGGTTCGGCCATGATCACGATCACGACCGACTTCGGCAGTCCGTACCCGGCGGCGATGAAGGGCGTGCTCTGCCAGCGGACCGACGCTCGACTCGTCGACGTCGCTCACGACCTCCCCAGACAGGACGTCCGCGCCGGCGCGTTCTGGCTCCGTGAGGTTCTCCCGTACTTTCCGCCGGCGACCCACCTCGTCGTGGTCGACCCCGGCGTCGGGACCGACCGCGACGCGATCGTGATCCGCGCAGGGGAGCATCTTCTCGTCGGTCCGGACAACGGCGTTCTCCAGCCCGTGGCCCGACGGCTCGCCGACGGTCCTGATCGACAGGCGTACGTCGTCGACGAGTCAGGACTCGAGTCCGTCGAACCGACGGGTATCTCCGAGACGCCGCGGGCGTCACTGGGCGGGGACGCCGGTGAGAGTACCGATAGAAACCCAGATGCTCCGGCAAGCAACACCTTCCACGGCCGGGACGTCTTCGCACCCGTCGCCGCGGCCGTCCACGACGTCGGCCCGGACGATCTCGAGTCACTCTCGTGGCTCTCGCGAACCGCCGACGTCGTCGACTGCGAGTTGCCGACGGCCACGATCACGGACGACCGCGCCGAAGGCGAGGTGCTGGTCGTCGACGACTTCGGGAACGTCATCACGAACGTTCCCGGCTCCGTTCTCGAGGGACGATCCATCGTCGACGCCAACGGGGAGCCGGTTCCCGTCGGGGAGACATTTGCTGCTGTCCCCGTCGGCGAGCGACTCGCGACCGTCGGCAGCCACGGCCACGTCGAACTCGACGTCAACCAGGGCCGGGGTGACGAGGCCTTTGGACTCGAGGCTGGCGACCGGGTCGAACTCGAGTAATACGGCAGTTGTGGGCCGGTACTCGGACGGAAGAATCGATCACTCGCTCCGTTCGTCTGGGGAGTCGGGGTCCGGATCGACGACCACCTCGCCGTCGGCCCGGACGGTGACCGAACAGCCGGCGTACGCGAACGTGATCGTCCCGGCGGCGGATTCGCTCTCCCGCTGTGTCCAGTGGCCGTGGAGGGCGTTCAGTGCGTCCGGATCGACCGAGTCCGCGAACGGCTCGAGCGTTTCCGGCTCGACATCGCGAATCGCCGCGACGGCGGCGACGATGGCGGTGCTGACGGGGTCGTACTCGCCCTCGTCACACCAGACGTGGTAGGTACCACGCCGCTCGTCGTGGTAGATGGTCCGCCCGGTTGCGTCGGGTATCGACGTATACCGATCCGTCGGGGCCGTTCCGGACATACAGAGAAATTTTACATGTTAACACTTAACACTGTTGGCCGATAGCATCGGCAATTCGCCCGACGCGAGCGGGTCGAGATGGGGGTAGATCGACCGTAACTCGGAAAAAGCAGTCGAAACTCGAGTGCGTGAGTTACTCGGCGGCGATGACGTCGTCGATGCGGACGATCATCGTCGCGGCCTCGGTCGCGCTCTCGACGGCCTCGCGCTTGACGTCGGCCGGGTCGACGACGCCGTGGTCGAACGGATCGCCGATGGTGACGGTCTCGCCGTCGGTGATCAGGCCCGCACGACCCTCGGACTCGTGGGCGGCACGGAGGTCCACGAGCGCGTCGATGGGATCGCGGCCGGTGTTAGCCGCGAGCGTGCGCGGGACGACGTCGAGCGCGTCGGCGAAGGCGTTGACGGCCAGCTGTTTCCGACCCTCGATACCTGCTGCCTCCTGTCGGATCCGGTCGGCGATGGCGATCTCCGTGGCACCGGCACCGGGGACGACCTCGCCGGAGTCGAGCGCCGCTGCGACGACGTCGAGTGCGTCACCGATGGCGCGCTCGAGTTCGTCGACGACGTGTTCGGTGCCACCGCGGACGAAGACCGTGACGGTCTCTGCAGCGGCGCCGCCCTCGACGAACGCGAGGTCGTCGTCGCCGTAGTTTTCGCTGCTGACGCGGTCGGCCGCACCGAAGTCGTCCTCCTCGAGGTCCTCGAGGGCACCGACCCGCTTGGCGCCGGTCGCGCCAGCGACTTCGCGGGCGTCGGAGTTCCCGAGGTTGTCGAACAGCAACACGCCCTCGCTGGCGAGTGCGGAGCTCACGCGGTCGTCGATGCTGTCGGTCGTGAAGACGACGTCGACGCCGCTGTCGACGATAGCGTCGGCGTAGCCCTGCAGTTCCTGCTCTTCGGCGTCGATAGCGGCGTTGAGCTGATCGATCGAGTCGATCGAGTACTCTGCGTCGACGTCTCCCGTGGTGACCTCGAGTTCGACGTCGAGGATGGCGATCGAGGCGTCTTCGACCTCGCTGGGCATCTCGTCGTGGGCGGGGTCCTCGTCGAGAACGATACCCGAGACGAGTTCGGTCGCGCTCGAGGAAGCACCGACCTGGGTGTGGACGGCGACGTTGTCGCGCAGGACGTCGCCATCGATTTCGACGTGACGGATGGCCTCGACGACGGTGTCGGCGAGGTCCGCGGCGGTCAGGCCGCCGGTACCTTTGCCGGTCATGCTCGACTCGGCGACCTGTTTCAGGATCTCGTCGTCGACGTCGGCTTCCTGGACGGCGTCGTCGATGGCCTCCTGGGCGATGCGGGCGGCCTCGTGGTAGCCTTCGACGACGGTCGTCGCGTGAACGTCCTGATCGACGAGGTCCTCGGCTTCCGCGAGGAGGTTACCGGCGATCACGGCCGCGGTCGTGGTCCCGTCGCCGACTTCTTCCTCCTGGGATTCGGAGACCTCGACGATCATCTGTGCGGCGGGGTGCTCGATGTCCATCTCGTTCAGGATGGTCGCCCCGTCGTTGGTGATGACGACCTCGCCGCTCGAGTCGACGAGCATCTTGTCCATCCCGCGGGGGCCGAGTGTCGTCCGTACCGACTCGGCGACTGCCTTGCCGGCCATGATGTTCGACGACTGGGCGTCTCGGCCCTGTGTTCGCTGGCTATCCTCGCTCAGAATGAACATGGGCTGTCCGCCCATGCGTCGCTGTTGTGCCATCGTTGGATCCTCACTAACCATGTCGTCAGCACTTCTATATAAACGTTACTCTCCCGACAGGGCTCCGTCTGGCGATTCGATCGGACGGTGTTCTCTCACCAGCGCGCACCTCGAGCCGGTAGCACAATATGGGTCGACTCGAAATACTCCCGTGGGATGCTGGAGCTCGAACACGGGTTTCGCGTGGTGGACGTCTACGCCCGACTCACGCCGGACGGGGGGACGGGGGTCACCCAGCGGTTGCCGATTTCGGCCGACCGGCTCGAGCGGGAGATGCACCAGGCCGGGATCACCCGATCGATCGTCTTTCCACCGTCAAAACCGGAGACGAGCTACCTCGCGCCGAACAACGGGGTCGCTCGTCACAGCGTCGACCGGCCGTTCGTCGCGTTCGCCCGGATCAACGGAACCCACCGACCGGAACGGAACGCGACCGGCCGCCTGCACAACGCCGTCAGCCGCCGCAAAGACCACCATACGACGCCCGAGGACGTCGAACGATACGCCTACGACGACCGGTTTCACGGCTTCGTCCTCGATCCGACCGTCGACGAGTACCCCGACGAGGAGGTCCTCGAGGTGCTCGCCGACGTGTCGCTCCCGGTTATCGTCCGCGGCGGCGTCGACGCCCCGCCGGACGTCCTCGCCGAAACACTCCTCGGTCGGGGGTTTCCGGTGATCGTCGGCCAGTTTGGCGGTCACCCGCTCGACCGCGGCCACATGAGCGAGATGATCGACCTGCTCGAGGTGTTCGACGACTGTTACGTCGAGACGAGCTTCGTCCGGTACCGCGACCTGCTCGAGCGCGCGGTGCTCGAGCACCCCGATCGGGTCCTCTTCGGCAGCGGAGCGCCCGCTTGTCACCCGGACGTCGCCGTCATGGAGATCCTCACGCTCGACGTCTCGGAGGACCTCCTGCGTCGGGTGTTCTCGAAGAATGCCTGCCGAGTAATCGAGCCGCTGGCACCGAGTGCGAACGTCGGATAACCGACTGCGACGACCAGTGTGATCGAACCACGTCGGTCACCGCTCGTCGAGAAATTCCTCCGCAGCGGCTTCTCCGTCGGCGTACAGCCTCTCGACGAACTCGGGGCTGCGCTCGAGTTTCGTTCGCCAGCCCAGATCGGGACGGTCCAGCGCGATGCGCTCGACCTCGGTGTGGGTGAATTTCTCGGGCAGGTAGCCCGCCGCGATCCACTCGTTGACGTGTTCGACGAAGCTGACTTCCGCGTTGAGCGATTTGTTCCCAGAGAGTTCGTTCCGTCGGTCGGCGATCCCGTCGACCGATTTCGGGACCCGCTCACGTCGTTCGGGGTTGATCTTGACGATCCAGATCTCGTCCGCATCGGGGATCTCGCGGTTCGTCACGAAGTCCTTGACCGGTGGATTCTTCGAAAACAGACCGTCCCAGTAGTAGCTCCCGTCCACCTCGACGGCCTGGAAGGCGTACGGGATCGCCGCCGACGCGAGGATCGCCTCGGGTGAGAGGTCGTCCTCCCGGAAGAGTTCGAACTCGCCTGTCAGCACGTCGATCGCACTGATCAGTAGCGCCGGTTCGCCTCCGTCGAGCAGGTCGGGAATCACGTCGAAGTCGACGTGCTCTTCGAGCAGCCTCAGAAATTCCCGGCGGCCCCAGAGGGCGGCCGGCGACTGGTAAGGGCTGACCTCGAGGAGGGGGACGCCCATGCGCTCGAGCCGGCTGGCGACGCGGACCGTGCGATTTACCGTCCGATCGAGGGGGCCGCTGGCTGCCAGCTCGCTCCAGTAGTCGGTCAGCAGGTCGTCGGGTTCGTGGGCGGGATGCTCGCGGCCGTACCAGGCGAGCAGCGCACAGACCGCGCCACCGGAGGTGCCGCTGAAGGCCGTTATCTCGACGTCGCGCTCGCGCTCGAGGGTGGAATCCCGAAGGAGCCGACTGAGCACGCCCGCAGTGAACGCCGTGTGACTGCCGCCACCCTGGCAGGCGATGGCGACCGTCGACGGATCGGATGACACGCCGCGGTGGTATCACAGCCGTCGACACGTCCGTTCGGCCTGCGATCGTGCTCGGATCGTCGGCGCTCGGTGCACTGGTGCCCTGCCAAACGGTAGCTACTTGCCCGCGGCACCGATACGCCCACGTATGCCAACCGAGTGGAACCTGTTTGCCGACCTCGCCGAACGCGCGGGCGACAAACACGTCACCGTCGACGCCGACGCCGGTGATACGGTGGGGGACGCCCTCGAGCAACTCGTCGCGGACCGCCCAGACCTCGCAGCACGCGTCCTCACCGACGACGAGGAGTTGCGCTCGCAGATCAACGTCCTTCGGAACGGGACGAACGTCCTGGTCGAGGAAGAAGGACTCGAGACGGAACTCGAGGAAGGTGACGAACTGGCGCTGTTCCCGCCGGTCAGCGGCGGGTAACGCTTCGAGACGCCGACTTCTGCGGGCGCTCGATGGGACGTCAGTCGTCGATCGCACTCGCATCTCTCACCCCGTCAGTTCCACCGCCAGAACGAAGTCCGATTCGTCGGCCAGACCCGCCCCCGCGTAAGCCGCGTCGGTGACGAACCGGGCCGTCTCCGGGACCAGCACGCGCGTTCGATCGGCCTCGAGCGCGGCGGCGTCACGCGAGATCGCGGCGAACAGCGCTCGCGCCGACTGGACGTCCGCCCACGCGCCGAGGCCGTACTCGGCGATGGTCTCCGTCTGCCTATCGCCGCTCGAAGGGTCCTCGGTGTCGTCGACCGCGCGCTCGAGCGTCCGGGTCCGGTACCCGACCCCGGACAGTCCGTCGCCCTCGACGGCGAAGAGGGCCGTTTCGTCGGCGAATCGCTCGAAATCGTCGGGTCTGAGTTCGCGCATGGCCCACGACTCCCCGGGATCGAGTCCCAGCCCGTGCAAGTGCTCGCGGGCGTCCGAGTGCGTCCAGTAGCGCCAGGCCGCCGTGGGGTCGTTCGAGACCGTCCGCGAGTCCGGTCCCGTCGCGTCGGAATCGGGTCTGGGGTGGGCGAACCGGAATTCGGTCACGGGCTCGAGGCCGCTCGCCCGCGCGGCGGCGAACGAGGCCGTGTTCCACGAGAAGATCATCACGCGGCCGACGGTCGCGCCCTGCTCGCGCGCCCACGCGAATATCGCCTCGTTCAACCGCTGGCTGACGCCCTGCCGGCGGTGGCCGCTCGAGACGCGCATGCTCTGGAACCATGCTTCGTCCGGCGAGAGCATGACAGCCTGGACGATGCCCGCCGCCTCGCCGTCGATCTCCGCGAGGAAGGTCTTCTTACCCTCGCCGGGGCCGTCCTCGAGCCAGTCGTGGTAGATCCGCGGGAGGTAGTCGCCACCACGGTCGGCCCAGAGGTCGCTGGTCATCTCGACGACGGCCTCGTAATCGTCAGGTGTCGCTCTACGGATGTGCATAGCCTCGATCCCCTGCGGAACCGCTACTCGCCAAATCGTCCCCGATGGCCTTCAGTGTCACCCGTGACGGGTCGGTCAGTCGATCGAAATTCTCCGACGTGCAACACCCCATTCACCTCTCTACACCCACCAAGAATTTGAACTGGGGAGCAGATTTTTCTTCACCCATTCCGAAGCTAACGATAGGCATGACCGAGATCACGACGGACGAGCGGGGTCGCGTTACGATCCCCAAGGAGATCCGCGAGCGCTTCGGCGAACGATATCGGCTGATCGAACTCCGAGACGGCGTCAAACTATTGCCCGTTCCCGACGATCCGGTTTCGGCGCTCCGGGCAGCCTCGAGCGATGAATTTACCGAGGCATCGATGGAAGATCTGCGAGAGGCTGGATTCGAGGAAGCGCGGGATCAGACGGACGAGCATGTACGCTGACACGGACTTCTGGGTCGCCATCCTGAAAGACGACGACTGGCTCGCCGATCGAGCCGAGGCTCGTCTCGAACAGTATCGCGGTGAGATCGACGTCTCGCTCGCGACCTTCATCGAACTCTTTCTGATCGAAGAGCGGTACAGTTTCGATCGGGAACAGGCCGCTCTCGCCATCTTCGAACTCGTCGACTGCGACGTCGATCCCGACGTGGTGTTTCAGGCGTCGGCATACATCGACGACGGACTCACTACCTTCGACGCGTTCCACGCGGCGCTCGCTGACGACGCGATACTCTCGAGCGATCGGGCGTTCGACGCGATCGAGATCGATCGCGTGCCACTCGAGCCACCGTCGGCGGACGAGTAGTGACCGACGTCGAAAACGCGCTGTCCGCTCTCGACTGTACTCCCCCGTTCTGCTGCGTTGGCACGCAGAACGCGGGATACGCTCGGGAGACCGTGTCCGTTACTCCCAGGGGACCGACCGCTCCTGTAACTCGCCGGCGAGGGAGGTCTGCATGGCTTCCGCGACGTCGTCGCTGTTTTCGAGTGCCCACATGAGTTTGACCTTCGCGGTGCCGGGTAAGGTATCGCCGGCCTCGAGTACGCCAGCCTCGAGCAGGTCCCGTCCCGTGTCGTAGACCCGGTCGCAGACGCGGCCCTCGAGACACTGGCTGGTCATGACCACGGTCGTCCCGTCCGCGACGAGTTCCTCGAGTCGGGGGATGAGGTCGGTGTGGACGTGGCCGAGGCCGGTCCCCTCGAGGATCAGGCCGGCAGAGCCCTCGACGACGTCGAGGAACGCGGGGTCCATCCCGGGGGTGAACTTCAGGAGCTCGACGTCTGCCTCGAGGTCGTTTGCGAGGGCGAGGTCTCGAGCGTCGCGTTCCTGGTAGCCCCGGCGGAAGTCGACCGTCTCGGTCTCGTAGTCGACGGTTCCCAGCGGCTCGGCACCGACGGTCTCGAAGGCGTCCCGGCGGGAGGTGTGGTTCTTCCGGACGCGGGTACCGCGGTGGAGCGCGCAGACGTCGTCGGACTCGGAGCCGTGCATGCAGACGAGCACCTCCGCGCAGTCGCTCTTTGCGGCCTCGACGGCACAGACGGCGTTCATGACGTTGTCCGAGGAGGGCCGGTCTGCCGAGCGCTGGCTGCCGGTGAAGACGATCGGCACGGGCGTCTCGAGCATGAACGAAAGCGCGCTCGCGGAGTACTGCATCGTGTCGGTGCCGTGCATGACGACGACGCCGTCGGCACCGGCCTCGATTTCCTCGTGGACTACCGTGGCCAGTTCCTGCCAGAGCGGCGGTTCCATGTTCTCCGAGAGGATGTTCGCGACGACGCGCCCGCGGTAGTTGGCCCGGCCCGCGAGGTCCGGGACGGCCCGAAGGACGTCCTCGGCGTCGAACTGCGCGGTGACAGCACCGGTGCGGTAGTCGACCGTCGAGGCGATCGTCCCGCCGGTCGAGACGAGCGTGATCGTCGGCAGGTCGTCGTCGAACGCGATTTCAGAGGTGTCGTCGTCTGCATCGCCGTTCGAACCGACGGAATCCCGCCCGTCGATCTCGTAGACGTCCTCTGCGAGCACTTCGACCTCGGCTGCGTCGCGGTCGACGCCGACGTTGTACCCGCCCTCGAGTTTCACCACGAGGTGGTCGTCGGTGCTCGAGGGGAGGGCCACACCCTCGAACGTGCGGTCGGCCCGATCGACGCGAACGCGATCGCCTGGATTCATACGCCTGCGTTACGCGGCGGCCGACTTGAAGGCACGCTTTCGGTCCGGGGTTCCCCCGCGGCGGCCGACGTGGGACCACGCGGCGTGAGCCGGGGAGTCGATCAGCCAGCGAGGCCGACGACCACGAGTCCGATGCCCGTGAGCAAGAGCAACGCGGCGATGGTCGCCGTCAGCAATCGGATCGTCCCGAGCGCCTCCGGCGGTAGCTCGAGGCGGGGATAGAGGTGGCGAGCGCCAACGAGTAACGCGATCGCGACGGCGATCGTACCGAATCCGATGGCGACCAGTTCCGTACTCACTACCCGACGTATGCGATCGATCCTGATAAACACGTGTCACGCTGAGTGGCTCAGGATCGACCAGTAGATCAGCGCCGTCAGTGATGGGTGGGCCGACTGGTTCGGCCCCGGGGACCGTGGGAAACATCCATGGTTCAGGCGAGCGTCGGTACGTCCATGAGCGATCGTTCGGACGAGCTCACCGAATCCCGCGAGCCCCGCTCGACCGACGACCTCCTCGAGGAGACAGACCGGCTGCTCTCCGATTCGGGAGGCGGCGGCTCGTCCGGGCCGTCAGAGTCCGCCAGCGACGTCGACTCCAGCCCGTTCGAGGAATCCGACACCCACCGGTCGGCCAGCGTCGACGACCTCGAGACGAACGTCGGGACCGAACGAGCCGACGGGTCCGCGACGAGTGTGGGGTCCAGACTCGGCCGGATCGCCCCGTCCGTCTCGACGGGGGACCTGTTCTCGCCGAAGGCGTTTCTCGCCTTCATGCTCCTCCTCGGCTCCGGGCTGCTCGTGGGCAACGCCGTGATCCCCTTTGCCGGCCTCGGTGGACTGGTCGGTGCGTTCGGGATGGCCTTCCTCGCCGGGCTCGTCACCTCGAAGCGGCGCTATCTCGAAGTCATCACCGGTGGCGCGAGCGCGGGTGGAATCACCGGGTTGCTCACGACCGACCTGACGTTCGCCATCGCCGTCTCGTTCTCCGCACCCCTGCTCGTCGGGGCCGGGGTCGGCCTCCTCGCCTCGGTCGTCGGCTACTACTTCGGCCGGGACCTGCGCGACGGGCTCTCCCGGGACATCGACTGATCGACGCCTCCGGTTCACGCTCGTTTGCTCGTTTTTCGACCACCTCGGCGTCAGCGTCCAGTTTCCCTCGTTCGTTCGGGGCCGGCCTGCTGACACGACCGGCCGGCGTCTGCGTTTCGTTCGTAGCCTCCTGATCATCTCCTCGCGAAAATAAACTAGCATTGCATATGGGAAACGTAGCTTGTATTAGGGAGTAGCGAGATGGTCCACGTCGTGAGCACGCGAGCCAGATCGAATCGTCATGGAGGGAACCGATGAGTTCAGGCACGGAATCAAGAGCGGATGGAGACGCCGATGCAGGCGCTGAGTCGGACGACGGGGGCCACTGCTCGACGCCCGATTCGGACGGCGAGGTAGCCGAAGAGATCGCCATCGTCTCCTTCGAGCGCAAACTCGAGACGGCACGAGAGATCAAAGCTGGTCTCGCAGACCGGTACGAGTCGATCGAGATTCTCGAGTACCACGGTGACGTCTTCGAGGAGTACTGGGGCGAGTACGACTGCTTCGTCGGCCTGATGGCCTCGGGCATCGCGATGCGGAAGACGGCCCACCTGCTCGAGGACAAGTGGGACGATCCCGCTATCGTCGTGATCGACGAGGAGTTGACGTGGGCGATTCCTATCACGGGTGGCCACCACGGCGCGAACCAGGTCGCACAGGACCTTGCCACGATGGGCGCGATTCCGGCGATGACCACGGCCTCGGAGGCCGCGGGCAAGCAGGGCGTCGAGTCCCGCGCGAAGGCGATGGACGCCCACGTCGTCAACGGCGACTCGACGGTTCAGACGAACCTCGCCGTCCTCGACGACGACCTCGGGCCGGTCGCCCGACTCGACGGCCCCCGGGCCGTCCTCGTCGGCGACGACGTCACCGTCCTCAAGCGCAACAGTGACGACGGCGTGGTCATCGGGACCGGGAGCGTCTCCGGCGCGAGCAAAGACGCGTTCCTCGCCGCCTGGGAGGAGGCTCTCGAACGAACCGACTACGGATTCTCGGACGTCGAGTTCGTCGCGACCGCAACCCGGAAGGCCGACGAGGAGGGACTCCTCGAGGCCGCACGGGAACTCGACCTCGGCGTGGTCACCTTCGACAGGGAGACGCTGCTGGATCACGAGGGGCCGACGCCCTCGAAGTCCAAGGAACTGATCGGCTGGCCCGGCGTCTCGGAGGCGAGCGCGATCGCGGGCGGCCGCGAGCAGGAACTCCTCGTCGAGAAACTGGGCTACGAGAACGAAGTGACGGTGGCGATCGGGCGATGAGTTCCGACGCGAGTACCCCGGAGACGGACACCGACGCCGTGACCGGCGGCACGCCCGCCGACTACGGCACTCTCTACGTGGTCGGCATCGGCCCCGGCCTGCCCGAACACATGACCGCGAAGGCAAAGCGGGTGATCGAGTCCGCGGACGTGGTCATCGCCTCCAGTCTCTACCAGGCGTTCTTGCGCGAGGACGGCACCCTCCCGCCGGAGGATACTGTCGACGACGACGGCATCGCCACGCGTGCCAGCGGCTTCGAACAGGAGATCGTCCGCTCGACGATGGGCCGTCAGATCGAACTCGCTCGCGCGGCGTTCGAGTACGTCCGCGAGGGCAAAGACGTCGCCCACGTCTCAGGCGGCGATCCCTCCGTCTACGGCAAGTCGGACCTCCTGTTCACGATGGCCGAGCGCGAGGACGCGACGGACGTGCCGATCGAGATCGTCCCCGGCTTGACGGCGGCACTGGGCGGCGCGGCCAACGTCGGCGCGCCGCTGTGTAACGACTTCTGTACCATCTCGCTGTCCGACAAGTGGCGCGGCTGGGACGAAATCGAGGAGAAACTGCGGGCCGCAGCCATCTCGGACTTCGTGATCGTCCTCTACAACTGCTGGCGAAACTACGAGCAGGCAGTCGAGATCGTTCGCGAGGAGCGTACCGACGACGCCCTCGTGGCGATCGTCAACGACGCCGGTCGCGAAGACGCCGGCCGCAACGGCGAGAGTGAGTTCATCACGACCCTCGGCGAGGCTGCCGACCACGACGACAGGGTCTCGGGGATGGGTACCTCGCTGATCATCGGCACTCACGAGACGAAAACCTGGCGCAACGACGACCGAACGTACCTCGTCACCCCGCGCGGCGGGCGTGACGTGGAGGATTTCTGATCGACCATGAGCACAGACACTGACGCCGACGCTGACGACGAATCGACTTCCAAGTGTGGTGCCTCGAGCACCGACGACCCCGGATCGACGACCTCGAGTGGCTCGAAATGTGGTGCCTCCTCGAGCGACAGTGACGACTCCGGCTCGAAATGTGGGGCGAGTTCCTCGTCCTCGAACTCGGACTCGACGTGCGGGGCCTCGAGTTCCAGTTCCGCCTCCAGCAAGAGCGAGTCCGTCGAGGAGAAGATCGACGCGACGGTCGAGGACTTCGACGCCGACCCGGGCAAACTGACCGCCGTCGGGCTCGGCCCCGGCCACCCCGAGGGGATGACCCAGCGGGCGAAAGACGCCCTGCTCGCGGCCGACCACATCGTCGGCTACACGACCTACGTCGAACTGCTTCCGGACGAGATCACCGAGCAGGCCGACGACATCTACGACACACCGATGTGCGGCGAGGTTTCACGAACTGAGGAGTCCGTCGACCGCACGCTCGCGGGCAACGACGTCGCCATCGTCGGCAGCGGCGACCCGAACGTCTACGCGCTCGCGGGACTGGCACTCGAGATCTTGGAGTCGAAGGGTGCGACGGCCTCGATGGTCGACTTCGAGGTGGTCCCCGGCGTCCCCGCCGCCCAGTCCTGTGGCGCTCGGCTGGGCGCGCCGCTGGTGAACGACACCGTCTCGATCTCGCTGTCGGACCATCTCGTGCCGATGCCCGAGATCGAGTCGCGCCTGCATTCGGTCGCCAAAGAGCGCTTCGTCATCACGATCTACAACCCGTGGAGTCGCAAGCGCCGGGACAACTTCGCGAAAGCCTGTGAGATCCTGTTGACCCACCGCGATCCCGACACGCCCGTCGGCATCGTCCACGCCGCCGGCCGCGAGGACGAACAGGTGATGATCACCGACCTCGCCGAACTTCCGGAGCTGGGAGAGAGTGAGATCGTCGACATGACGACGACGATCGTCGTCGGGAACGAGGAGACCTACGTCTGGGACGACCGGATGGTCACCCCGCGCGGGTACGAGACGAAGTACGACTACTGACCCATACCATGCCACAGTACGAACTCACGGTCGAAAAAGACGCCTGCGACGGCATCTTCGCCTGCCTGACTCGCGATCCGCGTTTCGTCGAGGGCGAAGACGGCCTCGCGACGATCGATCCGGACGCCGACCCCGTCTACGACTGCGAGGGGACGGTGACCGACACCGACGAACGCGTCGTCGCGACATTCGACGACGACCGCATCGACGAGGCCCGACAGGCCGCCGCGGCCTGCCCGACGGACGCCATCGTCGTCCGGGAGGTGGGCGAATGAGCGGCACAGGGTCGGGCGACGACGGATCGAGCGCCAACCCGACGGACCCACCGGCCAGCCTCGAGGTCCCGCCGGACCCGCTCGCGGGCCACCCCGCGACGGCGTACTTCTGGGGCCACGTCGCAGGCAGCGGCGACGTCTCTGCGACGGGACTCGAGGTCGTCACGAACGACGAGGCCTCGGCACAGGTGCTCGCGGCGATCGCTGGTGGCGACGTCGCTCACGACACCGTCAGCAGGGAGTACGCCCACGACGCCTCGATCACGCGCACCGAAGACGAGTACACGCTCTCGATCGACGGCCTGCTCGGGCGATCGAGTCCGCGCTCACTCCCCGTCGACGGCCGCGGTGGCTACCGTTTCGGTGCGTTCGCGCGACACGATCGGGACCTGCTCCGGGGGTTGCTCGAGGGCTGTGGGACGATCTGCTTCAAGTCCTCGAGTGGCACCGTGGGCATCTCGTTCGTCCACGACGACCGCGAGTTACTCGAGCGCTGTCGGGCTCTGATCGCCGACTGCCCGGTCGACGCGCCGACGGACGACCTCGCCGAGACTTCGTCTGGCGGCTACTGGTTCGGCGTCGAGGACGACGCCGCACCAGCGTTCGGCACCTGGCTGTACGAGACCTGCGAGGAGACCGGCTGTTTCGCCCCGAGTCGACGCCGAAAGCTCGAGGCCAGCCTCGAGCAGGCGGCAGGCTACGACTGATAATCAAAACGACACACCATGAGCCAGACCGACACCGCACCGACGATCGGCGACGAGGAAGCCATCCTGTTGATCGGCCACGGCTCCCGTCGCGAGCGCTCGAACGAACAGGTCCGCGAACTGGCCGCCGGCCTCGAGTCCCGGCTGGGGATTCCGGTCGACGCGGCCTTCCTCGAACTGGCCGAGCCGTCGATCGAGGACGCGCTCGCCGAACTCGCGGCGGTCGTCTCGCGAGTGACCGCGGTCCACTGCTCGCTGTTCGCCGCGAGCCACGTCAAAAACGACGTCCCAATCGCGATCGACCGCGCCCGCACGACTCACGACCTCGAGATCGACGTCGGCTCTCACCTCGGGATCCACCCGGCGATCCTCGACCTGCTCGACGACCGGGCGGCGGCCGTCGAGGCCCAACTCGGCGTCGACCGCGCGACCGACGACGTCGCCGTCGTGCTCTGTGGCCGGGGATCGAGCGATCCCGACGCAAACGGCGACGTCCACAAACTCGCGCGCCTGCTCTACGAGGGACGTGCGTTCGACCGCGTCGACGCGGCCTTCGTCGGAGTCACCGAACCGCGACTCGAGGATACCCTCCACGGGCTGGCCAAGCACCGGCCGGACGCGGTCGTCGTCCTGCCGTACATGCTCGGCGACGGCGTCCTCACCCAGCGGGTGCGGGACTGGACCGCCGAGTTCGACGCCGACTACCCCTACGTCGACGCGCTTGCCGGCGATCCGCTCGGGACCGACTCCCGGCTGCTCGACGTCTTCGCCGATCGCTGGCAGGAAGCCCGGTCGGGGAGCGTCGAGATGTCCTGTGACACCTGCAAGTACAAGGTCGACCTCGAGGGCTACGAGGAGGACGTCGGCGGCGCTCGCGCGATGCTCCGGGCGCTGGCTCACCACGAGGCCCACGCCGACCGCGAGGACGTCGACGACGAGCCACACGCCCACGACGCGCCCGACAAGCACGTGACGGTCTGTACGAACCGGACCTGCGCCGACATGGGCTCACCCGCGGTGCTCGAGCGGCTCCGGCAGGCCGCCCGTGACTCCGAGCACGCCGACGCGCGGATCACCCGGACCTCCTGTCTCGGTCGCTGTGGCGACGGCCCGATGGTCGCCGTCTACCCGGACGGCGTCTGGTACGGCGACGTCGATGCCGACGACGCCGGACGGATCGTCTCGGACCACCTCGACCGTGACCGCATCGTGAGCGACCTCGTCGACCAGTTGCTGTAGTATCGACTCCTGACTGCCACGACACACGACTACCGATACACAGACATGAGCTGCTACGAACTCGAAGCACTGAAACTCGGACTGATGAACGTCCTCGGCGTCGAGGACCGACACGCCCGCGAACACGCGGAGAAGGACCTGGAAGGTCACCTCGAGGGGCCGATCGAAGCGCTCGCCAACGCCGAGTCGTTCGCGGCGATCGAACGCCACCTCGACGCGGCACTCGTCGACCTCGAGGAAGAAATCGCCGCGATGGACCCCGACGACCCCGCCTACGGCTACTACCGGGGTCGGTTGCTCGAGGTGCGCAACGCCGAGCGAGCGGTGGGTCGGCTCCGCGATCAGGGCGAGGACGTCCTCGCGGGGCTGGGCGAGGCTCACGACCTGCTCCACGAGACGTTCCCGATCGAGGAGTAACATGGCCGACAGCGCTGACACCGAGGTTCCCCCGAGCCGCGACGCGGAGGCCGAGACGGCGGATCTGGCCACTCGCTCGCTCGGCGAGATCGATCCCGCCCGGAGCCGCCACTCCTGGACTCGATCCGGTGTCTCCCTCCACGACGACCTCATCGTCGTCGGCCAGTGGGACGGCACCGTCACGGCCCTCGAGGCGGACTCGCTCGAGGCTCGCTGGACGGTTTCCCACCCGGACCGTCCGGTCGGGATCGCGACGCTCCCGGGGACTGGCCCGGGTGGCACCGATACGATCGTCGTTGCGGGGCGTGGTGACCGCGGAACGATCGCTGCCTACGACGGCGAAATGGGGGATCGACTCTGGACCTTCGACACGGCCGCCGACGTCGGCGAGGCGACGAGAGAGTCGATCTTCTATCTGCCGTACGTGGTCGGACTCGAGTCGGCCGGGTCGGCTGGCGACGAGGACCTGCGTCTCTACGCCGCGGCGCGTCGGTACGAACGCGACGGGCAGACCCGTCGCTGGCACAGCACCGTCTACGCGTTCGATCCCGACGGCTCGGTCCGCTGGCGTTACGAGACCGACGCCTCGCCGATCGCGCTCGAGCTCGACCCAGCGGGCGAGCGACTGGCCGTCGGCTACAACCGCTGTATGGGCGATCACGACACCGGACTCGTCGTCCTCGAGGCCGACACCGGCGACCTCGTCTGGACGTGGGACCCGGGGACCGAGGGCGACCGCCGCGTCGGGGACGTCTCCTACGTCGGCGAGACGCTCGCGGTGGCGAGCCACGGCGACAAGCGCGGCTACCTGCTCGGCCCCCGCGGCGACGAACGCTGGCACGTCGACCTCGCCGTCGAGACCAAAATCGACGAGGAGATCCTGTACGCCTACCCGAACCACGTCCACGCGCTCGACGACCGGGTGGCGTTCGTCACCGGAAACACCTACGCGCTCGAGGGCCGGGAAACCGAGGGCCTGCACCCGAACGAACACCAGTTGATCGTCGTCGACGCCGACGGCGAGCCGTGCTGGGACGCCGACGTCGGTGGGTTCGTCCACGGACTCGCCGCAGACGGTGCCCGACTCGTCGTTCCCAGCGCCCAGCACTTCCGCGTCCGAGATCCGGAGACGCACGCGGTCTACACGTTCGACCTCGAGACCGGTGCGTGCGACCGTCTCGACTTCGAGGGTGCACCGACGGCGGTCGCGCTCGAGGACGGGGCTACCGCGGTGGTCGAGGAACCCGTTGCCTACCACGACCGCGAGGGGACGCTGGGTGCATATACGCTTCACGTCGGCCGGATCGAGTAACTCCTCTCTGCCGTCCTGACGCCGGTGTTTTCCACCTGTGATATCCTGGTGCGCCCGCCGCTCGAGCGGTCGCACACGCAAGGCCAACCCCCACAACGCTGACTCGCGTTACGTTTTCCCGAACTGACAATGGAGCGAGAACGTGAACGCTCCGGTGAGTGTTCATCGATCCCGAACGCCCGACTGGCGGAGTACGGTGGGGATCGCGAGGGGACGGACGCTCGAGTACTCACCGACGGCGGTCAGGCACAGCTCGACGAACCCGACGACGACAGCGAGGAGGTCGACGAAGACGCCGAAAGCCCCGAAGCCGAGGCGGAAGACGAGTCAGCGGATCAGGAGGCCGAGAGTGACGAAGCGAAAGCGGAGGCTGAAGAGGCTGAAGAAACCGAGGAGGGGAAAGCGGAGGCCGAGGAGAGTGCTGAGGGCGACGAAGACGAAGCGGAGGCCGAGAGCGACGAAGGGGAGACGGAAGGTGCTACCGAAGAGGAAGACGAGGAAGCTGAACAGGCCCACGAAGCGGAGGACACTGAAGACGTCGAAGCGGACGAAGAAGACGAGACGGAAGCAGTCGAAGAGGAAGCGGAGGAGGAAGCCGGTGAAGCAGGCGAAGAAGATGCTGAAGAGACCGCCGAGGAACCGGGCCACGACGTCGAGGACGCAGATCAGGTCTACCAGAGCGGCGAGACCGCCGGCGTCGCCCACCTCGACCTCGAGGGGCTGTTCCTCGACGTGCTCGGCCTCGAGGTCAACCTGAACGAGGTGACCCTCGACGTCTCCGCCCGGCCGGGGGAGAACAACTTGCTCGGGAACCTGTTGTCTGCCGTCACGGGACTGCTCGACGAGGGGAGTTCGATGCTCGAGAAAGTGAAGGCCTTGCTCTCGAAGCCGGCCGAGTGGGTCAGCGGGGTGCTCGAGCGACCGCGGGAGCTCCTCGGGACCCTGGTCCGGTCTCCCGGGCAGTTCCTCGCGGGGCTGTTCGGGTTCGAGCCGGAGGCCGTCGACGTCGGGGCGCTGGGTGACGAGCAAGCGGACGAGGAGGAAGCCGAGGGCGAGCCTGCCGACGAGGAGGCGGATGCCGAGGAGGGCGACGAGGAAGCCTCGCCGGGACGGATTTCGGCTGCCGTCGCCTGGTTGAAGGAGAAACTCGTCTCCCTCGTCCCCGGGTTACCGGTCGAGGACCTCCTCGCGACGATCATCCGTGAAACACTCCGGACGCTCGTCGACACCCTCGAGGAATCCATGACCGAAGCGGGCGACGAGCAGCAACAGGAAGGCGAGCCAGCGGAGGCTCCGGCATGAGCGACGAGACACTCGCCCAGCGGATCGACTACGAGGCGATCGCAGACAGCGTCGATACCGACGACCTGCTCGAGGGGACCCAGTGGGAAGACGAGGTCGACGAGGAGACTCCCCTCGGTGCGGTTCTCGGTGCCCAGATCGGGACGGTCGTCGGCCGAACGGTCGGCGAGTCGCTCGGCCGATCGGTTGGTGACCTGGTCGTCGAGGAGGTCCTCCAGCCGGACGAGTCCGAAGACGAGGACGTCGAGGCAGACGACTCGGCTGACGAGTCCGAAGACGACGACCAGGACGGGGACGGTGATTCGGACGCCGACGACGAGGAGGCGGAATCAGCCGAGTCCGAAGACGAGGCGGACGCCGACACAGCGGATGGCGAGGCAGATACCGAGAGTGAGGACGACGAATCCACAGCGGGCGAGGAGGTTCGAGCGCACGACCAGGACCAAGAACAGACCGACGACTCCAGCCAGGAGGACTGATACGTGCCCACCTTCGACTCACCGATCGTCTCTCGAAGTCGTCCAGCGGCGGTCGAGATCACTCGCTCGAGGTGGCGACGATGAGTGCCGATGCAGACGCCGACAGTGGTACCGACGGCGGCGACGACCTCACGCAGCTGATCACCAGCGAAGTCGGGAACCAGCTCGAGGTTGGTGACCTCCTCGGGAACGGCTCGATCGGCAATGCGATCGACGGTGGCGAGGTCGGTGCGACGGTCGGCCGCCGGGTCGGCGAACGCGCCGGTCGCGCCCTCGGGCTTGCTGTCGGTCGGGAGGTCCACCACGCGATTTCGTCGACGCTCGAGCGCGATCCGTCGCTCGACGAACTGGTCTCGAACGTTCTCGAGGCGGTCAAGACGGCGCTCACGGAGGCGCTTCGAGAGGCGATCACCGGACCTGCGGCCTCGCTCGCCGAGGGCGTCGGCAGCGAGAATCTCTCGGGACTGCTCGAGGAGGCTGCGTCGACGACGGCGGACGAGGAGGGTGGTGAACCGGAATCCGCAGACGAGGACGGTGACGAAGACGGGGTGGAAGAGACCGTCGACGACGAAGACGAATCGATGGAGGACGACGAGGATGCTGCTGAAGACGAGGTGGATGAGACAGCGGACGACGGTGAAGCAGACGAGGGAGACGAAGACGAAACGGGTGAAACTGGTGACGAATCCGGTGACGAAGAGGCTGACGATCAATCGACTGACGAAAGCGACGAGAGCGACGAGGGATCAGGCGCTGACAGCGCCGAGGTTGACGAGAGCGGCGACGAAGGCGACACCGGGGAGGAATCGGACGAGTCGGAGTCGGCTCCCGACGCGGCAGACCTCGAGTCACTGCGCCGGGAGACGCTCGAGGACTTCCTCGGCGTTCTCTCCTACGAGGACCTGCAGTCGATCGCGAAGGACGTCGACGTTACGGCGAACCTCAGTCGCGAGGAAATGACCGACCGGATCGTCGAAACGGTGACGGACGAGGCTTCGGGAGAGACCGAGTCGGAAGACGGCGAGGAAGTCGCACCCGAGTCCTGATACTGGATCGGCGATGGTCCGGTTCCAGTGTCGATCCCGGTCACGGCCGGTCTCGAGTCCGGCCGACCTGCCTACGGAGGTAACTGAGCGACGATGACTGACCCACAACCCGAGGACGTCTCTGCCCTCCTGACCGACGCCGATCGAACCGCGCGAGGATTGCTCACCGGTGACGCCGAGTCCGATGCACTGCTCGAGCACGCCGAGGCAGCCGACGACCTCCTCGAGTCTGCCGACCCGGTGTCGGTGCTCGAGGCGGTCGGCCTCGAGACGCTTCCCGACGGAAGCGAACCGTCGTCGATCCCCGAGGCGATCGCCCGCGGGGACGAAGCGCACGTCGACGAGTTGCGGCGGTTGCTGCATCTCGCGAACCTCGCCGACAGCGATCGGGAAGGCGAGGTCGACGAGTCCGACGACGAGGCCGCTACCGAGGATCTCGAGGCCAGCGTCGCGGCCGTCCGGGAGACGGGTGCCCACGAACGCGTCGGCGAGGATGGTGACGACCAGGGGGACGCGAACGGCGCTGTCGACGCCGCCGAGGAACGCGATGCTGTCGACGACGATGCCGACGCGACTGCTGGCAACGGCGACGCAGACTCGACCATCGAGTCTGCCGTCCGCTCGACGCTCGAGGGGATCGACGCCGACCTCGAGGGGCTCAGCGATCGACTCGAGGCGGCTACCACGACGGACGACGATGACGGCGCCTCGACTGCGAGCGGCGACGAGGATCGAACCGACACGGACGCCGAGGCCGACGATGAGTGTGTCACAGACGACGAACCGACCGCAGAGCGCACCGACGAGCAGAACGCCGACGGGGACGACGGCCTTCTCGAGCCCGACCTGGACCCTGACATGGGGTCCGGCGATGGTATCGGGAGCGGCCCCTCGAGTGGTCGCGGCGTGGCCCGGCACTCGACGGTGGCGGCGTCACCCGCTGACCGGCCAGACATGCGTGGGCTGGCGCGGCTCTCCACGATGCCGAAGCGTGAGTGATCGAGAGATCGAACCACCGCCGACACTGTCGGTCTGTCCCAGCCGACGCTGATCGCTCGTTACTCGCCGCTCTGGTCGTCAACGAACAGTCGCACGCCCATCACCGGGATGAACAGGAAGAACGCGAGCAGACACGCCCCGACGAAGATCGCCTGGAAGAACTGCGGCGAGATCGACGGCGTCGAGATCCAGCTCGCGATGAGGACGCCACCGGCGATCGAGAGTGCGACGAGGATTCCGATGTCACGACGCTCGACGGGAACTTCCTCGGACATACCGGCTCTTCTCGCGGATAGTATATATGCTGACTGTACGACGCCGGCACAGCGGTCGCCGGTGAGAGACGTCTACACGGGAGACTGGGTCAGTACCACGGCGGAAGTGTGGGGAACTGACGTCGGAGGACGACGGTGACCGATTCCACCGAGCAGCATCGTCTCGTCTCGCCCCATCTCATCGTATCTCGTATCGTTGTGGTGATCCGATTCCCTCTTGACTGCACGCCGGTGTGTACCTGATCGCGAGCCCTGTCGGCGATCAGTGTATGAATTGGCACAATTGGATCAGCGGAACCTCCGGGTAGGCGAGTAGGATGTGAAACACTATCATATATCATGAACTTTTATGTACGAGTGGCCTGAAGGGGTGAGTACAGATGTCGGTCGTACACGTACGCGTCGCAGCATAATTTCGTCCGCAGACCAGTATCGCCGCTCGAGAGCACATCCGAAGCAGACCCCGACCGACATGAGTACCCGAAACGCACACACCCAGACCGACGCCGAACCGACTACCGACCAGCCTTCCAGCCGACCCGAAACCCGAACACAGATGCCTGCACAGACGACCCGGTCGACCACGCGACTCTCGGCCCGTGGCACCCAGTCCGCAGCCGCCAGCGCCCCCCGGACGTTCTCCCACGGGCACACCGACCGCCTGCAGAATCTCGTCGATCGCTGGAACGTCGCCTTCGCCGACTCGAAGGCCGAAACGCGAACGTAAGTCGGTTCGCAACTGTTAGTCCTCCGTAGCAAACTCCTCGAGCGACGGGACAACACCGAGTTCCTGAAAGAGACCGAGCGCGTCGTAATTCGTCCACATCTCGACGATCTCCTCGTCTTCGACGCGGTAGATCTCGACGCCCGACACCTCGACGTGATCGCCGGTCGGCTCGAGTCCCATGAACGACCCTTCGTGAGTGCCCCGTGCGGTATATCGGAGGGCGACCCGATCGTCGTCGGCGATTACATCTTCGACCTCGTACTCGACGTCGGGAAACGCCTCCCGGTACGATTCGACGTAGGATCGGTAGGCATCCCGATCCCGGGGATCGTCCGGTGCGGCCGGGTCGTGGAGGACGAACGAGTCGGCGAAAATGTCGTCGATCACCTCGAGGGAACCGTCGGTCCAGATTTCCTCGGGATCTCGTCGAACGAGTTCTGTGGGTGTCGTCATTTCAGTGTCACCTCTCGTGGTGCCGCGTCAGCGATCCCGTCTGACCGACGGGAGTGGACGGCCCACGTCCTACGACCGATCGAGTTGTAAACGTCGACCGTGAGAGCGCCGTGTAGCCCAGTCGGGCCAGTCACGGCCGTCGCCAGCAGGTACTTCCGATGGCCCGGTCTCTCGCGAACAGCAGAGACACCCCAGACTGCGCGGGGCTCTCCCCCGATCATCATCCAAACCGTCTTTGGAACGGCGACCGTACGCTCGAGTGGCCGATGACGACCCACCTGCTCCGAGCCGGACTCGGCACCCGGTGACGACGAGCCCTATGAGTGCCGAGGCCGACTTCTATCCACACACTCTCGACGGAGGTATACGACCGTCGCTCACGGGCCGTCGATTCGCTCACACCGATTGTCCGAGACCGCGACGGCTCACCGATCAGCCTTCGGTTGCATTCGATCGGAGTAATCCCAGCTAAAGACGGTACGGGGCTCGATTCGGATGCAAATCTCGTCGCGATCGTCGGCGAGCAGCCGCTCAGCGAGGGGTGAATCCGTCCCCCCGAGATACCGCTCGAGGAGGGCTCGGAGGACCATCTTCCCGTCGTCGGGTGACATGGACGCGGAGCCGTGACCCCGTACGCCCCGGTATGGAATCTCGTTCGTCGATACGTCGAAGGCAACCTCGGGGTCGGTCCGGAGGTACGTCAACAGCGCTGCGTCAGCCGAGGTGGCGCACTCGAGCAACCCGTCGCAGTATCGGTACCACAGGGTTACCACCCAGGGTGTTCCGTCTGGCCGGCGCACCCCGAGTCGAATCGGGATCGTCGCGTCCTCGAAGAATCCAGCCACCTCGTCGTCCGTCCAGGCGCCGCGGAACTCGACCATACCCTACTGCACGCTGTGAAGACTCAAAATTCCCCTGCCGCGGGCCAGCTGGCCCGACTGGGGGTCCAGGTGGGCCCAATCGCCGATCCTTCCCTGTTCGCCTCGACGCGTGATCCGTCCTGTGGGACTCACGTTACGATACCGCTAGCCGCGACCGACGCCCCTCGAGAGAACGAAACCGAAACCCGACGACGAGACCGTCCTCGACGAGTTCGCCGTGGAATCGTAGCTGGTACCTGCGAATCCAATCCCCAGTGCAGTGCTACCGAGAACGATTTCAGAGGGGCCGGCAGGCCGTCCACTCAGCCCGCCGAATTACCGACGCCGAGAAACTCGAACGGCTCCGTTTCGACGAGGTCGTCGGCGACGTCACCGGCGAAGACGTTCGACTGATTCTCGCCGAGTGCCAGCGATCGAACGCCGGCATCGGCGTCGAAGTCGACTCCCTCGAGGTCCAGCCAGAAGATGGTCGGCGAGAGTGCCGACTCGAAGTAGTAGCGTCGGTTCCGGTGGTCGGCGACGGTGCGCCAGCGCGTCGAGGAGATGTGTGGTTCGTCCGGCGTACTGATCCCGTAGGGGACGGAAACGTTGCGGATCGCACCGAAGACGCTCGCCGTCGCGATTCGGCGGTCGTCGGTCCGGGGAATCGCGTCGACGTAGAAACTCGCGCGGACGAACCGGTCGGCCGGCCGATTCGTTCCCGGTAACATGACGGTGCCGCCGATCTCCGACCAGTAGGCCTCGAGGGCGCGTTGCTGGTCGAACGGCGGGGAGTTGGTCATCACCTGATAGTCGCGGTCGTGGTGGATCGTTAACTCGCCGTCGACGTATTCGAGGATGGCGCTGTCACCCGTGGCGTCCGAGATGGACAGGTGTAAGGTGGCGAGTCGGCCTTCGTCGGGGATCTCGTCGGAGACGACGACGAACTCCTCGGTTCGGTGGTGATCGACTGCCTCGGCGACGGTCGCGAAGTTGTCGAGGACGTACTGGGCCCACAGCGAGATCGACAGCCCGGGCGTGTCGCCGTTCCACTCGGGATACTCGGATTCGGTGAGCCACAGGACGTTCGCGACCAGCCCTTCTTCGTTCATCCCGTCGGTCGTCGCGATGTCGTACGCAGAGGCGACGACGCTGCCGTATTCGGCCGTCCACTCGAGCGAGGCTGGCCCGACTTCACCCGTTCGTTCCATCCCGCGCGGGAATACCCAGACGTTGGTTCCGATCTCGCCGTGCCAGTCCATCGACCGGCCGGTGAGCACGATCTCTTCGGGTCCGAGATACACCAGTCGCGTACACATCTACGATCCCTCACTGACGTCCCGCTGATCGGTCGTCCACGAACAGAACATGATCCCGTCGTACCTCGAGCAGGATGATAAGTTGCGTTCGGCCAGCCCTGATACGTCGTGACCGGCGTACTGTCTCTCCACCGGGAACGAAATCGCGTGTGACTCCCCGGAGGCCTGTCCCTCGCCGTCAGTGACGTCCGTTCACTCGCCGTCGACGATGTCTGCAGGGCTGAGTTCCCTCGCCTCCGCGACGTACTCGTCGATCAGGTCTTCGGCCCACATGCGGACGTCGGGATCGTCGGTGTCGATCGAACCACGGAGGATTCCCTCATCGTCCCGGAGCAGCACGTAGACGACGTCGTCGACCGTCATCACCGCGACCGGGACCGCCTCGACGACGGAGACGGCCGCCGACTCGTGGCCGAGCAGCTGCTCGAGTCGTCCCCGTAGCTCGTCATCCCTGCGGAGCGCGTCGATCGCTTCGTAGGTGAAGACGCCGGTGAACGTCTGTTCGCCAGCCGCGGTCTGGGTCTCGACCACGTCGAGCGTCTGTTCGTTGAACGCGTGGGAGACCGTTCGCACGGTCTCGGCGTCCGGGAGAAACTCGAGCAGCCGGTTCAACGGCGCACCCGGGCGCGTTCGCGAGGGTGTCGTGATCGTCGCGTCCGCGAGATGGCGCGGATCGAGATCGGCGGCCGGTCCGTCCGTCGGGAGGTACTCGACGACGTCCCGGAGGCGACGCTCGGTCTCGAGTGCAGCGAGGAGGTCCGAAACGGCGGCTGCGACGAGTCGGCCGGTCACGGTCGCTTCGTACTGGCTGCCGTCGCGCGTGATCCACGATCGGTCCGCGAAGTCACCGAGGATCCGACCGAGCGTTGCCTGCGAAACACCTGTCTCGTCGGCGAGTTCCGAGCGCGTTGACGGCCCTGCAGCGCATAGTCGGAGCACCTCGACGCGGTTCGGCGATCGCGCGAGGAACTCGATCTCCTCGAGCGCAGCGTCCATACCGACTCCTGCGCTCGAGGGAACAAAAGACTTTCGTGCTATGAAAAATTTTCACACCGTGAAAACCCGCGCCGACTCGAGTGCGTTTCGACCAGATCGTTCGGCGGATGGGATGAAATAGTTTCGGATTGGTGCTATATGTTCTCCAGTGGTATCTGGATGTACAATGATTTCCGCCGATCGATTCGATTTTGTTCACGTCGGTGCGGTCCCGGTCGGCGAACCCGAGGTGGTCGCCTGATGGACCGTCGCACCGCCGCACTGTTCGCACTCTCGAGTGTCTTCTTCGGGGGGACCTTCGTCGCCGCGAAAGCCGGGCTCGAGTACTTCCCGCCGTTGCTGTTCGTCGCGCTCCGGTTCGACGTCGCTGCCGTCGTCTTGCTGGGGTACGTCCTCGCCTCGCGGTCTCGTGAGGAACTCCTGCCGACGACCCGGGGCGACGTCTACGGCATTTTCGCGACGGGCGTGCTCGTCATCGGGCTCGCGAACGCTCTCCTGTTCGTCGGCCAGCAGTACGCCACGAGCGCCGTCGGCGCGATCGTCTTCAGCCTCACTCCGATCCTGACCCCTGTCTTCGCCGCCGTCTTGCTCTCGACCGAACGGCTCTCGCCCCGCGGCGGAGCCGGAATGATCCTCGGACTCGTCGGCGTCGCTCTCGTGGTCAGCCCCGACCCTGCAGCGCTGCTCGGCGGCGACGCGGTCGGCCGCGCCATCCTCTTTGGCGGGGCAGCGAGTGCCGCTCTCGGCTCGGTCCTCATCCGCCGCTCGAGGGCGTCCCTCTCGAGTACCGTCCGTATCGCGTGGGGACTTCCACTCGCCGCGGGCCTCTCGCACGTTCTCGCACTCGGTGCCGGCGAGTCGGTGTCATCGATCGTCTGGACGCCCGGCGCACTCCTGGCGCTTGCGTACGTCAGCATCGTCGCTGGCGTGCTCGCCTACGCCGCGTACTTCTCGCTGATCGACTCGAGCGGGGCCGTCCAGGCGAACCTCGTGTTCTACGTGGTTCCGGTCGTCTCGACGATCGGCGGGGCCGCCCTCCTTGGCGAGGCGGTCTCCCCGACCGCACTGGTCGGCTTCCTGACGATCTTCGTCGGCTTCGCCGTCCTCGGCAGCGAGTCGATCGACGTCCGTGGGAAACTCGAGACCCTGATCGGTGCTCGAGGGACGGACGTTCTCGAGGGCGAGGAAGAGCCGCGGGGCTACCGCGCAGATTGAGCCGACTGATTCGGTCTACAGGCTGAGCAGGCCGAGTGCCTCGGGGCCTGACCCCGAGGCAGTTTGCCGTCCTGTGTACCGGAACACCAGAGAGCGTCAGCTGGGGTGTTGGAGCCGGTATCGATCAGTCACGTGATTTCGTGCGGTAGTTGTGCTGGTCATTCCCCGACACCGTGCTTTCGGAGTCGACCCGCTCACTACTCATAGTGTGCGCTCACACTATCTCGGTCGGGGGACAGACAGACCTGCACAACTGTTACCACGCGGTTACCGAGAGTCCACAGGGAGGCTGCCAGTTCGACTGGCACTGACTATCGCTGCGCTGCCCTATATCGGTGTTGCACGAGGATCACGTCCACGTTCGTCTCCACCCTCGTCCAGCGGGTTCGCTTTCGCTACAATTCGTCGAACGACTGGACGCGATAATCCCCGAGAACGCACAGTCCGCGACGCTCGTGGCCGACGCGTTCGACGTGGATCGCGTCGATCCCGGCGTTCCAGGCCGCGCCGACGTCGTTCGCGCCGTCACCCGCGAGGACGCCCCGGTGGCCGTTGTGTGCCACGCCAAGGTCGGCCATCACCGACTCGACGGGATCGGGGTCGGGTTTCCAGCCCGTCTCCTCGGTACAGCACAGGCGCGTGTCGAACCAGTCGTGGATGTCCACGTGCTCGAGGACGGGTTCGGTGAGATACGATTGACAGTGAGTGACCAGCCCGACGGGGACGTCCAGATCGGCGACGAAGGCGGCGTCCTCGTGGAGAAAGGTCTGTTCGGCCCGGACCTCGGGGTCTTCCTCGGCGTGGAAGGCCTCCCAGAAGGCGGTGGGATCGATCCCCCACGCCTCGAGCTGGCGGTCTCGCGACCCCGTCAGGCCGTTCCAGAGAACGTCGACCTCGCGGTCGGTGAACTCGCGGCCGAGACGGTCGCCGACCCGGTCGAACACTTCACGCGTGTAGGACCACTCGACGTCGACGAGCGTGCCGTCTAAGTCGAGCAGCCAGAAGTCGTACGCCTCCCGTGGGTCTGGCTTCCTGTCCATGCGGACGGGGGTGTACGACCTTCTCGAGTATATCGTTGTTGCTCACGTGTTCCGTACCTTACACGGCGATCAGTCGTCGGCCAGATCTGCCAGCCCCGCGTCCTCTCGCTCGAGGTGGACGAGCATTGCGGGGTGTAGCGGGCCGTTCGAGGCGAGCAGGCCCTTGCGCCCATCGGCGTCGAACTCGAGGGTGTAGGTGTCGCCAGTCTCGTCGGTGATCGTCGCACCGGCGGTGCGGGCGATGACGACGCCGGCGGCGACGTCCCACGGGTAGGTGTCGTACTCCCAGACGGCGTCTGCGCTGCCGCTGGCGAGGTAACAGAGGTTGAGCGCGGCCGAGCCGAGTCGGCGCACACCACGGGCTTCGGCGTAATAGTGAGCGAGGAAGGATCCGTCCGGATCGTAGCCCGACAGCAGCATGCTCTCGTCGAGGGCGTCACGGTCGGTCGTCTCGATGCGCGTCTCGCCCTCGTAGGCCTCCTCCTCGTCGGCGATTGCGTGGAACATCTCGCCGGTCTCGGGGACGTGGACGACCCCCATCACGGGGACGCCGTCGCAGAGCAAGGCGATCGAGATGGAGTAGTTGGGGTTGCCGTGGGCGAAGTTGCCGGTGCCGTCGAGTGGGTCGATGACCCACTCGTATGCGCTGTCGCCGTCGACGTAGGCGCTCTCCTCGGAGAAAATGCTGTGGTCGGGAAACTCGTTTTCGACGACCGTCTTGATGATCCGATCGGCCTGGTGGTCGGCCTCGGTGACGATGTCTGACTTGTCGGTCTTGTACTCGACGCCCTCGATCTGGCCGTGGAGCTCCCGCAGGGGTTCGCCAGCGCTCCGGGCGGCCTCGATGGCGATGTCGCGGGCGCGTTCGACGATCGTCGGGTCGCGCTCCCCGATCGTCGGTTGTCCGTCGAGTAACTCCCGCGGCCCCGGGTCGTCGACGTCCCGGGCTCCCCACCCGAGTTTGTCGGTGATCGCCGTGAAGTAGGGGTCGTCGTAACTCGTCCGGACGACGTGGGCCCGCCGCTCGGCACCGGTCACCTCGATCACGGTGCCCGCCGAGAGGACGTTGTGCGCGCGACCGCCGTCGACGAGCACGCTCGCGGTTCCTCGAGTCACGATCTCGAGGTCGGTCGTCGGGGCGACGACCATCGGTCGGACGCCCATCCGGTGGGTGTGCAGCGGGACGATCTGGAGCGTGTGGTTGTTCACGGGGTAGTGTAACGGCCCCTCGGCAGACAGCGAGATGCCCGTCGAGCCGGTCGGCGTCGACACCGCCAGTCCCGACCCCTCGAACTCGCCGACGTACTCGCCGTCGGCGAACACCTCGAGCCGGGTCACCTTCCGCTCGAAGGGATTCTCCGGGGGGACGTGCTGGATCATCACGTCGTTGATCCCCGTCGCCCGGAGGCCGCTGGTCTCGACGCGAACCTGCTGGCGGCTGTCGACGGTCGCTCGTCCCCGGAGTACTTCGTCCAGGGCTGCTTCGAGGTTCTCGATCTCGACGCGTGCGAGGAACGCGAGGGTCCCGGCGTTGACGCCGAGAATCGGGATATTTCGCGGGGCGAAGGTCTTGATTCCCTCGAGGAAGGTGCCGTCGCCACCGATAGTGACGCCGAGGGTGGCCCGGCTCTCCTCGTAGACGTCGCCGACGTCGTCTCCGACGCCGACGGCTGCGAATCCGACGTCGCGCTCGTCGGCCCAGTTTCGAAGTCGCTCGAGAGGCTCGTCACTGTCGGGGCTCGCGATGGCGATGATCTCGTCGGTGGTCGCAAGACGTCGGCCGTGCATCGTTGACCTCTCTGAGGAGGGCATCGTACATATTTTCTTCCCCTCTCGGCGTCCGAAAAACTGCGGTACAGATAAATTATATTTGATACGTTTCGAAACGACTGTATGGGCGAACCACGTCGGGTACCGTATGTCCGTACTCGAGATCGCTCGAGACACCGTCGTCACCGAAGCGCCGGATACCTCGATCGCAGACGTCGTCCGGACGATGCAACGTGAGTCCGTCGCAAGCGTCGTGATCGTCGACGACGACGATCCCGTGGGCCTCGTCACCGACCGGGACCTCGCGATGCTCGTCCTGGACGCCGAGTTCGATGCCGAGGAGACGCCGATCTCCGAGGTCGTGCCGACGAATCTGGTCACTGTCGACGCCGACGCTGGCGTCTACGACCTCGTCCAGTTACTCTCCGAACAGGGGGTCCGCCGGGTTCCGGTGGTCGACGACGGCGACCTCGTGGGCATCATCTCGCTCAGCGACGTCGTCGTCTTGCTCGGGATGGAACTCCAGCACGTCGCGACCGCGATCCGGACGGCCGCACCGGCGTACGAACAGTCTGCCACGTCGTTCTACGACGACCTCGAGTGAGCCGCCGACCGTCGCGTCGCGGGCAATCGAATCCACTACTCGAGACTCGATTCGACCCGCTAGTCGAGACTCGACTCCACTCGAATACTCGAGCCGAGGTACTTCGAGAGCACTTCCGAGACCGACTCGGCGTTGAACGCCTCGAGGTCGTCGGCGATGGCCTCGCCGAAGGCCTCACGGTAGGCCGTGTCCATCTGGAGCTCACGGAAGGACACTGACTCGACGGGTTCGCCGAGCCAGTCTTCGGCGAGCGCACAGGCGTACTCGTGGTCTGCGACCTCGCCGCGCCAGAGGGTATCCCGGAAGAACAGCCAGCCGTGGCTCCCCGGTTTCGGTGCCTCACGAAAGAGCGTCACAGTCGTCTCGGCGCTCTCGGGAGCGATCGAGACGGTCTCGTCGACCGCCTCGAGTCGGACCGTCGCGCGGAAGACGTAACGCCCGTCCACTTGCTTACCCCTCTCGTTCGCGTCGCTCGGTCTCGATCAGTTCGGCCATCTCGAGGTCCTGGTCTGTGATGCCGCCTGCCTCGTGGGAGGTCAGTCGGATCTCGACGTCCTTGTAGCCGATGACGATCTCGGGGTGGTGGAACTGTGCCTCGGCGATCTCGCCGACCATCTGCGCGAAGTTGACGCCCTGCAGGTACTCTTCGAACTCGTAGGTGCGAACGATCTCGTCGCCCTCGCGGGCCCACTCCTCGGGAAGTCCGGCATCGATCTCGTCGTCTGAGAGTACGTCACCCATAGGCGGGCGAACGAAGCGCATGCAAATAACCATTGTGCCGGCGGCCGGTCGGCTACAATTAACCCTTCTTCGAGCGGCCGAACTCCCTCGAGAACTGTTAGGTCAGTCGTCGTCCGACTCGACTGTCAGCGCCTGTCGGTCGCGCCGCGATTCCTCGTCCTGGACCCGCATCGACGCGTCTTCTTCGTCGAGTTCGGGGTCGAACAACTGGAGTGCGGTGTTGATCGTGCTCCAGTCGTCCTCGGCGGCAGCCTCACGCAGGCTCTTGGTCGGCGGGGCGAGCAGGTGACTGACTAACGCGTCGGCCATCGAGGTGACGACCTCGCGCTGCTCGTCGGTAAAGTCGGCGCTTTCTGCGCTCTCGAGTCGGGAGAACGCCGTCTCGAGTTCGCGGCGCTTGAGCCGTTCTGCGGACTCGTACATCGCGGCGATGACCTCGTCAGCGCGGGCGCGTTTGTACTGGTCACACAGCAGTGCGTACTCGTAGTCGATCATCGCCTCGACCTCGCGTGCGGCGTCGGCGCGCTGGGCGCGGGTCTCTTCGGTGATCGTCTCGAGGTCGTCCAGGTCGTAGACGGTGACGTGTTCGAGCGCGTCGGTCGCGGGGTCGACGTCCCGGGGCTGACCGAGGTCGACGACGACCTGCGCTCGGCTGGCTGCACCGCCGGACGCTCCCCCCCGTTCGAAGTGGTGAGCATCGAGCACCGGGTCGGTGCTCCCGGTGGCCGTCACGACGACGTCGGCCCGGCCGGTGACCGTCTCGAGCGCCTCGAGCGGGATGCCCTCGGCGTCGACGTCGTCGGCGTCCCGCGCGAGTTCGGCGGCGAGGTGGTCGGCGTTTTCGGCCGTCCGGTTGGCGATGAGCAGTTCGTCGACGCCGGCGTCGGCGAGGCTCCGGCCGGCGAGTTGCCCCATCTCGCCGGCCCCGACGACGAGCGCGGTCGCACCCTCGAGCGCGACGATTTCGCGGGCCTTCCGGGTCGCCGCCGAGCCCAGCGAGACGACACCCTCGTTGATCGCCGTCTCCGTCCGGGCGCGTTCGCCGACGTGGATCGCCTTGGTGACGGCGGCCTCGAGCATCTCGCCGATACCGTCAGCTGTCCGGGCGTCTTCGTAGGCGTCTCTGACCTGCCCGATGATCTGATCTTCGCCGACGACGACCGACTCGAGGCCGGCGGCGACACGTAGCAGGTGTTGCAGGCTCTCGTCGTGGTCGCTCACGATGAGCGCGTCCTCGTCGACGGCCGCAAAGAATCGTTCGAGTGCGGCCTGACCGACCGCTGTATCGGGAGCGACGACGTAGGCTTCGACCCGGTTACACGTCGAGAGGACGTACGCCTCCTCGACGCCGGGCCTCGAGCAGAGTGACTCGACGCCAGCCTGCTGGCTCTCTGGGCTCGCGACGGCGAGGTCGTCGACCCCGCCGGACTCGTGTGTAACTCGCGCGCCGATAACGACACCGGCCGATCTCACGCCCCATCACCACCGGTAGCGAACTGGTCCCCGAGCACGTCCTCGATCACTTGAGATGTCTTTGGAGTAGCGATACGTAAAGCTGTCCAATGATCCGGCGAACTGGCAACGTCGGCGAGGATCGCCCGTCGCCGTTCGGGGTCGACCCCGCGTTCTGCGAGTTCCGCCCGGAGTTCTGAACAGACGCTCGCCATCGCTCCCGCTCCCTCGAGCGTGTCCTCGAGTTCCCGTCGCAGGTGTTTGCTCAGCGCCGGGGCCTGCCCGCCGGTCGAGATGGAGACGACGACGGGATCGTCACGGACGGTGGCGGGGACGACGACGCTGCCCGGATCGCGCGATCCGGATCGATCGGCGCGGTTTACCAGACAGTGTTGCTCGCGGGCGGCCGTCTCGACTGCGTCGTTGATCGCCTCGTCGTCGGTGGCGGCGACGACGAGCGCTGGCTCGAGGCGGTCGATCCACTCTGTGACCTCCTCGGAATCGGGGGCGACCCGGACGAGGGAGGCGTCGCCGAAGTCCCGGTCGGCGAACGCGGGACTGAGAACGATCACGTCCGCCTCCCGAGCGAACCGACGAGCCTTTCGAGCGCCGACCGGACCGCCGCCGAAGACGAGTACCCGGGCGTCGGTGAAGTCGTGGACCAGTGGAATCATGCGTGTTATGTGGTCGGTGAGTTCGACTGTATCGATCCGACTGCTTTCGTCTGGCCTAGGGCCGGTGAGATAAAAGGAACTCGGCCCATTCTGTCCGCGTGGGAACGGCCACACCCGATACCCGCTCGCGCCCGGCGTGACGACC
This sequence comes from Natrarchaeobaculum aegyptiacum, assembly GCF_002156705.1. Lineage (NCBI taxonomy): Archaea > Methanobacteriati > Methanobacteriota > Halobacteria > Halobacteriales > Natrialbaceae > Natrarchaeobaculum > Natrarchaeobaculum aegyptiacum. The sequence goes on from NZ_CP019893.1 coordinate 2,423,058, forward strand.
CGCCCCAGGGCGGCCAGTCACCAACTCGTCGCTTCGCTCGAGTCTCAGTCTCCCTCGACGCCCGTGACCTCGAAGCCGAGGTCGCGAATTTCCTCGAGGATCGCCTCGTGGTCGGCGCTCGCCTCGTAGTACATCACGATGTGGAACGCCCCCTCCCGGAGGAGTTGCTGACACTCCCAGACGAACTCCTCGTCCTCGAGGGTCAGTCCCTGATGCTGGTTCGACGAGAAGTCCGGGTCGTCGTTGCCCGAATAGACGAAGCAGTCTTTCGGATCGTGTCCGGAGTGTTCGGCCACGATGTCGCCGACGTCGATCGTCGCCTGCATCATCTGGACGTCCTCGCTTCCGTCGTACTCGGTGTGGACGATCACCCCGTTGAGCTGGATTTCCCCCGGCTCGAGCAACGCTTTCGTCCGCTGGTAGAGGTCGTGGTCGATAACGTCGGCCATTGCCCGAGACGAGTCGGCCCGCACTCATAGCGGTCACGATTCCCGGCGCGCCGATCGGACCCCGGCAATCGCGTCCCCGACTCTCGAGAGTCACTCTCGATCGCTGAAACGCATTGGTGTGTTGACGAGTATCACGCACAGAGAGTCAAGCGCAAAACACATAGCCGTTCGTTTCGTCCGTTCGAGCGATGAATCGCTGGCTCCGTCGGCACGTCGACGCGATCTACGAGCGGGTGCTCTCGAGGGAGATTTCCGGTGCACCGACCCACGTCGCGGTGATTCAGGACGGCAACCGGCGTTACGCGCGCCGGCGGGGCGGCGACGCCCACGAGGGCCACCGCGCGGGCGCGAAGACGACCGAACGGGTCCTCGAGTGGTGCCAGGAAGTCGGCGTCGAGGAGCTGACCCTGTACGCCTTCTCGACCGAGAACTTCGAACGGCCGCCCGAGGAGCGCGAACAGCTGTTCGACCTCCTCTGTGAGAAGCTCCGGGAGTTCGCCGACGCCGACCGTGTCCACGAAAACGAGGTCCGCATCCGGGCCATCGGCGACGTCGAGCGCCTCCCGGACCGCGTTCAGGCGGCCATCGACTACGCCGACCGACGGACCGGACAGTACGACCAGTTCGTGCTCAACGTCGCGCTGGCCTACGGCGGCCGCACCCAGTTGCTCGAGGCCGCCCGTGGCGTCGCCGCCGACGTCGACGCCGGCGACCTCGAGCCCGCGGCGATCGACGTCGAGACCATCGAGAATCGCCTCTACGAACAGCCGGTCCGCGACGTGGACCTGATCATCCGGACCGGGGGCGACGAGCGAACCTCGAACTTCCTCCCGTGGCACGCCAACGGCAACGAGGCCGCGGTCTTCTTCTGTACGCCCTACTGGCCGGAGTTCTCCAAAGCGGACTTCCTCAGGGCCGTCCGCACCTACGAACACCGCGAGGAGTCCTGGCGTCGCACTCGCGCCCGCCGGGCACTCGCCTTACTCGGTGCTCTCGGCGAGAGCGACCTGCCCGAGGCCCGGTCGGTCGTCGAGCGCTTCCGGGATTCCCTGCCCTCTGCCGAGCGTCCCACGGAGGAAGACCTCCGGGAACCGGAACTCGAGGGGACCGAACCCGTCGCCGACTGATCGTACTGGCGAGCGAGGCCGGCATGCGGTGGGTTACGTTCGAAACGGACGGCTGATCGACTCGATCACAGGACGAGTAGCAACACGCCGTAGCCCGCCGAACCGGCGACGAACGGCCAGAACCGACTCTCGCGGGTTCGCGGGAGTTCGTCTTTGATCGCGTTGAAGACGATGCCGCCGGTCAGGAGCGCCAGCAACACGGCAACGGTGGCTGGATTGAGCGCGGTGACGCTTGCGACGGCCGCACCGACGAACACCGACGCGGTGAGCACCCACCGACCGACCTCCTGATAGGCTGCTCGATGGCGTCCCTCGAGCGCCCTGTCGTTGCCGTAGAGGTGGACGGCCATCGCGACGGCGAAGAGAGTCACGTTGTCCGCTCCGGTCTCGCCGCCCACCAGCGCGTAACCGATGAAGGCGTTGTAGACGGCGAATCCGCCGACGTGCACCCAGAAGACGGGTTCGACGTGTGGCGCGGCAGACCCCAGTTCGCCCTCGAGTGTCTCCGCCACTTGCGCGAGGCGCTCGAGGCCGTAGAACAGCGCCAGCCCGAGGAAGGCGATGGCGTAGACGTGGTGGGCCGCGAGCGTCCAGTCGACGATCCCGGCGCTCACGTGTACCCCCTCGATGGCGGTCCGTCGCTCGTCGAGTTCTGGAAAGAGGTGGACGAACGCGTAGACGACGGAGACGCCGCCGGTCGCAGAGAGCGCGGCGTCCTCGGAAACCCCACTCGAGACGGGGACGTGGTCCGGGAGGAGGTGTGCGAACGCGACGACGAACACGAGAACGGGGACGAGTATCGAGTCGGTTCCGATCGCAGTCGTGGCCGTGACAGTCTGGCCGATCAACGACGTGAGCGTCACCGCACTGGTGAGGTCGGGGCCAGACTCGAGGAGGACGGAACTTCCAGTCCACACCGCGCACACACGCGCCATCTCCGGAGGGGGACGGCCCGTGGGCTGGTCGGCGTTTCCTTGCGGGTGCCGGGTGGCCCGACGGATATTCGAAACGCGGTCACCGGCCAAACCGCCGCGAGCGATTGCAGTACTCCCGGACGGCCCGCAGGAAGTCACGCTTGCGGAAGTCCCGCCAGTTGACGTCGGTGAAGTAAAGTTCCGAGTAGACCGACTGCCAGATCATGAAATCCGAGAGGCGCTCGGCCCCAGTCTTGATGACCAAATCGGGCTCGGCAGGGAAGACGAGGTGTTCTTCGACCTGCTGGTCGTCGATCGCCGCCGCCTCGAGGTGACCCTCGTCGACGCGTTCGGCCAGCGTCTGTACGGCGGCGGTGAACTCGTGTTTCCCACCGAGGCCGATCCCGATCCGGATCGGCGCGTCGGCCTGCGTCCGGTCGTCCGGGCCGCGAACGGCAATCTCCCGGGGGGCATCGATCGACTCGAGTTCCCGCCGCAGGGCAGGGACGGCACCGGCATCGAGGACGCTCACGTAGACGGTCACCCGGTCTGCGTACTCGACGGCCCACTCGAAGAAGTCGGTGAGCGTCTCGTAGGCACCGCGCTCGAGCAGGTCGCGTTCGGTGATGACGAGCGCGACGTGTTCGGGTGGCTCGGCCTCGTGGCGACGGATGCGGAGGGCGAGGTACCGTTCGTAGAGTCCCACGCGAACTGGTTCGATAGCTGACCCTATACCGGTTTCGAGAGCTCTCGAGCGCCGGAGGTCCTCACGGCGCGACCCTTCCCGGCCCAGTCTCCGGTGACCTCGTCAGGCGTGAAACTTGCTCGAGAGAGCCGTTCTGTCCCGTTTGCGGCCACGGCCGAGGTTCGGGAACCTTCAAGTAATCGCCACAGAAAGGGACCCGTATCGTGACACGACCCGTTCGGCGAGCCACCGTCTTCGCGGTACTCGGGACGCTCTCGCTCGCCGTTCCGCTGTTCGGCCCGTCGGTCGGCGTCGCACTCGCGGGACTCGTCCTCGCGGGTGCGTTCGTCGTCACCGACGGGCCGCTGTTCGACGTCCTCGCGTATCCCGGCGACTACGAGGACGGCCGCCTCTACGGTCTCCTCACCTTCGTCCTCGCGGCCGTCGCCCTCGGACTCGTCGCTGTCGCCTCCTCGATGTCGGTCGCCATCTTCGTTGGCACCGTCTTCCTGGTCGCCTACGGTAACCTCGCCGAGCAACTGGTCCGCAGCCGACGCCCGGACGGCGAGGTCCTCCAGGCGACCGTCTTCACGCTCGCCGCGGCCGTCGCCGCCGTCGCCGCCCAGTCGATCACCTGGTGGATCGAGGGGGCGGCAATCGAGCCGATGCTCCCGTCGGCGCTCTTTCTCGCCGCCAGCGGCGCCCTCCTCGCGGCGCTGCTCCGGGACATCCTCTTGCTGTACGACGACCCCATCGTCATGCTCTCGGTCGGCGTCCTCCTCTGGTTGCTCTCGGAACTCGAGCCAGCCCTCGGTGCCGTCGAGATCGCCGTTGCCCTCGCGGTCACCATCGCGCTCGGCTACGTCTCCTACGCGCTCGAGACGGCCTCGATCGCCGGGATGCTCACCGGCGTCCTCCTCGGACTCGTGACGATCGTCCTCGGCGGCTACGGCTGGTTCGTCGTCCTCATCGCGTTCTTCGCGATCGGCGGCCTCTCGACGAAGTTCCGCTACGACCGCAAGGAGGAACTCGGCGTCGCAGAAGACAACGACGGTGCCCGCGGCAGCGGCAACGTCCTCGGGAACGCCGCCGTCGCGCTCGCTGCCGTCCTCGGCTACGCCGCCAGTTCGGTCTCGCTGCTACCCGCTGGCCTCGAGGCGGAGCTGTTCCTCTTTGCCTTCACGGGCTCGATCGCCACTGCGATGAGCGACACGCTCTCGAGTGAGATCGGGAGCATCTACGACCGTCCCCGGCTGATCACCACCTTCGAACCCGTCGAGCCGGGGACCGACGGCGGGATTACGTGGCAGGGTGAGATCGCCGGGCTCCTCGGGGCGGCCGTCGTCGCCGCTATCTCGCTGGTTCTGTTCCCGGAAGTCGAGGCACTCGGCGCGGCCATCATCGTCGTCGCCGGCTTCGTCGGGATGACCGTCGACAGCCTCCTCGGGGCGACCCTCGAGGGATCGGTGCTCGGCAATCAGGGCGTGAACTTCCTCGCGACGCTCTCCGGTGCGATCGTCTGTGCGCTGCTGGTCCTCTCGTTCGCTGTTCTCGGCTAATCGTCCGCGACGATGCGGACGGTCTCGCGTCCGCTCGACGCGTCTCCATCGTGTGCGTCGGTCTCCGTACGGCCCGCTCGATTCGCTCTGGCCCCGCCCGCTGCCCGGGTATCGTCTCGCGGACTGTCGTCCCCGGCACCGACGGGGGTTCGAATCTCGCTCACGTCCGTGGTTCGGCGCTGGTGGAACGCGGCGACGTTCGTCGCCGCGAAGAGAACGACTACCCAGACGCCGAGGAGGAACAGTGCGGCCGACGGGGGAGGGGTCATCACGAGGCCGTCCGTGCTGGGTACGTATGAACGCTACGGTCGATCCGGTCCGAGCGGATCGCTCGAGGCTCTATACCGGAGAATTGTTGTGTCCAATCGGTCCCGACTACTCGCCGTTTGGCGGCTCCGCCGCGACGTCGGTGATCGCGTGCACCCGGACGTCGGTCGGTCGCTTCGTGAACTGCCCGAGCGAGCGGGCGACGATCCGCTCGACGCCACGGTCGGCGGCCACGTCGACCAGTTGCTGGCTCGCGATTCCGTCGAGGACGATCGTCACGGGCGGCTCCGCGAGTTCCTCGAGCGTGTCGGTGACGGCGGCAGCGCCGGTCTCGTCGATCACGTCCGCGTCGGCGTCGAGAAACCGGACGCGATCCGTTCCCTCTCGGATGACGTCGCTGGCGTGCTCGTAGACGGTCTCTGGCTCGCGGTCCGTTGCGTCGTCGGTCTCGAGGTCACCCGCCGACGCGGGCTCTTCGACCTCGACCGTATCCGCATCTGACGGCTCGACAGCCTCCGAACCGGTTGCCGGGCTCGAGCCGTTCTCGACTCCCTCGATCGAGCGGGCTCGCGGTCCCGACGTGTTCGCGCCGGGGGAGGGGGCGGGAGCCGGCGTGGCGCTGCCGTCGGTGGCCGCGATCGCCTCTCGCGGTTCGTTCAGACTGGCAACGGTGTCGTAAGGGACCTTGTTCCGGAGCGCGGCGAACAGTTCGTGGTGGTCGAGTTCCTCGACGGAGTCGCCGGCGGGAGCGAACGCCACGTAGTCGACGTCCCCGACCTGTGAGAGTTCCTCCAGGATGAGGTCACCGCCGCGGTCGCCGTCGAGGAACGCGGTGACGGTGCGGTGACGGGTGAGTTCGGCGACGGCGTCGGGGACGTTCGTCCCCTCGACGGCGATGGCGTTCTTGATACCGTACTTGAGCAGCGTGAGGACGTCCGATCGTCCCTCGACGACGATGATCGCGTCGCTGTCGGTCACCCGCGGTCCCGCAGGAAGTCCCTCGTACTCGGTGACGTCCTCGACGCGAACGTGCTCGCGAACCTCTGCGAGGATTTCGTCGGAGGACATGACCGTGTCGTCGAAGCCGGTCCGAAGCAGTTCCTTGGCGCGTTCGACGACTTCCTTGCGCTTTGCGGCCCTGACGTCTTCGATCTCTGCCACCTCGAGGTCGGCCCGGCAGGGACCGACGCGGGTAATCGTCTCGAGGGAGGCAGCGAGCGTGGCGGTCTCGACCTTGTCGAGGCTGGTTGCGATGGTGACCTCGCCGGTCGACTGGCCCTTGCTGCTCGCGATTTCGACGTCGATGCGACCGACCTTCTGGGACTGACGGAGGTCACGGAGGTCGAGTTCGTCGCCGAGGAGGCCTTCGGTTTGCCCGAAGATGGCGCCGACGACGTCGCTCCGCTCGACGACCCCGTCAGCCGTGACGTTCGCGTGAATGAGGTATTTCGAGGTGTCTTCCATGGGGGATCTGTCACCGGCGCGACCGGTGACGGGGGGATGCGCGGGGGCGATCCGGTTACCGAAAGGTACGGCCGTGGAAGGGAAATAGCTGTTGACCCGCCAGATCCGTCGGAGTGTCGGATCGACAGCGTTCGACCGTTCCGGGTCGTGCTCGCCCACGAATCGAACTGCCGTCGATCAGACGGCCGCCTGCTCCCTGTAGACCGCCAGATACCAGTAGACAGACAGGCCGAGCAGAACGGCCAGTCCCCCGAGGAAGAACACCATCCCGGGAGAGGAAAGCGAGAAGAACGACTCGACGAGTTCGAGACCGCCGTCGACGACACCTTCTGGTTCCACGTCGTCGGCCGGAGCGTCCGCATCGAGCGCTTCGTCGTCCGGTTCCGCGACAGGCTCGTCGGCCGGGGCGTCTTCCTCGACGGCTTCGTCCATCGGTGCTGCATCGGCGGCGGCGACGTCGTCTTCGGGTGCGTCGTCGGCGACGTCTTCGTCGAATGCAGTGACGCCAGCGTCGTCGGCCGCTGGTTCGTCAGGCTCGTCCGGGGCGTCGGTAGCCCTCTCGTATTCGTCGCCCGCTGGGGCAGGCGCGGCGTCCTCGGTCACTCCCGATCCAGCGGCGTCGAACCACTGGGTGGCACCGTACTGGACGAGCAAACTGCCGCCAGCGAGTGCACCGATCGCGCCGATGAGCCGTGAGATGGCCCGTTTCAACTGGGCACCCGTCGACTCGTCACTGGTGACGATCAGCGGCCCGTTCGTCGTCGCGTAAACGCTCATCTCGTTGCCACGCGAGGAGTACCAGGTGTCGACGACCTCGACCAGTCCCGCGTCCTCGAGCTTTTCGAGGTGGTAGCGGACGTTCTGTATCGAGGAGTCGATGGCCTCCGCGACGTCGCTGGGCGTCCCGGGCTCTTCGTCGAGTCTGGCGTAAATTTCCCGGGCGGTCGTCGAGGAGAGCGCGCTGAAGACGGCGTCGGCGTCCTCGCCCTCGAGATCGACCACGCGTGGTGGCCCCTCCTGGGCGGGCGTCTCAGAGCGGAAGGGAAACAGGCGGGCCATATCGTCGGTTGCTTGCATTCGCCTGCCGAGGGGTATACGTTTTGTCTTACCTGAAACGTCTGTTTCACCTACCGAAACCGGCAGCCTGCGAACCGATCGGGGCCATCGACACGACTCGAGCGGTCCCCCGTCGAAAGAAAAGCCTTACTCCGGTCGGTTCCCCAGCCCCGCGCATGCAACGGCTCGAGGTGTGGGGCTGGCTCGTGGTCGCGGTCGTCCTCTCGGTGCTCGCGATTCCGTGGTTCCTGTGGGGGGATGCGACGACCGTGGTGGGTCTGCCGCTGTGGCTGTGGTGGCACGTCGGGTGGATGGTGCTCGCCTCCGTGGTCTTCTGGGTATTCACCCGGCGGGGCTGGGGGATCGGCATCGAACCAGACGCGTCCCGGACGTCTCCTGACGGGACCGACCCGCGGACGGACGCCGGGGGTGACGGTCGGTGACGCTCACGCTCCAGCTGGCGATCATCGTCGGCTATCTCGTGGTGGCCCTGCTGGTCGGGTTACTCGCCTACCGCGTGGCCGAACGGACCGCAGAGGACTTCTACCTCGCGAGTCGCACCTTCGGGACCGTCGTCTTGCTGTTTACGACCTTCGCGACCCTGTTGTCGGCGTTCACCTTCTTCGCCGGGCCGAACATGGCCTACCAGCACGGACCGGAGTGGATCCTCGTCATGGGCCTGATGGACGGCATCATCTTCGCGATCCTCTGGTACGTGATCGGCTACAAACAGTGGTTGCTCGGCCGCCAGCGCGACTACGTTACCCTCGGCGAGATGCTCGGCGACCGCTTTGGCTCCCGCGGTCTTCGGGGACTGGTCGCCGGCGTCAGCCTCGTCTGGCTCTTTCCGTACGTGATGCTCCAGCAGGTCGGGGCCGGCACCGCGCTCGAGGCGCTGACCGAGGGCGCGGTCCCCTACGCGCTCGGCGCAGGCCTGATCACCGCGTTCATGATCCTCTACGTCGTCGTCGCCGGGATGCGGGGCATCGCCTGGACCGACACCCTGCAGGGGGCGTTCATGCTCGTGACGACCTGGGTCGCCCTCCTGTGGATTCTCGCGATCGTCGACGGGCCGACGGCGGCCACGGCGGCACTCGAGGCCGAAGCCGCCGGCCACCTCGCCCTCGGCAGTGACTTCTACACGCCCCAGTGGATGCTGTCGACGGCGATCGTGATCGGCTTCGGCGTGGCGATGTTCCCGCAGGTCAACCAGCGATTCTTCGCGGCGGGCTCGCGAACCGTCTTCAAGCGCTCGTTCGCCCTCTGGCCGATCCTCTGTGTGTTGCTGTTCGTCCCCTCGTTCCTGCTCGGTGCGTGGGCTCGCGGGCTCGACGTGACCGTTCCGGAAGGCGGGAACGTCCTGCCGGCGATGCTCGCAGAGTTCAGCCCCGCGTGGTTCGCCGCCCTCGTCATCGCGGGTGCGATGGCCGCGATGATGTCTTCGTCGGACTCGATGCTGCTGTCGGGGTCGTCGTACTTCACACGGGACCTCTACCGGCCGTACGTGAACGCCGACCTGACGGAGCGTCGGGAAGACCTCCTCGCCCGCGTCGGCGTCGTGGTGTTCGCTACCGGTGCGTTTCTCGCGAGCCTCTGGAACCCCGCGACGCTGTTCGAACTCGGCGACGCCGCCTTCAGTGGCTTCGCCCAGCTCGCCCTGCCCGTGATCGCCGCCCTCTACTGGCGCGGGACCACTCGAGCCGGGATCACCGCGGGAATCCTCGCGAGCCAGGTGTTCTACCTCTCGAGTCTGTTCGTCGCCGTCGTTCCAGCGACCTACGCGGGCTGGTCCGCCGGCCTCGTCGGGATGGGTGTCGGGCTCCTCGTTACGGTCGGCGTCTCGCTGGTCACCGCTCCGGCCGCCGAGGAACGCCGGTCGATCTACTTCGAGGGGCTGCGAGCCGATTGAGCACGTCTGGCGACGAACCGAATCACACTGACGAACCCAACCGCCAGACCGATACGCACATCCGTCGAAGTGGGCACCGATGACCGATCCTCTCCCGGCCGACCTCGCCGACGCGTGGCGGCCGGTGGCGACCCTGACGGACGAACGCTCGATCGTCGCCGTCTCGATCACCGCCGAGACGACCGTCTACGAACCGGTCGAGCCCCCTGCGACCACGCCGGTCGAGGCGTCGCTGCCGCTTCGATCGCTGTTCGTCACCGATCTCTCCGTCTCGCCGTCGCTCTCGACCATCGGCCTCGAACCGACCGGCCTCCTCTCGGTCGCCACGTCCCAGGCGAAAACCCGCTTCGTCGACGTCGTCGAGGAACGCGGCGTGACCGTCGACGGCGTCCGGGACACCATCGCCTTCGAGACCCCCTCCGGTGAGCCCGGCAAGTGGCACGTCCTGGAGGCGACCTATCCACTCGTCGCCGACGAGACACCAGCAGACGCAGACTCGCTCACCGCCGAGGCCCACGTCGTCGTCTGGCCCACCGACTCGAGTTTCGGCGTCGTCGGCGGGACCCACCCGCTCGAGGCCGTCGACGACCGGCCCGTCGATCCGGAACGCGATCGGGACCGAATCGCCCGGCTCGTTCGATCGGTCGGTGGAGACGCGCCCGGCGGGTCGCCGGCGGAGTAACGGCGGTCGCGCGAGGCGTCCTGTCGTCGTCCAGTAACGTCGCGGCGAGAAATGCCAGATTACCCGCCACCCTTATTCTCGTCGGGGCAGTGTGCCCGATAATGTGCGAGGAGTGGTCACCGATCGAACGAGACGCCTCGTCGACTCCGGACGAGCGCGTTTCAGATCGGTCACTCGACGAATCGGATCGACAGCGGCCGCCTGCGCTGGCGGTGCTCGACCGGATCGGCGACCCCGTCTACGCCTTCGACGACGACCTGAACGTGACGTACGCCAACGACGCTGCTCGAGCGCTGTTCGGGCTCGCCGCCGGTTGCGCTCGCCCCAACGACGCGACTCGAGGTGGTTGCTCACCGCCGTCGCTGTTCGACGAGGCCCACCACCGAGCGCTCGAGCGTGAGCGCCGGTCGCCCCTGACGGTCGATCGATACCACGAGGCGTCCGACTCGTGGCTCGAGGCCAGACTGTGGCCGTCAGCGACGGGCGTGACCGTCGAGGTTCGCGACGTCACCGAGCGTAACGACCGCGAGCGACGGGTCGCAGAAGACGACACGCTCCGGGTGATCTTCGAGGCCGCCCACGACGCGATCGTGCTCGGTGACCACCGGTCGATCACCGAAGCAAATCCAGCCGCGTGCGAACTGTTCGGACTCGAGCGATCGGAACTGCGCGGCCGATCGTTCGTCGAGTTCGTCGCCGACGACGAGTGCGATATACGCGAGGAGTGGCGGGACTTCCTCGAGACCGGGCGACGGCGAGATATCCGTCGGCTCGCGCTGGCCGATGGAACCGAACGGGTCGTCGAGTACAACGCCGTCGCGAACGTGGTCCCCGGGACGCATCTGGCAGTCCTGCGGGACGTCACGGACGCACGCGAACGCGAGCGGGAACTCGAGGAGCAACGTCAGCGACTGGCCGCGCTCAATCACGTCAACGGGGTCGTTCGTGAGATCAACGCGGCGATCGTCAACGGCTCGACGCGAGACGACCTCGAGACGGTCGCCTGCCAGACGCTCGCTGACTCGCCGTCCTACGAGTTCGCGTTCGTCGCCGACGTCGATTCGAACGTCGTCACGACCCGCGTCGAGGCGGGCGTCGACGGCTATCTCGAGTCGATCCCGCTCTCGATCGACGCCGACGACCCGTCGGGACGAGGACCGATCGGCCGGGCGATTCGAACCCTCGAGGTTCAGGTCACCAACGACGTCCTCGAGGATCCGACGTTTCGACCGTGGCACGACGACGCCAGGGAGCGTGGCTATGCCTCCGCGGCAGTGATCCCGATCGTCCACGGCGGCGTGCTGTACGGCGTCCTCGGTGTCACGAGCGCCCGGCCGAACGCGTTCTCCGACGAAGAGCGCGCCGTCGTCTCCCAGCTCGGTGAACTCCTCGGACACGCCATCGCAGCCCAGGAGCGTCGGCGCGTCTTGCTCGGCGAGACCGTAATCGAACTCGAACTCGTCATCGACGACGCGACGGCGATGTTCGACGGTCCGTCGATGGCTGACCGGATCGTCCAGTTCGACCGGGTCGTCCGGATCGGCGACGACCAGTACCTCGAGTACGGCTCGACGTCACCGGAAACCTACCCGGAAGTCGAGGAACTGGTCGACTGCGTCCCCCACTGGGACGACGTCACGGTACTCGAAGAGTCGGGCGACCAGCTGACGTTCGAACTCGAGATCACTGCGCCACCGATGTTCTCGGTCATCGAGGCCTACGGCGGGTACGTCGACGCGGCGGCCATCCACGACGGCGATTACATCACGACGATCCTCCTGCCACCGGGGACGGACGTTCGCGCGCTCGTCGCCGAAATCGAGTCGGTCTATCCCGGCACCCGGACCCTCGCGCGCCGCCAGCGTAACCTGACGCGGGAATCGATCGCGAAACTGGTCGATCGGCTGACCGCGGACCTCACGCCCCGCCAGCGGACGGCACTCGAGATGGCCTACGCGACGGGGTACTTCGAGTGGCCCCGAACTACCTCGGGCGAGGAGGTTGCAGAAACTCTCGACGTCACGCCCGCGACCTTCCACGAACACCTCCGGACGGCCCAGCGGAAGCTCCTCGACGCACTGTTCGACGAGGGAGAGCGACTCGAGGAGTGACGACGAGTCTGGTGATTTTTATACGTACTGCCTCGCTGGTCTACGTATGCAGACCCACATCGTCCCGGTCGGATTCGACTACGACCGGCTGATTGCGCCGCTGGTCCGCGATCAGATCGACGTCGACAGCGTCATCCTCCTCGAGGGCGCCGTCGGGAGCGAGGCCAACGTCGAGTACTCCCGAAACCTCTCACGGAAACTCGAGACGGACTTTCGGAACCTGCTGGGTGCCGAGACCGACCGGTTCGTCCTCGAAGACGTCTACGATTACGACGAGGCGTTCGAGCAGGCGTACGACCTGATCACCGACGAACTCGACGACGGCAACGAGGTCTGGGTCAACGTCGCCGCGATGCCCCGGACCGTCAGCTTCGCGTTCGCCAACGCCGCTCACTCCCTGATGGTCGAACGACAGGAAGATCGCGAGGCCATCCACACCTACTACACCGCTCCCGAGAAGTATCTGGAGACCGAACTCGCCGAGGAACTCCGGGCGGGAATCGCCCTGCTCGAGGATCTGGCAGCCGGCTGGGCGGCCGACGGCTGCGTCGAAGCGACCGTCGACCGCGATCGGATCGACGACCGACTCGAGAGCGCCCGCGACCTGCTCGCGGAGTTCGACGAGCGCGGGACGACGATCGGCGCGAAGGAGATCGACGGTGACCACATCGTCGAGTTGCCGGTCGCCTCGTTCTCGAACGTCAAGCCCTTCGAGGAGCTGATCCTCTACAAACTCGGCGAGGACGGCGAGTTCGACTCGGTCTCGGAACTCGCGGAATCGCTTGCCCGCGAACTCAACGAGGAGTATACGGACAGCTTCCGCTCGAAGGTCATCTACAACGTCGACCGCCTCGGCCCCGGGGGCAAGGGATACATCGAGCGCGAGGAACACGGCAAGTCCTACCGAACGCGGCTGTCTCGGATCGGCGAACTCTGGGTCCGGGCCCACTCGGATAGCGACTGAACACGCGACCAGTAGTCTATCCTGGTGTTCGGGCCCGATCGACTCGGAACAGACGACGTGTTCCGGGCCCCAGGAGTCGACCGGACACCCGCGGTCAGGCCCGTCGATCGGCTTCTCGGTGCACTCTGAGTGGCGTCTCGTCGTGCCGGTGGTACGACCGTCATAGGTCAGTGTTGCTGAACATTAGTCAACGGTGTGCCCTTCGTCGTGGGAGCCACCACCATGGATGGACAGTCAGTCGGCCAGTACTTCGACGACCGATCGGATAGCTACACCCGCGACGTCGGCATCGACGAAATCGAGTCGTCGACGATCGTGGACGGATTCATCGACCCGAATTGTACCGAAGGCGACTGGCTCCTCGAGATCGGCTGCGGTGACGGGCTGTTGCTCGAGTACGCGCTCGAATCGACGGACGTGACGGAAGGGTATGGGATCGACATTTCGGCATCGATGTTGCCCGATGGGAACGATGGTCGGGCAGAGTACATTCAGGGGTCGGCGACGGATCTTCCGCTCCCGTTCCAGCCGGAGACGTTCGACTTCGTCGTGATCGGCGACGTTCTCCACCATCTCGTCGGCGGGACCCGATCGGCGTCGAAAGGGACGGCACAGGCCGTCCTCGTCGAGGCCGCGAACCTGCTGAAGCCGGGGGGATACCTCATCGTGAAAGACATCTACTATCACAGCCCTGTTGGTCCCGAGACGCTGACGTCTCACCTGATCTTCTACGGGCTCAAGTACTTCGCCCGAATCGCCGCACGGATCGACGAACAGGCAGCACCCGGATTGCTCGTCTCCTTTTATACACGCGACGAACTGACGTCGTTGCTCAGCCGGTCGGGAACGACGATCGTGGCCGAAGAAATCGAGAAGAAAAAGCAGCGTTCGATACCGAGACGCTTGCTGATCGGCGAATCGGGGTGTATTCGGCTGTACGCCCGACGAGAAGAGCGGTCTCGTTTTCGAGAGGAGTAGCCAGAGCGAGTGCTGTATTCGAACCGTTCGTCAGAATAGTCGTCTCATAGTTACGAGCCACCACGTCTATCTGGCAGTTATGACAGGTTCACCGGCGATCGTTTCGGTGGGCAGTGCACTGCTCGACGAACAGTATCTGGTCTCGAACTTGCCGAGACCGGATGCCGGGGCGTTCGTCCGTGAAGAATCGGTCGCCTTTGGCGGGGTCGCCGCAAACGTCGCGGTTGCGGTTTCACGGCTCGGCCACACAAGCGGCATCGTCGCCCGCCTCGGTAACGACGACATCGCGGAGATGGTCACGTCCGACCTCCACGAGGAAGGCGTCGAAATCGATCGACTCCGTCGGAGTGACGACGAACGATCGACGTACTGTATGGTCTTTCGGGACCCTGACGGCGAACGAACGATCGTCACCAGAAGCGGCGCTGCCAGTGCCCTGCGACTGACCGACGACGACGTGTCGTACCTCCGGTCTGCCGACGTCGTCTTCGCAAACGGATTCTGTCCGGACGACGTTACCAGGACGGTCTCGAGGCTCGCCGCCGAGGGAACGATCCGACTGGCGTTCGATCTGGCGAGCCCGCTCGACGCGCTCGCTGGCCGGGCCACCAGCCGGGAAACGGTCGACGGACTGCTGTCGGAGGTGTCCCTGTTCGTCGCAAACGAGGCGTCGATCCGGTCGTACCTGGGAACTGATGGCAGGGATGCAGTCGAACGGTTGCGTCACCGTGGCGTTCGTCGAGGTGCTCTTACGCAGGGTGAAGACGGTGCCCTGCTCTGGACCGACGAGCCAGACAGCGCGGTCGTCGACGTTCCTGCACTCGACGTCGACGTCGTCGATACGACGGGGGCAGGCGATGCGTTCGTCGCTGGATTGCTCCATCGGTGGCTACTCGAGGGCGATTCACTCCAGTCCGCAGCAGAGTTCGCGACTGCTGGGGCAGGGTACAACTGTACCGAACCGGGCGCACGTGGCGGGATGGTCAGCGAGAAACGGATCGCCCGTCTGGTACGGGACGAATTGCAGCAGCGACGAGACACCGGCACGCAGGACTCATGACCGAACGCTCTCCGGGCGGACTCCGACGACTCGAGTGTGATGCCGGCACCGGTGGTCGGCCAGTCCAGTTTCGGCGTCGACAACCGGCTCAGACGACTCCGAAGACCGTCGCCAGAATCACGACGTTGAGTACCACGAACACGACCGTGAAGACGACCACCAGGAGCGCGTACGCCGCTGGCCACGAGGTCGTCAGATCCCGCAGGTCGCGGAACCCCCGACTGCGCAGGTTGTGCCACCCCATCGCGTCCACGAGGATCCAGTAGCCGTCGCCCTCGAGCAACGGGTTGAGCACGAAGACGGCTCGAGCGGCGATCACCAGCGCGAGAAAGCCGAGGATCGGCTGGCCGGGAACGACGACGAACGCGAGGGCGAAGCCGGTCGCGACGACGACGTCGGCGAACGGGCCCGCGGCGCTGATCCAGATCCGGACGTTGCGCGGACACTGCCAGGCGTCGGTCGTGCGCGTGATGATCGCCGGGATCACGCCGTTCAGGAGACCGAACCGGATCGTTGGATCGAAGTACCGACGACTCGGGACGTAGTGACTGGCCTCGTGGATCGCGATGGAGCCGAGTAACACCGGGAGCACGACCAGTGCGAGCCCGGTGCCGAACTCGAGGTCGGCGGGTAGCGCCCGGATCTCCGGCCACCGGACGGTGATCGCGGCGGCGAAGACGGCAACGGTCGCGGCGAAGAGCCCGAAACGCGGTGCCAGTCGGATGTCCTCGGGCGTCTCGTGGTGGGCGACGTCCTCGCCGGGCCGGAGGTACCCCTCCTCGTACAGCAACGCGACCGTTCGCCGGACGCGCTCGTCGTGCGTTGACGGGTCTGTCCTCCCGTCTGCGAGGTCGCGCAACTGCCCGAAAAACGCCGGATGGACGCGCTTGTAGTCTCCCTCGTCGGATCGGAGCCACGTGGTTTCGTCAGTCTCGCCCCACGTGAAGCCGAATCCCTCCCGAAAAAGGGACTCGAGCGACGGGTCGATATCGGGGTCCGGACTCGGTTCCGCGTCGGGACCGGCGCTCGGATCGTGACTGGAATCGGAGTCGTTATCGGTCACCGGTTCGGTCACGCTGGCTCACCTCACGTCCCCGCTCCGTTCGATTCCGTTCCCACCCTCGGCCGGCCCAGCGAGTAACGCCGCGAGCGCACCCGCGACGTCCGTCCCGGCTCGTTCGTCGAACGCCGCGAACATCGGCGACGGGTTCGCCTCGAGCACCCGGTGGCCGTCGTCCCCGACGACGACGTCGACGCCCGCGAACGACAATCCGAGCGTGTCTGCAGCGGTCACGGCGTCCTCGGTGATCCCGTCGGCGAGCTCGGCGCGAGGAATCCGTTCGACGTCGTGATCTGCTGCGCGGTAGTCCAGTTCCTCGGAAATAATTCGTGCAGCGGCGACGGCCTCGCCGTCGACGACGAAGATCCGCACGTCGTCGCCCTCGACCCGTTCCTGAAACTGCACCGGCGAGTTGGCCAGCAGTGAGAGCCGCCCATCGGAGAGATCGTCGACCTCGAGTGTGGCGGCGTGGCCCCCGCCGCTGACGGGCTTGTAAACGATTTGCTCGAGGCGATCGGCGAACGCCCGAACGGCACCGGGATCGCTCGTGGTCAGCGTCTCTGGTACCGGGACGTCGGCAGCGGCGAGCTGGGAGAGCTGCCACGGCTTGCGCGTGTGTACTCCCTGACTCTCGAGGGGGTTGACCATGCGAACGCCGCGGCGATCGAGCACGTAGAGCATCGACTCGAGGACGGCCTGATGCTCGCGCAACTGATTCAACAGCGAGTACGGACGCTCCTCGAGTTCGTCGCGGTACTCGGGCAGTCGGGGATTGAGTGCGAAGTTCCGGAGATAGACCGTGTGAACGTCCGTGCCGTCGACGACGGTCCCGTCGACCTCGAGGCGAACGTCCGGGCCGCGCTGGCGCATCGAGAGCGCTCCGTCGCCCGGCCAGTCGTCGGCGTCCCAGACGTGCGTCTCGACGTGCCGACCCTCGAGTTCGCGTTCGACGGCGGTCAGTTGTGGATCCGAGCGTGGACCGAGTAGGAGTACGCCCATTCGTCTGTATACTTACGGATAGGATGTATAAATTTAGTGCTGCATTTCCGTCTGTATCTTTCGGTTATTCGGCGATACTGGTTTCCTCAGGGGGTGTATGGTCGTATCTCGTTAATCTGGACCGGTTCTGGACTTCTGATTAGGAGAGTGAACGAACTCCATAATTATTTAGTGAAAAAAGTTATAAACTAACTTCGCGTCGATGGTAATGGATATGGACTCAGAAACTGACGAGCCGATCCACTTCGTCGAAGACCTCGAAGAACGATCGAACGCGACGACCACCGGTGACGTCGTAACGACGATGGCGACGGGCGAGTGTCCCGAGAAGTGCTGGTAACGAACGGTCGAACCGCACCCCGGACTCGCATTTTTTGACCAGAACGACGGTACCCGTTCACGTTACGGAGACGCCAGTCTCTGGCTCCACGACGGAGGCCCCATCGACAAGAGACGGCTGCCGACGACCTCGATTCCGACTCATTCGAAGTGGATTAGCGGTTTGATGATTCCATCTTCCTTGTTGTCCATCAGTTCGAACGCCGCTTCGATCTCGTCGAACTCGAACTCGTGGGTCGTCATCTCTGTCGGGTCGACCCGGTCGTTCTCGAGCAGCCGAAGCAGCCGTTCGATGCGGAGTCGACCGCCCGGACAGAGGTCGGTGACGATGTCGATCTCGGCCATGCCGACGCCCCACTCCTCGCGGGGGATGTGGCGGAACTCACCCTCGCCGTGGTAGCCGACGTTCGAGACGGTTCCGCCGGGCTTGACGGCCTTGATGCAGTCCTGGAAGGTCTGATCCGTTCCCAGTGCCTCGATGGCGGCGTCGACGCCCTCGCCGTCGGTGAGTTCCACGATCCGCTCGACGGGATCGTGCTCCTGGAAGTCGACGACGTGATCCGCACCGTAGGTCCGGGCGAGTTCCTGGCGTTTCTCGACCGTCTCGACGGCGATGATCTCGCCTGCGCCCTGTAGTTCTGCTCCCTTGGTCGCCATCAGCCCAACTGGTCCCTGCGCGAAGACGGCGACGGTGCCACCGACCGGAATGGCCGCGTTTTCGGCAGCCGCGAAACCAGTCGTCATCATGTCGGTCGTGTACAGTGCCTCGTGGTCGCTGACGTCGTCGGGGATGTGTGCCAGATTCCCGTCGGCGTCGTTGACGTGGACGTACTCCGCGAACGTCCCGTCTTTGACGTTCGCGAACTTCCAGCCGCCGAGGGCCTGGTTCGACTGGGACGCGTGCCCGTCCTGTGCGGCCCTCGAGCTCCAGTCCGGCGTGATCGCCCCGACTGCAACGCGGTCACCGGCTTCGAAGTCGGAGACCGCGTCGCCGACCTCCTCGACGACGCCGACGACCTCGTGACCGAGCGTGAGGTCCTCCCGGTCGCCGATCGCACCGTGAACGGTGTGACAGTCCGAGGTGCAGATCAGTCCCTGCGTCGGTTTCAAGATGGCGTCCGCCGGCCCCGGCTCCGGCGGCTCTTTCTCGGTGATCCCCGTTTCGCCGACCTCTTCCATGACGAACGCTTTCATGCTCATGACTCGCTATCTCGCGACGCCGTCGATTCGCAAAAAGCTTTCAGCGACTCCCCTCCGGTAGTCGTCGCGTCGGCCCCGCCGCCATCGGTCACTGTGTGCCTTCCGAGTGGACGACCACCGCGAACGGGTCGTACCCGTCCTCGAGCAGCACGCGTGCGATCCAGCCGGATATCCAGGCCAGCGCGTTGAGTGCGTGGAACGTTGCGAGCAAGAGGACGATACCGAACGCAGCGGCCACGAGGGCCGACGAGAACGTCGTGATCTCCCAGTAGCCGACGGTGAAGACGGCCTCGAAGCCCACCAGCAGGTAGTTCCAGCCGAGATACAGTGACTGGTGGATCTCCGGGGCGCGATCGGTCACGACGCCGACGTACAGTCCCTGCCTGTCGTAGTACAGCGGAAGCGCGAGCATGCTCATCCCCGTCGAGAACCCCGTTACAGCGACCACGAACGAGACGAGTCCGAGCACGAACTTCACGGGGAGGTACAGCACCGCCGTCCAGGTCCTGTAGTCGGTCACCAGCGACCAGAGCCTGTCGCGGCCGCGGTCACCGGTGAGGTCGGTGCGCGGTTCGACGTCGACGGGGAGCACGGTCGTCGTCAGCCAGCGCTCGAACCCGGCCAGCCCGAGCGCGAGTGCGATCGTGATCGCGAGCACGGGAATCCCGACGAGGAAAATTGCGAGTCCAAGTCCGACTGAGAGCCCGACCACGAGGAAGACGACGTACGCGAGCCCGAGGGGGAACGCGAGCAGCACGTAACAGAGGTTCAGGTAGGTCTGGCGCTCGAGCGGGACGCCGACGAACCGCGCCACGCCGGACCCGATTCGGCCGAACCGGCCGTCGGCGTCCGTGGGCGCTGCGCGTGCCATTTCGGTCGGGAGTGCCTGACCTGCATACATAAACGTTCGCCTCGAGTTGTCGAGCCGACAGCTCGTCTGCGGGTGTTTACGCTGTTCCCGACGAGGGTTCGCCCACCAATGTCCACGCCGGGTGAATCGACCAGTGACTCTTTCGTCTCCCCGTCGAATGTCGGCACTGATGGGCGACGACGCTGACGCAGACGTCGACGTCGTCGAGGTGCTCAGCGACGAGTACGTCCGGACGATCCTCACACAGACCCGCGAGGAACCAAAGTCCGTCGACGCGCTAAGTGACGCCTGCGAGGCCGACCCCTCGACGATCTACCGTCGCGTCAGACAGCTCCAGGCAGTCGATCTCATCGAGGACCAGCAGCAACTCGACCCCGGCGGGCACCACTACAAGGTCTACAGCGCCCGACTCGAGGAAGTGCGGATCCGACTCGCCGAAGACGGCCTCGAGGTCGACGTCGACAGGACGCCCACCGAATCGGCAGCCGATCGCTTCACCAGACTCTACGAGGGTTTCAAATGACCGGGAGTATCGGCGCGCTACAGGGAGGCCGCCCGCTCGAGGTGACGACGCTCCAGCAGGTCACGGGCGGGTCGCCGGCGGTCGTCCTGCTGGTGTTCCTCGCCTTGCTCGTCGCCACGGTGCTCTCGCTGTACCTCGCCGTCCGGCTCTATCGGGGCTACCGACGCGGTGGCGGCACCGGGATGCTCCTGCTCGGCACCGGGCTCGTCCTGCTCACGACGGTGCCGATGGTGCTCCGGCTGGCGCTGTCGAACGTGGGAGCGATCGACCCGGTCTGGCGTGAGGTGCTGGCGACGGCTATCCAGTTGCTCGGCCTCGTCCTCATCCTGGGGGTGGTCTATGGTCGTCGCTGATCCCGCGGTCGTGCTGTTCGCGACCGCGTTCGCGACCGCCCTCGTCGGGACGGGGGTTGCCTGGCTCGCCTACCAGGGCTATCGGCGCAACGACAGCGACGCGATGCGCTACCTCGCGGTCGGGATCGCCCTCATCACCGTCGGCCCGTTCGTCGTCAGCTACGTCCTCTCGCCGGTCGCCGAACTGTCTGACGCGGCGACGCTCCTCGGCGTCCTCCTGGCGAACGTCGCCGGTCTGCTCGCGATCCTCTACTCACTCGAGGGGACCTGACTTCGCTTTTAAGAGTTTCGCCGAGTGGACGGGCCGACAACTCGGTTTCCCTCTTTAGGGACCTGTCCGTCGACGTCTCGATCGGGGATTCAGACCCATGACGACCGATCAGCAACCTCACGCGAACCGATCTGCCGGACGGCCCCTCCTTCGGGGGGTCCTGACGGCACCGATCGACCCCTGGACGTACCGCTCGCTCGCCTACCTGCTGCTGGCGTTCCCGCTGGCGATCCTGTATTTCGTCGTCCTCGTGACGGGCGCATCGATGACTCTCGGCCTGAGCATCACGCTGCTCGGCCCGCTCGCGTTTCTGGCGACCCTCCTGGCGATCCTCGCGCTGGCCTGGCTCGACGCCGCAGTGACCGACGGGCTGCTCGAGGTGGACGTCACGACGACGTTTCCCGAGACCGGGGAAGGGATCGTCGCGTTCGTGCGCGAGTTGCTCCTCGGACCGGAGACCTGGCTCGGCGCGGTCTACGTGCTGTGGAAGACGGTGCTCGGGTTCGTCGCGTTCGTCGGAATCGTCGTCGGTCTGTCGCTGGCCGCGAGTCTCCTCGTCGCGCCACTGTATTACGGCGAGCACGTCGTCGTCGGCTGGTACCAGGTCGACACGCTCGTGCGAGCGCTCCTCGCGGCCGCCGGTGGCGTGGTCGTCGGCTACCTCACGCTGTCGCTGGTGAACCTCACCGGACACCTGTCGGCCGTCGTCGCCGAGGGACTGCTGCCCGAGACGGCGTGAGCGAGGATTATTGCTCGAGACGGCCTGATCGAGCCGTTCCGTTTTCTCGCCGCTCGAGTCTGGTCGGCTGACGCCGAGAAAACGTAGGCTGAAAACTGCTTGAAACCCGTGGACGCTCGCGGCCGACTACTCGAGCGTCGTGAGCGTGACCCGGCCGGTCGACGTCTCCACCCGGAGTGCCGGGCCGCCGTCGCCGAGCGTTCCCCGCACGCGGTCGTCATCGCGGTCGACGTCGGTCAGCTCGAGGTCGCCGACGTCGATTCGACCGGTGCTGGTTTCCACGTGGAGGTCGGCGTCGACGTCCGGCCCGATCGCCGCATCCACGCGGCCGGTGTTCGTCGCGATCGTCGTGTCGCCGTCGATCGCCGGCACGTCGACGCCCACCCGGCCGGTGCTCGTCCGGACGTCCTCGAGGGCGTCGACGTTGCGAACCTCCACGCGTCCGGTGTTCGTAGTGACCCCAACTGCGCCGTCGACGTTCGCGACGTCGACGCGGCCCGTGCTCGTGTCGACTGCGAGGTCGCCGACGACGTCCCGAACCGTCACGCGACCCACGCTCGTCCTGATCGTCTCGAGGGCGACGTCACGCGGAACGTCGGCGTCGATGTTCATCGTCGGGCGACTCTGGAACCAGCCCTCGTTGCCGTCCCACTCCGACCGAAGCTCGAGGAGGTCGTCTGCGCGATCGGTCCGGAGGGCGAGTTCCTCGAGGTCGGTCCTGATCGAGCTGGATTGCTTCTCGAGCTCGAGGTGGATCTCGTCGGCGTCGTTGCCGACGACCGTGATCCGGCCCGCCTCGCCACGGATCGCGACCGTCTCGGCGTCGTCGGGATCGATCGTCTCCGATCGCTCCAGTCGCTGGCCGACGAACGGCGTCATGCCGCTACAGCCGGCGAGCGCTGCGGACCCCGTCGCCGCGATCCCACCGAGCAGCGATCGTCGAGTCGTATCTGGCTGCATATGCGAATTCACGGGGGCGACCTACGTCAATCCAGACGCGGGGCTGTCGGTCGCCCAATCGACCCCCGAAATTTATGAGGGGCAGCCAGTTCCGTCGTGGGGTTGCTTAAGTCGTCAGGACGGCACCCTCGCTCACGAACCGACGCGCTCGAGCACCCGTTCTCTGAGCACGAGCAGGCTCGGGAGCACCGTCACGCACGCGACGAACGCGAAAATGATGCTCAGGCCGGTGACGAGGCCGAATCGCTGGAGCGGCGGCGCGAGCGCCAGCGCGAGCACGCCGAATCCCGCGGCGGTCGTCGCTGCACTCCCGAGCAGGGCCCCGCCGGTGCCGGTGATCGTCGCCTCGAGGGCGTCGGTGACGGTCCCGTGACGGTCGCGCTCGACGACGTATCGCTCGCCGAGGTGGATGCTGTAGTCGACGCCGAGGCCGATGGCGAGGCTCGTGATGACGGCCGTCTCGCTGTTGAACGGCACGTCCAGCACGGCCATCGTCCCGAGGAGCCACGCCAGCGCGGCGACGACGGGTGCGAGGGTCACGAGGCCGAGCGAGAGCGCCCGGTGGCGGACCCAGTAGAGGATCGTAAGGAACGCGCCGATCACGACGAGCGTCACGGCGAACGCCTGCACGAGCGTCTCGAGCAGGGCGTCCTGTACGACCGCGGTCGTGACGGGCCCACCGGTCGCGACGGCCGTCACCGCTGGCTCGTCGCCGTCGGTGGTGCCGGTCTCGACCTCGCCAGCGATCCCTCGCACGTCCTCGGCGACCGTCTGGGCGGGCGCGTCGCCGCGAACCGAGACGACGAGCCGTGCGGAGTCGTACGTCCCCTCGTCGGTCCGCTCGAGGATGCTCGTGGCGGCCTCGTCGTCGGCCTCGTAGAGCAGGTCGTACAGGCCCTCGAGGTCCTCGTCCGGGACGCCGTCGCCGGTCGTATCCCGCTGTGCGAGGCCGTCGGCGACCGTCTCGTTCGTCTCGGCGACGTCCTCGATGACGGTGAGCGGGCCGTCGACGGCGGCCGTTCCATCGGCGCGGGCGTCGATGGTCGTATTCTCACCGGTGGTGGCCTCTGCTCGAGCGTCCTCGATCGCTGCAAGCAGGGCCGGGTCGGTCACGTCCCCGCGTATCAGGATCTGGGCCTGCGAGTCCGGGTCCTGGAAGTTGTCTCCGAGGTAGGTGACGTCGTCGCTGATCGTGTAGGTGTCCGGCTCGAGCGGCCCGGGAAGATACGAGGCCCACTCGGGCGCGTCCTCGGGGAGGAAGTCGGCCTCGTTGAACTCCGTGTCGATGCCTGTCGCGCCGTAGGCACCGCCGACGGCGAGCAGGAGGGCGACGAAGACGACCACGAACGGTGCCCGCCGGGCCAGCGCGACGCCGCCGCCGAGGATGCTGTTGATCGGCCCCGGCGTCACCCCGAAGGCGGGCTTGGCCCGATCCCGGTCGAATCGCTTCTCGAGCAGGCCGTCGACTTCGACCTTGAGCGCGGGGACGAGGACGCCGAAGGCGACGAACGTGGCGAAGATCCCACCGGCGCTGAGGACGGCGAAGTCCTGGATCGCCGGCAGCGGGCTGACGACGTTCGAGAGGAAGCCGATACCCGTCGAGAACGTCGCCGCCGCGAGTGCGAGCACGACGCCCCCGAGTCCGAGTACCATCCCGGTCCGGACGCCGCGGGCCACCCCGGCCTCGGCGGACGCGGACTCGCCGTTCGAGTCGGCTGCGGCCCCGTCGGTCGAATCAGCCGCGGATTCGTCGCCCGGGTCGCCCCCGATCCCGAGCGTCCCCGCACGGGCCTCCCGGTACCGCATCACGACGTGCAAGGCGTAGTCGATCGAGAGCCCGATCAGCAGGAACGGCACCGCGATCAGGAGCTGGCTGGTCGGGATCTCGAGCCAGCCGAGCAGGCCAGCGAGCCAGACCATGACGACGCCGATTCCGACGAGACCGACGAGGACGTCGACGACGTCCCGGTAGGTAATTCCGAGGATGCCGAGGACGAGCACCAGCGCGACGGGCGTGATGATGGCGAAGCTGTCTCCCACGGCGTTCGACGTGATCTCGTCGGTGATTGCCTGGCCGAAGACGAAGCCGCCGTCGTCGGTGTCGCCTCCGTCACCGTTTGCACTGTCACCGCCCCCGTTGCCGGAACCGTCGCCGCTGCCACCGCCGAACCGCTCCTCGAATAGCGAATCGATCTCGAGTTGAGCCGCCGCGATCGGTTCGGGGACGCCGTCGTCGTCATCGTCCGCGTCGGCCTGGTCCGCGTCGGCTTCGTCGCCTGCCTCGGCCCCGCCGTCGGCTCCGTCGCTCCCCGACGCGCCGTCAGGAACCTCGTGAAAGACGAACGTTACCCGGGACTCGGCAGTCGTTTCGTCGGGATCGTAGTCGTCGGAGACGAACGCCGTAACGTCGTCTCCGCCCGCGCCCGGCGTGGCGGTCGGGCTGGACTCCCCGTTGCCAGACCCATCGTCCGGACCGGCGAGGTCGCCCTCGAGCACGTCCGCCACGAGCGTCTCGACTTCGTTACCAGACCGGGTCTCGAGTGCTTCGCGCTGTTCCTCTATCGTCGGACCGTCGTCGTCCGCGAACTCCTCACGATCCGCTT
Source organism: Natrarchaeobaculum aegyptiacum (assembly GCF_002156705.1). NCBI lineage: Archaea > Methanobacteriati > Methanobacteriota > Halobacteria > Halobacteriales > Natrialbaceae > Natrarchaeobaculum > Natrarchaeobaculum aegyptiacum. Next base: position 2,448,201 of record NZ_CP019893.1, read on the forward strand.
CCAGCGCGTCGAAGTCCTCCTCGAGTGCGTCGAACTCGTCTTCGAGCAGCCCGACCGTTCCGGCGGCGTAGATCCCTTCGAGGGCTGTTTCCACCTCCTGGTACCCGGGAGTCGCTTCGGGGTCGTCGGTCGCCTGCTCGATCCCGACGAGCGCCGACTCTAGACCGCGGCCCTCCCGGGCGATCTCCTCGTATTCGGACGCCGCTTCGTCGTCGAGCTCGGCGGCCGTCACGGCGTCCTCGACGACGGCATCGAATTCCGCCTCGAGGTCGTCGCTCGCCTCCTGATAGGTGGGATCGGTCTCGTTGGCCGTTGCGTTCAGCTCCTCGAACGCACGCTGGAGTTCTCGACTCTCGTCGAGTCCCGTCTCGAGTGCGTCGCGTCGGTCCTCGAGATCCGCCTGTCGCTCACCGAGTTCCTCGCCACGCTCCTCGAACGCCGCGACTCTGTCCTCGGTGTACGCCGCAGTCCCGACGACGGCCTCGAGGCCAACCATCTCGTCGACCGTCGCGTTTACCGATTCGTTCGCACGGATGTCCTGCTGGAGGGCCAGTCCGTCGAGGAGTGACTCGCGGGTCAGGACGTCACCGCCGTCCTCGCGGACGACGATCTGGGTGATCTCCCGGTCGTCTTCCTCGTAGGCTGCTTCGACGTACTCGAGGGCTGCCTGTTCTTCGGAGTCGGTCTCGAACTCGCCGATGCCGGCGTCTTCTGTCTCCGTGACGACGGCGCCGGTTCCGACGACTGCTGTCAGGAGGAAGACGACGACGAGGACGAGTTTGCTCCGGGCGACCAGCACCTCGGCGTAGCGGTCGGCGCGGTCACTGCTCATCGATCGTCTCGCGCAAGTTGTCGGTGAGTACGGGGGACGGGGACAGTCCCTGGTGGCTCATCGGCACAGCGTCCGCCACGATCACGGAAAACGCTTGCCCCGAACGAAGTGGCGTACGTGCGGCCGTGAGGGTCCTTAGGCGGTGGTTTCGTAGAGGACTGCGGATCGATCGCTCCCGTCTGCGTGCCAGACAACCTCGAGGTCGACCGTACTCGAGTCGTCGACGCAGACCGTCGCCCGATCCCCGGACCGGACTTCGCCGTCGCCGACGCCGTGAGTCTCGTAGCCGTTCGGCTTCGCCCACGACCCCGTGAGCGCTTTGTCCGCGGACTGGAGAGACAACTCGTCGGCGGGAACCGTCTCACCCGCCCGGTGGACGACCGTGACTTCCGTCCCCGCGCAGGTCCCCGTCTCGGTGGTGAACGCGGCCATCGGGGCCGGTTCAGCCAGGTGCTGGTCGCTCACGTCGACGGCGTACACCGCGACGACGCCGGCCAGGAGGACCGTGATCGCGAGCAGCAACGCGACGCCGACGACGGGCGTCACCCCCCGCTCTCCGTTCGGACTCGAGGACAGTCGCATACGACGAACTGTCTCGATACTCGACCGTTGTTATCGGCGCGCTACCCATCGGTACCCGGACGCTACCCTCTCGAAAGCAGTTCCAGACGGCCGATACGGGGGCCCTACCGGCTCGAGACGGCAGCTCGAGACCGATCGAGCGAGCGGTTCACGTCCCCGCGTCCACGTTCCGAACGAACCGTCGAACGACGTTCGTGAACGTCTCCGGCCGGTGGAGGTTGCAGACGTGGCCGACGCCCTCGAGGACGATCACGTTCGCGTCGCCGGCGGCCGCGGCGTGTTCGCGTTCGCCGCTGCGCATGATCTTGTCGCGTTCGCCGTTGACGACGAGCACCGGACCCTGGTAGGCCTCGAGTCCCGCCCGGACGTTCCGGCCCCCGAGATCGGGGCCGGGCGTGCCGAACTCACGCGGAAAGATCCCCGACTCGAGGATCTCCCGTTCGTGCTCCGGCGAGAGGTCCCGGTTCCGAACCCATCGCGTTCCGAGCCGCTGGATCCCGCGCTCGACGAGGTCGCTGCGGGTCGCCAGGCGTGCGACGGCACCGGTCGCCCTCGTCAGGAGGTTCATTCCCCGGACGGGATTCGCGCTGCTCCCGACGATCACGAGGCCGTCGACGTTCTCGGGTTTCCGGCGCGCGTACTCCGTGATCACGTAGCCCCCGAGCGAGAGGCCCACGAGGACCGCACTCCCGTCGGCCTCCGACTCGAGTACGTCGTCGAGCAGCGCGAGGGCCGGCGCGAGGTCGAACGACTCGTCGGACCGGGTCCCGTGTCCCGGCAGGTCGGGGGCGATCACGCGGTACTCTTCGGAGAGGGCGTCGCGCTGGGGTGCCCACAGCGTCCGGGTGAACATCGCGCCGTGGACGAAGACGATCGGACGCGCGTCTGGCGGGCCGGCGACGTCGACGCCGCGGATCGTCGCCGAGGCAGTCGTGTCTCCCATACGACGACCACACGGGACTTCACGTCGTAGTGGTGGTGCCGGCAGATGAACCTCGGGCGGCCGTTCGACGCCGGGGACGGTGAACGCGAAACACCTAACACGGTTCCACGTGGTACCGTTCTGTATGCGCGATACCGTCACGGTCGTGGCGATTCCCGTTGGCCGGCCGTGCGACGCCGTATTCGTAGGGGCCTCGTAGCCCCGCCTTTCCAACCCCGTTTCGACGGATGTATTGTCCCCGACCGAATTTCACCGAGCAACGACCAGTAGCAGCTATGGACTACCGATCACCGCGATACGACCGACCGACGCACCGACGACGCCCTCGCCGGGTGGTGAGAGCATGAGTATGGACACCCCGGAATCCGAATCCGAGTCCGACGAGGGCCCCGGCCTCGAGGGCGGGTACGATCCCGACGCCGTCGAGTCGCGCTGGCAGGACCGATGGGTCGACGAGGAGGTCTACGCCTACGAGAGCGATCCCGAGCGTGACCCGAACACGGTCTACGCGATCGATACGCCGCCGCCGACGGTCTCGGGCAGTCTGCACATGGGTCACCTCTACGGCTCGACGCTGCAGGACTTCGCCGCGCGCTTCCAGCGGATGGCCGACGGCGAGGTGCTGTTCCCGTTCGGCTACGACGACAACGGAATCGCGAGCGAACGACTGACCGAGGAAGAACTCGACATCCGCCACCAGGACTACGAGCGCCGGGAGTTCCAGGAACTCTGCCGGGAGGTCTGCCAGGAGTACGAGGCGGAGTTCACCGAGAAGATGCAGGACCTCGGGACCTCGATCGACTGGAACTCGACGTACAAGACGATCGAGCCCCGCGTCCAGCGCATCTCACAGCTCTCGTTTATCGACCTCTACGAGCAGGATCGTGAGTACCGCAAGAAGGCACCGGCGATCTGGTGTCCAGAGTGTGAGACCGCGATTTCGCAGGTCGAGATGGAAGACGACGAGCGCGGCTCGCACTTCAACGACATCGCGTTCGAGGTGGCCTCAGACGGCACCGACCGAGAGGAGTTCGTTATCTCCACCACGCGACCCGAACTGATCCCCGCCTGTGTCTCCGTCTTCGTCCACCCCGACGACGAGGACAATCAGGACCTGGTCGGCGAGACCGCTCGCATCCCGATCTTCGGCCACGAAGTGCCGATCATTGCCGACGAGCGCGTCGACATGGAGAAGGGGACCGGCGTGGTCATGTGCTGTACCTTTGGCGACCAGAAGGACATCGAGTGGTACCAGGCCCACGACCTCCCGCTCCGGGTCGCCATCGACGAGTCCGCGACGATGACCGACCTCGCCGGCGACTACGAGGGAATGTCCACCGAGGAAGCCCGCGAGGCCATCGTCGAGGACCTCGAGGAAGGAGGCTACCTCCGTGACCGCTGGGAGATCACCCACGCCGTCGGCGTCCACGAGCGCTGTGACACGCCCGTCGAGTATCGCGTCTCCAAACAGTGGTACGTCGAAATCCTGGACCACAAGGAGGAATACCTCGAGGCCGGCCGGGAGATGGACTGGCACCCCGAGAAGATGTTCACCCGGTACAAACACTGGATCGAGGGCCTCGAGTGGGACTGGCTCATCTCCCGACAGCGCGACTCGGGGATTCCGTTCCCGGTCTGGTACTGTACGGAGTGCGATCACGAGATCCTCGCGGAGAAGGAGAACTTGCCGGTCGACCCGCTCTCGGACGACCCGCCGGTCGACGTCTGTCCGGAGTGTGGAAACGACGAGTTCGAGCCCGAAGAGGACGTCTTCGACACCTGGGCGACGTCGTCGCTCACCCCGCTCATCAACGCTGGCTGGGACTGGGACGAGGAAGCCGAGGAGTTCACGATGGCGAAGCCGGAGCTCTACCCGTTCGACCTCCGCCCGCAGGGCCACGACATCATCTCGTTCTGGCTGTTCCACACCGTCGTCAAGTGCTACGAGCACACCGGCGAGGTGCCGTTCGACGCGACGCTGATCAACGGCCACGTGTTAGACGAGAACAGAGAGAAGATGTCGAAGTCGAAAGGCAACGTCGTCGCGCCCGACGAAGTGCTCGCCGACTACCCCGTCGACGCCGTTCGCTTCTGGGCCGCCAGCGCCGCCGTCGGTGACGACTTCCCGTATCAGGAGAAAGACCTGCGCGCGGGCGAAAAGCTCCTTCGAAAGCTCTGGAACGCCTCGAAACTCGTCGACACGCTGGCACCCGCCGATCCGGACGAACCCGACGACCTCGAGCCGATCGACCGCTGGCTGCTGGCCGAACTCGACGACGCGACCGCCGAACTGACCGACCAGTTCGAAAACTACGAGTTCGCGAAGGCCCGCGACCGCCTGCGGACGTTCTTCTGGAACACCTTCTGTGACGACTACCTCGAGATCGCCAAGGGTCGGGAGGACAACCCGTCGACCCAGTACGCGCTCCGGACGGCCCACCGGACCTTCCTCGAGCTGTGGGCGCCGTTCCTGCCACACGTGACGGAGGAGATCTGGCAGGCCGTGTATGCTGGCGAGGCGCCACGCGCCTCGGACGAATCGAGCGGAGAGCGGAGCGAGCCGCGAGACGCTGGCGAGGGAGCCCTCGAGGAGACGAGCATCCACCTTCGCGAGTGGCCCGAACCGCAGGGCTACGAGGCTGACCTCGAGGCCGGCGAGACGGCGATGGAGGTCATCTCCGCGCTCCGACGCTACAAGAGCGAAAATCAGCTGCCGCTGAACGCCGACCTCGGATCGGTGTCCGTCTTCGGGGCCGTCGAGGGCTTCGAGGACGCCATCCAGCAGGTGATGCACGTCGAGCAACTGACCGTGCTCGAAGACGAGCCGGAAGTGACCACCGAGGTCGCCTCGATCGACCTCGACTACTCGACTCTGGGTCCGAAGTTCGGCGCGAAAGTCGGCGAGATCGACGACGCGATCGACGCCGGTGAGTACGAAATTGACGACGAAGCCGACGTGCTCCGTGCGGCCGGCGAAAAACTCGAGGCTGACCTCTTCGAGGTCGACCTCGAGCGCACCTACTCGGGCGAGGGCGAGATGATCGAAACCGAATCCGCCGTGGTCGTCCTCGAGGACGCCTGATCGTTCACGAGGATTCGTCCGGTCTATTGTCGTTCGGTACCGGCGATTCGCCGCCTGGGTGTCGATCGCCGGTAACACGCTCCAATGATCCGTATCAGGCGCTGGCTACTCACTCGAGTCGCGATGGGCGCGGTCGCTCGCTCGAGTCGTGGTCGGTGTGAGTTGCAGCGTTCCCGATCCCATTCGAACGTGACGATCACGCCGATGAGACTGAGTATGTGGACGGACGATCAGACTGTGTGTCTAGTTCGGGAAAAGTTATAATAGGTTGCGCCCATTCGTGACCGTGCTCTGCTGAAGTCGTTCGTCGCCGATCGGTCGCGAGCAGTCGCGTAAGCCGAGTACGGAGCACCATGCCTACCGATACTACGACTGTGGACCCCTCCGGAATCGACGCGCAACTGCCGACCGACGTCGTCTTCGACCTCCTGTCAGACGCGCGTCGACGCTACGCCCTGTACTACCTCTCCCAGCGCGTCGGCGCGATCACGCTCGAGGAGCTCGTTGACGGCGTCGTTCACCACGAGGGACCGGTGACCGACGACCAGTTCGTCGACGTCACGCTGTCGTTCCAGCACAACCACCTCGGGAAGCTCGTCGACGCCGGCGTCGTCCGATACGAGCCTGCGACGACCCGGATCGACCGCGAACCTGCCGCGACCGCGCTCGACCCTTACCTCGAGCTGGTTTTCGACGGTGGGGCCAGTTCGTGAACTAAATCGGCTCTCGAGGTGGTCGAGCCCATCTCGAGAGTTTCCAGATCAGCTGTCCGAATCGGAATCGGAATCTGTGTCGCCGTCGTCGGAGTCCGAGTCAGTGTCGCCGTCGTCGGAGTCCGAGTCAGTGTCGCCGTCGTCGGAGTCCGAGTCAGTGTCGCCGTCGTCGGAGTCCGAGTCGGCATCCGACTCGAGCCGACCGTCCTTCTCGCCGTCTCGTTTTGGTGTCTCGGCTGATTCACCGATTCGGTCCCGACGCTGGTCCGGATCGGGTTCGACTCCGTCGTTCGAACTCGTATGCGACGTCTTCGAGTCGTTGTTGCTATCGTCGTCGGATGTGGACCGCTGTGAGTCGTGCGAATCGGGTCCGACTTCGGCTCCGACCGAATACAGGACGAGGGGCGGGCCGACGTAGGACACGATCGCCACCGCAGCAAAGAGCGGATCGATGAAGATCAGGAGCCCGAAGATCGCGAGTGCTGCAGCCGACGCGGTGTGAATCGCCGAAGAGGTGTACTCTCGGTAGAACGCCCAGAACCCACGGACCCACTGCTTGATCGTTCGTTCGCGGGCCAGTCCGAGGATGGGCAGTGGCACACCCGTGGTACGCTCTCGACGACCAAGAGCCCTCAGTCAGGACGCCCTGAACGAGCAGGCTGCACCCGTGAAACTGCGACGTGCTTCACCCAATGCGGGCGTATTCACACAGTTTAACCCGCGTCGCGAGGGCGAGAAAGAGCGCGAGCAACGTGAACGTGACCTCGCCAGCGGCGACGACGCCGAGTGCGTCGGCACCGAGGAACATCGGTTCGTCCTGTGGAACGGGAATCGTCGTGTGGTGGACGCCGTGTGGCCCTTCGAGCACCGGGACGAAGTAATCGACGAGCAGGTTGCTGGTGTACCAGACGAGCGCGACAGCGACTGCCCAGATGGGAAAGTCGGTGATCCGGTGGAGTACCAGCGCCTGCACGACCATCGCGAGGTGGCTCCAGAAGAGAAACTGGTACATCAGCGGATGGGTCTGGGCCGCGTAGGTCTCGTAGAACACCAGTAGCGTGTACGGCGTCCATAGTCCGAGGATGATATTCCCAAAGAACGCCAGCGCGGTGAGCCACGGCAGTTCGTGGCCGAGTTTCCACGCGGCGATGGCGAGTGCGATCAGGAGCGTCGCCATCGGGCTGTCGGGCACCCACGGCCACATCGCCATCGGCGTCGCCTCCAACTGGTGGGCATAGTACCAGAACCCGAAGGCCGTCCCCGCGAGGTTGATGGCGACGACGAGCCACGCGAATCGCAGCCCGAGGTCCTCGATCCGCTTCGGGACCGGTGCGAGATACCGGGGAAGTGGATCGCGATCGGAGATCCGACTCGAGCCAGCCATTGGCCGAGGTGACGAGGGGGGCGTGTAAAACGCTAGTGGTCGTGGACAGTCCCTCGAGTTGACCGACGGGAGGCTGTGCCCAAAGGATACGCGTAAGTGCGGTCACTCCTAACCCGGTGATATGACCGACGAAACCGATCTCGAGGACCTTCGACGCGGCACGGACCTCGTCAAGCGTGGCTTTGCTCAGATGCAGAAAGGCGGCGTCATCATGGACGTCGTCGATCCCGAACAGGCCCGCATCGCCGAGGAAGCAGGTGCGGTCGCCGTGATGGCGCTCGAAGCCGTTCCGGCTGACATCCGCAAGCGCGGCGGCGTCGCCCGGATGGCAGATCCCGCGGACGTCGAGGAGATCGTCGACGCCGTCTCGATCCCGGTGATGGGCAAAGCTCGTATCGGCCACACGAAAGAGGCCCAGATTCTCGAGGCCGTCGGCGTCGACATGATCGACGAAAGCGAGGTTCTCACGCCGGCTGACGACGCCTACCACATCGACAAGCGCGACTTTACCGCGCCGTTCGTCTGTGGTGCCCGGAACCTTGGTGAGGCGCTACGCCGAATCGAGGAGGGCGCGGCGATGATCCGCACCAAGGGTGAAGCGGGAACTGGCGACGTCAATCAGGCCGTCCACCACCAGCGGACGATCAAAGGCGAGATCCGCCGCCTCGAGGGCATGAGCCACGAAGAGCGCGAGGCCTACGCCCGCGAGATCGAAGCCCCGGCCGAACTGGTTCACGAGACCGCCGAGATGGGCCGGCTTCCAGTGGTGAACTTCGCCGCGGGTGGCATCGCGACGCCCGCCGACGCCGCGCTGATGATGCACCACGAGTGTGACGGCATCTTCGTCGGCAGCGGCATCTTCGGTGCCGAGAACCCGCCCGCGATGGGTGAGGCGATCGTCGAGGCCGTCAACAACTGGGACGACCCCGAGGCGCTCGCCGAAATCTCGAAGAACCTCGGCAAGGGCATGAAAGGCGACGCGAACGTCGACCTGCCCGAAGAAGAGAAACTGCAGGGTCGCGGCGTCTGAACCGGCACGCGGTTCGCCGGTCGCCCATCTCCGCTTTCTCTTCCCGATCTCCTGCCTACTCCGTGAGCGTCCGCCGTCCCGCTGGCTCCTCGCATTTCGACCCGGAAAACCACACGCTCGATTGCTGGTCAGTCGTCCGCCGACGTCTCGGCTTCCTCGCCCAGCAGTTCGTCGCGGTGTTCGTCGAGCAGCGGCGCGCGACCCCGGGGCTTCGGCGGCGTCTCGGTCATCTTGATCGGGTTGCCGGCGATCTCGACGTCGGTGTCGGCACCCGGCTGTTCGACGGGCACGAGCATGTCGCGGGCGTGGACGTGCTCGTCCGCGAAGATCTCCTCGGTCGTCTGGACCGGCGCGGCCGGCACCCGACCCTCGAGACTCGAGACCAGTTCGTCGTTGGTCTGTTCGATCGCCCACTTCTCGAGTTCGACGCGGAGTGCGTCGCGGTTCTCGAGGCGTTCTGGCGTGGTCGGGTACTCTTCTGCGAGGTCCTCACGGTCCATCACGTCGCAGAGTTCTTTCCAGTGGCGGTCGTTGAACGCCGCGATGACGGCGTAGCCATCGTCGGTCTCGAAGGCGTCGTACGGGAACAGCGTCGGGTGGGAGTTCCCGCGTCGGGTCGGGGCCTCGCCGTGGTAGGACTGCTGGTAGATGGCGCGCTCGGTGAAGCTGATCATCGAGTCGTACATCCCGGTGTCGACGTACTGGCCCTCGCCGGTCTGCTCGCGGTGGTTGACGGCTGCGAGGATGCCGATGCAGTTCAGGGTGGCGGTGAAGAGGTCGCCGACGCCGGGGCCGGTCTTCGTCGGTGGCCCATCTGGCTGGCCGGTAGTCTCCATGACGCCGCCCAGCGCCTGGGCGATGAGGTCGAACGACGGCTGACCCTGGCGATAGGTCTCGCCGGTTCGTGGGTCACCAAAGCCGCGGATCGAGGAGTAGATGAGCTGGGGATTGTACTCTGTGAGCGTCTCGTAGCCGAGGTCGTACTTCTCCATCGTGCCCGCACGATAGTTCTCGACCACGACGTCTGCGGTCTCGACGAGCGAGAGAAAGTCCTCGCGGTCCGCTTCGTCACCGAGGTTGAGCTCGATACTCTTTTTCCCGCGGTTGACGCTCTGGAAGTACCCACCGTAGGCTTCCTCCTCCGGATCGTCGACGAACGGGGGGTTCGACCGGATCATGTCGCCACCCGGTCGTTCGACCTTGACGACGTCAGCACCCATGTCTGCGAGTAACATCGTACAGTACGGGCCGGCTAACACCTGGGTCAGATCCACGACGCGCAGATTCGACAGCGCTCCCATACTCTGACCGGAACCGACACTGCGCCAAAAACCTTTACCATCGATCATGAGGATGTGGTGTCGTACCACTGGGATGTGTTGGTGTCACATTGGGCCGATGTAAGGGAATTTAAGGTGTATTATCATGGAAGATCATTAGGTTTATCACCGAGTCCATCATGGTTCCGGATACGATGTCCCAAACGGTCGTCCTCGGCGTGATCGGCTCTGACGCTCACGTCGTTGGCATCACCATCTTGGAGCAGGCTCTCAGTGCAGCTGGATTCGACGTCGTCAACCTCGGCGTCCAGACCTCTCAGGAGGAGTACGCCGAGGCCGCCGTAGAATACGACGCCCAGGCTGTACTGGTCTCCTCGCTCTACGGCCACGCCGAGCAAGACTGTCAGGGATTCCACGAGGTCCTCGAGGATGCAGGCGTCGAGGCGGTCACCTACATCGGCGGGAACCTCGCCGTTGGCCAGGACGACTGGGCCGAGACCCGACGCACGTTCGAGGAACTCGGATTCGATCGCGTCTTCGACTCCGAGACCGACCCCGAAGACGCCATCGCAGCACTCCGGGCCGACCTCGACATCACATCGACCGAGTCGGAGCGAGCGACGATCAGTTCCTAGATGTGGATTCGTAACTAGATGATACGAGACGAACGTATACCATCCGACGAGCTACGGCGTATCGACGAGGAGATCAGGTCCAACTGGGAGACTGGGGCGGACGTCGACTTCGAGGAAGCCATCGAGTACCACGAGTCGCTGCCCGAGCACAAGCGATTCGCGGACGTCCTCGAGTCGGCGGACAAACCCCTCTTGCAGCCACGAGCCGGCGTCCCCCGACTCGACGACCAGATCGAACTGCTCGAGTACCTCCACCGTGAGGGCAAGGCGGACCTCCTGCCGACGACCATCGACTCCTACACGCGTGACAACGAGTACGAGAAGGCCCAGCAGGGCCTCGAGAAGGCCCGTGAAACGGGCGACGACACCCTGAACGGCTTCCCGGCCGTCAACCACGGGGTCGAGGGCTGTCGGAAGCTCATCGACGCGATCGACGCGCCGATCGAAGTTCGCCACGGCACCCCCGACGCCCGCCTGCTCGCCGCGATCACCTTCGCCGGCGGGTTCCAGAGCTTCGAGGGCGGCCCGATCTCCTACAACATCCCCTACACCAAGCGCCACGGACTCGAGGAGACGATCGAGCGCTGGCAGTTCGTCGACCGGCTCGCAGGTGCCTACACCGAACGGGGGATCCGGATCAACCGCGAGCCGTTCGGCCCGCTCACGGGGACGCTCGTGCCTCCGTCGATCGCCATCGCCGTGATGCTGGTCGAGGGGAAACTCGCCGCCACGCAGGGTGTGCGATCGATCACGCTCGGCTACGGTCAGGTCGGCAACGTCGTCCAGGACGTCGCGGCGCTGAACGCGCTGAAGAAACTGGGCAACGAGTACCTGCCCGACGAGGTCGTCGTCACCACCGTCTTCCACGAGTGGATGGGTGGATTCCCACCGGACGAGGCTCGCGCCAACGGCGTGATCAGCCTCGGCGGCATGACCGCCGCTATCGCTCGACCGGACAAGGTCATCACCAAGTCACCCCAGGAGTTCCAGGGCGTCCCGACCAAGGAGGCAAACGCCTCCGGGCTCCGAACCACCCGGCAGGTCATCGACATGGCCATCGAACAGAAGATCGACATCGACGGCATCGAAGAGGAACAGGACCTCATCGAGCGCGAAACGCGCTGTCTGATGGACACGATCTTCGAACACGGCGACGGCGACGTCGTCCAGGGGACGCTCAAGGCCTTCGAATCCGGTGCACTCGACGTCCCCTTCGCACCCAGCGACAGCGCGAAAGGCGCTGTGCTCCCTGCTCGAGACGACGACGGCCGCGTCCGAATCTTCGAGTGGGCCGACCTCGAGATGGACGACGAGATCAAAGAGATCCACAAGGCGCGACTCTCACAGCGTGCGGATACCGAGGGTCGCGAGCAGTCGTTCCGGATGGTTGCAGACGACGTCGACGCGATCAGCGACGGAAAACTCATCGGTCGCCCACAGGGAGGTGCCTGAGATGGAGATTACTGGAATTTACGCCACGCCCGGCTTCTCCGGGTTCTACTTCGACGACCAGCGCGCGATCAAGCAGGGAGCCGAGCAGGATGGCTTCACCTACGAGGGCGACCCCGTCACCGACGGCTTCGACGAGATCCGTCAGGCCGGCGAATCGATCGTCGTCGAGGTCGAGCTCGCCGACGGCACCGTCCACCGCGGGGACTGTGCCGCAGTCCAGTACTCTGGTGCAGGCGGGCGTGACCCGCTGTTCACCGCCGAGGAATACGTGCCCGTGATCGAAGGCCCCGTCGCCGACGAACTCGTCGGCCGCGACGCGACGACGTTCCTCGCGAACGCAGACGCCCTCGAGGAGATGGACGTCGACGGGACCCGCCTGCACACTGCGATCCGCTACGGCGTCTCCCAGGCGCTGCTGGCCGCTTCGGCCCACGCCGAGGGGACGACGATGACCGACGTGATGGCCGACGCACTCGGCACCGAACCGGCGACCGAACCCGTCCCGGTGTTCGGCCAGTCCGGCGACGACCGCTACGTCAACGCCGAGAAGATGTTCATCAAGGGCGTTCCCGTCCTCCCACACGCGCTCATCAACAGCGTCGAGAAGATCGGTGAAGACGGCGAAACGCTGGTCGAGTACGTGGAGTGGCTCACCGACCGCTCACAGGAACTCGGACCCGACGGCTACGAGCCACGATTCCACATCGACGTCTACGGCATGATCGGCGAGATCTTCGGTGCGCCGTACGACCGCGAGGAAGTGGTCGACTACTTCGCCGCACTCGAGGAGGCCGCCGCGCCGTTCTCGATTCAGATCGAGGGACCGATGGACGTCGGCAACCGCGAGGACCAGATTGCGGCGATGGTCGAGCTGCGCGAGGGGCTGGCCGACGCCGGCGTGAACGTCGACATCGTCGCCGACGAGTGGTGTAACACCTTCGAGGACGTGCAGGCGTTCGTCGACGCCGAAGCCGCAGACCTCGTGCAGGTGAAGACGCCCGACCTCGGCGGCATCCACCGCAGCGGGCAGGCAGTCCGCTACTGCGAGGGGACCGACACCCGCGCGTACCTCGGTGGCACCTGCAACGAGACGGACGCCTCCGCACGGGCCTGCGCGCACGTCGCACTCGCGACCAGCGCCGCACAGGTGCTCGCCAAGCCCGGCATGGGCTTCGACGAGGGTTACATGATCGTCGAAAACGAGATGCGCCGAACCGTCGCGCGACGAGCGCGCGAACAGCAGCTATCCGACACCGACGAAATTACCGCAGATGACTGACTGGACCGATCCCGACACGTTCGCACAGGCACTCGAGTGCGTCGAGACGAAAGAGAAGGGCAACTGCTTCGAGGACTTCGAGGAGGGGGACGTCATCGAACACGACCCCGGGCTGACCCTCACGAAGTTCGGCAACGAACAGTGGATGAGCCAGACGCTCAACCACGACCCGGCCTACTGGCGGCCCGACGTCGCCGCCGACCGCGGCTTCGACGAACCGCCGATCCACCCCGACTACCTCACCGCCGCGACGCTCGGCATCACCGTCGAGGACCTGAGCGAGAAGGGTGGGTACTTCCTCGGCCGGACCGACGTCCGCTTCGCGAAAGACGCCGTCTACCCGGGCACCGACATGTACGTCGAGAGCGAGGTCGTCAACACCGCCTCCTCGAGTTCCCGTCCACAGTACGGCATCGTCTCCTGGCGCACCCGCGCGAAGGACCTCGAGACCGACGACCTCCTGCTGTCCTACGAGCGGACGAACATGATTCCGCGGCGGGAACCGCTCGAAACGGACGGCGGATCTGCAGCCACCGAGGAGGAAAGCGACGACGGCAGCCTCCCCGAAACGTTCGTCACTCCCGACGGTGGCTACTTCGAGGACTTCGTCGCCGCACTCGAGGCCGCCGAATCCGAGAACGCAGCGGTCGCCTACCGCCACGAACGCGGCCGTACCCAGGACGACGTCACGGTCGCCCAGTTGCCGCTCGCGACGCTCAACACCGCCAAACAGCACCACAACGTCGACGTGATGGCCGACTCTCCCTCGGGCGACATCGTCACCTACGGCGACGTCACCCGTTCGACCGCACTGGGCCACGCCCGCTCGGACGAACGGACCTGGCGCGAGGTCGGCTTCGACGACGAATCGTTCCACACGTTCGTCACCCCCGGCGACACTGTCTACGCGTTCACGCGCGTGCTCGAGGCAGACGACGAGGCCTCGAGCGACGAGGCCGGAACCGTCCGCTTCCAGCACATCGCGTTCAACCAGGACGACACTCCGGTCTACTCGGGGACACGAATCGCGGAGATTCGAAAGCGTTCTAACTAACACGATCGAACGTGACAAACGACTGCTGAACCACAGGCAGCCACCGACATCAGACTTCACCAGACCATACAGATGACAGACGACACCGACATCCGACTCTGCCGAACCTTCCAGACCGCACCGGCCGCCGTTCCCAAAGACGACTCGGCGAAGTACCTCCGCTCGGGCCTCGAGGCCGAGGGCTTTCAGGCACCCGACTGGCTCGTCCCCGACATGGAAGACGGGACTGCCCCGGACATGAAAGACGAAGGGCTCGAGAACACGATCGAACTGGTCCCCCAGTCCGACTTCCCCGGTGAGATCTGGCCCCGCGTCGAGTGGAGCTACGAGGACGAGTCGTTCCGCGAGCGCGGTCGCGAGCAGATCGACCGCCTCGTCGGCGAGATCGGCGACGAGATCGACGGCGTCGTCATCCCCAAGGTCGGCCGCCTCGCCGACGTCAAACGCGCCGCCGAAGCGGTTGCCGAAGCCGAGGCCGAACACGGCCAGCCCGACGGCTCGATCGGCATGTCGATCATCGTCGAGACCGGTCGTGCGCGGTCTGACCTGCGTGACATCGCCAAATTCGGCGCGGACTCACGGCTCACCGCACTCGTCTTCGGTCCTGTCGACTACGCCGCCGAACTCGGCGCTCGCGACCTCGGTGACGGCCGCCCACGCTGGGACGGCCTGCTCGAGCGTCTCTCGAACGAGGCCAGCGCCGGTGACCTGCTCTCGATCGGCGGCCCGTTCGACGACCTGTTCAAGGAACGCGCCGGGCTGACCTACTACAACGCCGATGCCTACGCCGACCAGGTCGAACACGAAGCTCACCTCGGGCTGGACGGCTCCTGGTCACTGTACCCCAAACAGACGATCCAGGCGAACACCGTCCACATGCCCACGCCCGAGGAGTTAGAGCGCGACGTGAGCAAGATCGAGCGCTTCAACGAGGCCAAGCGCGAGGGCACCGGCGCCGTCACGCTCGACGGCCAGATGGTCGACGAAGCGACGTTCAAGGTCTTCCGCAACACCATCCTGCAGGTTCGGGCCATCGACGAGACGCGGCCCCAACAGACCGAGGAGTACTACGACGCCGACTTGCTCGAGCGCGCTCGCGACCTCGAACTGTCCTATCGGTAAGTCGCCGCGGATCGACCGGCTCGCGTCCGTTTTCTATCGGACAGTAACCGCGAGTCAGGAATCGGTACCTCGCGGATCCCTCTCGGGAGACGGCCACGCTCGAGTGTCGAGGACACGTCGTTGCAGCCTCGAGTACGCGAAGGAGACGGTGTTCTGGGTAGACAGCAGTAAAACAATAGTGGACGTCGAACGAATTGAAATCTATGGCGTTTACCACCGACGAGGAACCGAAGAGCGATCACGTGTTTATCGTAGAGATGGGGGCGCTCCTGTTACTGCCGCCGATCGTACTGGGGCTGGGTCTCGCTGCGGTAAGCGGCGTGGAAAACTTTCTGCCGGGGTTCGGGATCGGGGCAATCGTCGGCGTGGGTGCCGCTAAACTCAGGAACGAAATTCGCGGTGCCCGCACCGGATCGTAGGCTTACGGCGACAGCCGGGTCGCTGTTGCGCGACGCGCAGCGTGCTCCCGGTTTCGCTACCGAGCGGATCCGGTTTCCGCATCTACAGGCGGAGCAGGCCGAGTGCCTCGGGGCTAGACCCCGAGGGTGAAGGCCGTAAGCCTCGCTAAACGTGTTCCGTTCGCACGATATACTGCTCAATCGTATCGGTCGAAACATCCCCTGCCGTCCCAACGTAGTACGATCCCTCCCAGAACCCACCGCTCCACAGATACTCCTCTAAGAACGGTTCGTGCTGTTCCCACATCTCCCGCGTCGTGATGCTCTTGACCGTTCGCACAATCTCGCTCGGTGCGTGCTTCGGGTGGGCTGACAGGAACAGGTGTACGTGGTCGGGGGAGATGTGGAGTCGTTCGAGAGACTTCGTCTCTCGTGATCACGAAAATCTTCGATTTTCGGACGACGACAATATCTCATACCCGTACTCGTCACACACGTCGCGGAAACTCGCTTCCAGCGACTCCTCGATTGGTTCGAGAATCGCGTGGCGGTACTAAGCGGGATCTTCGATCCCGCGAGGTACGCAAAGCTTCGCTTTGCTTGACTTCGGACACCACACGAAGTGGTAGTTGACGTTGTACACCGTGTGGTTCGACCGCTTCTCGCCCACACCTACCAATACAACGACCAATCAGAAGTGTTCTTTGAGTTGACTCATAGACTACCTCCAGTAAACTTTTAAGCGCGGAGGAACAAGGGGTAGACGTGACGAAGCAACTCAAGGTATCCGACACCGTGTACGACAACCTTGACGAACTCAAGGACGAGGAGGGGCACACGAGTTTCGACAGCGTACTCCGCACGCTCCTCCTTCACTACCGTCACGTCCAACCCAACGACCAAGAATGACCAACGAACAGGTTCTCGTCAAAACACTGGACTTCCAACTCGACATCCAGAGTGACAACGAGGGCCTGTTGTACGACGCCTCACTTGAAGCCCGACGAGTGTACAACGAAACCATCCGTCTCGCCAAGCAAGGCGTGGACTGGGACGACATCCCCGACCGAGTAGCCGACGACGCCGACCTCGTGAAGAACACGACTCAGCGCGTCGTTGCCAAAGCACTTGGCGCGATGGAGAACTACTACGAGTACGACGATTTCGGACTCCCGAGTCACACCAAGGACGGTGCGTACCCGCTTCGTGCGAACTACGAGGAAGGGTACAACCTGTCGCTCACTGACGACGGTGACGTGTCGTTCCGCATCAGCGCGAAGCCCTACAAGCACGTCAAGGGTGTTCTCGAAGGCGACGACGCCCACCTCGACGTTCTCAAAACCGCACTCGAAAGCGACGAGTGGAAGATTGGAACGGCGGAAGCTCTGTTCCACAACGACAACGCTGAGTTGCACGTCAACGTCACCAACACCGAGCAGACCGTCCGAGACAAGCAGGACTCACGAACGGTCGTCGGTGTGGACGTGAACGAGGACAACGTAGCGTTGACCGCGCTCTCCAAGGGTGGCGTCGAGGACACGTTGGTTATCGACTTTCCCGAAATCAAGTTCGAGCGCCACCGCTACTTCACGATGCGGAAGCGCGTGCAAAACGCGGGGAAGCAGAGTATGCACGACACGCTAGAAGGACGTGAGGAACGGTTCGTCCGCGACAGACTCCACAAGGTGAGTCGTCACATCGTGGAGTGGAGCCGTCAGTTCGAGAAACCGTGTATCGTCTTTGAAGACCTCAAAGAGATGCGCGACAGTATCGACTACGGCACGCGGATGAACCGACGCTTGCACCACCTCCCGTTCCGCTTCCTTCAGTTCTATACGTCGTACAAGGCGTCGTTCGGAGGGATTCCGACTGGCTGGATTGACCCGTACAAGACGAGTCAACGGTGTCCGCTGTGCGGCCACGCCGAGCGAGCGAACCGCAACAAGAAGCGGTTCAAGTGTCGGTCGTGTGGGCATCAAGACCACAGCGACCGTGGTGCAAGCGTCAACATCGCCGTGAAAGGCATCGAGAAGCATCAGGACTGGAATGTGCCTGCTCTCAACAGCCTTCCTCAAGTGCGGAAGGTGCGACGGCAGGCATCGGGGGCCGTGGACGCCCCGACCGTGACCCACGACGCCGTTCGAGGCTATCAGACCGATGGTATCGTGGGAGTGTCCGATTAAACCACGGGAAGCCTCGGGGCTTGACCCCGAGGCGGTTCACCGGAGATACCGATCGAATCGTCGGCCGCGTTCGATTGCCGAGAAAAATAATTGATAAGGGTACCGGACTGTCACAGAGTTTGAGAGGGACGAATGTTATAATGTTGATCTGATAGCTATTCAGTTTTTGTATGTCCAATCAGAACGATAGGATTTCGCGCCGGAACGTACTACGAAAGAGCGTGATAGGGGCTGGTCTCGGCACCGTCGGTCTTGCACAGACGGCTGCCGCCTGGGAGGACACCGATCCGACAGAGATCAGAGACGTGCGAAAATCGGACGAGGTGCAGGCGATTCTCGACGAATTGGATTACAACGGTTCGATCGCCGCAAACGCGGTCGAAAAGCGAGTGGACAGCGATCTCCCGGCCGAAGAGGACGTAGCGATCACTACGTACCGAGCCGAACTCGACGCCGGGACGCTCTATTACGTCGCGCTCGAAACCCCCATCGCGATCTTCAATTTCGATCGGGACGGAGCGGAACTTTCGAAGAGAGCACGGCAGCGAATCGACGAGCGATTCCACGGGCTGCCGACCGATTCGAACGTGAGTATCCACGCTCGCGACGGAACCGTCTCGGTCCGTCGAACGGCGACGGAAGCCGAGCGGGAACGAGTCCTCTCTAAGATATCGAGCGACGAGCACGATAACGCGGTAGTAGTCGCCGAGTCCGGCCTCGACGGGTTCGTCGTCAACCTCGTCTACGCTGACGACGGCGAAGTCGAGTCCGTAGGCGTGTACACCGCAGTTCCGGAGACCGACGTCGCCCTCGAGACGGAGGCGCTCGACGAAGAGATCGATCTCACGGTCGAGTTCGTCGAAACGACGACGCTCGAGGACGAAATCCTTCCGCAAATGAACGGCTGTGGAGGGATTTGCTTAGACTGTGCGGAGTCGATCATTTTCGAGATACTCGGGCGCTGTCGATGGTGTACGTCGGTTTGTTACGTCGGAATGACGCCCCAGGGAGCGGTCGGGTGTATCGGATGCGTACTCCTCTTCTGTTCGTCGTTGTTGACGACGACGAACTGTGCGTTGTGCGCAGATTGCATCGATTGAGCGCGATACCAAAGCCCGGGGACGTTCCCACCACCATAGCGGTGAGGATGGGGTTTGAACCACGGTCGGAGCGAACTCCTCGCTGGTTCAACTTCCACCGTCTCGTCTTCTCGCTCGCGATACGTCTCGCTCAGATCGTCGTGTGGTGCTCGTGAGAAGACGGTGGGGAGGGGATTCGAACCCCTGAGGCTTGACAGCCACCTGCTCTCAAGGCAGGCGCGTTAGGCCGCTTCGCTACCCCACCTCACCTCTCCCTACCCCGCCGTCTCAAAAAGGGTTATCGGTCTCGAGTCACCGACGCTCGACCGTCCCACCGCCACCGATCGACAGCCCAAGCTCGTCGACGACCGCCGCCGTCGCTTCTCCACCCGGCCGAGCAGCCACCTGTCGGGCCTCGAGCGTGGCGATCGTCGCACACAGCCCCGACTCGGTGGCGATCGTCGGGACGGACTGGGCGAGGCCCAACTGCAGGCCCGCTTTCTCGGCCCGATTGGCGAGCGTCTGGAGTTCCCGCTCCGGTCGTGCGTAGGCGTCCGTGAAATCGACCGGCTCGGTAAACCCCGCGAGGTAGGTCCGCCCGCCAGCCGAGGGTCCGAGGACGACGTCGTACCGACGTAGACTCATCGCCGCGCTGTCGATCTCGGTGCGACCGACCAGCGACGCGGTCGGGTCGAGGACGGCGACGCTATCGGCACCCTCACGCTCGAGGAGGTGGGTGACCGTGTTGCCGATCCGGGCTGACCGACTCGAGCCGACCTGGCGTTCGAAGCGGATCGGCCTGTCATCGTCGTTTTCGCCCTCGCCCTCGAGATCGAAACCCAGAGCGTCTTCGACCAGCGTGCAGACCGCTGCTTTCGCATTCGTGTTCGATTTCCCGTCGTCGTCTGCTTCCTCGTCGTTCGCGTCGGGGAGCGTCTCTTCGTCGCGGTAGTTGACGAGGAGGTCGCCACCGCTTGCGACGGCGGCGGCGCAGACGTCCTTCACGGCCCCCTCGTAGAGCCGGACTGCATCGCCGGGTGTGAGGCGCGTCTCTTCGACGAGCGAGGGACAGACCAGTCCAGCACGGGGCGGATCGACCGGAACGACGACGATCATAGCGCAAGCTGGGGGACCACGACTCTTGAACGCGATGCTTCGGGGACCGCTGCCGGTACCGTCGAACGGTCGTCGGAACCCCATCGAAACGCGCATGAATTATAGTGTCCCACTGCGACGCCTGAAATATGGATGGACGAACCCTCTCGAGTATCGGCCTCGTCGGCAGCGCGATCGTCGTCGTGACCGTGCTGTTCGGGATCTACGGTTTCATCACGCTGCTCGATGCACCGAGTGAACTGCTCGCACCGGCGATCGGTACCCTCGTGGTAACGATCCTCGTCGTCGGTGCGCTGGCCACGCTCGGGTCGCGGTCCAAGCGCTGGCGAGAAAATCCCTACTGGTAACCGGTGTCGCTCTTCGGTCGCATTTTCACCACCGCAGTCGAAACCGCTCACCGACCGCGTCGTCCCTTCGTCTGCCGATAGTCACTCGCCATCAGCGACGCGAACGCCTCGAGCCACGCCTGCGTCTGCTCGTCGGTCTGTGCCCGCGGGTCGATCATCGGTACGAGTTCGAACCCTCGACCCCTGATCCGCTCGCCGTGGACGTCCGGCAACTCGAGTTCAGTGACCGGTCTCGTCGTGTACGTTCGGCCCAGTTCGGCGAGCGCCCGCTCGCCGACGGGGATCAGGATCTCCGGATTGAGCATTCGAATTTCGGCCTCGAGGAAGGGGTCGCAGGCGTCGACCTCCTCGTCGGTTGGCGGTCGCTCCGGGTGGCGACACCGCGTGAGCATCGTCACGTAGACGTTCTCGAGTTCGGGCCGCTCCGGCGGTGTGGTCGCGTCACAGAGTGCCAGCCGCTCGAGGAGTCGTCGAAGCGTGGTTCCCGCGTCCGTCTCTCCCCCATCCGACGACTGCGGCTCCGCGAGTGGAACCCCCACCTCGTCGGCCCCACGACTCGGTCGCTCCACGACGACGCAAAAGTCCGCCGTCACGTCGCCGTAGCCGTGGACGACCTGCGTGCGCGTCTCACAGAGTGCCGGACAGTTTCGACACTCTTCGTCCATCCCGTACGGATTCGACCGGGTAGGCTGACTCGAGTCCACACGCGAATCTGGTCGGGGACGATCAAAAGGAGTCGGTCCTGCAACGTGGCAGTGTCCGTCGTTACCGCTCCGGGGACACACTCTGTCGGTGGACGATTCCCGTGTTGTTGGCGACGTTCTCCGTAATCTCCCTGAACGCCTCGCCCGTGTCGACGTCTGCGAGGACGACCGGTTTTCCATCGTCGCCGCCCTCCCGCACGGCCGGGTCGAGCGGGACCGAGCCGAGGAACGGCAACTCGTGGGTCTCGGCGAACTCCTCGCCGCCGCCAGTGTCGAAGATGTCGTGGTGACTGCCACAGTCTGGACAGGCGAACGTCGACATGTTCTCGACGATGCCGAGGACGACCGTCTCGTGAGTCGCGAACATCTCGAGTCCCTTTCGGGCGTCGTCGAGTGCGACGTCCTGTGGGGTCGTAACGACGACGGCACCCGTCACGGGCATCGTCTGGAGCATCGTCAACTGGGTGTCACCGGTCCCCGGCGGCAGGTCGACGACGAGGTAATCCAGGTGCCCCCACTCGACGTCCTCGGTCAACTGCGTGATAACCTTGTGGACCATCGGGCCGCGCCAGATGACCGGATCGTCCTTGCCCGTGAGGAATGCCATGCTCATCAGCTTCACGCCGTACTTCTCCGGCGGCACGAGCGTCTCGTCTTCGGTCGCGCCCGGCGGCTCGTCGGCGTCGACCATCCGCGGGACGTTCGGCCCGTAGACGTCGGCGTCGAACAGCCCGACGCGCGCACCGAGTTGAGAAAGCCCTGCCGCGAGGTTGACCGCGACCGTCGACTTACCGACGCCACCTTTGCCCGACGCGACGGCGATGACGTTCTTGACGTTCGGCAACACCTGATCTTCTCCCGGCAGATCGTCGCGATCCGGAATGCTCGCCGTGAGGTCGGCTTCGAGGCCTGCTGCCTCGAGTTTACGACGGACTGCCGCGGCGATGTCGGACTCCGTTGGCGAGTACGGTGCCCCGAGTGCGAGGTCGACGCGGGCCGTCTCGTCGTCGACCGCGAGCTCGTTGATCAATCCGAGCGAGACGATGTCGTCACCGAGCTCCGGATCTTCGACCTCCCGAAGACGGTCTCGAACCGCGTTTTCATCCATGGTTACAGGGTACTGTCGGGCGTCGAAAAGGGTTGTGTTCGATTCACACCGCCTCATCTCAGCCACCACTCCCGACTCAGGCCTGAAAGTCGAACCGCGGCCCGCCGTAGGTCGGCGGATCGGGCTCGAGTTCGACACCCTGTTCGTAGCGAACGAAGTTCAGGTAATACGGACGGCCACAGCCCTCGATTTCGTTTCCATCGAGATCGGTGACGGGGTCGTCTTCGCCACACAGAAAGGCGATTCCGTCGGCGTCCTCGAGATCGTCGTCGCCCGGCCGGGCGTACTCCCAGCCAGCCTGCTGACGGGTCGTGACGGATCGGTCAGCGAGGTCCGGCGTGCGCTCGACGCTCGTGACGGCACCGCAGTGCGGGCAGGTGTAGCGTACGGTGACGGTTGCGGTGTCCTCGTCGGTCATCGCCCGTCCTAGGGTGGCGACGATCAAAAGTCCGGTCCCGAACGGGAAACTCGACGACCCGATCACCACCCTGCGGTCAGTCTCGCCTCGAGAACCTCGCAGCGAGCAGTGCCAGCGCCAGCGTGATCGCACCGACGGTAATCTGGACTCCGTACCCGGGGATACCGTCGGCCGGTTCGACTGCTGCCTCGAACGCGACAGTGTCGGAGTCGTCCGCATCGAGGCCCATCGACTGCGCGTCGGCGACCTCGTCATCGATCAGACGCTCGAGTTCGGTCTCGTCGGTGCCACGATCGCTGGTCGACGGCCCAGCACAGGACGGTGCTGGGGCTCAGGCGTAGGCGTCGAACTCCTTTCCGAAGACGAAGAAGTAGGCCGTCCCGACGATGCCGATCACTGCGGCGACGGTGAAGGCGAGTTCGGGGGTAGCGAACTCCCAGAGGGCACCGCCGAGGGCGGCACTGGGAATAACGATCGTGTTCCTGATGAGGTAGTACGCACCCGCCACGCGCCCGCCGGTATCGCGTTCTGCCGGGCCGACGATCAGCGCCTTGTGCGAGGGGAGGCCGGCGAACCGGAGTCCGGAGAACGCGAAGAGGGCGGCGACCACCAGCGCGCTCGTGGGTGCGTAGATCAGCAATACCGGGAAGATGGCGTAGACGGCGAAGCCGAGGCCGACGACGGGTTTCAGGCCGACGGACTCGGCTACCTTGGCGGCCGGGGCCATCACGAGCAAGGCGACGAGCATCTCGAGGCCGAGCAGGAGGCCGAAGAAGACTTCGGGGCTGAGGTAGATCCCGAAGAGGGTTGCGTCGACCTCGAGGTGGCGGGTAACGACGATGACGAAGAAGATGTAGACCATACCGTTGGCGAAGCGCACGAGGGTATCACCGACGAGTAATGGACGGAGTTCCGGCGGGAGGTCTCGCAGGTCGTCGAGGACTTGCCCGACGCCCTCGAACTCCTTGCCGATGGTGTCCTCGCTGGCGTCGTAGAGGACGTGCTGGGCGACGGTCGCGAACGCGCCGAAGACGACGGCGACGACGAGCACGAACAGGAAGCCGGGGAGGACGTCGCCGCCGCCGACGTAGAGCAAGCCAGCGGCGATCAGCGGGCCGACGAGGAAGGCCGTCCGCCGGAAGGTCTCGGTGCTCGCGAACCCGCGGGCGAGCCTCGAGGGGGGGACGCTCTGTTTGACGATGGCGTAGGTGGCTCCCAGTCCGAAGGACTTCCAGCCCTGTGCCAGCACGAGACCGACGAAGATCCAGATCCAGGGTTCGACGGCGACGGGGCCGAGATTGATCGTGCCAACGAGTGGGGCGACCAGCCAGACCAGAAAGCCGAGCGTCGAGACGAATCCGAACAGTGTGAGGGCGACCCGCGAACCGATGCGATCGGAGAGTGCACCGCCGGGGTAGGGGTAGAGCGCGCTGATCACGTTGCCGAAGGTGCCGTAGAGCCCGATGACGAACGTACTCGCCCCGAGGACGGCCATGTACTCGGGGAGGTACCGGCTGGTCATCTGGAACCCGAGACTGAAGGCGAACATCGCGACCGAGAGGACGAGGACGTCCCGTTGCAGGGAGAAGAACTGGCGGAACGGGTCGAGCGCGTCGGGCGTTTCTCCCTCGGTTGCCATACGGCCGCCTATTCGTCGAGGATCAATAAGGCTCCGTACCGTCTCGGAGCCAGTCGCTCGAGCGAGTGCCACTCACTCGAGGGACCTCAGCCGTTGGCGTCGGTCACCGTCACCGAGACCGTCCGCGTCCGCGGGCCATCGCACTCGAGCAGGAAGACCGACTGCCAGGTGCCGAGTGCGAGGTCGCCGTTTCTGATCGGGACGGTCACGTCCGGGCCGAATAGCGCCGCGCGGAGGTGTGAATCGGCGTTGCCGTCGAGTTCGTCGTGGGCGTGGCCCTCGTCGGGGACGAGGTCGCCGAGAAACGTCTCGACGTCGTCGCGCAGTCGCGGTTCGTTTTCCTGGACGACGAGCGCGGCCGTCGTGTGCGTGACGAACGCCGTCGCGAGTCCCGACTCACAGCCGTCGGGGACGGCGGCTTCGACCTGTGCGGTCACGTCGACGGTCGTCAGCCGTGCGTCGGTGTCGACGGTGAACTCCATACTGACCAGTCGTGTCCCAGCGGCCCGTGCGTTTCGGTTGCACGCCGTTGTCTGGCGGCCAGTGGTGTCTCAGTCACCACACCCGTGACTCAGGGGTCAGAACGCAGGACTCGGGACTCAGCGCTCGAGGTGCTCGAGAACGGCCGCTGCCCGCTCCCTGACGCTCGCGTTCGGATCGTCGGTCGCGAGGTCTGTGAGTCGCTCTCGCATCGACTCGAGGCTCGTTTCCGTCTCCGTCGCGAGGTGTTCGAGGATCCTCGCGCCGGCGGCTCTGGCGGCCGGATCGTCGCTCTCGAGGGCGACCGCGGCCGCGTCGACGTGATCTGTGAGGGCCGTCGGGCGATCGCCTGCGACGGCCTCGAGCGCCCGGACGAGCGCGGGCGTGGCGTCGTCGGTCGGGTTCTCGAGGACGAACGCTACGATTTCGTCGACCGACGGTGCGACGTCGGCTGGCGAGTACGCAGCTAGCGTCGCGAGACAATCGGCGATTTCCGTGTGACACTCGAGGTCGTCGGCGAGCAACGAGCGAAGTTTCGGCACGGTCGGCAGGCAGGCGTCGGGTGCGTCCTCGACGTGAGCGACGACGTCGGCGACGGCTGCCCGTCGCTCGCTCGCCACCTCGCTGTCGAGCCGGGCCAGTATCGACGGCAGGTCGACTGACGACCCTCCCTGCTTCCCGACGGCATTTCCCCCATCCATCTCGTCCGATCCATGAGACAAGATAGAGAAAAGTCTTCCGACTGTTTAGTTCACGACTGCTGACGAGTAATCGGGATCGTCGGAGGGCGACGAGGCCGGGCCCGACGTGGCCACCGCTCGAGGTGCGAGGACTCAGTCGAAGATCCGAACGGGTGATGGGGAGCGTCCCGAGCGTCAGGCCAGCCACTCCTCCGGTTTCGTGTCGTAGTCGACGTCGTCGGCTGCGAGGTGTTCGACGTCGCTCCACGGGACGTCTTCCATCGTCACTTCCTCGCCGTCGTATCGGATGAGCTTCCCGCGTTCTTCGGGTTCTGGCTCGCGGTTGCGCCGCCGTGCGACTTCGACGTCGTGTTCGTTGACCTCCTTGACGATCGTCAGGAGGTTCACCGGTCGGCCCCAGAGTTCGAAGATCCGCTTCAGGGTCTCTCGAGCCTGCCCGAGGTCGAGCATGACGCCGTTGTACTGGTGGCCGAGCAGGAGTTCGTTGGCGTTGTTGTAGTTGCCGTCGTAGACCGCAATTGTCGGTTTCCCGAAGTTGGTGAACTGCAACAGCAGCTTCTTCTTGACGTCTTCGGCGGCGTCGCTCGCGACGTGGAACTGGCCGGTGGCCTTCGAGTGCTCGTAGGTGAAGTAGTTGTTCTCGGTGATGAACTCCTCCGTGAGGAACTCGTCTAAGAAGGTCACGTCGTTGTGGCTCTCCCGGACGTCGTAGAGGCGATCCCAGCCCGCGGTGAACTCGACGTCAGCGAGCGCTTCCTCGACGCTCTCGTAGCGGGCGTCGTCGAAGAGGTACCGGCCGATCCGCTCGAGATCCTGCTGGCTCACCCGGGAGAGGAACCCACGGTTGTGTCGCTTGACCAGCGAGTAGTGCCGGCGTGCCAGTCCCTCGTCGGTCAGCACCTTCCACGGGTACTTCGCGAGGTCAATTTCGCCGTCGCGGGCGGCCTCGAGCGCCTCCTGATCGACCCAGTCGTCGGGAACGTCCTCGAGTTCGTCGAACGAGTCGGCGTCGATCGAGGCGATGGCTTCCGGCGGCTCGAGCTGGGCGAGGACGTCCTCGAAGTCGACGACCTCGGTGAGGTTGCGCCAGGAGATGCCCTCGACGCGGAGCAAGCGTTCGAGGACTTCACGGCGGTTCGTCGTGTTCTCGACGTACTCCCAGAGTTCCATCCCGAGGCTGTAGGGGTTGAGGCCGCCAGAGCCGAGTACCTTCGCCATGTGGTCGGCGTAGTTCAGGAACTCGTCGTCGCCGGCGAAGCGCTCGTCGGTCATCATCGTCGACTCCCAGTAACTTGCCCATCCCTCGTTCATCACCTTGGTCATCTTCTGGGCGGCGAAGTAGTAGGCCTCCGCGCGCATCATGTCGAGGACGTCCCGTTGCCAGGGTTCCATCTCGACGGCACGCTCGGACTCGCCGTCGTACTGTTTGCCGTGTTCGCGCAGGAACGCCAGCACGTCTTTCTGGGGCTCCTCGGGGAAGGTGACCTGCTCGTCTCCCTCCTCGAGTTTCTCGAGCCACTCCTCGTCGAACACCTCGCCTTTGATCTCCTCGGAGAGGTCGAGTTCGTCGAGTTGTTCCGCGAGGTCGGCGTCGATCGCGTCGACGGGGCCGTCGACCTCGAGTCGACGCTCGAACACCCGGTGCTGGTCGATGTTGTCCTCTAAGCTGAGGCAGTGGTCGATCCACTTTTCGACCTCGGCGCGGTCGATGTCGGGGTCGCGCATGTAGCGGTCGATCGCCCGGGCGTGGCGCTCGAGCATGGCCGCGGCGTTTACCTGCGCTTCGTCCGCCTGACCGCTCGTGAACAGACCGAACCACTCGTTTTTCGCGAAGAAGTCGGAGTGGGCTTCGACGTGCGTGATGACGGCCTTCTGGTCGGCGACCGTGTTCGACTCCTGGAGGAACGCGTGAGCGGGGTTGTCGTTGTTGACGATTTCGAAGGCCTTCCCGCCGGTGTAGCGGCCCTGTTTCTGCTGGCGGTCGTACTGCATTCCCCACCGCCAGTGGGGGTACCGCGACTGGAACCCGCCGTAGGCGATGAGTTCGTTCATCTCGTCGTAGTCGACGATCCAGTACTTTACCGGGTACGGTTCGAGACCGAGTTTCTGTGCCAGGTTTCTGGCCTCCGTGACCGGTTCCTCGAGGTCGCCGGCGATGGCTTGCTTTCGGTACCTGTCTGCGTTGGTCGTTGGCTTACTCATTAGTCTCACTCTCGGTCGAGAGAATCTCGTAGATCGCGTCGGTGACGTCGGCTTCGCCGTTGACGTAGGCCACCGCGACGTCTTCGGAATCGGGGCCGAAGTGACGCTCTAACTCCTCAGCGTGGGTCGCGTTGATCGCGTTCCCGCTTGGCTGGGTCTCGACGTAGGCGTGGAGGTTGGCGTCGATCTCTTCCATCATGGGGATGACGCGCTCTTCGGTGTCGTTGCTCGAGTTCTCGGAGTCGCCCGCGGCGAAGACGTAGCGGTTCCACTCGCTCCAGGGGTACTCCTCCAGCAATTCGGCGGCGAGTTCGTACGCACTCGAGATCTTGGTGCCACCGCCGCTTCTGATGCCGAAGAAGTTCTCGCGCTCGACCTCCCAGGCGTCGGCGTCGTGGGCGATGTAGACGAACTCGGCGTTGTCGTACTTGCCCTGGAGGTACCAGTCCAGCGGCGTGAACGTGCGCTCGACGAGTTCGCGTTTCTTCTCGCGCATCGAGCCGGAGACGTCCCGGATGTTGACGACGACGACGTTCTTCTCTTTCTCCTCGATGATCTCGGGATAGCGGTAGCGTTCGTCCTCACGGCGGAACGGGACGTGTTTGATCCCCTCGCGGCGGATCTGTTGCTGGACGCTCTGGCGGTCGACGTTGTCCTCGACTTCTTCGATCGAGGACCACGTGCCGCGTTCGTCGGCGACCTCGTCGTGGGCCTCTTCGATCCAGGCCATCGAGACGGGCAGGTTCTCGCCGCGGGCCCACTCGAAGACGTCGCGGGGGGTGATCCCCTCGACCTTGCAGACCTCACGGACGAAGTCCTCGTCGAAGTCCATCGCGAGTTTGCGCTTGAGTCCCTCTTTGAACATCCGCTCGAAGTCGAGGGTGCTGTCCGGGCCGGTTCGCGTCAGGTCGGTGAACGGTCCTTCGGTCTCCTCGACGACCGTCTTCCCCTTGGGTTCCAGGTCGAGACCCAGTTCCTCGTCGAGTTCCTGAGCGAACTCCTCGGGGTCCATCTCGTAGTACTCGTGTTCGCCGCCTTCCTCGCCGGGTTCACCATCCTCGCCGTCGCCGTCGCCCGGCTGGGGCTGTGGCTGGCCGACCGGCTGCCCGACGTCCGGCGTGTCGCCGTCGCCCTGCCCGACGCCGCCCTTGTCGCGCTGGTCGTACTCGAACTCCGGAAGCGAGACGATCTTGACAGGGATCTGGATCTGGTTCGGCCGTCCGCCGCCCAGGTCGCCGTACTGAATGAAATCAGCCAGGTCCTCGCGTCGTTTCTCGCCCACTTCGCGGAATCGCTCGAGGTCGTCTCTCAGTCCCATGTGTTCTCACCCCCGACGTTCCGGGGTTGGGTCGATGTCGTGTTCATCGTCAGTCCCATCGGTAGCTCACCTGTCCCATGACGTGTCTGCTGGTCAGTTCGGCCGACGCCTCGCTGTAGTCGAACTCCTCGACCATCGTCTCGAGTGTCGCCTCCTTGACGCTCTCTGTCTCGGTCCCGCTCGGCGGGTCGTCCCACTGCCGGGGGTCGACGTCCTCGAACGTTCGCCTGACGTCCTCCCAGTCGTGGCTCTCGAGGACGGCCTTGATCACCGGGATCGCCGTCAGGTCGACGTCTTCGACCGAGAAGTCCTCGTCGCGGTGTTCCCACGCGTGGCGATTCAGGGAGGTGATCACCTTCTCCCGGCGGAAGTTTCGGACGCTCTCGTGTGGGTGATTCCCCTCGTAGTCGTCTTCGCCGAACCGGCCGAGGTGTTCGACCTCGAAGAGCTTCATCTTCAGCGGGTCGGGTTCGACGCGTTCGCCGCGGTCGTTGTACAGCGGTTCGTCGGTCTCCCAGGCGTAGACGTGTTCGACGTACTCTGCGACGGTCTCCTCGTCGACGCGTTTGTCGTGCATGATCGCCTCGATGACGTCGGCTTCCTGCCGGTCGTAGACGTAGTTCTTGACCGGGACGACCCGGTTTTCGAACTCGGAGCGCTCGCCGGTCGAGAACACCGGTGCAGTCGAGAGCCCCTCGGCCATCGCGTTCAGGACGTCCCGGGGCATGACGACGTCCTCGACGGGCAGGTCGGCGTGGTGGCGGTCGAGGTCCGTCTGGACCAGTTCCGCGAGCGCGTCCCGCGTGTAGGTGACCGGAATGCCGTGGTCGCCGTCGTCTCCGTCGTCGTCGAAGTCGAACGCCTCCTTCTCGAGTCGGTTGTCGCCTTCCTGCAGATAGCCCTGATCGTAGATCAGCGCCTTGTCGACGAGGTCGAGCCCGTTGGGCAGGTCGGTCTCGTCGAGCCGCGTGACGACCGCGTAGAGTGCCGCGGCCTCGATGGCGTGGGGGGCGAACTCTCGCGTTCGGGTCTCGCCGTCCTGCCCCCTGATCGTCACGGACACCGGTTCCCGAATCCGTGACTCGAGTTCGTCGTAGGTATCTGCCTCCCAGACCTCGGTCTCGTTTGTCAACTCCCGACGGATGAGTTCACACTCGAGGCTCAGGTTGGTGAGGTAGCCGAACTGGTGTTTGTCCAGCCGGCGTTTGAGCGCCTTCAGCGGGTCCGTGCCGTTGCGATCGGCGTGCTGGTTGAGCTGGGCCTCGAGGTCGGGGTTCGAGATGATCAGTAACTGGGTGTCGACGTCCATCCCGATGCCTTTGTCCAGTTTTACCGACTGCTCGTCGGGGACGTTCAGCAGTTTCTGCAGGAGGTCTGCGTGCTGGGCGGCGTCTTCGACGATGGTGAGGACGCCGTTGCCCTGCGAGAGGACGCCGTCGTAGCTGAACGCCTGTGGGTTCTTGCGCCCGCGCGAATCCAGTTCCTGGAGCATGCCGTGCATCCACGACCCGACGAGCCGTTCCTTGGGGCGGCCGTCGTCCTCGCTGTGGAGAACGCCGACGCCTTGGCCCACGTCGACGACGTAGTTCTTCACGCGCAGGTGGTCCTCGTCGATGATCGCCGAGAACAGTTCGTCTTCGCCGGCCCGGCGGTATCGTTCCTCTAAGTATTCGTAGGCCTCCCGGGAGAACGGGTCGAGGTCGGTGTCGACCCGGACGGGGACGTGATCCTCGAGGTCCGCGTTCAGGTCCTCGAGAATGCGTTCGCGGACCTCCTCGGGGAAGACCGACAGCGGGTGGACCTGCACGGGACTCTCGTACCAGTGCTGTTCGTCGGCCGCGGTGGGGTCGCCGCCGTAGCTCAGGCCGCGTTCGCCGGCGGTGGCGGTCGTGACGTTCCACTCGACGGTGTAGCGCCGACCAGCGGGGGTCTTCGAGTACTCCCGGAGGCCGTTGACCAGACACCGTTTGAGTTCGGATTTCCCGGTGGCGGTGGGGCCTTCGAACCAGATGATCTTCTCGTCTTTCGCTCGCCCGGCCGCGATCGACCGGAGGTCGTCGACGAACCGATTCAGCACCTCGGTGTTGCCGAGAATGGCGTGTTCGCCACCGTTGTGCGGATCGTCGAAGAATCGGTAGCGTTCTTTCTCCTCGCCTTCTTCGACCACCGTTCGCGTGCCGGCGGCCTCGATCGCCTCGAGTAAGTACTTCGAGGCGTGGGAGGCGATCGTCGGGTTTGCGAAGAGCCGGTCGACGTAGGTCGAGACGTCCATCGGCTCCTCGTACGTCTCCTCGAGCGTGCGATCGGCCGCGGAGACGTAGTCTCTGTCTGTCATATCAGGTGTCGATCTCTGCTTTGGCGACCTCCGCGCCGGCGAACTCGAGGACTTCCTTGGCTCCCTCCTCGGAGTAGCCCTGTTCGATCAGGGCGTCGATCCACGCCGAGCGCTCGTCGTCGTCGAACTCCTGGGCGCTGACCAGCGCGGAGAAGTTGATGTTGTGTTTCTTGTCCTCCCAGAGTTTGCGCTCTAACGCGCGGCGCAGGCGCTCGTTGTCCTGCGGGTTGAACGCCTCGCCTTCGCGGGCGCGCCGGGAGACCCAGTTCGAGACTTCCTGGCGGAAGTCGTCCTTGCGGTCCTCGGGGACGTCGAGTTTCTCCTCGACGCTGCGCAGGAACGTCTCGTCCGGTTCCTGCTCGCGCCCGGTCAACTCGTCTTCGATCGTGTCGTCGTCGATGTAGGCCATCACGTGGTCCATGTACTTCTCGCCCTGACGCTGGATCTCGTCGACGTCGTAGGCCAGCGCGTGACGGACGTCCTCGATGGCGCGCTCGCGGTACTCCTCGCGCACGGTCTCGAGGTAGCGGTAGTACTTCTCGAAGTTGTCCTCCGGAATGGAGCCGTGGTGCTCTAAGTTCTCCTCGAAGAAGTTGAACACCGTCAGCGGCGAGAGGAATCCACGCGAGCGGTGCTTGCTGTCCATGATCGCCTCGGCGATCTCGTCGCCGATGAATCGTGGGGAGATGCCGACCATCCCCTCGCCGATTTCGGCCTTCTGGGCGGCTTCCTCGCGGAGTTTCTTCACGTCGACGTCGTCGCCCTCGTCGATCTCGCCGTTGTAGGCTTTCGCCTTCGAGAGGAGGTCGACCGTCTCCGCGTCGGGTTCTTCGATGCGGGTGAGGACGCCGAACAGGCCCGCCATCTCTAAGGTGTGGGGCTCGACGTTGATGTCGGGAACGTCGGCGTTGGAGAGCATCTTGTCGTAGATGCTGGCCTCGTCTTCGTAGCTGAGGACGTACGGGAAGTCGATTCGCTTCGTCCTGTCGTTGAACGCCTCCATCTTCTCGTCGCCTTTCTTGTCCTTGTACTCGGGCATGTTCGTCCGCCCGACGATCACCTGGTCGATGTCGATCCGGGGGTTGTTCTTGGGCTTGATGGTCTGCTCCTGAGTGGCGTGGAGGAAGTCGTAGAGGAACTCTCGCTGGAGTTTGAGCAGTTCCTCCCCGGAGAAGATGCCACGGTTGGCGTTACAGAACGCTCCCGAGTAGTCGAACGCGCGCGGATCGGACTCGCCGTAGATGGCGATCTTCGAGTAGTTGACGTCGCCCGTCAACTCGGTTTCGTCCTGATTCTTCTTGTCTTTCGGCTCGAAGGTCTCGATCCCCTGACGCTTGTTCTCGTCGGCGATGAAGCGGACGATCTCGACGTGATTCTCTAGGACCTGCTGGAGGTCGTCGTCGTAGTACGCCAGCAGTTTGTCCATGTAGAACTCGCTTTCGGGGTCGAGTGCCTGCTCGTTCTGGATGGTGTAGGGCGCATCGAGGCGCTCGTTCAGATCCTCGATCACCCGCTGGCGCTGCTCGAGCGGCAACAGGACGAGCGGATCCTGATTCATCGGCGACCGGACGACGTCGTCTGCGGGATCCTGGTCTTTGATGACGTCACAGAGGTTCGTCCACCGGAAGGTGTACATCCGCCCCTCCTCGCGGAGCGTGTAATCCTCGAAGTAGTTCCGAACCTGTTTGTCGAAGTGAGACTTCCCGGACCCGACCGGACCGAGCAGCAATTTGATACGGCGTTCCGGCCCGAGTCGACGGGCACCTGATTTCACCTTGTTGACGAACTCGTGGATCGACTGGTGAATCACCTTCCCGTAGAAGGTGTTCTCGCCGTCGTGGAGGGGATCTTCGCTCGCGAGTCGGTACTCGACGACTCCTTCTGTCTCGTCGTAGGTGGTCCCGTAGTAGTCGAACATGTCCGCGACGCGCTGGTGAGCGTTGCGGGCGACTTTCGGGTCCTCGTAGACCTCCTCTAGGTACCAGTCGAACGACTTGGTTTCCCGCAGGTCCGCGGGCATCGATTCCTTGTATGCCGTACTGAGCTTCTCGAGCGTCTCGATGTCACCGGTCATGGTTTGGAGTGTGGTGCCCCCGTAGTCGGTCGTCGGTTTCCGCTCGTCGGACGTCGGCTGCGGGAAGCGCCGTAGCGACGAGCCACGCCACTCCGAGAGCCCGGGGAGCCGGACGCGAGCGGCGAGCGGTCTCCCGTCGGCTGGTGGGCGGTCCGCAGCGACCCCCAGTTTGGGCGGCAGCGAACGATCGTGTCATGTGTGAACTATCACCACTCATCGGTGTGCGAGCCTCGCGTCGACGAACTCGCACGACCTGCACCGGGGACGGGCGCTGAGTGGATCGGTCCGGCGAACGGATACCGATAGTATTTAATGAGTGAGTAATCCAGCTACTTAACCTTGGCCCCAAAAGGTATTTACCAGAATCTATTTTCAGGCAAAACGTGCCTGAATCGTATCCTGTCGTTCGGTACCAGACCACATATTACTCGCTCGTTGCCCTCAATCGACGGCTTTCACCTGCCTGCCTCGCTCGCGCGCGGTCCTTCCACGGATCGCCAAACGATAGTCTGGGGGAGGGCCGGAAAACGACCTGCCCCAACGCGACCGACTCGAGTCGGGGAGCCGACGACGATTTAGGCCCGTCTCGCCTACCCCACTGCATGAGCGACCTGCCGGACCTCCCCGATTCGTGGGTCGTCTGGGCCGACGGTGACGACGGCCGACTCGTCCTCGCCTATCGCCCCGACGTCTTCGACGCAGGCGAGTACCCCGCCCCCTGCCTCCCCACCCTCTACGTCACCCACGGCCGCCGGACCCGTCGCCCCGGTCGAAACCCCCGGAACACGACCGCCTCGAGCGACTGGTTCGTCACGTTCTACCTCGAGCCGGAGGTCACCCTCGCGAACGATTGCCACTCGAGTCAGGCCGAGGCACTCGCCGCAGCGGGTGACCTCGCTCGCCGGTTCGACGACGGCGAACTGGACTACCGGGGATGCTATCAGGTTCCCCGGGAGGCGTATCTGGATCGGCTGGACGACCTGACTGGTCGGGCGGAATAGGCGTCGATGGACGCGTCCGCGAACGCGTGAGTCTTAACCGCCCGTAGCGAGTACCCCTCGCCATGTCCACCGTCACCCTCCTCGGCCGTCGGCTGGCCGAACCCGGGACCGAATTCGTCTACGAGGGCGAAGCCGACGGCTGTGCGGGCTGTCCCTACCGCAGCCAGTGTCTCAATCTCTCCACTGACACGAAGTACCGCGTCACGAGCGTTCGCGAGAACGCCCAGACCCTCGAGTGCGCGATGCACGACGGTGGCGTCCGCGCCGTCGAGGTCGAACCCGTCTCCGTGCGCGCGAACATCCACGGGAAGGGTGCCTTCGCCGGGAGCAAGGCTGGCCTCCCCGGCCCCTGCCCGTACGTCGAGTGTTCGAGCCACGAGTTCTGTGAACCCGACGGCGTCTCCTTCGACGAGGAGTACCGAATTCGCGAGATTATCGGTGATCCCCCACACGAGGTCTGTCACCTCGACCGCTCGCTCGAACTGGTCGAACTCGACGTGCAGGATTGATCGGCTCGGTCTCCACCTCTCGAGTCGTCCGTCGAATTCCTCCCACAGCTCACGCCGTGGGCTTTCTCCTTGTCCCGCCGTGACTGCGACGGTGACCCCGGCTCCAGCGTCGTCACTCACGACGTCGGTGGGCGCAGAAAAACGTGTACCAGGGGAAGCCAGCGACGCGTCGTGTCGCTTTACTCCTCGCGGACGTCGACGACCAGTACCGGAATCGTCGTCGAGCGCAGTGTTCGTTCGGCGACGCTGCCGAGCAGGACCCGTCGGACGCCGCCGCGACCGGCCGACCCCATCACGATGAGGTCGATGTCGTTTTCGTCACCGTAGGTGGCGATTCGCTTGCGCGGGTTGCCAGCGACGATCGATTCGGTGACCTCGAGGCCGGCTGCTTCGGCTTTCTCGGCGACGGAGCCGGTAGCGATCCGGGCGCGCTCCTCGAGTTCGGGGAGGTCGCTCAGGTCGCCCTGTTTGAAGCGGTCGATCTGTTCGGTGCCGACGGCGACGTCCATCGCGTCGAGGTCGACGACGTACAGCGCGTGGACGTCGGCGTCGTACTGCTGGGCGAGGTCGACGGCGTGTTCGACGGCGGTTTCGGCGACGGTACTTCCATCGGTCGGGACGAGTATGGTGTCGTACATGTGTCGTGTAGTCGTCTCGGTTCTTCGTTCTCGAGGGCTATGGTGGATGTCGTTGGGCGAGGACCGTCAGTTGTTGGGCAGTTCTCAGTTCGTGGTGGTTTGTCGATCAGTCGTCTGCGGGACTCCCTCCGTCGGCTGCGACGTCTTCTGCGGAGTCCATCTGGTGCATCGGCTCGGGGCTGTGACACTGGCGGACGAGTCGTTTGACGTCCTCCGGTGGTTCTTCGGTCAGCAGCGAGACGACGATGATGACTGCGAACACGACCGGGACGCCGATCAGTGCGGAGGCGGTCCCGGGCAGGTACGCGGCGACTTCCGGGATCACGGCAGTCTCGACGCCGGTGTACATCGGAATCGCGGTGTCGTTCAGGATCGCACCGAACGAGATCACCATCCCGACGAGCATGCCGGCGATGGCACCCTCTCTGGTCGTCTTCTCCCACCAGAGCCCGAGGAAGAACACGGGGAAGAAGATCGAGCCCGCGATGGCGAACGACATCGCGACGAGTTCGCCGATGAGCGCCGGCGGGTTCAGGCCGATGATCGTCGTCAGGATACCGATGCCGAGGATCGTCGATCGACCGACGATCAACTGTTCGCGCTGGGTCGCGTTCTCCTTGTAGAGGTTGGTGTAGATGTCGTGTGCAGCCGCCGACGAGGCCGTAATGAACAGGCCGGCGGTCGTCGCCAGTGCCGCGGCGACGGCACCCGCTGCGACCAGTCCGACCAGCCACTCGGGCAGTTCCGCGAGCTGGGCGGTCAACAGCACGATGGAGTCTGCGTCACCGCCGGGCATGTCCATGAAGCTGCCGTCGCCGGGACCGTCGGCGTACAGCAGGCCACCGAAGGCCGCGTACGTCGCGGTGCCCCAGTACAGCAGGCAGATGAAGAACAGTCCCCACACCGTCGACCAGCGGGCCGTCCGCTCGTTGTCGACCGTGTAGAACCGCACCAGCACGTGGGGCAGCCCGCAGGTACCGACGATGAGACTGAACGTCAGTGCGATCCAGCCGTAGTAGCTCGTGAACGCGAACGGCTCGACGAGCTGGGCCTCGAGGCTCGCGGCCTCTGCGACCTGCGGACCGGCCTCGAGGTACGGCACGGCGAGCGACCAGCCCTGTGCCCAGCCGGTCGCGTAGAGGCCGAGCGTGAACGCGATGATCAGGATGATGTACTGGATGGCCATGTTCTTCGTCGTCCCCAGCATGCCGGAGAGGGCGACGTAGCCGATGGTGACGGCCATCAGCAGGATGACGCCAGTCTCGTAGGAGACGCCGAAGATGTACTGGGACATCAGTCCCATGCCGCTGGCCTGTCCAACCGCGTAGACGAACGCGATCACGAGCGTGGTGAACGCCGCGATGCCACGCGCCCAGTCGGAGTAAAACCGGTCACCGACGAAGTCGGGTGCGGTGTACTTTCCGAACCGACGGAACTGGGCGGCCATGAAGATGAGCAGGATGAAGTATCCCGTCGTCCAGCCGACGACGTACGCCAGCCCGAAGTAGCCGATCGTCGCGATCAGTCCGGCCACCCCGAGGTACGACGCGGCACTCATCCAGTTTGCACCGATCGCCATCCCGTTCTCGACCGAGCCGATCGAGCGCCCGGCGACCCACAGTTCGTCGACTGCGGCGACGCGGAAGAAGTACCCCACGCCCAGGAAGAGCGCGAGCATCCCGACCAGGATCAGTGTCGGAACCGTCTTGAACCCGATGTCGAGTGCAGAGTCGAGGACGACCGGATCCATCATCGGTCACCCCCGTCGGCCGCGACCGTCTCGCTCGAGTCGGTCTCGACGTCGTCTTCGTGTGAGATACCGTACTTGGTGTCGAGGCGATCACGCTGGTAGGCGTAGACGGCCGACAGCACCAGCGCGCCGAGGGGTGTCACGACCGCCGTGATGAAGAAGTGCAGCGGGAACCCGCCGAGCACTTCCGTCCCGGTCATGACGTCTGGCGCGATCAGGACCGCCGTCGTCGGGCCGAACACGACGATCGCCCACAGCGCGAACAACCCCCACATCGCACGCAGGTTGTCCCGCATGAACGGCGTCGCGGGCTTGAAGAGGTTGATCTCCTTGTCGAGGTACTGTTCAGTCTTCACGCCGCCGTCCGTCGCGGCGGCGTCTGTCGAATCTCGAGTGGTATTATCTGACATGGTCTTGGTTCGTATCGTGGTCTCGTGTCTCGTGTCTCGTGTCTCGTGGCCTGTGAAATCGAAGAATGGCCGCTGCTCAGTCGCTATCCACCTGCGCAGCGATGTCGTCGACGACGTCCGGATTCCGGAGCGTCGACGTGTTGCCCAGTTCGTTGCCGCTGGCGATGTCCTCGAGTAGCCGCCGCATGATCTTGCCCGAGCGCGTCTTCGGGAGTTCCGGCGTGAAGATCACTTCTTCCGGGCGAGCGATCGGGCCGATCGAATCGTCGATCGATTCCACCACCGCTTGCTCGAGTTCGGCGTCGCCCTCGTAGCCGTCTTCTGGGATCGCGTAGACGTAGACGGCCTCGCCTTTGACCTCGTGGTCACCGCCGACGACGGCGGCTTCGGCGACGCCCTCGACGCCGACGGCCGCGGACTCGATCTCCATCGTCCCGAGGCGGTGGCCCGAGACGTTGATGACGTCGTCGACGCGGCCGAGGACGGTGATGTAGCCGTCCTCGTCGATCTTCGCGCCGTCCTCTGGGAAGTAGACCCACTCGTCGGCGTCGGGGTCTGAGTACTCCTGCCAGTACTCGGAGACGAATCGCTCGTCGTTCCGGTACAGCGTTCGGAGCATCCCGGGCCAGGGCTTCTGAACGGTGAGGTAGCCAGCCTCACCGGCGTCGACCTCCTCGCCTGCCCCGTCGACGATCTGGACGTCGAGCCCGGGGAGTCCCGGTCCAGCGGAGCCGGGTTTCATCTTGCCCACGCCGGGCAGGGTGGTGATCATGTGACCGCCAGTCTCGGTCTGCCACCAGGTGTCGACGACCGGACACTCACCGCCTCCGATGTGCTCGTAGTACCATTTCCACGCGCGCGGGTTGATCGGTTCGCCGACCGTTCCCAGCAGTCGCAGCGAGGAGAG
The DNA here is from genome assembly GCF_002156705.1 of Natrarchaeobaculum aegyptiacum. Taxonomy (NCBI): domain Archaea; kingdom Methanobacteriati; phylum Methanobacteriota; class Halobacteria; order Halobacteriales; family Natrialbaceae; genus Natrarchaeobaculum; species Natrarchaeobaculum aegyptiacum. Next base: position 2,486,906 of record NZ_CP019893.1, read on the forward strand.
GTCGTGGCGTTCTGGGTACTCCTTGCCCCACTTCATGAACGCCCGGATCGCCGTCGGTGCCGTGTAGAAGACGTCGACGCGGTTCTTCTCGATGATCTCCCAGAACCGGTCTTTGTCCGGATAATCGGGCGTCCCCTCGTACATCACCGTCGTCGTTCCGAGCGCGAGCGGCCCGTACAGGATGTAGGAGTGACCCGTAATCCAGCCGATGTCCGCCGAACACCAGTAGGTGTCTTCCGGCTCGAGGTCGAGGACGGCGTGAGACGTCCAGGCGGCGTACGACAGGTAGCCACCCGTCGTGTGCTTGACGCCTTTCGGCTTGCCGGTCGTCCCCGAGGTGTACATGAGGAACAGCATGTCCTCTGCGTCCCGGGTGACTGGCTCGACCGTCGCACCCGCGTGCTCGTCGACCAGTTCGTCGTAGTCGACCTGATCCGCCGCGAGGTCGTGCTCGAGTGCGTCGCCGAGTCGGTCGACGACGACGGTCGTGGTCTCGTGGTCGACGTCGGTGAGCCCCTCGTTGGTCTTCGAGAGGTGATCGAGCGCGTCGCCGCGCCGGTAATACCCGTCACAGGTGATCAGGTACTCGCTGTCGGCGTCGTTCATCCGGGTCGCGAGCGCGTCCGCGGAGAATCCGGCGAAGACGACCGAGTGGGGTGCGCCGATGCGGGCGCAGGCGAGCATCGCGATGGGCAGCTCCGGCACCATCGGCATGTACATCGTGACGACGTCGTCTTCCTCGACGCCGAGGTCTCGCAGCCCCGCCGCGAAGGCTTCGACCTCGTTCAGAAGGTCACCGTACGTGTACGTGCGCGTCTCACCCAGTTCGCCCTCCCACTTGATCGCCGCCCGGTTTTTCGCCCCGTTCTCGACGTGCCGGTCGAGACAGTTGTACGAGGCGTTCAGCTTCCCGTTCGTGAACCACTGGTAGGTCGGTGCCTCCGACTCGTCTAACACCTCGTCGTAGGACTCCTCCCAGTCGATGAAATCGGCTGCCCGTTCCCAACACTCCGGCCAGTTCTCCTCGAACTCGTCGTAGATGCCCGGATCGGACACGTTCGCCTGCTCGACGAACGACTCGGGCGGCTCGAACGTATCTTGCTCCTCGAGTCGCGCCTCGAGACTGGCTTCCTCCTGTGACATGGTACAGACACACCAAAACCTACTACCATAGTAAAGTGGGTCTCTAGCTGTGCAAAATCATCCGGGTTATGCGCGCCCACCAGACATAGTTTCTCGAATCTATCACAGAAACAATGTCGGTATCGCGCTCTGGACTCGCCACGCTCCGAGTTACGACCGTTCAGAAGCCGTTATTTAACAACTGTTTTACGATAGTTCGACCCGTTCGTTGCGGTGGCTCTAGAGGCTTAGTGTCGACCGGCTCGCGGCCACCACCGGATCACTCCCCATCGATCGTCTCTTCTCCCGGATCGTCGAAGAACGTCCGCAGTAGCTCGTGCTGGCCCTTCCGGAGGTGGTTGTGAAGCGTCGGCGAGGAGATGCCCATCGCGTCGGCGACCTCCTCGGCCGTACTCTCCCGGGGCCAGTCGTAGTACCCGCCGAAGTACGCTGCCCGCAGGGCGGCCTCCTGCCGGTCGGTCAGGCGCTCCTCGAGTCCGTCCCTGAACTCGCGGGCGGTCTGGACGGCGCGTTCGGTCTCGCGCTTGCTGACTACCTCCGAATCGGGGAACGACGCGCGCAGGCCGTCGACGATGGTCCGGAGGTCCGCGTCGGCCGCACACTCGGCGGTGATCGTCGCCACGCCGTCGGCGAAGACGGCGTCGACGACCGTCATGCCGTACTCCGTCAGCGTCAGCGTGGGCGAGGATCCCTCGACGACGAACTCGAGTCGGCAGCCGTCCTCGTCGGTCTCGATGAGCCGACAGTCCTCGATCCCGTGATCGGCGTCGACCAGATCGAACACCGCCGCCGGCTCTGCACCCTCGAGGTAGAGGTAGTACAGTTGCGTCGTCTCCGAAATCGCCACGAGCGAGTCGAGTTCGAATCGACAACCGAGCCGACGGCTCGCGTCGACGAAGAACGATTCGTCGTCCCGACAGACGATCTCGAGTTCGACCACCCGGTCCGACAGCAGGAGGTTCCGCCGGCGGACCGCCCTGATGGCGTAGCCGACCTGCCGAGCGATCGTCTCGAGCCACCGTCGCTCCTCGTCGTCGATCGCTGCCCGCCGGGTTGCGACCGAGAGCGTCCCGTAGGTCGTGTCGCCGTCGGAAAGGGGAACTGACGCGACCGTTCCGTCGAACCGCTCGCCCTCGAGGGTGCCGTCGACAGGGGTCGTGAACACGAGTTCGTTCCGGTCCTCATCGTTCGCGCCGCTGGCTTCGTTGCCTGCCGGTTCACCGATCACGTCGACCGTCGTCGATCGCTTCGGTCCGCCATCGCCGACGACGGCCTGCGCCCCGTCCCAGTCGTCGGGGAGCACCCCGTCGATCGCGTCCGGATCGACGCCGCTTGCAGCCCGTCGTGGCATCGTCCGCTCGTCGACGGTGGTCCGGTCGATCCAGGCGAAGGCGTAGGCGTCACCGTCTACGATCGCCGCACACGCGTTCCGTTCGACGGCTTCGTGGTCCTCCGCGGCGAGCAGTGCCAGGGTGAGCCGACGGTGCCCGCGAGCGACCGCCTCGCGGCGCTCGAGCGTCTCACACCGATCGGTTACCGACTCGAGTTCCTCGTAGAGCGACGAGACGTCGCGCACGAAGACGGCGTAACCACGGTGGCGACCTCGATCGTCCCGCAGCGGGGTGATCACTTCGGTGGCGCGAAACCTCGAGCCGTCCTTGTGGACGCGAAGTCCCTCGGCTTCGTATCCCGACTCCTCGAGTGCTGCTGCGAGCGTCCGCTCCGGCCTTCCGTTCTCGACGGCCTCGTCCGTGTAAAACGCCGAAACGTGCGTGCCGACGATCTCGCCGGCCCGGTAGCCAAAGAGCGCGGCGCCGCTTCGATTCCACCGCTCGACGTAGCCGTCTTCGTCGAGCCGAACCAGCGCGTAGCGGTCGCTCGCGGCGAGCAACAGGCGGATCACGCTGTCGTCGCTCACGGCTGAACCGGTCCCCGGCTGCCCGCCGCTTCGGCTCCGCCGCGGGTCGCCCGGCCGTTCGACCGCCTCGAACGCGTCGACGAGTTCCGTCTCCGTGGGCTCGGGAAGGTACGGCTCGAGCGCTTCGAAACTCTGCCAGCCACCCGCCGCCTTCACGACGCGCGGATTGACGTCGTTTGCGACGAGCGCCCGGTAGAGGAAATACTGTCTGAGGTCACTCGAGGAAATTTCGGCGAGTGAGGGGTCCTCGAAGAGGTCGCTCGCGCGCTCGGCGACGTCGGCGACGAGCATCTGGAGCCGCCGGGGCGTCACCGTGAAGATCCGGTCGGCGGCGGCGAGGTCGTTACTCCGGGCGTACCGCCGGAGCTCGCGCTCGACGTTCGTCGGCAGGTAAGCCGTCCGGCCCGACCGATCCCCGACCGGGGGAACGCGAACGAGATATCGGGGCGGATCCATCCGGACCTGCTCTACGTCCTCGATCGATAGCTCGGCGAGTTCCGCCGGTCGGAGCCCGACCTCGCCACAGAGACGGACCACGAGCGCCTCGCGGTAGGTCTCGGCGGCGTCGAGTAACGACTCGTACTGCCGACGAGAGAGGACGGCGTCCGTCGCCGTCTCGATGGACATACTTCGCCACTTCAGGAGCAACGAACATAATTGTGCCGGGTGATCGAACGAACACCCGGTATATCCGGCTTCCTCACTCGATCCGACGCAATCGGACGTTTCGCGACAGTTGATTCCGCGAAATCAATCCGAGTTCTGGCGCTCGGTCTGGATCTCACCGACGACCTCAGGGTTTCGCAACGCGCTCGTGTCACCGAGTTCTTCGTCGCGGGCGACGTCCTCGAGTAGCCGACGCATGATCTTGCCCGAGCGCGTCTTCGGCAGTTCGGGCGTGAACACCACCTCGCTGGGACGAGCGATCGGGCCGATCGTCGACGTGACGCCCGCGAGGATCGCCCGCCGGAGGTCCTCGCCGGGTTCGACGCCGCCTTCGGTGCTGACGTAGGCGTGCAGTTCGGTCCCCTCGAGTTCGCTCGAGCGCCCGACGACGGCGGCCTCGGCGACGCCGTCGACGTCGGTGATCGCCCCCTCGATTTCGACGGTGCTGAGGCGGCGGCCGGCGACGTTGACGACGTCGTCGACGCGGCCGAGGACGGTGAGGTAGCCGTCTTCGTCGACGCGGGCGGTGTCGCCGCTGAAGTAGATCCACTCGTCGGCTTCTGGGTCCGAAAAGCGCTCCCAGTACTCCTCACGGTAGCGCTCGTCGCCGTCGTAGAGCGTCCGGGCCATGCCGGGCCACGGGCGGGCGAGCGTCAGGTAGCCCGGTTCGCCGGGGTCGACCGATTCGCCGTCTTCGTCGACGACGCGGACGTCGATGCCGGGCAGTGGCGGTCCCGCGGCACCCGGTTTCATCTCGTCGATCCCGGGGAGCGTCGAGACCACGACGCTCCCGGTCTCGGTCTGCCACCAGGTGTCGACGATCGGCGTCTCGCCGTCGCCGACGTGTTCTCGGTACCAGTTCCACGGCCGCGGCCCGATCGGCTCGCCGACGGTCCCCAGCAGTCGCAGCGAGGAGAGGTCGTGGCGCTCGGGATACTCCGTCCCCCACTTCATGAACGCCCGGATCGCCGTCGGCGCCGTGTAGAAGACGTCGACTGCGTTCCGGTCGACGATCTCCCAGAGTCGATCCCGGTCGGGGTAGTCGGGCGTCCCCTCGTAGAGCACCGTCGTCGTTCCGAGCGCGAGCGGCCCGTACACGATGTAGGAGTGGCCCGTGATCCAGCCGATGTCCGCGGCACACCAGTAGGTGTCCTCGGGTTTGACGTCGAGGACGGAACGGGTCGTCCACGCCGCGTGAGCGAGGTAGCCGCCGGTCGTGTGGACGACACCTTTCGGCTCGCCGGTCGTCCCCGAGGTGTACATGACGAACAGGTCGTCCTCGGCGTCCCGACTCACCGGCTCGACCGATTCACCGGCGTAGCGAGTCCGGAGATCGTGGTAGTCCCACTCACTGTCGCCGAGAACGTGGGGGAGGTCCTCGCCCAGCCGATCGACGACGACGGTCGAGACCTCCTGATCGAGGCTGAGGCGGGCGTTGTCGGCCTTGCTCTTCTGGTTGAAGGCGTCGCCGCGGCGGTAGTAGCCGTCACAGGTAACGAGGTACTCGCTGTCGGCGGCGTCCATCCGCGTGGCGAGAGCGTTCGCCGAGAGACCGGCGAACACCACGGAGTGGGGCGCGCCGATGCGGGCGCAGGCGAGCATCGCGATCGGCAACTCGGGGATCATCGGGAGGTAGATCGTCACCACGTCGTCTTCCTCGACGCCGAGGCCGCGGAGGGCGGCGGCGAACTCGTCGACCGCGATCGCGAGGTCCTGATAGGTGTAGGTTTCGCGCTCGCCGCGTTTGCCTTCCCAGCGGATCGCCGCGTGGGTCTTCCGGCCGGCCTCGAGGTGCCGATCGATGCAGTTTGAGGCGGCGTTCAGCCGGCCGCCCGTGAACCACCGGTAGAAGGGTGCATCCTCGTCTTCGAGGACCGTCTCGTAGGGGTCGTCCCACTCGAGCAGTCCAGCCGCTCGCTCCCAGCACTCCGGCCACTCGTCGTCGAAAGCGTCGTGGATCGTCGGGTCCGTAACGGTCGCTTGCTCGACGAACGACGGGGGAGGGCGCTGGGGCGGGCCGGTCGTCGTCGACCGGGACCGTGGCCGCGATCGACGCGGATCGGTGCGATCCTCCATCTCGTTCGTGTTCGAGGGTCGTCAGCCGAATAAACGTTCCTCCAAATCGCTCACGGTCGCCCGGATTCGACGGTGACGACCCGGGCGTGAGTGTGCTCACTCGGACTCGGTCATCGAGTCGACGTCCGTGACGTCGGCGTCGTCGGGGTCGTCGTCCGGCTGCCGAACGACGTAGACGTCGTATCGCTGTCCCTTCGCGACGGGGCTGCCGACGCTGGACTGGGGGGCGATGACCGATCCGGCGTTCTCCGAGCCGATGAAGACGACGCTCGCTTCGATCTCGGCTGCAACGCGGCGGATCTCCCGGACGACCTGCGTCGTGGCGGTCGCGGTCGGCTCGTCGGAACTCACTCGCTTGGTTCGAAACGTCGTCTCGGGGGCGACCTCGTCGGCTCTGGTCTGCAAGCCGGCGGCGATCGTGTCGGGATCGAACGGTTCACCCTGGGTAATCCAGTTGCGCTCCCGGGCGTACTCGGCGTCGTCTGGAATCACCGTCAGGACCACCACCTCTTCGTCGAGCAACTCACCGAACGTGGCTGCCTTCTCGAGTGCCTCTCTCGCCAGCGCAGAACCGTCGTACGGAACGAGTAACGTCATCGTCGGATACCACCACGACCGCGGAGGTAAATGTTCGGCTTCGAACATCCGCGAAGCGGACGACGGCATCACGGTTTTGCCATCCTCGTGGTCCGTGCAGGTCGTTCGTGCGGAAGCGTTTGCCAGTGACGTGGGTCCAGAACGTGTTCGCGATAGCGAGGACGAACCACCACAGCAGCCACTCTCAGTCGTCCTGCTCGGTCGCCGCGTCGACGACGGTCACCGGCCGGTCGGCGAGTCGGACGACCCGATCGACCGTGCTCCCCAGCAGTGCACCCTTGAACGACGATCGGCCCTGTGAGCCGACGACGACGACGTCGACGTCCCGGTCGGCCGCGAGCGCGAGAATCTCCTCGTGGGGAACCCCCGACATGATCCTCGTCTCGAGCGCGACGCCTGCTTCACTGGCCAGCCCCTCGGCGTCCTCGAGCCACGATCGGGCCCGCTCCCGGCGCTGTTCGTCGACCGTCTCGGGATCGACGATGGCGTTGTCGTAGCCGGTCCGGGTCTCGAGGACCGCGACGGCGGTCACGTCGGCATCGAGGCTGGCTGCGAGACTGATCGCGTGGCTCACGGCTGCGTCTGCGGCCTCGCTGCCGTCGGTCGCGACGAGGATCGAGTCGTACATGCGCGCCGATACGGTCCGACACCTCTTGGGACTACCCCTCCTCGCGGGCGTACGATAACCGGGGCGCGCACGAACCGGCAGTCTGCCGCCCACGGCACGAGACTGCAGGACCAGCCCCTGCCCCTTTGCCCGTCGCGGTAGCCAGCCGACCTATGTCGAACGTCTCCGACGCCGTCGAGAAGCGACTCGAGTCCGAGCCGCTGATGGCCCATCTCGCGACGAGCGTGGACGACCGGCCCCACGTCGCGCCAGTCTGGTACCGGTACGACGACGGGACGATCGAGATCGTGACGACGGGACGGAAACTCGCGAACGTCCGGGAGAACCCACGGGTCGCGCTCTCGATACAGGCCGCCGAAGGCGGCGACCCCGAGTGGACGGTGACGCTGCTCGGAAGGGCGACGATCGTCGACGACGAGGCGGAGAGTCGGCAGGCTCGAGCCCGAATCCACGAGAAGTACGACGCCGACGCCTCGTCCTACAGCGAGAACGTGCTGGTTCGGATCGACGTCGGATCGGCGAGCCTCCAGACCTACTGAGCCAGATCGTCCACTGGGCCCGTCAGGACCCGTCGCCTTCCACTCGCTCTCGAGCCGCCGCGACGACCAGCGGCAGCGACACCGTGGCGTCGCCGTAGACCGAGGCGTTCTCGGCATCGCGCTCGAGTTTGCCCCACGAGCGGGCTTCCTCGAGGGTTGCCCCGGAGAGGCCGCCGCTCTGTTTCGGGTCCATGGTGAGCTGGACGGCGTAGTCGTACGCCCGCGGGGTGACGAGCATCGTCTGGAGGGTGTAGTTCTTCGGGACGCCACCGCCGACGACGAACGCGCCAGCGCCGTCGGCATCGAAGGCCACGTCGGTGATGTCGGTCATGTCCGAGAGGGCGTCGAGCGTGAACGACGTCGTCTGGGAGTACATCCACGCCTGCAGGCCGAGGACGGAGTCCTGAACGGCGGGACAGTAGATCGGGACGTCCGATTCGTAGGCCGCGGCGGCGATCCCCGGGTCCTCGTCGACGTCGTCGCGCTCGTTGACCGCGGCGTTGGCCCGACCGAGTTCTTCGGTCAATCGCTGGATCGAGACCGACCCCTTCTCGCGGTTCGCACCGCTCGAGGATTCCGAGGCGCGTGACGCCTCGCTCCCCTCGCACTCGGCCTCGAGCGGCGGGAAGACCTCCTCGCGCAGGTGCGATTCGAAGGTGGCGAAGAACTCCTGTGGGAGGTAGACGTTGTAGATGCGGTCGACGCCCTCGTCACGGAGGGTCTCGTCGTGTTCGCGTTCGCTCATCCCCTCGGGGGTGACCTCGCCGTGGTGGTGCTTGCCGCCGATGGCCTCGATCGAGTCGTGGGTGAGGTTTGCCCCCGTCGTTACCAGCACGTCGATGTAGCCGTCGCGGATGAGATCCGAGACGATCCGGCGCATGCCGGCCGGGACCATCGCCCCCGCGAGCGAGAAGAAGACCGTCACGTCGTCGTCACCGAACATCGTCGCGGCCACGTCGACGGCCTCGTTGAGGTTCGCAGCGCCGACGCCGGCGTGTCCGTACTGGTCGGCGAGGTCGCCGACGCTCATCCCCCCAGTCACGCTGGCGTGACCGATGGGGTCATGGGAGAACGTCTCCCGTTCGGGTTCGTAACCGTGCTCGTGGGCGTCTTCGTCCTCGTCGCTCATACTCCGGTCTGGGTCGGCCAGCGGTTTGAACGCCGCGGTTCGGCCGTCAACTGTCCGGTCCCCGGGCGCGGCCGTTTCCCTTCTCGTCGTGAGAGGTGCATGCAGTCACGAGACGGGCATGGCTGGTCGGTCAGGTCACGGCCTCGAGTCGGCGTCGACCGATTCTCGACGCACTCCTGGTCGGATTCGGGTCCAACGAAGGAATCGAGCGGGGTCGGCAGCGGGGTGGAATCGGGAGCACGCGACGTGGGAGTCGGAATCGACGGCAGCGACGGGCTATTCCCACCCCGTCTCAGGACACGGAAGCGATCTCGAGCCGACTGGCAGGCGACTCGAGGCGAGAGACGGCTGCGAGTCGATCAGCAGCTCCGTGACGGGTCGCTCGCGGCAGCGCCGACGGACTCGCCCTCGTAGAAGAGGCCGACCGTCGCCTCACCGTCGGGAGCGGGGACCCGGAACGTCTCCGCGCTCGCGAGGGAGTCGGGCACGGTGACGAGCCCTGTCTGTCCCGTCTCGGCGACGTAGTAGACGAACGTCAGGTCGTCGTCGGTGCCGTTGTGGACGTAGAACTCGGCCATGCCCTCCGTGGCGTCGTAACACTCGAAGGAGAAACCGATCTGGGTGCGCGGGATGCACTCTCCGCCCCCGCTCTCCCTGATATCGAGTTGCTTGCCGTCGGCCCAGATGCTGACCGTCGCCTCGCCTTCCGGCGCCATGACCTCGATGTAGGTCGCGCTCCTGGCTTCGACGTTGATCGTACGCGCGTCGTCGAACTCGCCGTCTTCGACCTGGGAAACGACCTCGACGGGCTTCGGGTTCGTGTTGTTCACCCGGAACCGGGCCATCCCGCGCTCGCTGTCGACGCAGACCGGCGACAGCGAGATGTTCTCGAGGTCGATCGTCCCGTCCCACTCGAAGGTGCGCTGGTACGGCGCTGCGCACTCGTTGGGGTTCTGGATGGTCGTGCCGTCGATCGTGACGGAGATGACCTTGTCGCCGGCGGTGATCGGCCGGTCGTAGAACTGGTACGGGTTGAACGTCCACGCGTAGACGTCCTGGACGTCGTCGTAGCCGTGGAGCGTCGACGTCAGGAGGTCGTCGACCGTGATCGTTCGGTAGATGTTCTCGATCCGTTCCGTGCGGGCGTTGTACATTCTGACGCGGACGGACTTGAGGTAGCCGCCGCGTTCCCTGACGACGGGAGCCGAAGCGACGGCGCCGTCTGCGTCGCCACCGACGACGGGGAAGTGTGCAACGCCGTCGTCGACCGGGATCGTGACGCTGTGGGCACCCGAATGTGCAACCGGGATGAGCAGGTGGCCGCCGTTGACCAGCGGGATCTTGTAGGCCCCATCGTGTTTCCCGTCGGTCGGGACCACGATCGAGTCCTCGGTCGTCTTCTGCAGCGGCACGCGCACGACCTGTGGGGTCTGGACGAGGCTATCTCTGTCCTGAACGACGACGTCGACGTAGCCGTCGGTCGGGTTGAAGTTCCCGATCGGAAGCGCGATGGCAGTGTCGGTCCCGTCTGCGGTCGGGATGAGCATGACGTCGTTGGTCGCGCTGACGGGGATCTCGAGGGAGTGGCTGTCTTTCTTCGTGATCCCAACCTCGACGAAGCCATCGGCCTCCGGCGCGACGTAGCCGGGATCGAAGTGGACGGCCATCGAGTAGCACTCCCAGAAGTCGATCGCCTGGACGCCGTGGATCTCGCCGACGCCGTCGGCACCGTTTTTCTTTCCGTCGTCCTTCTTGCCGCCTTTGTCGTGTTTCTTGCCGGCACTCGCACCGGTCGCGCCGAGGGCGATACCGCCGAAGAGCGCCCCGGACGTTGCGATACCTTTGAGGCTCGTTCGCCTGGAGATTCGATGTTCGTCTGACATGGTGTCGGTCGTCCCGCCTCTGGCGGCGACGCCGCCAGACCAGCGAGTATCCCCTGCTGCACCGTACCGACGTTTTGTAATCGAGGAACTACCCGATAGAATGACAATTCTAACGCCGAGACCATTCGCAGATTCCAACTGTCACAGTTCCTGACCGGGACAAACGGCTGTATTCCGCTCACAACGCGGAGAAAGCGGCGGCTATCGCCGATCCGATTCGGTCGCCCGCGACGACGCGCACGAAAACCTGCGGTGAAGAGGTACACGTCGAACTGTGCCGGACTGCTATCGGGGTCGATCGAGGGCTGGCGGCCCCCTCGAGTGGCTCTTCCCCACCGACGGCGTCGTCACTCGACTCCACACCGTCTCGTGGTGTCCGTCCACCGGCGTCACCCGGAGAAGTGCCTCCGTACTGGACTCGAGCGTCCCGTACGACGTCACTACCCCGGTCACCACGGGGATGGTACGCGCTGGTTCACTCACTGGCCCGCGAGACAGTCCGGCCCTACTCGAGTCGGATCCGTGCCTGACCGGTTCGTCGGCGGTCGAAGGTACCAGCTACCGGGGCCGAGTCGGAAACGGATACCTGCAACCGTCCGGACGGCCTCACAGCCCGGTCGGCGACTCGAGGTAGGTCGTCTCGAGGTCGGGGTGCCACGTCTCGAGTCGCGACTGGAGCGAGCGAACGCCGAACGTCTCGGTGGCGTAGTGGCCGGCCAGGACGACGCTGACGCCAGCTTCCTTCGCCTCGTGGTAGACCGGGTGTTTGCCCTCGCCGGTCACCAGCGCGTCGGCACCGACGTCGACGGCTTCCTCGAGCCAGTCGGTGCCGCTGCCGGTGACGATCGCGACCTCCTCGATCTCGTCGGGTCCAAACGGGAGGAGTCGAACGTCTCCTTCGCCCGTCTCGAGCGAGTCGACGAGTCGGTCGCGGAGTTCGTCGGGTGCGTACGCGGTGGGCGCGCTCCCGCGCTGGCCGATGTGTTCGGGCCCGAGTTCGCCAAACGGCTCGCGACCCTCGAGCTCGAGCACGTCGGCGACGCCGGCAGCGTTGCCGAGATCGGGGTGGGCGTCCAGTGGCAGGTGCGAGACGTACAGTGCGAGGTCGTTCTCGAGCAGCCGCGAGAGGTGGTCGTAGGTGCGACCGGTGACCCGGTCGAATCCACCCCAGGAGATACCGTGGTGGACGACGAGCAGGTCCGCGCCGGCCTCGGTCGCCCGGTCGAAGGTCTCCGCGACGCCGTCGACGGCGAACGCGACGTGATCGACGGTCGTTTCCTCGGGGCCGACCTGCAACCCGTTCGCGCTCGCGTCGAGGTCGGCGAAGTCGGCCGTCCGCAGTTCCTCGTCGAGCCGGTCGACGAGCGTCGACAGCTGTGGCATAGTCCGAGAGAGGGGCCCCGGGGACTGGACGTTTGTGGTTCGTGACTGGTCCCGCCGTCTGGCGACAGCGCTGACGGAACAGTCCTCAGGAACTCGAGGGCGGACCGTCGCCCCGACTGTGACCGTCACCACTGCCTGTGTTCAGGTTCAGTCGCGCCGCGAGAACCGACGGAAAACGGTCTCCTACCTCCTCGGGAACGACGATAACGTTCTCCGCGGGACGGTAGTCGATCACGTCGTGATCGTGGAGAAATGGCAGGTGGTTGTGGACTAGCTGGCTCTCGAGGTGGTACTCGTCTACGGCGACGCCAGAACCGTCGCTCGAGTCGGCGGCTGTTCGTGCAAGGTCACGAGCGAGGCTCCCGACGGTGCGTCGTTCGCCCGGAGTCAACTGTTCGAGAAGCCGGCGGCGACAGGGGTTGGCACAGATCGCGTACGCCGCGTCACGAGAAAGCGGATCCGGGTTGCTCGAGACCACCGGACGGAGTGGCGGATGCTAGCCCCCCAACACTTGCCCCAAACTGGTTGGGTATGCCAGCGACGGACGAGCGGTCGTCCTCGACCGGTGGCCACCTGTGGGGTCCTCGAACGATACCTGGCGGGGTGGCCTCGATACGTCACTCCGCGGCCGCCGAGAAGACGAACTCACGGAGGAGTTTCCCGGCCAGCGCCGCGGCCTGCCCGTCGTCGCGATCGTTCACCTCGACGACGTCGAACCCACTCGCGTCCGGGGCCACTTCGCGGACCACGTCGCGCAGTTCGCGTGGTTCGAGGCCGAACGGTTCCGTCGTTCCCGTTCCCGGTGCGTAGCCGGGGTCGGCAGCGTCGACGTCGACGCTCAGGTAGGCCTCGCGGTCCTCGAGGGCGTCCCCGACCGACCAGTCGGCGACGTCTTCGGGTGCGACGACGGTCACGTCGTCTTCCTCGGCGCGTTCCCACTCGGCTTTGCTTCCCGTCCGGATTCCGAGGAGGATCACCTCCTCGACCGACTCGACCTCGAGAATGCGACGCGTCACCGAGGCGTGTGAGAACTCGTTGCCGTCGTAGGCGTCGTAGAGGTCGAGGTGTGCGTCGAGGCAGACGAACACCTCGGGGGAAACGGCGCGGACGCCCGCGAGTGAGACGGTATGTTCGCCGCCGAGTGTCAGGGGGACGGCGTCGTCCCAGACTACGTCGCGGAGCGTGCCCTCGAGCCACTCGAGGTACTCCTCGACGTCGTCCCAGGCACGGACGTCGCCGTGGTCGGCGACGCCGAGGTCCGAAAAGTGCTGGTCGGTTCGACGGTCGTAGTCGTCGAACGGCTCCGCAAAGGTCCGAATGCGCCGGGGGCCGAACCTGGTCCCCGGCTGAAAGGTCGTCGATACGTCCAGGGGCGCACCGACGACAACGAAGTTCGCGTCCTCGGCGTCGGTATCGGCCGACTCGGCCGCGTTGGACTCGGTCCGCTGGTAGTCGGTCGCCCCGGGAAACATCAGACGATCTTGCGCTGGTCGTCCATCTCGAGGAATTCGATCTCGTCGTCGGGGGAGACGTCCTCGTCCTCGGGAACGCGCATCGTCATGGTCTCGTAGGTCTCGAGGTCCATCACCTGCATGTCGTCGCCGTCGACGGAGACGACCTGGCCCTGTTTGCGCTCGATGATCGGAACCCAGATCTTCGCGTCGACGGGCTGGGAGAGCGAGCGCTTCTTGCCGTCGAAGACGCCGCGAGCGTCGATGCGGGCCTTCGCGCTGCCGTGTTTTCCGGGCTTTGCGGTCGAGTAGGAGTCGATCTTACACGCCGCGTCGTCGATCATCACGTAGCTGCCTTCCTGGAGGTCGCGAACTTCTTGCTGCTGTTTCGCCATGCGGCGGGATAATCAACCGACGGCCATAAACCGTTTGGAATCGCCGCTCACCTGAGCCCGCCGTGGCGCGGCTAACGCGGTCGATCCCCGGGGCCTCTGTTTTCAGTCTCGGCAGTTCGTGGACCGCATCCCTCCGCCGAAACGACCACGGCGCTGGCAGCGCAACGCTCGAGCGACATCGATGCTCGACGCGGTCGACGCCTCGACGCTCGCGGTCGTGTTCGCCGTCCTCGTCGGAGCCACCGCACTGGTCGGCTACCGCCGCCTGCAGACGCGGGCCCAGCGTGCACTCGCTGCCGACCTCGAGTCCCGTCTCGCAGCCGAGATCCGGACGGGGATCGCCTCCCACCTCGAGCGGCCACCGCGCGTGCGGACGATCAGACGCGTCGACGAGGCCCGCAACGAAGAGCCAGCCGTCGTTCCCGTCGTCCGCGTCGACCTCGAGACGGCCGACACGCCGGGGACGGAACTGGCCTGCGAGTACGTCGCCGACGTTCTCCGAGCGGTCCATCCCGCGTGCCGCGAGCGCGCGATTTCAGTTCAGCGCTACGAACTCGAGTTCGGGGTCGGCCCCGGTGGCCTCCTCGTCGGTGGGGAGTGCCGGCGGATCGACGTTCCGCCCGCGCTGGCCGACCGGGTGGTCGACGAGGGCGAGTATCGCGCGTTCGATCTGCATCGAGACCTGAAACGGCGTAGTCTCGACGAGGATTCCACGGCTGTGTTGTGGGTGCCCTGCTGATATTCCTGAGGTCAAAATCCCCCAACTGTTATACTCTCCATGCACGTACCATGCATTAGGTATGGCGACGACGACGATCAGTTTGACAGAGGAGGCCTACGAAAGCCTGAAAGCGCTAAAAGAGGATGACGAGAGCTTCAGCGATGTCGTGCAGCGTCTCACTGGGGCTGAGCGTGACAAAATGAAGGGGTTCGGTTCGTGGGCGGACTCGGGTCTTCGCGAGGAAGTTGCGTCGTATCGGGACGGGTTCGAGACCGATGCCGCAGAACGGATCGATGAACTGTCTTGATACCAGCGTCATCGTCGATTACCTGCACGGGATTGACGAGGTTGGAGCCTACGTTCGCGCACACGAATCTGAACCGCTCTTCGCACCGACGATCTCACTTCAGGAGACGTTCGTCGGTGCAGTGAGAACGCGGGGTTCCGAGGGACTCGAACGGGTTCGGGCAGATCTCGACTGGATCGAGCCGATCGATCTTACGGTCGACGCTGCCGCAGAAGCGGCGGTAATCGATAACGAGCTACACCGCGAGGGAACTCCCATCGGTTCTCTCGATACGCTCATCGCAGGCACCGTCAGAGCGGCCGGCGGAACGTTAGTAACGAGGGATCGCCACTTCGAACGGGTCGACGGGCTCGAGGTCACGCACATCGACTGATACGAATTACTGTAACGGTTTACCGACGCAACCGCGACCCGTGCGGCGGTTGCGTCGGCAACGACTTACAGTAAACCGTATGAGTTGTCGGTTCGCTGGATTCGACGTTCCGTCGTGTTTACTCCCACCGAAACCCGACCGTCTCCGCAGGGGGCTCGAGCGGGCTCGCCGGCAATCCATCGCCGACCTCGGGGTCGTTGTACGCTTGCGGGGCGATGTCGTTCGGTCCGTCGGGGTAACACAGCGCGGCGAGCACCTGAAGCTGGCCGCGGCCGACGCCGAGTTCGAACTGGCCGCCGCCGTACAGGCGAATCTCGTGCTCCTCGCAGTAGTCGAGCGTCTCGAGCAGTGACTCGAGCGAGCCAAAGCGGGAGGGTTTGATGTTCAGCCAGTCCGGCTCCCACGGGAGGGCCTCGACGTCTGCGAGCCCGTGGATCGGCGCGTCCCACGAGACGCGCGACCGCACTGCCGGATCGTCGAACAGCGGCTCCGTCTCGGGCGTCAGGGCGGGATCTTCGATGATCGCGCTCGGGAACGCCTCGATGACGCGCTCGTAGAGGTCCGGGTCGGCGGGAACGTCGACGTCGGTTCCCTCGTACTGGCCTTTCAGGTCGAGAATCCGGACCGACTCTGCGCCGACTGTCTCACGGATCGACGTGACGACCTCGTCGTCCCACTCGAGCGTCGGATCGAGCTTGAACTCGACGCCGGGAACGCGGCTACGAAGTTGCTCGAGTCGGTCGGTCGTCGGCGGTTCCCCGAGTCGCGTACTGGTGACGAACCGAACGGGCTCCGCGTCGCGCTCGAGCAGCGCCGGAAGGCTGGTCTCGGCCTGCCGGAGCGCGAGGTCGAGAGCGGCCGCCTCGAGCGCCCAGCGTCGGTAGTGGGTGAACGCGTCGCGGTCTGGCACACCGTCTGGAAAGAGCTCCAGCGTCTCGAGCCGATCGGCGAACGACGAGAGCGTGTACTCACCCGAGAGGTCGGGAAGCCCGCGCTCGGCCAGCGCGTCGTGGGGTTCGACGTCGTAGATGACGTCCTCGCCGCGCCCCGCTCGTCTCGTCCCGTCGTCTCCGGGGCCGACGAGCGTGATTTCGGTCGTCACCCGGGTAAAGTCGCTCGAGGTCTCGCGTTCGCGCCGGGTCGTCTCGAGGTCGGTCACCGTCAGTTCGAGCTCGGGAAGCCGATCGACGTTCATACCCACTCCTCTCGGGGGAGGATCAAGACGCTGGTGGGGGGATTCCGACACGTGTCACTGCTCTTCTTCTCGTTGCTGCTGCCGGAGTCGCTGACGGCCGATCTGGGGCCTGACCCGGGTCTTCCGTCGTTTGCGGAACGTCCGGTAGAGCTGGATCGTCACGATCACCGAAAAGACGGCCGCGACGACCGACGCCTCCGGTGCCTCGAGTGCGTAGAGGACGCCCATCGAGAACAGCGACATGGTGAGCAACATGCCGTAGATCAGCCGTTTGGCGAGGTTACCGAAGACGCCTTCGGGGTCCTCGACGCCGATCCTGACGTAGAGGTCGTCGCGCTCGAGACGGTCGAGCGCTCGCTCGGTCTTGGGCGCGAGTCGGGTGAGCGATTCGCCGGTTCGACGCAACTGGTCGCCCGTCTCGGCGGCGTACTGCCGGATCGACTCCTCGCGGTAGCCCTGTTCGGTGAGGTAGGCCGTCGCCGTCGAGATGAAGTCGAACTCGGGATCTAACGTGACACAGACGCCCTCGACGACGGTCGCGACCCGCAGGACGAGCGCGAGGTTCTTCGGAAGTCGGAACGGGAACTCGTAGATCGAGTCTTCGATCTGGCCGACGATCTGCTGGACCCGGTACTGTTCGACGTCCTCGCCGCGGGCGTTCTGGATGGCCAGTTCCATCACGTCGGCCATCGTCCCCCGGTCGGCCTCCGGGCTCAGGGTTCCGATCTCGATCAGCGCATCGAGGATGGCGTCGATGTCCTGGTTCGCGACCGCGACGTAGAAGTCGACGATCTTCCCCTGGACGAACTCGTCGACCCGGCCGGACATTCCGAAATCGTAGAAGACGATTCGCCCGTCGTCGGTCACCGCGAGATTCCCCGGGTGTGGGTCGGCGTGGAACACACCGTCGTCGATGATCATCTGCAGGTAGGCCCGCTCCAGGTGTTCCGCGAGCTGTGTCCGGTCGATGCCCTTTCGCTCGAGCGTCTCGACGTCGGTGATCTTCGTGCCGCCGACGTACTCCATCGTCAGCACCCGCCGGTTCGAGTACTCCTCGTGGACGTCGGGGACGACGAACCGCTCGTCGCCGGCGAAGTTCGACCTGATCTCGGTGAGCATCGCGGCCTCGCGTTCGTAGTCCATCTCCTCACGGATCGTCTTCGCGAACTCGTCGGCGAGGTTCTCGAGGGAGAACGCCCGCGAGTCGTCGACGAAGTACAGCAGGATCGGCAACGACCAGCGGATGACTCGCAGGTCCGTCTCGACGAGTGACTCGACGTTCGGCCGGCGAACCTTCACCGCGACCGGCTCGCCCTCGAGTTGTGCCCGGTAGACCTGCCCGAGACTCGCGCCGCTGATCGCTTCGGTGTCGAACTCGTCGAACGCCTCCTCGACGGGGCCGAGTTCGTCCTCGAGCACCTCGCGGGCCTCCGGCCACGGCGCTGGCGGCACCTCGTCTTGCAGGGCCGAGAGGACGTCGATGTACGCTGGCGGCAGAATGTCTGGCCGCGTCGAAAGTAGCTGGCCGAGTTTGATGAACGTGGGCCCGAGAGTCAGCAGCGACTCGAGGAGAACCTCTGCCCGCTCGCGCTGGGTAGCCGGGTCGACGCGCCGCCTGGAGCCGAAGAGGAGGAATCGTCGCCGGTCGCGGGCGTAGGCGAGAAAGATCGGAAGAAAGTGCCACGCGACGACGACGAACCGTCTGTACGCGCGCAGGGAGGCCAGCCTCGGTCACCTCGGTTCGGCGTCGGTGGTGTCTGGGTCGGTTGGATCGTCGGGATCGGTGGTCGAATCGCCGCCAGCATCGTCGTCCGTGGCGGCCCGACGACCCCGTCCCTCGGCGACGTCGATCGTCGTCTCGTACCGCTCGGGCTCACGGGGGACGACCACCTCGAGGATGCCGCGATCGACCGTCACCTCGAGGCCGTCGGCGCTTGCGTCGTCGGGCAGTGGGAGGTCGACGTCGACGAGCGTCGGCCGGTGCTCTTCGACGTAACTGTACTCCCCCGCGTCGGGTTTCTCCCGGCTGGCGTCGATCACCAGTCGGTCGGCAGTCGCCTCGACCGTGACCGAGTCGTCGGTTACGCCGGGAAGGTCCACCACGTACAGGTACGCCGACTCGCTCTCGAGGAGGTCGAAGAAGACGTCGTCGGCGAGATCGGCGACTGCGTCGCGAAGGGCACCCATTGATACGGGTTCTGGTTCGAACGCCGTGACGAAAAAGGCCGCGGTCGCGGTCATCGCTCGAGACACGGGGAGTCCCGCACGTTTTTTGCCTCGCGCAACCCGGGTCCGGGTATGAAAGGAGCCGATCGCGAACGAACCGAGGCCGGGTTCAGGGTGCGGACGCCGGTCGACGAGGCGCGCCAGACGCTCCGGGACGCCCTCGAGGAACGCCTCGAGCGGCCGGTGGCCGACGGACCGGCGACGGGAACCGAGACGATCGACGTCGAGCGCGCCGACGGGCGCGTCCTCGCCGGCGGGATCGAGTCGGCACGGAACGTCCCACACTACGAACGAGCGGCGATGGACGGCTACGCCGTCCGGGCCGCGGACACCTTCGGCGCGAGCGAACGCTCACCAGAGGTCGTTCGGATCGCCGACGGAATCGGTACCGAGGCCACCGTCGGGCCGGGGACGGCCGGCCGGGTCCACACCGGAAGCGCCCTGCCTGAGGGTGCCGACGCCGTCGTTATGATCGAACACGTCACCGAACTCGAGGCGACCGGCGAACTCGAGGTCGAAGACGCCGTCGCGGAAGGAGAAAACGTCGCGCCGGTCGGCGAGGACGTCTCCGAGGGCCAGTCGCTGTACGAGGCCGGCCACCGGCTCCGTCCATCCGATCTGGGACTCCTCCGCTCGGCGGGCTACGCCCGGGTCGAGGTCGCGACCCGGCCGGCGGTCGGCGTCGTTCCGACGGGCGAGGAACTCGTCGCCACCGACCCGGGACCGGGAGAGGTGATCGAGACCAACGGACTGACGGTCTCACGGCTGGTCGAACGCTGGGGTGGCCGAGCGACCTACCGCAACGTGGTCACCGACGATCCGGACGCCCTCCGTGCGGCCATTCAGCGGGATCTCACGAAGGACGTCGTCGTCACCACCGGTGGTTCCTCGGTCGGCGAACGTGACCTCCTCCCCGAGGTGATCGACGACCTCGGCGAGGTGCTCGTCCACGGCGTCGGTCTCAAGCCCGGCCACCCGGTCTGTCTCGGCATCGTCGAGGACACCCCCGTGCTCGCGCTGCCGGGCTATCCCGTCGCCTGCATCGTCAACGCCGTCCAGTTCCTCCGTCCCGTCCTCCGGTGGCTCGAGGGCACCACCCCCGACCCGCACCCGACCAGGCGGGCGGTGCTGGACCGGAAGATTCCGAGCGAACCCGGCACGCGGACGTTCGCACGGGTCCAGCTCGAGCGTCGCGACGAGTCGGACGGTGACGCGAGTGACGCGGACGGCGAAGCCGAACCGGGCTACCGTGCGATCCCGACGCGGGCGAGCGGCTCCGGCGTCCTCTCGAGCGTCGCGCTGGCCGACGGCTGGGTCGTCGTCGACGACGCTCGAGAGGGGATTCCCGAAGGAGAAACGGTCACGGTCGAGCTCTGGGAGGATTCGTCCTGACGAAGGCCGGTGTCGATCGGTGAGCATTGGCTCCGTGCCCGTCGAGTCTCAGGGCTGGTCGCCACCTGTCGCGATCCGCAGGAACTGGATCGTGCCGAGGGCTGTACACCCGAGGAAGACGCCGAGTGCGACGGCGTTCACTCGACTCGAGACTCAGAACGACAACGACTGGTGGTTCCGGCTCTCGCCCAGCGCTGGCGGCGTACGATCCGAGTAGTACTTTCGTCCGATCGCGCGGCTGTCGACCATGTTGAACAGCGCCTGCTGGGCTTCGGTAGGTGATTCGTACGTCTCCGCTCCGACCGACTCGAGTATTTCCCGCACCGATTCCGTTCCGTTCGGGAGTTCGAGGACGTGTTCGCCGAATTCGGCGACGAGTTCCTCGCTCGTCAGTGGGTAGGAGTGCTCCTCGATCTGTGCGGCGAGGTCGCCGAACTCGACGCCCAGTTCTCGACGCGGCAAAGTGTTGACGTTCGTCATCGTCGATCCGACGGTCCTACGCTATCCGTTCACAAACGTCTTCGCCAGTCGCTGGCCGGCGACCCGGCTGCAGTCCGCCGATTTCCTGTCCCGCACCGATCTCGCCACCGACCGCTCTCATACGGTTTCCTGTACGTCATTTCCGGGGTAACCGCCACCCGGGCGGCGGTTACCTCGGTACATCGTTACAGCAATCCGCATCACTTGCCGGACAGTCGCCTCGAGAGGTACCGATAGCCGGTCACGAGCACGAGCGCGTTCGTCGACAGGCTCCCACAGAGAGCAAACAGGTTCCGGCGCTCGCCCCACTCGATGCGATCCGACGCAGAGGGTGCGAGCGTCGCGATCAGGTGTGCCGCGGCCGCGGCGGTCCAGGCGAGGACGGCCACGACGGCGAGGAGACGGCTGTATCTGCTCATGGTCGGTGTACACCCTCGCGACTCGTCAAGCTACTGGATACTCACCTCGGGTCACTGCAGCAACGCCGTCCGAACGGCGTCGGCCAGCGAGCGGACGCGGGCGACGTGCTCGTAGGACCCCTCACGAACGCCGTTCGTGACGTACGAGAAGCCGACGTTCAGTTCGGGGTCGGCCCACCCGACGCTGCTGCCCAGGCCCGCGTGGCCGTAGACGTGTTCGGGGGTCAGCGAGCCGTAGGGGTCTGCCGTCGTCCCACCCTTCCAGAACCCGAGCGCGAACCGTCCCGGTCGGCCGAGGGTGCCGTCTGCGTCCGTCTTGGCCTCGAGCGCCGTCGCCTCCTCGAGCGTCGACTCCGAGAGGATGCGTGTGCCCTCGAGTTCGCCGCCGTTTGCCAGACAGCCGTAGAAGCGGGCCATGTCCCGGGCGGTTCCGATGCCGGTGGCGGCGGGGATCACCGACCGGTGGACCGCCTCGGTGTTGAACGGCGCGGCGACCTCGGTGTGGTCGCCGAGTCCTTCGCCGGGGTCGCGACAGCGGTCGAACGGCTCGAAGGCGACGAGCGTGGCGACGTCGTCCGGTTCGTCCTCCCGGAGGCCGATGCCGGTGTCGTCCATCCCCAGCGGGTCGAAGACGCGCTCGGCTACGGCCTCCTCGATCGGGGTCCCAGAGACGCGGCGGACGAGTTCGCCCACCAGCCAGCCGAAGGTCAGCGGGTGATACGCCGGTACCTCGCCCGGCGAGAAGACGGGGTCCATCTCCTCGAGCGCCTCGACGCAGGCGTCCCAGTCGCTCCACAGGTCCGGTCGTTCGTCGATCTCGCCCTGGGTCAGCCCCGCAGTGTGGCTCAGAACCTGCCGGACGGTGATCTCGGCCTTCTCGGTCCCCGCGTCGGCGAACTCCGGCCAGTGGTCGACCACGCGGTCGTCGTAAGCGAGTTCGCCCTCGTCGACCAGCGTGTGGAGCGTGATGGCCGCGTAGGGTTTCGTACAGGAAAACAGGACGTGGCGCTGCTCGCTCGTCGTCTCCGTTCCGTCGGGTCCGGTGACGCCGCCGGCGAGGTCGAGTTCGAGTTCCCCGTCGACGAACACGGCCAGTTGTGCCCCGTGGTGGAGCCCGAGCTCGAGCTGGCGGTCGAACAGTGCGGCGATCCGGTCACGACCGGACGTGGTGAGTCCTGTCATACCACGACCCAACCAGCGGGATCACCGTAATCGTTCCCCTCGGCAGTCACTCGAGGCGGTTCCAGTCCGGTGCCGCCTCGAGTCGCGGGAGAGCCTCCTCGAGGTCGAGCTGTGCCGCGCCGTAGAATCGCTGGCGGCCGACGGGGGTGCGAACGCGTAACACGACGGTGTTGTCCGTCACCCGGAAGATCGAGAGCGCCCAGGTGCTACCGGTTCGCTCCCACTCCTCGAGGTGTATCGTCTCTTCGTCCGAAACGATTCGCGACCCCAGCTCCCAGCTCAACCGGGTCAGCGCCGGGAGCTCCACCGGGAGGGCCGTCGGCAGGGACGCACCTGGTTGTGTTCCGTGCGTTCCGTGAGTGGCCATATCACGCAAGATAGCCTCGAGCGTGAAAAAGACAGCTATTCCCTCGTCGTCAGCGAGGGCTGGCCGGTCGTCGACCACCGTGGGCCCACACAGAAAGCGCGTCTCGAGGCGTGAGGATCGACCGACCGACCAATCTCCGCGGGGAATCTCACGCCGAATCACGTGCGATGGGCGCACCGGCCATACACGTTAGGTGCGCTCGTTTTCGCCCTATTGCTCGTATACGACTGACATGCACGTAGCTCCAGCCGGTACGGCAGTACTCCCACAGGTCACGACGCCGCTCGAGGCGTCCCAGGCGGAACTCTTCGAGTTCGTTCACAGCGACCCGCTCCTCTCGGCGTCGTTCGTCGCGAACATCGCGCTCGCAGGACTGACGATCCTCCTGATCGTCTACCTCGGGCGTCATCTCACCGATCCGCGGACGAAGCTCATCGCGGTGTCGGTGATGCTGATCTCCGTCGTCTCGATCTCGAGTTATACGGGGCTCGCATCCGGGCTCACGCTGAGTTTCCTCGAGATGCCTGCCGGCCACGCGATGGCCGGAGAGGAGGTACTCGCGATGTGGGGACGGTACCTCACCTGGACCTTCTCGACGCCGTTTATCCTGATCGCTCTCGGGATGATCGCCGGCTCGAACCTGACGAAGATCCTGACCTCGGTCGCGTTCACCATCGCGATGTGTGTCACGGGCCTCGCAGCCGCGTTCACCACCTCGAGCTACCTGATGCGCTGGTGGTGGTTCGTCATTAGCTCGCTATTCTTCCTCGTCATCGTCTACATCATCCTCGTCGAGTGGACGGCCGACGCGAAGAACGCGGGCACCATCGGCCTGTTCAACACCCTGAAGATCCTGACGGTCGTTTCGTGGTTCGGCTACCCGATCCTGTGGGCGCTGGGCGTCGAGGGATTCGCCTTGCTCGACGTGGCGATCACGTCCTGGGGCTACAGCTTCCTCGACATCATCAGCAAGTACGTCGTCACCCTGCTGATCATGCTGTGGCTCGCCAACGAGCCCTCGGAGGTTACCGCTGGCGCAGACTACGGCGCGAGTCTCCCGGGCTTCGCTCCGGCGGACGACTGATCGCGAATCCTGGCATCGAATTCGGCCGACGTTTTTAGGCTCCACCACCGATAACCCGGTATGGACCGCAAGGAATTTCGCGACCTCGCCTCGCCCGCCGACGCCCGCGAGGCGATCGACTCGCTGCCACTCGAGGCCGGCGTCGAACGGGTTCCGCTCGAGGAGGCCCGCGGCCGGGTGCTCGCCGAACGACTGGACGCCGAACTGGACGTCCCCGGGTTCGACCGGGCGAGCCTCGACGGCTACGCACTGCGCGCACGGGATACGTTCGGGGCCGACGAGGCCGATCCCGCCCGCCTCACCGTCGTGGGTGAGGTCCACGCTGGCGAGGAACCCGACGTCGACCTCGAGACCGGACAGGCGGCCGAAATCTCGACCGGCGCGGTGATGCCGCCGGGTGCGGACGCGATGGTCCCCGTCGAGCGGACGGACGAAGCCGACGAGGCCGGTGAGGTGCTGGTCCGCACGAGCGTCGCGCCTGGGGACAACGTGATGTTCGCTGGTGCGGACGTCGCCGCGGGCGAACGGGCACTCGGTCCCGGAGCCCGGATCACGCCACGAGATATCGGGCTCCTCTCGGCGCTGGGAGTCGACGAGGTTCCGGTCCGCGCTCGCCCGAAAGTCGGCATCGTCTCGACGGGTGACGAACTCGTCCGTCCGGGTGGGGACGTAGAGAGCGAACGCGGCCAGATTTACGACGTCAACAGCTACACGATCGCCGCGGGCGTCGAGGACGCCGGTGGCGATGCCGTCCTCTACCCGCACGCGGGCGACGAGGCCACGGAGATGGAACGAATCCTCCGACAGGCCGCCGAGGAGTGCGACCTCGTGCTCTCTTCCGGATCGACCAGCGCCAGCGCGGTGGACGTCATCTACCGCGTCATCGAAGAGCAGGGCGACCTCCTCGTACACGGCGTCGCGGTCAAACCCGGCAAGCCGATGCTCGTGGGTCGACTGGAAGAGTCGGCGTACGTCGGCCTCCCCGGCTACCCGGTCTCGGCGATGATGGTGTTCCGCACGTTCGTCGCGCCTGCGATCCGTGAGGCCGCTGACGTACCCGAACCCGAAACCGCGACCGTGACGGGGCGGATGGCCCGGCAGGAACGGTACGCCGAGGGTCGGCTCCGGCTGATGCCCGTCGGCCTGGTCACGGACGGTGACGGCGAGACGCTCGTCTACCCCGTCGACAAGGGCAGCGGTGCGACCACGAGCCTCGCTCACGCTGACGGCGTCGTCGAGGTCGAGCCCGGAACCGATTACCTCGAGGAGGGGAGCCCGGTTACCGTCCAGCTCTTCTCGCCGGACGTCCGCCCGCCCACGCTCCTGGGCGTCGGCGAAGACGATCCGACACTCAATCGCGTGCTCGACCGGCTCGAGCACCCCCGGTACCTTCCGGTCGGCTCGCGACCGGCACTCCGGCGGCTCCGCGATGGAATCCCGGACGTCGCGGTCGTCGCGGGCCCGATAGCGCGCGAGGTGGACGCCGTCGACCTCGGCGGCTGGGAGCGCGAGTGGGGACTCGTCGTCCCGGCGGGCAACCCCGACGACGTGACCGGACTGGCGGAGCTGGTCGATCGTGACCTGCGACTGGTCTCCCGGACGACCGACTCCGGCCTGCGGACGAGTCTCGAGGCCGAACTCGAGGCGCTCGCGGCCGAGCGGGATTCCGACCGCACGACGCTGGCCGGGGCCATCGACGGCTACCAGTTCGCCCTGCGGGCCCACGAGAGCCCGGCCCGGGCCGTCCAGCGGGATGACGCCGACGTCGGCCTCGGACTGGCCGACACCGCGGATCGACTCGGGCTCGGGTTCGTCTCGCTGGGCTCACAGCAGGTCCGCGTGCTGGCGAATCCAGACCGGACCGGAAAGCGCTCCGTCCGGGAACTCAAGCGCGCGCTCGAGTCGGGAGTGGACGTGGACGAACTCGAGTAGGCCAGCTCGTGGGGCGAACTCACACCGTCTCGAGTTCGGACAGGTTGCCAGAACCGACTCTCAGGCCACGCTGAACAGCGATTTATACCGGATGCCGGTGTACCAGGCCTGATGTCGACGATAGCAGAGCTTCGCCTTCCGGCACCGGAGACGACACTGGCGACGGCGTTCGACCACGCTCCCGACGCCACCTTCGAACTCGAGTCGTCGGTGTCGAAGACGAACCCCTGTCTCTGGGTCGCCGACGTCGACCGCAGCCGTATCGAGACCGCCTTCGACGCCGATTCGTCCATCGAGGCCTACGAAGCGCTCGTCGAGACCCAGTCGCGCGTCCTCTACGATCTGGAGTTCGTCGACGGCGACGGGATCACGACGCTCTGTGACCCCTTGCTGGTCGACGGCGGCTCGTTACTCGAGGCCTGGGGAACCGACGGCTGGTGGCAGGTCCGCGTTCGATTCCCCGACCGGGACGCGCTCACGAACGCCTACGAGCGGCTGCTCGAGCGCGACATCTCCGCCGACCTGCGCCGGGTCACTGACGTCACGAACGCCACCGAACCCGACACGCGACTGACGCCGGAACAGCGCGAAGCACTCGAGGCTGCCCTGCAGTACGGCTACTTCGAGATTCCTCGCCAGATCTCGATGGAGGAACTGGCCGCCGAACTGGACATCTCTCACCAGGCGCTCTCAGAACGCTTCCGGCGGGCCTACGAGACGCTCGTCGACGAGGAGCTGCAACCTGCTGGCGAACCGCCGACGACGAGCTGACCCGGACACCTGATCGTGGGCTGACAGGCCGCTCGACGGTCGAGAGCGGTGCGCTTTATACTCTCGAGAGCTAACGCTCCGGCGCACATGAATAAGACCGGTTTGCAGTTGCGGATGGCAGTCGTCGGTTCCGTGCTGTTCGGCCTCTATCTGGTCGCAGCGTGGTTCATCTCGATGGCCTTCGGGGTCAACTGGCTCTACGTGCTGGTCCCCGGGATCGTCTTGCTGCCGGCGGTCCAGTACAAACTCGGCAAGTTCATGGCTGTCAGGACCTCGGGCGCCAAGGACATGCCCGAGGACCACCCCCGGTACCGGCGGGTCCACCAGATGACCGAGTCCCTGAGCCGGGACATGAAGATGGACAAGCCACGGCTGATGGTCGCCGAGATGGGCGTCCCCAACGCCTTTGCCACCGGTCGCAAGGGCTCGGGCGTCGTCGTCGTTTCGACGGAACTCATGCAGATCCTCGACGACGACGAACTCGAGGGCGTCGTCGCCCACGAACTCGCCCACCTCAAAAATCGCGACACCATCATGATGACGCTGGGCCAGTCGATCGCCACGATCGTCGGCTACGCCGTGTTCTTCGTCGTACAGGCAGTCGGCGAGGACAATCCGGGCAGCATCGTCTTCGCCTGGGTCGCCTCCATGATCGCCAACTTCCTCGTCATGCTGCTGGTGATGGCCATCTCGCGATACCGCGAGTACGTCGCCGACGACACGGCCCGCCAGTACATCGGCAACGGCGAACCGCTGGCTCGCGCCCTCGAGAAGATCTCCGGGAGTGCCGAGGGCCGTGAGTCCCGAATCGACGACAGCGGCGTCAACGCCCTGTGTATCTTCAACGCCGACCGCAGCATGCTCCAGCAGGTGTTCTCGACGCACCCGCCGACCGAGAAGCGCATCGAGGCCCTCCGGAGCTAACATCGCTCGGCCCGTTCGCTCCCCGCTTGCGACTCGAAACTCTACACTCGAGGGCGATCGAACGACGGGCGTTCAGTTTTCGCGGTTCCGCATCGACGAGCGACGATTTTTAACCACGGTCGTCCTTAGAAGAGCGTGTGACGGAAATCCACCCCGGTCAGCGCGTCGCCGTATTGGTCGACGCCCAGAACCTCTATCACTCGGCACAGAGCCTCTATAGCCGAAACATCGACTACTCGTCGCTGCTCGAGAAGGCGGTCCAGGACCGACAGCTCACCCGCGCGATCGCGTACGTGATCCGGGCCGATGCCCCGGAAGAAGAGAGTTTCTTCGACGCGCTGATCGACATCGGCTTCGAGACGAAGATCAAGGAGATCAAGACGTTCTCGGACGGCTCGAAGAAGGCCGACTGGGACGTCGGGATGAGCCTCGACGCGGTGACGCTCGCGAATCACGTCGATACGATCGTCCTCTGTACCGGTGACGGGGACTTCTCACGGCTCTGTTCGCACCTGCGCCACGAGGGCGTCCGCGTCGAGGTGATGGCGTTCGAGTCGTCGACCGCCGACGAACTCGTCGAGGCAGCGGACACGTTCCTCGACCTCGGCGAACGCCACGAGACCTTTCTGCTCTAGGCTATTGTGGTCGTCCTCGCAGTCTCCAGTCCGTAGCGATGCGTCTCGAGATCGGTACGGAAGACGGCGACTGGACTCGGGGGTGACACTGAATATGGCGACGCGTCTCGAGCAGGTTGCAATCGAGGCTGCTCGAGGCGGGAGGAACAGCCGGTACGCAAACCGGGGTGGGTCCGAGGTCCAGATGGCTAGCAGTCCGTATCAGGGATGAGTGTCGCGGGCGATCGTGGTGAAGACGACGAGGGAACCGACGAGGAGGGCGAACCCGGTCACCGCGGCGAGAACGGACGCGTCGAGGCCCGAGGGGCTTGCAAACGCGAGTCCGCTAACGGCGAGGAGCGAGGCTCCGATCGCGACCTGCGTCAGATCCATTCAGCAGGGGGTTTCGACCGCTGGTATATAATGCTCGTGGTCTGTGGCGTTTGCGGCGTGTCGTACGCGTAGCATACTCAGATGCGCCCATCCCTCGCTGGTGATCTGTGCCGACTGTTCGCCGGTGAGCCACTGGCGGTGCACGTACATCGCTCCACGAGATCAGCTGGCGGGACAGGGGCGAGCAACCGACCACCCCTGCGCTCGAGCCGGGTCGAAGCGCTTTCGACGCGTCAGGGCGAAGCCCGCCCATGACCGACGCTTCCGAGACCACCGACGCTCCCGGCGGTCCCGACGGTAACGCGGGCTTCCCGACGCTCCGGACGATCGCCGACTACCAGTTCGGCGCTGGCGCTGGCGAGGCACTCTTTCCGCCAGACGAGTCGCTCACGATCAAGCGGACGACCTCCGGCCGCCCCCAGCAGGTTCTCGCCGACAGCGGCCGCCTCGTCTCTTTCGGCACGGACGGCCGGTTCACACTCGGCCTCGAGGGTGGTCGTCGGCTGGCCGACGCCCTCTCCCACCCGTCGTACCGGGTCGTCGTCGACGACGAGAGCGAACCGTTCGTCCGCGACGGGAAGAACGTCTTCGCGAAGTTCGTCCTCGAGGTGGGCGAGGAGATCCGGCCGGGCGACGAGGTGCTGGTGGTCCACGAACGCGGCGACCTGCTGGCGGTGGGGCGAGCGGAACTCGGCGCTGCGTCGATCGACGATTTCGAGTCGGGGATGGCTGTCTGGGTGCGCGAGGGTGCGCCTGCCGAATGAGGTCACGATTGTATGAGCCACTGTCGACCCGACCGCAAGCGTAACCACCAACCCGTTTGCCCGGCGAACGGACCGGTACGATTAAGTGTCCGTCACCTGCGCTCTTTCGTATGAGTGGACGACCGCTGGACGTCCTCGAGGCGTCGCTTTCGGAACGGGTCACCGTACGACTCAAGAGTGGTGACGAGTACGTCGGCGAGCTGACGGGCTACGACCAGCACATGAATCTCGTCTTGGAGGACGTGGCGATTCCGGCCGGCGAGACCGCATCCGGGGAGGAGCAGATCGAAGACACAACGATTATACGCGGCGACAACGTCGTTTCGATCACTCCATGACTGGCGCAGGAACTCCGAGCCAAGGAAAGAAGAACACGACGACCCACGTGAAGTGTCGTCGCTGCGGTGAGAAATCGTACCACGTCAAGAAGAAAGTCTGCTCGTCGTGTGGCTTCGGCAAATCGGCCAAGCGCCGCGAGTACGCCTGGCAGTCGAAAGCCGGCGACAACTGAGACTCGACCTGCAGACCGCTTCTCCTGCTTTCTCACCCTCGAGCGACAGCGTCTGGTCCGTCCACTCGAGGTTGCCGATCGATGACCCGATGGACAGCCATTTGTCCAGCGCCGCGAACACACGCGTATGACCACGGCAATGGAGACGACCGACGCGTTCGTCGGCCTCGAGTGTCTCGACTGCGGGGAGACGGTCGACGCGGCCGACGCGAGCCACCGGTGTCCGGACTGTGGGGGACAACTCGACCCCCGGTACGACTACGATTCGATCGACCTCGACCGTGACGCCCTGACCTCCCGTCCGTTCGACTCGATGTGGCGCTACGCGGAGGTGCTGCCGTTTGCCCGCGAGACGGCGGTGACGACTCGTGAGGGGGCGACGCCGCTGGTCTCGTGTCCCACTCTCGCCGAGGAGTTCGGCGTCGAGCGCGTCCTCCTGAAAGACGAGGGCCGAAACTCGACGGGAACGCTCGCCGATCGCGGATTCTCGGTCGCAACGACGGCCGCCGTCCAGCACGGGGCTGACAGCGTCGCGCTCGCCTCGCCGGGTGATGGCGGCCAGTCGGCTGCGGCCTACGCTGCCCGGGCCGGACTCGAGGCGACGGCCTACCTGCCCTCCCGCTCTGGATTCTCTAACAAAGCGATGGTGAACGTTCACGGCGGCGAGATGAACGTCGTCGGCGGCCGGTACGACGACGCCGTCGGCGCTTACGAGGAGGGGCTCGACGAACACGACGACTGGTACCCACTCCAGCCGTTCGAGACGCCCTACCGTCACGAGGGGGCGAAGACGCTCGTCTACGAACTGCTCGAGCAACTCGAGTGGGAGGTCCCCGACGCGGTCGTTTACCCCACCGGTCACGGCGTTGGACTCGTCGGTGGCTACAGCGGGGCGACGGAGTGTCGGGCCCTCGGACTGGTCGACGACCGACCGGCGCTGTACGCCGCTCAGGCGTCGGGCTGTGCGCCGATCGTCGCGGCCGTCGACGACGACGCGGATACCCCAGCGCCCGTCGAGACGCCCGACACCATCTGCGGCGAACTCGAGATTCCCGATCCCACCGGTGGGAAGCGGGTGCTCGAGGCGATCCGCGAGACCGGCGGCGATGCAGTTGCGACCGACGACCCGGACGTCCTCGAGGCGGGAACACAGATCGCGATGAACGAGGGGCTCGAGGTTTCCCCGAGCGCGGCGGCGGCGATCAGCGGTGCGCAGGAACTGGCCCAACGCGGTGAGTGGAACGGCGACGAGACGATCGTACTCGTCAACGCCGCGGCGGGGAACAAGCAGGCCGACGTGCTCCGGAGTCACCTGATGAGTCAGGGAATATAGTGGCGGTCCAGGCCTGAACTGGTGCGTGAAACCGAGCGCAGGTGACCGGTTTCACCCGTCAGTCGACGCCTGGAACGGTACTGGGTCGAATCGCTCCGAGTCCTGCGACGCGGGGATCATCGGTACCCATATGACGCCCGAGTCGAAGTGAGCGCATGCACCAGCCGATCCCGGAGTACGACCCACAGGAGCTCTACCGGGAGGCGGAGGCGTTCGTCCGCCAGTGTTACACGGAACTCGAGAAGGAATCGGCAATCGAGCCCCGGCTCGAGACGATCCGCCGCGAGATCGCCGAGAGCGGTCACTACGATCACACCTTCGAGGAACTCGAGCACGGCGCGCGGATGGCCTGGCGCAACAGCAACCGATGCGTTGGGCGGCTCTTCTGGCAGTCACTCGAGGTGCTCGACCGGCGGGACTGCGAGACGCCCGCGGAGGTCCACGAGGCCTGCTGTGAGCACCTCGATCGGGCGCGAAATGGGGGCGATATCGTCCCGACGATCTCGATCTTCGAGCCGATGATTCGCGGGCGACAGCGGGTTCGCATCTGGAACTATCAGTTGCTGCGCTACGCCGGCTATGCGGGTGGCGACGACAGTGACGTGGTGACCGGAGATGGCGACAGAACGCGTGCCGAAAACCCGGACGAAATCGTCGGCGACCCCGCGGAGGTGCCGATGACCCGGTACTGTCAGTCTCGTGGCTGGGAGGGCGACGGTGGCCGGTTCGACATCCTGCCACACGTGATTCAGGTCGGCGACGACGAGCCGGAACTGTTCGAGGTGCCCGACTCGGTGATCGAGGAGGTCGAACTCAGCCATCCGGAGTACGACTGGTTCGCCGACCTGGACCTCCGGTGGTACGACGTGCCGGTCGTCTCTAACATGCGCCTCGAGGTCGGGGGCATTCAGTACACTGCCGCGCCGTTCAACGGCTGGTATCTCGCGACCGAGATCGGCGCGCGGAACTTCGCCGACACGGACCGGTACGATATGCTTCCCGAGATCGCCGATCGACTCGGGCTCGACACCGACGACGACCGGTCGCTGTGGAAAGACGAGGCGGTCGTCGAACTCAACCGGGCCGTCTTGCACTCCTACGACGAGGCGGGCGTCCAGATCGTCGACCATCATACGGTCACCGACCAGTTCGCCCAGTTCGAGCGCAACGAGGAGGCGGCAGGCCGGGACGTGACCGGTGACTGGTCGTGGCTAATCCCGCCGGTGAGTCCCGCGACGACGCAGGTCTTCCACACGACCTACGACGACGAGATCAGGACGCCGAACTTCTTCTACCTCGAGCCGCCAGCGGCTATCCGGGAGTGACCTGACGAAGACCAGAATAAACCCAGTGCCGAACTCGCCGGGTGGTTCTCGAGTCTGGAACCGTAGCTGCCACGTCCGCTGGCGGTCTCCTCGACGGCCCGACAGTGGAGGTCGCCTGTGAGATCCCCGCGATCGACTCGGGTGCACGAGGAGAACTGCGTGCCTCGAGCGCTCACGCCGGCAAATCCGTCGGGCGTTTCGTAGCGTTTTTGCTGGCGCTCTGGAAATGGAGCGGTATGACTGCCCCCTGGGACGACTGGAATCACGTGCTCAAGATCGATCCCGACAAGGACTTGCCCGAGGGCGTGACCTACGGCGACATCTGTGCGACCGGGACCGACGCGATCGAAGTCGGTGGCACGATGGGGATCACCGAGGAGAACATGCAGGCCGTCGTCGACGCCTGCGCGGAACACGACGTCCCCCTCTATCAGGAACCCTCGAGTCCCGACGTCGTCATCGAACACGATGCCCTCGAGGGGTATCTCATTCCGACCGTCTTCAACGCGGGGTCGCCGTTCTGGATCACCGGCGCGCACAAGGAGTGGGTTCGTATCGACGACGGTCTCGACTGGGATCGCACGACGCTCGAGGCATACATCGTCATGAACCCCGACGCTGACGTGGCGACCTACACCGAGGCCGACTGCGATCTGAACGCCGACGACGTCGCCGCCTACGCCGAGGTCGCAGAGCGCATGTTCGGTCAGGAAATCGTCTACCTCGAGTATTCGGGTATGCTCGGCGACGAAGGGATCGTCGAGGCAGCAGCGGGGGGAGTCGACGAGGCCACGCTGTTTTACGGCGGTGGCATCCACGACTACGATTCGGCGTACGCGATGGCCCAGTACGCAGACGTGATCGTCGTCGGCGACCTCGCCCACGAGGAAGGGGTCGACGCCGTCCGCGAAACCGTCGAGGCGGCAGCCGACGCGTGAGGTCACTGGCCACTGCCGATCACTACCGACGTGGATTTCTGGAATATCGTTAGAACAACTGTTCGAGCGGGCTGAAAAAGCCGGATCGGCCTAAACGGTTTTGCGTCTCCTCTCTCGAGTTCGATGCATGAGTCTCCGCGCGGAGTTCGAGGCGGCGTCACCCGGCCTCGTCCTCGGTCCGACGCTCGAGGCCCTGCCGTCGCTCACGGTCGACCTCGAGCGCCAGTACGCGCTCGACCCCGACCACCCGATCGCGTTTTGCTGGGTCAGGTATCCCGACCGACGACGGCTCGAGCAGACGCTGACCGACGACGGGACCGTCGACGACTTCGACCGGGTGACGACGGCCGACGACTCTGCGCTCTATCGGATCCAGCGTAGCGATTCGAACGTCGTCGGGGCCTATCGGCGCTGGGTCGCCGTCGGCGGCGAGTTGCTCGCCGGCCGCGGGAGCGACGGCCGCTGGGAGATCGAAATGCGCTTTCCGGACCGCGAGGCGTTCACCACCTACCACGACTTTCTCCAGCGCGAGGGCGTCGGCTTCGAGTTACATCGACTCGCCCCGGACGATCGGGTCGGCCGCGACCGCCAGTCGGAACCGGTCACTCACTCACAGCGAGAAGCGCTCGTTCTCGCCCACGAACACGGCTTCTTCGAGGTCCCACGGGAGACGTCACTCGAGACGATCGCAGACACGCTCGAGATCTCTACGCAGGCCGTCAGCGAGCGACTCCGGCGAGGCCAGTCCCGGTTGATCGAAGAACACGTTCTCTGACTGCGCGCTACCTGACAAGTTCCCGCAACCGCGGGACGGCCTCGGTGACGTCCGCTCGACAGACTACCGCGGCGTCGCCGTCACAGGGAGTCTCCTCGAGGTTGATCACAGCCAGCGTGCCGTCTGCGGCGGCCTGTCTCGGTAACGAGGCAGCGGGCTGGACGACCAGCGAGGACCCGATCGCGAGGAAGACGTCGCTTTCGCCTGCGAGCGTCCGTGCGCGCTGGATGACGGCCCCGGGTAGCTGTTCGCCGAACAGCACGACGTCCGGTTTGAAGGTGCCGCCGCAGTCACATCGCGGCGGGAGGTCGCCGTCTTCGGCGCGTTCGAAGACCGGGTCTGCATCCTGTCGCCGTCCACAGTCGACACATCGCACTCGACGCGCGTTGCCGTGTAACTCGAGAATCTCGTGATCGGTCCCCTCGGATTCGTCGGTGGTGTCGTTCTCTCCGTCGGCCGTCGCCCCCCGAACGCGTGCTGTCGCGTCACGGTGTAGCCCGTCGGTGTTCTGGGTGACGACCGCGTCGAGGTACCCCTCGGCGGCGAGTTCTGCGAGCGCCACGTGGGCTGCGTTCGGCTCGTAGGCCTCGCCGAACAGCTCGCGCTGGAGGTCGCCCCGATCGTCCCAGAAACCAGCGGGATCGCGCTGGAACCGTCCGTAGGTGAACTGTCCCTCGTCGAAGTGCTCCCAGACGCCGTCGTCGCCGCGGAACGTCGGAACACCCGAGGGTGCGGAGATTCCTGCACCCGTGAGCGCGACGACCGTCGACGCCCGGTCGATCTCGGCTGCGAGTGACTCGAGGTCGTCCATACGCGAGGATCGACCTCGACGGAGATAAGACCAGAGATACCCCCCGCAGCTAAAGATTATATGCACAGGAACTCGTACACAGGAACACAGATGGGGAACAAGACCATCAGCCTCCGAGCGGAAACGTACCGCCGACTCGAGCGGGCGAAACGGGGCGACGAGAGTTTTAGCGACGTGGTCGATCGACTGCTGGTCGACGACGAGAACCCGTTTCGCGAATTCGTTGGATTCGTCGACGAGGACGAATTGGATACCGTCCGGCACGAGTCGTCGACGTTTCGCGCCGAGATGAACACTCGATTCGCCGATGGTGGTGACGGGGGCGACGATGGTTCTGGTCGATAGCTGCTTTTTGATCGATCTCTTCGAGGCCGACGCCGGTGCGATCGCCAAACTCGACGAGTTCGACTGGCACGACGCGTCGGTTTCGACGCTCACTGTGACCGAAGTCGGCCGAGGCCTCCCCGAATCGCGTCGTGACCGGTTCGAATCGATCATCGAGCGCGTCGACGTGCTGCCGTACGGGTTCGACGAGGCGAGACGAGCAATCGCTGAACACCGCCGTCTCCGTTCTGCAGGGACCCCGATCGGTGCGGTCGATACGATGATCGCTGCAACCGCGATCGCGGTCAACAAACCGGTGTTGACGAGAAACGTGGCTGAGTTTCAGCGAACTCGAGCGGCCGTCACACCATACTAGCCGATTGCATGCAGTGGACTCGAACGAGTGCGCTTAAGTTTCGCCTGCGTGAATCACGGCCTATGCAGGACAGAACTTACACTGCCGACGCCGAGCCAGGCGACGACGCAACCGTCGCCGGCTGGGTGCACGAAATTCGTGACCTCGGCGGGATCGCGTTCCTGATTCTCCGGGATACCACCGGCAAGATACAGATCAAGTTCGAGAAAGACGAGATGGACGACGAACTCGTCGAGACCGGGCTGGGCGTCTCCCGCGAGAGCGTCGTCAAAGTCTCCGGTGCCGTCGAAGAGGAGCCCCGCGCCCCGACCGGCGTCGAGGTTACCCCCGAGTCGGTCGAGGTCGTCGCACCCGCCGACCCGGAGCTCCCGCTGGACCCCTCCGGGAAGGTCGACGCCGACATCTCGACGCGACTGGACAACCGCACCCTCGACCTCCGCAAGGAGGAGGTGCAGGCGATCTTCGAGATCCGCGCGGAGATTCTGCGTGCGGTTCGCGAGCAGTTCCGCGAATTCGACTGCACGGAGATCAACACGCCGAAGATCGTCGCCACCGGCACCGAGGGCGGCACCGAACTCTTCCCGATCACCTACTTCGGCGAAGAGGCCTTCATGAACCAGTCGCCACAGCTGTTCAAGCAGCTCATCGCCGGTTCGAACGTCGAGCGCGTCTTCGAGATCGGTCCGATCTTCCGCGCCGAAGAGCACAACACCCCGCGGCACCTCAACGAGGCCACCTCGATCGACTTCGAGGGCGCATTCTGTGACGAATCCGACGCCATGGACGTCGCCGAGGGTGTCGTCCGTGCGGCCTACGAGGCTGTCGCCGAGAACTGCAGCGAGGAACTCGAGGCACTCGGCCTCGAAGAGGAGTTCGAGGTTCCCGAGGAGGCATTCCCGCGTCTCAGCTACGAGGAGGCGATCGAGCGTATCAACGCGACGGGCGAACTCGACGACCAGCTCGTCTGGGGCGACGACCTCCCGACCGAAGGCGAGAAGGCCCTCGGTGAGGACGTCGGTAGCCACTACTTCATCACCGACTGGCCGAGCGAGATCAAGCCGTTCTACATTCAGGATCACGACGACGACGAGCAGCTGTCGACCGGCTTCGACCTGATGCACCCGCGGATGGAACTGGTCTCCGGTGGCCAGCGTGAACACCGCCACGAGAAGCTCATCGAAGGCTTCGAACAGCAGGGACTCGACCCCAGCGAGTTCGAGTACTACACCAAGATGTTCAAGTACGGGATGCCGCCCCACGCCGGCTTCGGCCTCGGTGGCGAGCGCCTCGTCATGACGATTCTGGGCCTCGAGAACATTCGAGAGGCTGTTCTCTTCCCGAGAGATCGCCAGCGTTTGTCGCCCTAGGCGACAAACCTGGGAGCCAGCGAGACGACCGAAGCGAGTCTCGCCGGACCGGCAGCGGCTCTCGCCGTAGGCGAGGTCGCTGTTCGTCGGTCGGGAGCAGGGAGGAGCTTCGCTCCGACCGTGTTCCCACGAGATCGTCAACGTCTGAGCCCATAGGCGAAGACGCCGAGAACCAGCAAGTCGTGGTGGGCGACAGCGAGCCACCTCGCGGGGTCGTCACCGACTGAGCCCCTAGAGCGAAGTCCCTGGGAGCGCGTGGAAGCTACGAGCGCGTAGCGCGAGTGCGTTTCCTCGAGATCGCCAGTGGGTGTCGCCGTAGAGACGATCCCCCTAATCGATCACCGATTTGCAGCCGCACGAGCGGCCAGTCAAAATGCGTGACGTTGGTCAACGGGTGAGTGGGTCTGTTGGTGTGGGAGATCGCTGTGGGGCGGGGCCTGTCTTCTCGGCTACCACCAGCCGAAGTCGTCGTCATCGTCGTCTCCGCCGCCATCGTCGCCGTCGTCTTCGATGGCAGCGGCGATGTCGGCACCGACCTCGGAATCGCCGAGGAACGCGAAGTGGTCGCCGACGCTCGAGGTGACGTCGACGTCGGTGTAGCCGTCGGGATCACACGGGGCACCTTCGTTCCCGAGTGCGGTGTCGCTGAAGACGCCGTAGGCTGCTCCGACGGTCGAGTCGTTCTCGGAGTGGTAGTTGCGGATATCGACGGCGCCGTCGGTCGCGTCGTCCCACGGCCCGTCACAGACTTCGGAGCCGTCGGCGGCCGCACCGAGCGGGGCGACGGTCTCGATTTCGTAGCTCGAGCCGATCTTGGTCGCCGCCCAGAGGACGCAGCGCCCGCCAAGCGAGTGACCGACGAGACGGACGTTCCCGCCGCCATCGTCGTAGAAGTCCTCGATGAGTTCTGCGGCGACCTCGCCGACGTACTCCGTGTCGCTCTCGGCACCGAAGAAGTTGATCGTCGTCGCTGGCCACTCCAGCGCGACGGCCTCGTCGGGTTCGTAACCGCCGTCTTCGACTGCGCCGAGCACGTCGTTTGCCTGACTCGAGACCGTGGTGTCGCCGAACCAGCCGTGGATGAAGACGAACAGTTCGTCTGCCACGGGGAGGTCGTCTTCGGCTTCCCAACCGCCGAGGAGCCCGCCGTCGTCGATCTCGATGACGTCGACGCCACCGAAGAGCTGTGCGGATGCCGACCCGGAGACGGCCGTCAGTCCCGTTCCGGCGACGGCGGTCACGCCCGCGGCTTTGAGCATCGTCCGTCGCGTCGAGGTTGGTTCATCGCCCGATTCCTGCGCTCGTGGCACGTGGTCGCTGTCGTTGTTGCCTGCCATGAGACGATATTATCTCGCGTGAAATGGTGGGAAACTATTCTCCTTCGGAACTGAATCCATTCAAACCGGGGCGGGAATGTGTCCAGACATATCACGACACACAGTCTCATCAGTGCGTTCCCTGCGGTGTGTTTCGATCACTCGGACGTGAGAATATAGACACGCGAGGCCCGTCATCGACTGTCTCGAGTCGCAACCAAGTTATATTTTAACCCAAGGATAAAAAATAAATATGCCGGCACCGATACGATGCGTTTCGACGAACAGAGCCAGTCGTCAGTCACCGATCGCGACTGGACGTCGGCGTTCGCTGACAGGATGTCTGGACACTCTTACGACACATTCCGGAATATTTTTAATTAATAATAACGTGGAGAGGTAGTATGAAACGGGTGACGTACGTTGTCACTCCGCGACGTGGGTACTTCGCTCCGACTGAGAGGCGATGTCGTGAAAACGGCATCCGGTTCGAAGCGATCCACGAGGCCGATATCCTCGAGGACGGCTCGGTGAACACGCTCCTCGAGGTGTCTGGCACTCCGACTCAGATTCGAGCGTGTTTCCCGACGGAGCTTCCCCGGCTGATCGACCGGGAACTCAGCACCGACGGGGAGACGACGATGTTGCAGCTTCGGTACGAACCGACCGAGCACAATCGACGATTTCTCGAGCCGTTCCGAACCTATGGTGTCATCGTCCAGTATCCGATGGTGTACGTCGAGCCACTGCGATCGGTGCTCCGGGTGACGATCTTCGGACCGGACGACGAGGTCCAGCGGTTCGTCGGCGACATGCGAGAACTGGCCACACTCGAGGTCGAGCAGGTGACGAACTACTCGCCTGCCGTGAGCCACCAGTTCGACGACCTGACCGATCGGCAAAAGGAGGTCTTGCTCACTGCCTACGAGCAGGGATACTACGACACGCCGCGTGAGGCGACCTACGAGGACATCGCGGCCGAACTGGACTGCTCGGCGAGTTCGGTCGGTCAGATCCTTCGGCGGACCGAATCGGCGCTCGTTTCGGCGACCGTCTCCGATCGCACGCTCGAGTCCTGACCTCTGTGTCTACAGTCTCGTACCCTCGGGTCTCGTGGTCTGACTCCTGAGGTCCGGAGCCGCCGCTGCTCGAGATATTTTCACCACTGGTTTCACGAACTGCCCAACTCCACCGGCGATCGCTCCCGTAAATCTTCACAGTTATACAGGCCGGGTGGCAAGCATCGGCAATGCGCGACGAAGCGACGGCGTTCGTACCCGGCCACGTGACCGGCTTCTTCAGCGCCCACCCTGCCGAGGACCCGACGATTGCCGGCTCGCGGGGTGCCGGCCTGACGCTCAGCGACGGTGTCGAGGTGACCGTCCGTCCGACGAACGACGCGGCGTCGACGGTCGTCCTCGACGGGACCGACGTCACCGTCGACCCCGTCGAGACCGTCCTCGAGACGCTGGGCGTGACCGCGCGCGTCGAGGCGGAGTCGGCGGTCCCGATCGGTGCTGGCTTCGGTGTCTCGGGCGCGATGGCTCTCGGCACGGCGCTGGCGGCCAACCGCGCGTTCGATCGGGCGCTGTCGACGAACGAACTCGTCACGATCGCCCACGGCGCGGAGGTCACTGCCGGGACGGGCCTCGGCGACGTGGTTGCACAGGCCCACGGTGGAATTCCGATTCGACTCGAGCCGGGTGGCCCCCACGAGAACGAACTCGATTCGATCCCCGATCGCTCGCGCGTCGAGTACGTTTCCTTCGGCCAGCTCTCGACGGCCGACGTCCTCTCGGGTGACACCGACGCGCTCGACGCAGCTGGTGAGCGCGCGCTCGCACGCGTCGTCGGGGAACCGACCCTCGAGTCGTTCGCGGTGGCCTCACGGCAGTTCGCTCGCGAGGCGGGACTGTTGACCGACCGGGTCGCAGACGCGATCGAGGACGTCGCGACGGTCGACGGCGAGGCCTCGATGGCCATGCTCGGCGAGACGGTCTTCGCACTGGGAACCGGACTGTCGGATGCCGGATACGACCCGGCCGTCTGCGAGACTCACTCTGCCGGTGCGACGCTCCGATGACTGAGGTGTCACGACCTCGTCGAAGCCTCTGGTAATCGCCTGTTGACTGTCGTTTCATCGACTTCTATGGGTTCTATCCGGGACTCGGTTAGTTATTTTGCGTTGTCACTTGGCCAAAAGTTTATTTAAGTCTGACCTAATTCTCCGGCGAGATTTCGAATGTCATTCGTCCCGACGATTCACCAAAGTCTGTATCGGCTCTACGAACACTACGTCGGCGAACCGGACTCGAGTTCGGACGTCTACGGCTACTGGCTGTTCATCGTCGGCTACCTCGTCGCCGCCGCGGGCGTGCTCATCTT
Organism: Natrarchaeobaculum aegyptiacum; assembly: GCF_002156705.1. Lineage (NCBI taxonomy): Archaea > Methanobacteriati > Methanobacteriota > Halobacteria > Halobacteriales > Natrialbaceae > Natrarchaeobaculum > Natrarchaeobaculum aegyptiacum. The sequence goes on from NZ_CP019893.1 coordinate 2,527,319, forward strand.
CGTCGTCAGTTACGCCGGCGACACCGGCTCGTACTTCCTGATCAGGGTGTCGACGGTCACCGCGGGGACGGGCGCGACGCTCGCACTGTTCGGCATCGTGCTCATGCAACCGGTCAGGAAGTGGGGGATCTGGGCGAGCGTGGTCGGGTTCGCCATCGCCCTCGTCGGCGTCGCGTTCTTCGCAGTGGTCTACCCCGAACACTGGCGCGGGCACGGTAACGACTGGAGCGTCGAGGTCGTCGCCGTGTATGCCCTTGGCGTCGGCATCATCGCCGGCGTCACCGCGCTCGTCCCCATCGTCACCGGTCAGCGGGGGATGTTCGTCGACGACGTCGGCGACGACGAGGACCCGCCGATCCTCACCGGCGACGCTCTGGAGGGCGCGCAGTTCGCCGTCTTCCGCGACGAACACGGCGACTGGACGTGGAACGTCCTCCACCTCGAGGCGCTGGCGACGAGCGACCAGAGCGCGGTCACTCGCCCCGACGCGACGGCGGACATCGAGCGCGTTCAGTCCCGGATCAGTTCGGCCGGCCTGCTCGAGTTGACGACCTCCGCGTTTCGCCTCTACGAGGACCGCGACGGGAGCTGGCAGTGGACGCTCGCGCGCGACGACGGGAGTATCGTCGGCAGTTGCGCCGGCCAGTTCCCGACGCGAGACGAGGCCGAGGAGTCGGTGAGCTTCCTCAAGGATCGGGGGCCCGAGGCCGACGTCATCGAGATCGACGGCGCGGCGTTCACCTACGACAGCGACCGTGATCGCTGGTTCTGGACGCTGATCGACGACGAGCGACGGCCGATGGCTCGCGGTGCGGGCGACCACCCCGACCAGGACGGTGCCGAAGCCGCGGCCAGTTCGTTCGCCGAGCGATTCGACGGTGCGCGCGTCCTCGACGTCGAACACGTCGGGATCGAACTCTACGAGCGCGAGGCCGACTGGGCCTGGCGGGTCGTCGACGGCGACGACCGCCCCGTGATGGACAGCACCGACCCCTTCGACTCCCGTCGGGACGCCGAAGCGGCCGTCGAGGCACTGGTCTCCGAACTCGAGACCGCCTCGATCGTCGTCGCCGGCGAGCCGGCCTACGAACTGTACGAGGTTGGTTCCGACTGGAACTGGCGGCTAATCGACGAGACCGAGAGCACCGTCGCGCGCAACCCGGCGGAGGTCTCGAGCGAGGAGGCCGTCACGGAAACCGCAGAACAGTTCGCGAGCAACGCTCAGACGGCCGAGGTCGCCGAGATCGACGCCGCCGAGTACGAGGTCTACCCCGCGCCAGAGGGGGTGACGGCCGCGTCGGGGACCGACGACTCGCTCCCGGCGTCGGTCGAAGAGCCAGCCAGAGCCGACGGCGGCACAACTCTCGAGTACGCCGAAGACGACGCCGAGGCCACGGGCCCCGACTGGCACTGGCGTCTCGTCACCGAAGACCGCGACATCGTCGCCGCGAGCACGGAGCCACACGGGGACGCGGAGACGGCCACCGAGGCGATCGAGCGCGTCCGCCAGCAGGCCGCCGAGGCCGACCTGATCGAGTTCGAGCACGCGGCGTTTCAGGTCTACGAGGCCGACGACGGCGAGTGGCGCTGGCGACTGATCGACGAGGACGGCAACGTGCTCGCCGACAGCGGCGCAGAACACACCTCCCGGAGCGAGGCCGCAGAGGCCATGATGACGCTCAAAGAGGAGGCCCCCGACGCCGAACTGCTCGAGATCGAGACCGCGGCGTTCGAACTGTTCGTCAACGACGACGGCGAGTGGGGCTGGCGACTGATCGACGAGGGTGGCAAACTCGTCGCCGAGGACCCCGCGACCCACCCGACCCGAGCCGCGGCCAAGGAGGCGATGGACCGCCTGCTCGAGCATCTGGACTCGAACGTCCGGACGATGGAACAGGCGATCTTCCAGCCCTACGCGGCCGACGACTGGCACTGGCGGTTCGTCCTGCCGGAAGGCGAGACGATCGCCGTCTCCGAGGACGCCTATCCGACCCGCGACGAACTGCTCGAGGACGTCGACCGGCTCCGCCGGGTGGCCGCCGTCGGCCAGCAGCACGTCTTCGGGGAGGTCGCCGTCCAGCTCTACGGTGCCGACGAGTGGCACTACCGGCTGCTCGACCGCGACCGTGAGGAACTGGCAGATTCGACGATCACGTTCCCCGATCAGGAACGCGCCCGCGAAGCCGCGGTCCACCTCGAGTCCCACGTCGCCGAGGCACCGGTGTTTTCGATCGAGGACGCCGTGGTTCGCGTCGAGCGCGGCGACGAGGGCTGGGGCTGGAGCCTCGTCGACGGCGACCGACAGGCGATCGCCCACTCGGTCGAACCGGTCGGAAGCCGCTCCGAGGTGTTCGAGACGATCGAGACGGTCCGCCAGCTCGCACCGATGGCCGACCGTGTCGACTTCGACGTCGCCTCGTTCGAACTCGCCGTCGAGGACGACCGCTGGCACTGGCGCTTACTCGACGAAGACGGCCGCGTCGTCGCCACCGGCGCCGAGCGCTACGACTCGAACGAGGCTGCCCGGGACGCCCTCGAGGACGTCCGCGAGGTGATCGAACTAGCGAGTATCCTCGAGATCGACGAGGTCTCCTTCGAGTTGCACGCTGCCGACGACGGCGAGGGCTGGGTCTGGCAGCTCATCGACGAGCACGGCAGCCGGATGGCCGAGAGTACGCAGGTCTACGAGACCCGCACCGAGGCCCGCGAGGCGATGAACGACGTGAAAGCCCACGCACCGGAGGGCTGGATCACGTTCACCGAGTAGTCTCGACTGCGACGCCACTTTCTGTTTTCTCCGACCGTCTGACTCGGCTCTGCACACTGGCTCGCTGTCGGCCCTCACTGGCCAGTCGAGCCAGCGTCGGCTGCTGGATACTCACTCGAGCGCGACTCGGACCCACGGTCGAACGCACGGTGTGCAGTTTACCACGATCGCCTGACGTTGGATCTACTTCGTGACCGCCGGGCGCTACGACTGGTCGTCGAACTCGCGGTCGGCATCCGGATCGTACGTCGGATCGAGGTCGAGGTCGGCCTCGAGTGCGGCCTGCACGTCGAACCCGTCGTCGTCGGTGTCGGAATCGGCGTCGACGTCGGGGACCGCCTCGAGTCCGGATGGGCGCTCAGAATCCGGCGCATGCCCGTACTCGAGCCCGTGGCCCTCGCGGTGCCACTCGACCGACCCGTCGCCGGTCCCGACCGCAGACTCGAGTGACTTCCCACCTTCGAACGCATCGTCGTCTACGTCGGGGACGTCCTCGAGTGCAGGGCTGGGTTCGGCGGCACCGAGCAGGCGCGGAAGGGCGGTGTCGGCGAAGGTCAGTCCGACGACGAGGATGATCGGTGCGAGAAAGAGGCCGTGGAAGCCGAAGACGACGGGACCGAAGATGTACGCGAGCATCAGGAGGCCGACGTGGGTGCGCTTGCCGCTCAGGTACGGGCGAACGACGAGGTCGGGAATCGTGTCGACGACGACGACCGCGAGCGCGAGAAAGCCGACGATGTACGCGAGCATGGCGACCTCGCCGTCCATGGCGAGTGGAACCGCCGCGGCGATGGCGACCGGGACGTAGACGATCTTCATCCCGACGACCGGGATCAGGCTGGCGATCCCCGTCAGCGCGCCTGCGAGCGCCGGATAGGGGATCTCGACGGCCGGTGGGGCCACCACGTTGTAGCCCATGAACGTCACTACCGCGACGATCGAGATGATGATCACGTTGAGCAGGTTGCCAAAGAGGACGGCCTCGAGTTCCTCGTCGACGGCTTCCAGGTACTCACGGACGATCGCGTCGTCGTCGAACCGCAGGAGCCACTCGTGGGCCTTCGAGCCGTCGAGCAGCAGGTAGTAGGTGACGACCACGGTGATCAGGAGGTTGAGCAGGAAGGCGGTCACGAGGCTGGTCAGGACGGCCGCGTGTTCGACGACGTAGTCGATGAGCGGGTCGAACGTCCCGTCCTGGTAGGCGTCGATCAGGCCCTGGAAGGTCAACTCGGGCGGTTCGTCGAACGCCCGGGCCCAGGCGACGTCGTCGGGAACGGACTCGGCGATCGGGTAGGCGTCGGCGAAATTTCGCAACTCGACCGCGAGCAAGAGGACCGTGTAACTGAGCAGGACGAGCAACGGCAACCCAAGCAGCGAAAGGACCAGCGCCGCCCGGACCCGGGCCGGGAGCTTGAACCGCTCGAGGCTCCGGTAGAACCGCCGCGTCGAGTAGTAGAGGAAGACGGCGACCGTGAGCGCGGCGATGAACCGGTAGGCGACGTAGGCGGTAACGGCGGCGACGCCGATCCCGAACAGGGCGACGACCACGCGTTTCTCGTTCATCTGTCGACGGTCAATGGCGTCGCTAAATTTAAATAAATGTATCGACGTGTGAGACGAGCGGGTTGACGGGCCGGTCACCGCGACTGGCGGCGGACGCGGTGCGCCGGCAGATCGGTCTGTTTTTTATCGGTCACCGCGAGTTGTCCCTCGTGAGCGACTACGACACGGTCTCGGCGGAGGTCGAACACGAAGACGAGATTCCGGAGGACCACCCGCGGTACCAGGATCTGCTCACCCGTCACCGCATCGAGAAGGGCGTCGAGAAGGGCATCACCCACCTCCAGGGGATGCACGCAGAGGGCCGGGGGAGTGCGTTCGACTATCTACTCGGCGAGGAGACGATTCCCAGTGCCGACGACGCCGAACGCGCGGCCGCGGCCCACCTCCTGCTCGCCGACCACCCCGTCCTCTCGATCAACGGTAACGTCGCCGCGCTCGTTCCCGGCGAGATGGTCGACCTCGCCGAGACCGTCGACGCCGACCTCGAGGTCAACCTCTTCAACCGCACCCCCGAGCGAATGCAGGCCATCGCCGACCACCTGCGCGACCACGGGGCCGAGGCGGTCAAGGGGCTCGAGGCCGACGCCCGCATCCCGAACCTCGACCACCAGCGCGGCAAGGTCGACGAAGACGGCATCTACGCCGCCGACGTCGTCCTCGTCCCGCTCGAGGACGGCGACCGCGCGGAAGCACTGGGCGAGATGGACAAGACAGAGATCGTCATCGACCTGAATCCCCTCTCCCGGTCGCCGCGGGTCGCCGAGGTGCCGATCGTCGACAACATCATCCGTGCCGTGCCGAACATCACCGCCCACGCACGCGACCTCGTCGACGCCGATCGGGACACTCTCGAGAAAATCGTCGAGGAATTCGACCGCGAACACGCACTCGAGGCGGCAGAAGAGCGGATTCGAAGCGGGTTCTGACGGAATTTGCGGATCGAGTCTGACCGCTCGATCGATTGCTTCTGTTTCGATCGGGTAACTCGGCGAAACGGCTGATCGGTGTCTCGAGTTCGGGGCGTACCCAGCGCCTACTGGGGGTCGGCCGGCCCCTCGAGCAGGTCGTCGACGAGGCGAGTGAACCGGTCGAGCAGGCGGTCGGGGACGGTCGGTTCGACCTCGGCGAGCAGTTCGCCAGTCCGTTCGGGGTTCGCCAGCGTGAGTGTAACTCGATTGCGCTCGTCGTATCGTTTTTCGACGATCTCGCAGTCGACGAGTCGACCGAGGTGGTACTCGAGGGTGCTGCGGGCGATCTCCAGCGCGTCTGCGACGGTTGCCGGGGTGGTCGGTTCGTGCTCGATCAGGTAGACGACGATCTCTCGCGTCGTCTCGCGTCGGAACAGCGCGAGGGCGGCGCGTTCCCAGGCGTCGTAGGTCGGCGGATAGTAGTGGGTTCGACCGTAGTGCTCGTCTCTGACCAGTTCGTCTTCGGCGATGAGGCGACGAACGTGGTACTGGATCTGTCCCGGCGCGAACGCCGACTCGCGGACGAGTTCGTTGAAGTGGATGCCGGCGTTGGCGTGTACGTGCGTCCGGATCTGTCGTCGTGTGTCGCTCATGGGTTGGTGTGGTGAGGCCCCCGTTCCAGACGGGGGGTAGTCGGTAGTAGTCTCTAGCGGTATAGCAGGGATAACGGGTTCGCATCGTTCCCAGTCGCTAAGAACGGGTTATATGACCCGTCCGGCACCTCGATTCGATCAGCGACGTGGGCTCCGCTTCGGTTGCACCGAAGCACATACAGTGTTCTCACACCGAAGTACGGCAGCGTCGATGCAGCACACGAATCCCTTCGAGGTGGACTGGCTGAGCCCGGAGGCAGCCTGGCTCTTGCTCGCCGTGATCGTCCTCGCGGTGATCGGGACGACCGTCCTCTTCTGTGTCGGACTCGTCGCGTACCACCGCCGCCGGTCGTTTCGGTACTTACTGATCACCGTCGTGCTCGGACTGCTCGTCGTCCGGTCGATCGTCGGCCTCTGTACGGTGTTCGGCATCATCCCGATGGCGATCCACCATCTCGTCGAACACGGCCTGGACTTCGCTATCGCCGTGATAATCCTCTATGCAGTGTATCGAAGCGGCTCACAGCGGAGCGAACCGATGCCTGGGTTCGAAGAGGAGTGATCGGCGGAACCCTACTGCAGCGCCTCGAGCACGTCGCTCCCCTCGAGGTAGACGAAGTCGTGTCGGTTGGCGTAGCTTCTGGCGTCGGCCGGCGCGAGTGCGCCACCGGTTTCGTCGTCGAGCATCTCACAGACGACGACTGCCGGCGGGAGGTCGGCGGCCGCTGCGAGTGCGACGCCGAGTTCGGTGTGACCCTCGCGCTGGGCGAGCAGGTCGGGGGCAGCTTTCAGGAGGTGGACGTGCCCCGGAACGCGGAATTCGGTCGTAAAGTCGACCGCGTCGGGTTCGCCAGCGGCCGCGCCGAGTGCCTGGATGGTCTGTGAGCGGTCCTCGTCGGTGATCCCGGTGAAGGTGTCCCGGTGGTTGACCGTCAGCGAGAACGACGACCGCTCGTCGTAGCCGAGTTCGTGGTCGCCCGTGGCGGGATGATCGACCGCCTCGGTGAAGAAAGGTAGATCGAAGGTCTCGGCGACCTCGTATCCCAGGGCCGTACAGACCAGCCCGCCGGCATCGTTGCGCAGGCGTGCGACGGCATCGGGCGTGACCGCGTCGGCGTGGTAGATCAGGTCCGTCTCGCCCTCGCGGTCTGCCGCGTCGTGGACGAGCACCGGTTCGCCGGCCTGCAGGGCCTCGAGCGCGCGGTCGACGGCTTCGGTTCGGCCGTCGGGCTGGCCGGTCCCGGTCGTCGTGATGCCGTCGCCGTTCGGCCGTGGCCCCGCGTGGTGGCCGGTCATTCGCTCTCACCCACGGTGACCGTGACGTGATCGTCGTCCTCGAGGGCGAGTTCCTCCCGGAGCTTCTCGGGGGCGATCACCTCGAGCTGGTCGTCGTCGTGGTGGGTTCGCTCGGGAGCGATGGTGTGGGCACGCTCGTAGGTTTCGCCGGTCGCGGTCTCGATCGTCGCCGGATAACAGACCGCCGGGCCGTAGGTCCGCTCGTCGTCCTCCCAGCCGTCGATCGGAATCGGCTCGAGCGACTCGATGGCTCGTCGACGGCGGACGCTGTCGTCCCGCAGTTCGACGTTCAGCGTTCCGGGGAACGGCTCGTAGCCCAGTCGATCCTCGAACTGGCGCTTGTACCCCGACAGGGAGATGTAGTGGCGGCCCTCACCCATCCCGCTCGTCACGACGCCCTCGAGGTCGACTTCGGCGTCGGTCTCGAAGATGCGCCGGTATTCCTCGTACTCGGCGCGCAGCGCGCGTTCGCCATCGTCGGTGATCGCGACCCACTGGCCGTCACTGACCGTCTCACGTTCGAGATACGCCGCGCTCTCGAGTCGCTGGAGCCGGCGCGAGGCGGTCTGGTTCGACGCCTCGAGTCGATCGGCGAGTGCCGAACAGGAGATTTTCAGGTCGCCCTCGAGGCCGCCGTCGAGTGCGAGAAGTCTGAGAACGGCGAGTTCGTCGTGGCCGACGGCCGTCTCCGCTGTCGCGTTCATACACCACCGTTCCGGCGGGATCCCCAAAAGCGTACCGAATGTGGTATGCGTAACAGAACTGTGATGGCGTTGTCGGGAGTTTACTCGCTGGCTCAGGGGTTGGGGGCGACGTGTAAAAAGACACCGGCTCCGTTCGTCGACTACAGCGAGGTTGCGATCGTTTCGTCGATGGCCGCCACTCGCTCGGCGTCGAACGTAAACGCGCCGTCCCAGACTCGCGGTTCGACCTCCCAGCAGACGAGTGCGGCCGGCGTCGCCGACTCGGCCCGTTCGTCTGGCAGATAGACGACGAACCAGGCGTTTCGATAGGCGGTCCCGTCATCGGCGTGAACCGTCGCCTCGAGGTCCGCTGGTGCCCCATCGTCGACGCCGTAGACGTGGACGTCGACGTTCGTCCGGTCGAGTCGCCGGTACACGTCGCGCGTCCCGATTTCGTCGCTGATACGCGAGAGCCGCTGGAACGCCGCCCGGTGCGTCCCGGAACCGCCGGCCCAGGCCAGCTGTTCGATGTACCGCGAGAGCACGATCAACACGAGTTTTTCCTTGTGTGCGAGCGGGTACCCCCGCAACTGAAGTCGCGTGTCGGCGAGCCCCGCAAGCACGTCGGGGAGGTCGACCTCGCCGAGTCCTCGCGCACCCGTGACGAACAGGTCCGAGTTGATCGCCAGGATGGCCTCGTAGAGGTCGGTCATCGATGAAGCCGCGACGGGCTCGCCGTCTTCGAGCAGGACCGCCGTGTCCCCACTCGAGGTGAGTTCGTCGACGACGGTAGACTCGAGGTCGCCCGGCTCGAACGTCGACTCGAATTTCTCGGTCGGGCGGCCCGAAACGTCGATCGACTGCTCGTCGAAGAGGCCCGCGAGCATTCTCTCGAGCGGTCCCTGCTGGCCGGTGCTGCCCGTCCGATCTGTCTCATCGGCCTCGCGCGCGACGACGATCGCGTGATCCGGTGGATCGGTTCCGAACTCCTCGAGCACGGATCGAAGTGACACTGGTCGTCGTTCTCGAGTTACCTACCTAAACGTTCTCGCCAACGAGTACGGGAGCGGACGAGCAGAAACGGCCCAGGGCAACGCCGAGTCAGTCGCCCACAACCGGATCGCGCGCCCAGAAGTCGCTACCTTTCTTCAGTTTCGGCACCCAGGTGTCCAGGGTCTTCGAGAGCAAGGCGACGTGGGAGGCTGGCACCTCGAGACACTCGGTGAACTCGGGCATGTACTCCATGACGTCCTCGGCGAATTCGACGACCTCGTCGTGGTGGGGCATCGCCGAGCGATCGAGGCGACCGCGGGAGTGGCCGACGTGCATGTAGGCTTTGATCTCGACGAAGTCGGGGTCGGCCTGCTCGTAGAAACCGGCGTACCAGTCGGGATGGTGCATGTTCTCGCCCTTGACGAGCGTCGTCCGGAGGACGGTCCGCGTCTCCGATTTCTCCCGCAGGACGGCCATCGTCTCGAGGAGTTTCTCCCAGGCGTCGTCTTCCATCGCGCCGACGACCTCGTCGAAGGTGTGGCGGTCGGGTGCGTCGACGCTGACGTACAGTTGCGTCGGGTCACACTCGCGCAGGACCTCGGGACGGGTACCGTTCGAGACGAGGAACGTGGTGATGTCACGGTCGTGGAACGCCTCGATAAGTTCCGGCAGGTAGGGATAGAGACTCGGTTCGCCGTCGAGCGAGATGGCGACGTGACGGGGCTCCATCGCCTGCTCGAAGACCTCCCGTGGGACCTCCTCGTTGCCGCCGAACCCCGAGAGCAGCTTCTTCTGGAGCCGGATCGAGGCGTCGACGACGGCTTCGGGGTCGTCCCACTCGACACCGTCGAGTTCGTAGGCGTGGCCGTTGTGGTCACGCCAGCAGAAGACACAGCGTTCGTTACAGCGCACGACGGGGGTCATCTGGATACAGCGGTGGGACTCGATCCCGTACCAGATGTTCTTGTAGCATTTGCCCTCACCCCGGAGGGCGTTGGCCGTCCAGCCGCAGGTCTGGGCCGCCGTGTGATTCTCGTTGTGATAGTTCGGGCTCGAGACCTGTGCCGGGCCGCCCCCATCGTCGTCAGCCCCGGTCTCGCCGGTTTCGCTCCCGTCGATGCCGGACCTACCAGCGTCGCCGCCCTCGTCGACGGCGGGTCCCGCCTGCCTGCCACCGTCTGCGGAGTCGCTCATGTTGCTCTCGCTTGGACCGGGGCGCTGAAAAGCCGTGTGGTCCGCCCCGTCGCGGGAACGCGGTCACTTCCGACGTGGCAGCGTCCCCGGTTCGGCCGGTTCTTCTTCTTCGCCACTCGAGAGTTCGCGCTCGAAGCCGTACAGCACCAGCCCGGTGTTCGCGGTCATGATGACGCCGGTCGTCGGCACGGTCGCGAACAGGTACAGTCCCAGCCCGAGGACGTACGCGCCCGGAACGGCGACCACCCACAGCCAGCGGCGGGGGACCTCGACCCGGCCGGCATCCCAGTAGGTCCAGCCCAACAGCAACGGTGTCCCCACGACAGCGAGCAGGCTCGCGATGGGCGACTCGAGTGCGACCGCGCTCACCGACTCGAGGACCATACGCGAGTGCAGGGTCGGCGCGAGGAAAAACGTTCTGTCACGGGTCGAGGCCCCACATTCCCGGGCTGGTCGACGCTCGTCAGTCGTCGTCTGCCGACCGTCTCGGTGGCTGGCGACCCGACCGTTCGACCTCGAGTTCGGTCACTGCTCGATCGGCCGGGTCGGTCCCTCCGCGCTCGAGTCGTCTGCGAAGCCGCCCGGAGAGGTTCTTCGCGAGGACGCGGGCTGCGAAGGCTGGCTGTCGACGCTGGTCACGGTAGTAGAACGCACCCAGTTGCTCTTCGGGCACCGCCGTCGGCTCGAACGTCGGGTCCCTGAGGTTCGCCAGTCCCTCACCTAACAGGTCGATCTGGAGCGTGGCGAGCCTGTCGAAGACGTCCCAGAGGGTGTAACAGCCCTCGAGGCTGACCTCCTCGAAGGCGACGATCTCGCCGCCGTCGATCGACTCGTTCAACCGCTGGAGGGTCGTGCCGGCCCGTCCCCGACCGTCGTGGAAGATCGCCGGCGGCCCCATCCCCCGGTACCGCCGGATGTCGGCGGGGTGAAAGCTGATCACGCCGTGTTCGGGCGCCGTGAGGACGTCCCCGCGAACGAGCCCGAATCCGAACCGGACGACGACGTCACACCGCTCGGCAAGGAGGTCGACCGCGGGCGCGGGGAGCTCGTTCCAGCTGCCGTCCGTGTGGGGCGTACAGCCGACGATATCGACGTCTCGCAGACACTCGACGTTCTCGACGGAGTGGCGGTGCCAGAGCGTCTGTTCGTCGCCGAGGATCCGCGCGACGGCACGTTCTGCGAGGACGAGCGTCCATGCCTTCTCGGTCTCGAGCAGGGCAAGGAACTCCCGGACGTCGTCCAGTGTGATCCGTGACTTCCGGTTCCACGATTCGGCCTGGTATTCGCGAGTGCCGTCGTTTCGGACGACGATGGCGAGATCGACGTGGGGGTCGTCCCGGAGCGTCTCGAGTGCCCGAACCTGCCACTCGTAGAGCCACGGTTCGGCAAGAATCCCGACGCGCACCTGATCGCTCCCGTCCATGCGTCGGAGTACTATACCGGTGCGCGCCAGTTAGTTATCCCCAGCCGACCGGGACCCAGGGTTCGGTATTCGAACGCTACAGGGTAACTCGGCGGCTGTATCACCTCGTTACCGTTCGTCGGCCTCGGCGTCGATACCTATTCTCTCTCCAGACCGGTCCCCTGCACGCGCTCGAGCACCGCCAGCGTCCCGTCGACGTGGGCTGCCTCGAGCACCTCGTCTGCGGCCGCCTGTGCGGCCTCGTCGGCGTTCGAGACGGCGAAACTCCGACCGACGACTTCGAACGTCGAGACGTCGTTGATCGAGTCGCCGACCGCCACGCAGTCGGCGAGGTCGAAGCCGACGTGCTCGGCCATCGTCTCGAGGCCGTCGCCCTTCGTCGGCGTCGGGTCCTTGACGTGGTAGGCGTAGCCCGTGTCGATCACCTCGAGCCCGTGGGCGTCGGCGATCTCGCGCAGTGGCTCGAGCGGCTGCTCGCGGGCAACGGCGATCTCGGTCTCTCGCCAGCGGTTGATCGTGTCTGCGCCTTTCCAGCCGAGTCCGTAGCCGGCGGCGCGATAGTCCTCGAGGACGGCTCGAGCACCGTCCCGGTCTGCGGTGACGAAGATTTCCTCGCCGGTGTAGACGACGCCGCCGTTCTCCGCGACGACGCGTTCCGGGATGCCGGCGAAGTGACAGAGTGCGACGGGGTACGGGAAGGCCTTCCCGGTCGCGATCACGACGGGGGCGTCCCATGCGCGGAGCGCGTCGAAGATCCGGGGGTCGAGTCCCCACGAGTCCGGCCGGGTCAGGGTCCCGTCGACGTCGAGTGCGAGCGGCGGATCGGCAGTCATACCATCTGGTCGGTCGTCGGCAGCCTAAAACGGTTGGATCAGTCTCGCTCGTCGTGGCCTGCCCTCGATCCGAGACGACGTCGATCGCGGACTGGCAGGACTCAGCGGAGGGGACTCGAGCGTCAGCGGGAGGCCGGGCGATGCTGGTGGTGTCCAAAAGTGGTCGACAGGTGGCAGGTGGTATAGTAACAACTGCAACGATTTACACACTGATCGCCGATCCGTCTGGCGATCAGATATGCACTGACGTGCAGTGGCTACTACAGTTCGTGGTCGATCGTCGATACACTGCAGGGTCGCGAACGCGCGGTCAGAACGTCGGGACCCACGAGGTGTCGGGGAAGACGCCGGCGAAGTAGAGGATCGCCACGAGGAGGGTACCGAAGACGATCGCCGCCGCTGGCGGGTCGACGTGGGTGTCCCCGTGGGCGTAGAAGACCCGCTGGAACACCTCGCCGAAGAGCGCGCAGACGACTCCGAACAGGAGCGCGATCAGGAGTGCGCCACTCTGACCGAGCCCGGCTATCAGGGCGTCTCCTTCCACCATCACGGCCAGTGCGGCGGTCCCGGCCGGCAGGGTGATGTGGTGGGTCACCGGCACCTTCTCGATTCCGAGGTTCAGGAACAGCAGCGTCGCTGCGCTGACGCCGAACGCGAGGAACGGGCTCTGCGTCGCGATGGCGATCCAGCCGCCGAGAATGCCCGCGAAGGCACCGATCGCGGCGACGTTCGCCCACCGGTACTGGTGGGGGAGCCAGGGTTCGACGGCGAACCGTCCCTGTCCGATCGCTTGTCTCGCTGATTCGGGCCTGACCACCTCCCCGCCGTCGGTGCGAGCGCGCGCCGTCCCGCCGTCGGTCGCGTTCCGTCGCTCTTCGCGCTCGAACGGGCTCATGTCGAGGACGCTGCTCCCGCGAATCGTTCCGATGACGCTGTACCCGAGGATGAGGCGGTGGAAGATCGCAGAGAGTACGACCCCCATCGCGATGGGATCGTACGGCAGGGCGAGCGTGTCGAAGGCGACCTGCATCCACCAGCCGACCACGCCGAAGACGGCACCGACGGCGAGGACGTCAGGTTTCGTCCCGAGCGCCTGGGCGATGTTCTTCGCCTGGTGGTAGTCGTACTCGAAGTCGTCCATGTAGCCCTTGCGGGCGGCGTAGGCCGTCGCGGCGACACCGCCGGCGAAGCTCACTGCCGGCGAGAACGCCGGACCGAAGGCGACTGCACCCGTGATGTGCCCGTACTCGTCACCGCCGACCAGCACCGCCGACTCGCCGGCGATCACCAGCAGGCCCGTGAAGACGAACGCCGGGAGCGGCCCGATCGCCGCCCCGAACGCCCCGCCCCCGAGCGCCGCGACGATCTCCGGCAGACTCGAGAGCGCCTCGAGCAGCCCGCTGACGGTCATGCGTCGTTTCCTCCGTCACCGTCGGCGTCTCGCGCCCAGCCGAGCGAGCACTGGACGGCGTCGCTCCAGCGGTCGTACCGCGTGTCTGCGGTCTCGCGGTCCATCGTCGGGTCGAACTCGCGGTCGACCTGCCAGTTGCGTCGCAGTTCCTCGAGGTCGTTCCAGTAGCCGACTGCCAGTCCCGCGGCGTAGGCGGAGCCGAGCGCCGTCGTCTCGTCGACGACTGGCCGGACGATGGCCGAACCGAGGATGTCGGCCTGGAGCTGACAGAGGAAGTTGTTCTTGACCGCACCGCCGTCGACCTTGAGACTGCGCATCTCGATGCCCGAGTCGGCCTCCATGGCCTCAGCCACGTCGCGAGTCTGGTAAGCGATCGACTCGAGGGTCGCCCGGACGATGTGCTCGCGACGGGTGCCCCGTGTCATCCCGACGATGGTCCCGCGAGCGCGCTGGTCCCAGTGGGGCGCGCCAAGGCCCGTAAACGCGGGCACGACGTAGACGCCGTCCGTCGAATCGACGCTCCGGGCCAGTTCCGCGGTCTCGGTCGGGTCGTCGATCAGCGAGACGTCCTCGAGCCACTCGATGGCCGCGCCGGTGACGAAGATCGAGCCCTCGAGGGCGTACTGAACGGGTTCGCCCGAGCGCTGGAACCCGATCGTCGTCAGCAGGCCGTGGTCCGATTCGACGGCCTCCGGGCCGGTGTTCAGCAGGAAGAACGAGCCCGTCCCGTAGGTGTTCTTCGCGTCGCCCGCGTCGAAGCAGGTCTGGCCGAACAGCGCCGCCTGCTGGTCGCCGAGTGCGCCCGCGACGGGGATTTCGGCCTCGAGGAAGCCCTCGGGGTCGGTCGTCCCGTAAGTCTCCTCGTCGCTCGAGGGACGCACTTCGGGGAGCATCTCGCGTGGGACCGAAAACTCCGCGAGGAGGTCGTCGTCCCACTCGAGGTCGTGGATGTTGTACAGCATCGTCCGCGAGGCGTTCGTGACCTCGGTCACGTGTGCGCCCGTGAGGTTGTAGATCAACCAGGTGTCGATCGTTCCGAAGAGTACGTCGCCACGCTCGGCCCGGTCGCGGATGTCGTCGGGCCGCGAACGCTCCATCTTGATCGGGTCGCCCTCCTCGAGTAACCACTCGGCTTTGGTCGCCGAGAAGTAGGCGTCGGCCTCGAGGCCGGTCTTTGCGCGGATCGACTCGACCTGTCCGTCGGCCTCGAGTTGCTCGACGCGCTCGGTCGTGCGCCGGTCCTGCCAGACGATGGCGTTGTGGACGGGTCTCCCGGAGTCTGCGTCCCAGAGTACCGTCGTCTCGCGCTGGTTGGTCACGCCGATGGCCTCGAGCTGGTCGGGCCTGATCCCCGCCTGCCCGAACGCCTGCGTGATGACTTGCTTCGTGTTCTCCCAGATCTCCATCGGGTCGTGTTCGACCCAGCCCGGCTCCGGGTAGATCTGTTCGTGTTTTTCGTATGCGTTCGCGACGACCCGCCCCCCGTGATCGAAGACGATGAAGCGAGTCCCGGTCGTTCCCTGGTCCACTGCGCCGACGTAGGTATTGTCTGTCACTGGTGTCACCCCGGTGGCTCACGCACCATCTTTATCGACGGTCACGTGCTACTGGTAAACAATCATGACGATCATTATAAAATTTTCCACGGTCAACTGGTAGTTACACCGGTTCGATTCGGTCGATCCACCGGACGGGCCGGACTCAGGGTGAGAAATTGTCGATCTGTGTGGCCGCTGGGACAGTCGACGGGTCCCCCTCGGGTGCGCTGATCGGCTACCACCTCGTCCGTCGTCGCCGACTCTCCTATCTCTTACGGACGCTCTGCTGGTGCCGATAAAATAAAGGGAAGCGGGCTCGAGGTACGAGTAACGGAAATGCCATCGGACACCGACGTGCTCGTCCTCGGTGGCGGCTCGACCGGCTGTGGCATCGCCCGGGACCTGGCGATGCGCGGCCTCGAGGTCACCCTGCTCGAGCGCGGGACGCTGACGGACGGAACCACGGGTCGCATGCACGGACTCCTCCACAGCGGCGGCCGCTACGCGGTCTCTGACCGGGCGAGCGCCCGCGAGTGCATCGAGGAGAACCGGGTGCTGCGAGAGATCGCGGGCCACTGCGTCGAGGAGACTGGCGGGCTGTTCGTCAAGCGCCCCGAGGATCCCGACGAGTACTTCGAGGAGAAACTCGAGGGCTGTCGCGACTGCGGGATTCCGGCGCGCGTGCTCTCCGGGCGCGAGGCCCGCGCGAACGAACCCTACCTGGCCGCTGACGTCGAGCGCGCGATCGAGGTGCCCGACGGCGCGGTCGACCCGTTCCGCCTCTGTGTCGCGAACGCGATCGACGCCGAGAACCACGGCGCGCGCATCGAGACCCACGCCGAGGTGGTCGACCTGCTGTGCGACGGCGACGACGTCACCGGTGCCGTAGTCCGCCACGGCGCAGGCCCCGGTAAACGGACCGACGTGGCCGCGGGGAGCCTCGAGGAGATCACCGCCGAGTACGTCGTCAACGCGACGGGCGCGTGGGCCGGCCAGATCGGGGCGATGGCCGACCTCGAGATCGCCGTCCGCCCGTCGAAGGGTGTAATGACCATCATGAACGTCCGGCAGGTCGACACCGTGATCAACCGCTGCCGGCCGAAAGGCGACGCAGACATCGTGGTTCCCCACGAGACGACCGCCATCCTCGGCACCACGGACGTCGAAGTCGAGGACCCAGACGACTACCCCGAGGAGCGCTGGGAGGTCGACCTGATGATCGACAGCCTCGCCGAACTCGTGCCGATCCTCCGGGAGGCCCGGACGATCCGCTCGTTCTGGGGCGTTCGCCCGCTGTACGAACCGCCGGGGACCGGAACCGTCGATCCGACCGACATCACGCGGGACTTCTTCCTGCTCGATCACGCAGACCGCGACGAGGTAGCTGGAATCTCGAGCATCGTCGGGGGGAAGTTCACCACCTACCGCGCGATGGCGGAGGATATCGCAGACCACGTCTGCGACAAACTCGGCGTCCGGGCCTCGTGTGCGACCGCCGAGGAACCTCTGCCCGGGAGCGAGAACCTCGAGACGCTCGCGGCCGGCATGGACGACTTCGGGTTGCGCTCGCCGATCGCTCGCCGGTCGAAACAGCGTCTGGGAAGTCGCAGTCAGGCGGTACTCGAGTGCTCGGACCCGAACCCGGTGATCTGCCAGTGCGAGGGCGTCACGCGAGCGGAGATCCGTGACGCAATCGAGCAGTCCGGCGCGGACCTGAACGCCGTTCGCATCCGGACCCGGGCCTCGATGGGCAACTGCCAGGGTGGCTTTTGCTGTCAGGCGATGGCGACCGAACTCCATCCCGACCACGACGCCGACACCGTCCGCGCGGCCCTGTCGGAACTCGTTGCCGAGCGCTGGAAGGGCGAACGCCACGCCTGCTGGGGCGAACAGCTCTCCCAGGCGATGGTCAACTACGCGCTGTACGCGACGACGGCGAATCTGGACGCCGACCCGGCGAGCGACGCCGGGACGGATCCGGGGGATGGCTCGGACTCGCTCCCCTACGCAGCGTTCGACCGCGGTCCGGATCGCGAACCCGAGGGAGCGGCTCCTCGAGCGGGGACCGACCGCCCCGACACTCGAGGTGCCGGAACCGACGCCGGAGGTGGCCGCTGAATGGCCATCGAGGACGACGTCCTCGTAGTCGGTGGCGGCCTCGCCGGGGCGACCGCCGCGCTCGCGG
The DNA here is from genome assembly GCF_002156705.1 of Natrarchaeobaculum aegyptiacum. Classification (NCBI taxonomy): domain Archaea; kingdom Methanobacteriati; phylum Methanobacteriota; class Halobacteria; order Halobacteriales; family Natrialbaceae; genus Natrarchaeobaculum; species Natrarchaeobaculum aegyptiacum. The sequence continues at coordinate 2,544,766 of NZ_CP019893.1, forward strand.
CCGCGCGAGAGGACGTTCGCGTTCGCATCGTCAGCGCCACACAGAGCACCCTCCGGCAGGCGAGCGGACTGATCGACGTGCTGGGGTATCCGCCGGACGGTGCCGGTACCGAGGACCCGATCGTCGACCCGTTCGACGCCATCGCCGACCTGCCCACGGGCCACCCCTACGAGCGAGTCGGAGCCGACGCCGTCCGCGACGCGCTCGAGTTCTTCGACAGGGTCGCCGGCGACGCCTACGCCGGTTCCCACACCGACGTGAACGCGCTCGTGCCGACCTACGCCGGTCGGGTCAAGCCGACCGCCCGCTACCCGGCCGCGACGGCCGCCGGCCTCGCGAGCGACCCGCGAGACACCCTCCTCGTCGGCTTCGACACGATCCCCGACTTCGACGCGCCGCTCGCCGCCGGCCACCTCGAGGCCGCCGGCGTCCCGTTCGCCGTCCGGGGCGTGACGGTCTCATTTCCCGGCATCGAGCGGGACGACGCGAAGGTCACTCGCTACGCTCACCTGCTCGACCGGAACGAGCCCGTCTGGCGTGGCGGGAGCGAGACCGGCTCGCGGGCGGCCCTCGCCAGCGTCGTCGAGGATCGACTCGCAGGCGAGTCCCGCGTCGGGTTTCCGGCCATTCTGGGCGACGACCACGCAACCGCGGTCAGGACCGACCTCGAGGCGGCTCTGGACGTCGACGTCTTCGAGGTCCCGATGGGACCGCCCAGCCTGCCGGGATTGCGACTCGAGGACCTTCTTTACGGCGCGCTCGAGGACGCAGGCGTCCGGGTGACCACGGGAGTGCCGGTGGTCGACTACGAGTCGGCCCGCGGTGGGGCCGACGATCGAACCGGAGCGGACAGCGACCGGATCGGCCACGTCGTCGTCGACCGCAACGGCGCTGCGGTGCCCCACCGGGCCGACCAGTACGTCCTCGCGACGGGCGGTCTCGTCGGAACCGGAATCGAGTCGGATCGCGAGCAGGTTACCGAACCGGTCTTCGACTGCCACGTCGCGCACCCGGACGATCGGTACGACTGGTTCGTCGACGACGTCTTCGGCGACCAGCCCTACGCCCGGTTCGGCGTCGACGTCGACCGCGACCTCCGACCGCTCGAGGCCGGCGGCGGCCTCGAGTTTTCCAACCTGCGGGCCGCGGGTTCGGTCCTGAGCGGCTACGACTTCGCCGCCGAGAAGTCGGGCAGTGGCGTTTCGCTGGCGACGGGCTACGTCGCCGGCACGCGTGCAGCCGCGGAGGTGACGAGCTAATTCCATGAGCGATGCAGATACCACGGCCGATGCTGGCCGACCGACAGACGAGCACGCTGACGACGAGAACGACGCGTTCGAACCGATCGAGGTCTTCCCCGAGGCCGAGTCGATGGACCTCCGGCCCGGTGCCGACAGTTGCTACAAGTGTTCGACCTGCGATACGAACTGCCCCGTCGCGGAGGTCGACGAGGAGTTCCCCGGGCCGAAGTTCCAGGGGCCGGAGCAGTGGCGGCTCAAACGGCAGGACGACCACGACATCGACGAGACGGTGATGAAGTGCTCGAACTGCATGCGCTGCGATAGCGCCTGCCCGACGGACGTCCCGCTCTCCCAGATGCACAACACGGCTCGCGGGGCGTACGTCGACGACCAGATGAACACCCTCTCCCGCGAGTACGTCCGCAACCGGCTGCTCGCGAACTACCGCCGACTCGCGCCGCTCGCAGCCACGTTCCCGCGTACCGCGAATTTCGTGATGGGCCTATCTGCCGTGCGCTGGCTCGGCGAGAAGACCCTCGGGATCACGAGCGAGCGCGAGTTTCCGGAGTTCGCGACCGAGACGTTCCGTGAGTGGTTCACGGCTCGAGGTGGCGCGCACGTCGAGAACCCCGAGAAACGCATCGCCTACTTCCACGGTTGCTACGCGAACTTCAACACCCCAGCGGTCGCGAAGGCGCTCGTCCGGGTATACGAACACTTCGGCTACGAGGTGCTGGTCCCCGAACAGGACTGCTCGGGCACGCCGATGTTCGCCAACGGAATGCTCGCAGACGCTCGCCGAGCAGCAGAGACCAACGTCCGGGAACTCGCCGGGGCCCTCGAGGAGGGGGCGGACGTCATCACCTCGTGCAGTTCGTGTTCGATGTCGCTCCGCCAGGAGTACCCCGAACTGTTCGACTTCGTGGACACGGAGACGGTCGCCGCGAACACCTGGGACGCCCTCGAGTACCTGCGGGTCCACGAGGACCTCGAGGCCGCACTCGAGGGGGCCGCAGTCGGCGAGGAGTTCGACGACGTCGTCTATCACGCACCGTGTCATTCACGTAACCAGGGACTCGATAGCCAGACGATCGAAGTGATGAACGCGATCGACGGGATCGAGGCACACGACGTGGGGGATTCCTGTTCGGGGATCTCCGGAACCTACGGGTGGAAGGCCGAACGCTACGAGACGTCGATGGCGATCGGCGAGGAGATGTTCGAGCACATGGCCGCCGCACCGGCCGAAACGGGCCTGACGGAGTGTCCGACGTGTTCGATGCAGATGGAACACGGCTCTGGCTACCCCGTCTACCACACCCTCGAGGTGCTCGAGGCGGCGCTCGTCGGGTCGGAGGCTGACGGCACCGAATGAATCTCCGGGATCGCATCGCGAGACGACGATCCGTCCACCGGGACGCCTCCGTCGTCGTCGACCGGAGTCACCTGAGTCCCGTCGTCCACCGTTCGGACCCGGTCGGTCGTGGCCCCGTCTTCGAGCAACTGCTCGACGCACTCGAGCCAGTCTTCGACGACGGCCTCCCGGAGCCAGTCGCGGTGGTCGGTCCGGCCGGCTCCGGGACGTCTGCGATCGTCACCGCGCTGTTCGACGCACTGAACGATCGACTCGGTGACGCGAGCCGGGCGATCGGGACGACCACGCGCGACGAGCAGGTCGAGCCGGTCACCTGGTTCGTCTACGTCGACGGCCGACGCGTCGAGAGTCCCTTCGCGTTCTACCGGGCCGTCCTCTCGGTTCTCTCACCCGATCCCGTTCCGCAGAGCGGCATCGGAACCGATCAGCTTCGTGAGCGCCTGCGAGAGCGCCTCGCACGGCCCGACCGTCGCGCGGTCGTCGCCGTCGACCACCACGACGAACCGGAGACGCTGGCGTACGAACAGGCGTGTGACCTCCTCGAACCCGTCGCGGACTCGGTCTCGACGGTTGCCGTCGGCCAGCGCGAACCGGCCGGGTGGGCCGGCGAACGCGTATCGGTGCCCGCCTATCGCAGTCACGAACTGATCGACGTCCTCACGGACCGCGCCTCGACGGGGCTCGCCGCGGGCGCGCTCGATCACGAATCGGTCCGCGAACTCGCCGCGTGGGCCGACGGAAACGCCCACGACGCGCTCGCAGCGCTGTTCTCGGCTGCGGTGTGTGCAACCGCCGACGACGCCGACCGCATCGAAGAGGCCCACCTCGAACGAGCGAGGATGGACGTCCCCGACGACGGGGTCCACGTCGACCGTGCGCTCGCCCTCTCGAAGACGCGACAGCAGGTTCTCGTCGATCTCGTCGCGCTCGAAGACCGCGATCGGCCGATCAAAGCCATCGCGACGGAAATCGCCGACCGATCGGAACTGACCACGGGAACGGTGACGCGGTTTCTCTACGAACTCGCAGATCAGGGGGTGATCGAGCGGGTTCCGCTGTCGCGCGCCGGCAGCGGTCGCCGTCCCAGCACCGTCGTGGCGCGGTTCCCGACGATCGTCTTTCGCGAACAGAGTTCGGCGTCCGCAGGTTGCCCGCAGTAGTTTTCGCCTGTGGGACGGCCGGACAACGCTGCTTCCTGCCAAATTGACGCCACAATCGTTTTGCACCCGCGGTCGAAAACAAGAGCCAGCCCTAGCCGGAGTTATGACTATCACCTTCGACGCGACGACTGATCCTCCCGGCCTCGAGTTTCACGACTCGATCGAGCAGCGGCGACTGCAACTCGGGATCGACGGGTCCGTCGACCCCGAACCCGTCGCGGTCGAGACGTTCGAGTTTCCACTCAATACTGCCTGTACCGTCGAGACCGATGCGCTCAGGCTCGACCAGACCTGTTCGGTGACGATCCACGACGAAACCGGGCGAACCGAGGCCGCCCTCGGCACCGGCCAGACGGCCGAACTCGAGGATCGGCTGCAGTTCGTTGGCCTCAGTGGCCCGATCAAACTCTACTGTCGAGTCCCCGTCGCCGGAACGGTCGGAATCGGTATTACGGCGGTTCGGATCTCCCTCGAGCGCGAGGCGACCGTCGGCGTCGGCGCTCGTTCGTTGCACGACCGCCCCGCCGGCACGATCACGACCACTTCCGATATCGACGACATGATGGCGGCCGTCTCGGCGATGCCGTCGGCGTTGAAGACGACGTCACCGGAGCGCACGTGGCCGACCCTGCGCGGTCATCCGCCGCTGATCGAACTCGGCGATCGACTCGAGATTCCCGACCCGGTCGACGTTCCGGACAGTGACGTTTCTCTCGTCGTTCCGCCGAATTACCGCTCGGTGTTCCAGGCCGCCCCGCTCGCGTTCTTCCTCGGGGCGACCGTCCGTGCGGGCCAGGAGCCCCGGCTCGAGACGTCGGAATTTACCCACTCGCTGATCGAGGCCGGCTCGCTCGAGGATGGGATCGCGACCCTGTTGAAGCGCGTCTTCTTCCTCGATTCACTGGTTCGGATGGAGGGGGTCTTCCAGTACGACCTCTACGAGCGGTCGGTCCTCGAGGACGACCTGCCGTTCGAGTTCCGGGAGACCTACGACCTGTCGCTCACCGAGCGACTGGAACGGTACCTCGAGGTGCCGTTCGACCGGCTCGAACCGTACGTGCCGCGGTGGCCGTTGACCGCGCACGTTCCCGCGGATCCGGAGACCGTGGAACTGTTGCCGTTCGTGGTGAACGAACTGGGGATCGTCCGCGAGACTCGCGGGCAGGTCCCCGAGGCGATTCCGGAGCCCGAGCCTGCGACTGCCCAGCTGGTTCGGTCTGCAGCCGGGTCCCGGAGCCAGTCTCGCGCGCCACCGTCGTCGCCCGGCGAGTCGGTGTTCGTCCGTCCGGCGGTCGCCGACGAGTCGGTCGAACACGCCTGGTTTGGCGATGGGATTCCCAAGCAGGCCTCCAAGGCCACGGTCGAAGCCTACCGCAACCAGCTCGATCACGACGAGCGCACCGCCTCGATCGAGATCCTGCTCGTCTGTAACGACGCCCGGATGCTCGAGGAACACGACATCCTCGACGAGACCTACGGCAACCGGGAGACCCTGCCGTTCGAGATCGATTCGGAGTTCGGCGTCAGTACCCGACGACTCACCGAGTTACTCACCGGGGGTGGCTACGACTTCCTCCACTACATCGGTCACGCGACCGAAGACGGGATCGAGTGTGCAGACGGCGACCTCGACGTCCGTACGCTCGAGGCCGTGGACCTCGGCGTCTTCTTCCTCAACGCCTGTCGGTCCTACGAACAGGGACTGGCCCTGACCGAACGCGGTGCGTTCGGCGGCGTCAGCACCTACGCCGACGTCGTCAACGAAGACGCCGTCGAAGCAGGCGAGACGATGGCCCGCCTGCTCAACAGGGGCTTCCCGCTCCGAGGAGCCCTCGAGATCGCACAGGATCACTCCGCACTCGGCGATCAGTACCTGATCGTCGGTGACGGCTCAGCCGATATCGCCCAGTCGGACGGTGGAACGCCCGGCCTGCTCGAGTTTGATCCGATCGACGACTCGACCTATACACTCGGTGGACAGGCGTACACAACGAAGGAATACAAACTGGGAAGCGTCTCGACGCCCGCCATTCAAACGATTCAGCAACATCATTTGAGCCCCGGTGCTCTACCTCAGGAACGAGTCGAAAGGGACGCGCTTGAGGAGTATCTTACGTGGAGCAAATATCCGCTTCTATTCGAGGATGAAATTTACTGGAACGACGAGGTTGGGACTGACCTATTAAGATAGCTCGATTATAATTTTCTTTATTTGTAGAACAGGTGTGGTTTCGTCCCGGAACGCGTAGATAATTCTACACTTAAAAAATCACGGGCCAACTTGAGTAGCAATCGCTGCAGAGGCCGACCCTGCCTGACTCAGCAGGAGCAGGATGGTGAACAGTGCGCCGATCATTCGGGGGTGCTGTGCGAGGTAATCTTTCATGCTGTCGTTGTCGGACATTGCATTCTAATGGTTATTTCCATTAGTATTAAATTTTTCTTATACTTTCTTACGTATCCAAAGATAATTCTGAGTTGGTGTGTTCAAACATAACAAGGAAACGTCGGCAAGCACGACTATCCGGCCGTGGCGACGGTACGAAAGACGGCGTGCACTCTCGAGACCGCGGAACGGTAGCCGGGTGTGCCACCGATCGGCTCGCTCTCACCTGTCCTGGAACCTACGCGGTAGTCGTCGTCACTCGAGAAGTCGGTAGAACGTGTGCTCTCCGGGTCAGAGACTGCGTGTCACCGGCGTTCACCGGCTGCAGCTAAAATATCAGTCGATGTGGCCTTCGCGACGGAGCTGATCTGCGTCCTGGCTGGTGTAGCGCCACTCGATGGTGGCTTTCTCGTCCTGCCAGTCCCAGGGTTCGGCGACGACGATGTCGTCCTGCTCGATCCAGGTGCGGTACTTCATGCGGCCGGGGATGCGCCCGAGGCGCTCTTTCCCGTCCTGGCACCGAAGCTGGACGTGGTTTCCACCAAGGTGCTCGGTCACGATTGCGAATACTTCGTCGCTGTTTGGCATACGGAGGTTCCGTCGCCCTGATTCTTCTGTCACAACCCGACTACGTGCGGAAGACATTTAAATGGTTGGAGATGCGTGGTAACACGAGACAGCCACGTCTCCGGATCGTGACGGTCCCCGAACTCACAGCACGCGGTCTGAATCGGGGTTCTCGAGCTCCCAGAGCAGTTCCGGTAAGAAGGCCTCGAGATTGTCGATCACTCGCCGGTCGCTGACGTCGAGTCCGTCGCAGTGGTCGTGGGCCGACTCCCGGATGTCGACGTGGAGGTCACCCTCGTCGAGCCAGACGCCAAGTGGAAAGACCGAACACCGCGTTGGCTTCCAGTCTTCCTCGAGATGGAGGGTACAGAGGCCGTCGTCGCGAAGGAACGCACAGGCGTGGCCGTCCTCGCCGACGTGGTCGTCCCGGGATTTCTCCTCGCGCGTGACGAACTTCTCTCCGCGGAAGTCGGTCGTCGTCTCCGCGAGGGTCGCCCGCTGGGCCAGCTCGAGGAGGTCCCGGTCGTAGAGCAAGACACCGTGGTGACAGCACCAGGTGCACTCCTCGACGCACTCGAAGGTGAGGTCGGGGTCGAATTCGACGACGACCTCGCGGCCGGGGTAAACCTCGACGCGGCGGGCGGAATCAGCGCTCACATCTCGTCGGTGGCAGTCGGCGGTCAAAGGCGTTTCTCCACCGACTGCTCACGGGACTGCCTCACTCCCGACCCTCGACTACCGTATTTCGCAGGGTGCCGATCCCCTCGTAGGTAATCTCGACGGTGTCGCCTGGCTCGAGCAGGCCCGGATTGGCCGGACTCCCGAAGGCGACGACGTCGCCCGGCTCGACGGTAAAGCGCCTCGAGAGGTAGGAGACGATCTCGTAGGGATCGAACAGCATCAGCTCCGTGTTGGCCTCCTGCCGGCGCTCGCCCGCGACGTCGGTGTGCATGTCGATCGCGCGCGGATCGAGATCCGTCTCGAGCCAGGGGCCGAGCGGCCCCGAGCGGTCGAAGGCCTTCCGCGCCGTGCGGCCCTGCTGGTCGAGCGCGTCGACGTCGTTCATGATCGTGTACCCGCGGACGACGTCGGGGACGTCCTCGGGGTCGACGTTACGACAGCGGTCGTCGATCACGGCCGCAAGTTCGCCTGCGTAAGTCAACTCCTCGGTGAACGAAGGGTAGGGAATCGGTTGCTCGTGGCCGACCACCGACGCCGGCGGCTTGATGAAAAAGTCCGGTTCCTCGGGTCGGTCGTACTCCATCTGCTCGAGCGTTTCGGCGAAGTTGCGCCCGACGCAGTAGAGTGCGGTTGGTTCCGCCGGTGGCAGGAGACGGCCGTCGACGCCGACCTCGTAGGCTCCGTCGTCGGCGTAGATGATACCCTCCTCGTACCTGCCGGCCACCGGTCCGTCCGGTGTCAGGAGTCGTGCGAGTCGCATATCCGGATTCACTGCTCGAGCGGGTTACCAGTGCCGATCGACGGCGGTTTTACGGCCCGAATCTGCGTCGGCGTTTCCGGGAGTTGTTGCCGGAAGTCGCCACGACGCAGGAGCCCGTCGGACGCCGGGTACGATTCTCGAAAGTGCCGGCTGACGTTTCCTCCGGCCCCTGTCTTCGGGGCGATTCGATGGCTGTCGCCGTCACAGCTAGCACCCATACATACCCATGCTGACACCTATTAGTGGCTCCTCGGGATAGAAAGAGGTGTATGACCGACTACGACACCGACGTACTCGTTTCGGCCGACTGGGTCGAAGACCGACTCGACGACTTCCAGTCCGACGATCCGGCGTATCGTCTCGTGGAGATCGAGAGTCCGAGCCCACCGGACAACGACTTTCCGTCGCTGTACGACGAGGGCCACATTCCGGGTGCGATCGGCCTCAACTGGGACGACGATCTCTCGGACGACGATCAGCGTGACATCCTGAAGAAAGAGGACTTCGAGGACCTCGTGGGCGAAATCGGCATCGGCGAGGACTCGACGGTCGTCTTCTACGGCGACGGCCACGTCCCCAACTGGTTCGCCGTTTTCGCCTACTGGCAGTTCAACTACTACGGTCACGAGGACACCCGGATCCTCGACGGTGGAAAGGACTACTGGGTCGAGAACGACTATCCGCTGACCGAAGAGCAGCCAGACTACCCGTCCCAGGAGTACGAGGCCCGCGGGCCGTTCGAGAGCATCCGCGCGTATCAGGGTGAGGTCGACAAGGCCCGCGAGGCTGGCCTCCCGATGGTCGACGTGCGCTCGCCAGAGGAGTTCTCCGGCGAACTCATCGCACCACCCGAACTCGACGAGACTGCCCAGCGTGGCGGCCACATCCCCGGCGCGTCGAACGTTCCCGTGCCGACGAACCTGCAAGACGACGGGCGCTTCCTGCCGCCGGAGGAACTGCGGGATCTCTACGAAGAGGCCGGCATCGACGGCGACGAGTCGGTCGTCACCTACTGCCGCGTCGGCGAGCGGTCGGCGATCGCCTGGTTCGCCCTCCACGAACTGCTGGGCTACGAAGACGTCCAGAACTACGATGGTTCGTGGACCGAGTGGGGGAATCTTATTCGAGCGCCGATTGCGAAAGGGGAGGACGACTGAGCGAAGCGAGGGAGTGCTCCAAAATGCGAACGGGGAGCGAAGCGACCCGTGAGCAAGGCGAGGAGTGAACGTAGTGAACTCCTCGAGGCGGAGCGGTGACCGGGAGGGAACCGCGAAGCGGGCGAGGAGTGAGCGAAGGGAAGTTCTCGAGGCGGAGCGGTGACCGGGAGGGAACCGCGAAGCGGGCGAGGAGTGAGCGACGTAATTTTTCTGGAGCCGTTCCCTTCGAGTCGTGACCCTCGCATCTCCACTCGAGGAGAAGTGGCGGCGGCAATCGCAAGGTGAGGTGGTTTCCACTGTGCTGGCTCAACGAGGAGTATGTCGACGACGACCGGCGACCGACGGAACCTGGTATCGAACGCGAGCACGATGACGACGATCGCCGACGCGGTCGTGGAGTTCGCGAAGGGGCGCCGAAAGGCCGGTGCGCTGTTGCTCGGGGCGGCGGCGATCTCGAGGCGGGTGCCCGGGTTCGGGACGGCGGTCTCGATCGGACTCCGGGTGTACCGGCGGCTCGGTTGACGCTCACACGAGGAGCGACTGGAAATTCTGGTACCGGATGTCGGCCCACGCCTCGAGTGAGAGGTCGAATCGGTCGAAGAGGTCGAAGTGGTCGACCTCCTGGCCGGGATAGAGGTAGTCGGTTCCGAAGACGAGCTGGTCGTGGTGGTCCTCGAGGAACGACTGGCCGAAGTCTTCGTCGCGGGTGAGTGCAGTCCAGCCTGCGGCAGCGGAGAGATCACCGTAGAGGTTGTCGTAGCTAGCGAGGAGTTCCGGAACGCGGCCGCCTGGTTCGACCGGGCCTTCGTGGGCGCTCCCGCGTTCCATCGTGTCGACGTCACCGGAGACGTGGATCCACCAGCCGTGGGCGTGCGCGAGGAAGTCGACGTCGGGGAACGACTCGAGGACCGACTCGAGTCCGGGGAGGCCGAGGTCGTCGGTCATCGCCCGGCCGTCGGTGTGGAGGGTGACGGGAAGGTCGTAGGACGAACACAGTTCGTAGGCCTGGCGAGCCATCTCGTCGTCGATACCGATGCCGGCTTTGAGTTCGCCGAAGCCGCGAGCGCCGCCCTCGAGGTACTGTTCGAGGACGTCTTCGATGACGTCGCGGTCGTGGACCAGCGTCCGCGGGTCGATGGTGACGAACGGCACGAGGCGATCGGCATACGGCTGGATTTCCTCGAGGAGCCACCAGCTCGTCGCCTGAACGGGATAGGCCTCTGGTGACTCGAGTGCGAGAACGGCCGCGGTGTCGACGCCGTTGCTGTCCATCCAGTCGACGAGGGCGTCTGCCGAGAGCGCGTCGTGCCCGCGGGCTGCCATCGGCGTAATGTGGGTGTGGGCGTCGAACAGCGGGAGTTCGTCGACGCTGTCGGCCTCCTCGTGGTGGGGGTCTGCTCGGGACGATGCCGGCGAGTCGTCGGAGTCCGTGTCGACGCATCCTGCGGTCGCCGAGAGGACGGTCGATCCGGCCGCGACGGTGAGGAAGCGTCGCCGCGGGGACGAGAGAGCGGACGAGGGCGCGGGCGAGGGCAGGGTGTGGCTCCGATCACGGTCAGAACTCGAGAGGGTCGACTGGCGCTGGTCGTGGTCGTCGCGCGACGGGCTGGCGGACCGGTCGGACATACGCCGCTGTGTGCCGACGGCTTACAAAGAACTGATTCCGTACGGTGAGCGTACACGCCGAGAAACGAGTCGATATCCATCCGTCCGCCGACGGTTTCTTCGGTAACGTGTCAGTTATCGTCTTCGCGCCACTTGTACTCACACTCGGTGCAGATGAAAAACCGCGTCTCGGACTCGTCTGCAGACCGGATCTGTTGCATGTACCAGTAGGCGCGGTCGTTGCCACACTCCGGACAGAAAGCGTCGGTCTCTGGCAACGAGGTTTCCTCCGAGGACTCGATAATCTCGGTTGCCTCCTGGCTGTCGGTGACGGTGTACTGGGCGGCGTCACCTTTCGGCTTCGTAAAGCCACAGCTGCCACACTCCCAGACGCCGTCGACGGCTTTCATCATCGAACCGCAATCGTCGCAAAACTCCATCAGTGTCGGGGATACGTCGGCCGAACGACTTAAGCGACGCGTTTGGATCGTCCACACTCGAGGGATAGGTCAGGCCATCCACCGACGGTCGGTGACACGTACGGTCCATCGTCGCCAGCCTCCGTTATGCTTCGAAACGTAATACTAATCGGATAGCCAACGTGACGGGTGGTATGCAGCGGTTCGCCCGCCTGGTCGTCGCCCAGTTCGCCGTCGACCGGCGGGTCCTCGCGCTGGCGTTCGCGCGGATGGCCGACGGTATCGGGAACTCGTTTCTGATCATCGTGATCCCGCTGTACGTCACCAGCGACGTGATCGGCGGGGCGACCTTCGGCCTCGAGGAGGCGATGATCATCGGCATCATCCTCTCGCTGTATGGCTTTCTCAACAGCAGTCTCCAGCCGGTTACGGGGCGTTTCTCCGACCGTGTCGGGCGACGAAAGGCGTTCATTCTCGTGGGCCTCGGCGGGCTCACCCTGACGAATCTGGCGTACCTCTTGGCGGAGTCGTACCTCTCGTTGCTCGTTATCCGCGGGTTGCAGGGGCTGAGCGTCGCGTTCATCGTTCCCGCGTCGATCGCGCTGGTGAACGAACTCGCCACGCGGGGCGATCGCGGTGGGAACATGGGCGTCTACAACACGTTTCGCCTGATCGGCTTCGGTGCCGGGCCGGTCGCGGCGGGGGCCGTCGTCAACCTCGGGCCGTACACGCTCCCCCTCGGCTCGTCGGGGGTGACGATCACCGGGTTCGACGCAGCGTTCTACGTGGCCGCGATCACCGCCGCCCTCAGCACCCTCCTGGTGACGGTCCTGATCACCGACCCCGAAGGGACCCAGGCGAACGCGGCCGCAGACCTCGCGATCGACGTCCGCGACCCGAGCGGGCGGAACCTCCTCGACCCGATCTTCACCCTCGGGGTCGCGACGCTATTTATGGCCACGGCGATCGCGCTGCTCGCGACGATCCAGCCGCAGGTCAACGCCCGACTCGAGCAGGGCTCGACCTGGTTTGGCATCCAGTTCGCCGCGTTCATCCTCGCACAGGTGCTCCTTCAGACGCCCGTCGGTCGGGCCTGCGACCGGTACGGTCGGCGCCCGTTCATCGTCATCGGAATGGTGTTGCTGATTCCCACGACGCTCGTTCAGGGACTCGTGACGACTCCGGAGACGATGTTCCTCGCTCGACTCGCTCAGGGGATCGCCGGCGCGCTGGTGTTCGCCCCCGCGCTGGCGCTGGCCGGCGACCTCGCGGGCGAGGGAGAGTCGGGTTCGAAGCTCTCGGTGCTCACGATGGCTTTCGGGTTCGGTATTGCCGTCGGCCCGCTCGCCTCCGGCGCGCTGGTCGGCTACGGCTTCGTCGTCCCGTTCGTCTTCGGGACGATCCTCGCCATCGTCGGGACCGTTCTCGTCTTCACACAGGTCGAAGAGACACTCGAGACACGGGCGTCGTTCCCGATTCCGCTCGTCGGCGGGGACTGACTGTGCTCTCGTTCAGTCGCTCGCTCGCGACCTGACGGCGACCTGTCGGCCCATCACGGCCCACATAAACAGTTTTCATAGCGGAGTGTCCACACACTGAGTATGAGTACGCAGGAGCAGTCGGCCGCCGGCGGGACGCCCGAGACGTACGACCCGGACGTGGTCGTCGTCGGGGCCGGAACCGCAGGCTGTTACGCCGCGGCGACCCTCGCCCACGAGGGCTACGACGTCGCCCTCGTCGAGCGCAAGTCCGAAGAACTGGCTGGCCACATCGCCTGTGGCGACGCGCTCAAGGGCGCGAGTGCGTTCCCCGATTCGATCCCGAAATCACAGATCGAACCGGCGTTTACGAACACCGACGTCGACCACGGGCGTTTCGAAATCCCGCAGGAAGACACGGTCCTCGAGATTCCCGTCCCCGGCGAACTCGCCGTCATCGACCGCTGGGAGTACGGTCGGCTGATCATCGAGGGCGCGGAGAACGCGGGCGTCGACATTCACTACAACACCGTCGTTCAGGACGTCGTTCAGGACGCCGACGGCCGCGTTACGGGCGTCGAGGCGATGAGTCAGGGGACCCCACGCACCTACGATGCGGAAGCCGTCGTCGACGCCGCCGGTTCACTGTCGGTGCTGCAGGACAACGTCGACTTCGGCGACTCGACGTTCGACACGAACGTCAACTACACGCACTTCTGTTCGGCCTACCGTGAGATCGTCCACGTCGACGAGCCAGTCGAGTGGTCCGACGCGCTCGTGTTCAAGCCGACCGAGCGCGCGGCGGGCTATCTCTGGTACTTCCCGCGAACCGAGACCGAGATCAACGCCGGACTGGGCTTCCAGATGACCGAAGAGCCGATGGAACTGGTCGAGGACCTGAAACGCGACCTCGAGAATCGCTCGGAGTTTCAGGGTGCGGAAGTCGAGAACAAACTCGGCGCTGCGCTCCCGACCCGTCGACCCTACGACTCGGCGGTCCACCCCGGTTACGTCGCCGTCGGCGACGCTGCGGGCCACGTCAACCCGACCACGGGTGGCGGGATCGCTGGCGCGGCCTACGCCGGCAAGTACGCCGCCGAGGCGATCGTCGACGGTCTCGAGAACGGTGGCGTAACCGAGGACGTCCTCTGGGAGTACAACGAGCGCGTGATGGACCACTTCGGGGCCCGGTACGCCGCCCTCGACGTCTACAACATCCTCTCGACGGCCGTCGACGTCGACGACCTGATGGGGCTGCTCGCGGCCATGCCCGGCGAGAAACTCGCCGAGGCGCTCTACTCGGGCAGTACGGACATCGGCTTCAAACTCAAACTCGAGGCGCTGCTCAAGAGCCGCGGTCACTGGGGAACGGTCTGGAACCTCTACCAGACGAAACGCCGTGCCGACGAGGTGCTCGCCCACTACGAGAACTACCCCTCGAGTCCCGACGGCCTCGCCGAGTGGCAGGCTCGCCGCGACGATCTGATGGAGTCCGTCTACGAGACCACGGGCGCAGATCCGAAGTACTGACCTGCGTCTCGACCCCCGTTTTCCCCGGTCGATCGAACAGTCGTGACCGTTCACCCGAACAGGGTGGTGCCTCCAGATTGGCCACGTGTCGGATACGTACACCGGGGACAGGTCGACGAACAAAGTTATTTGCTTTCGTAGTCGAGTTGTACCACATGGCACGGACGACTGCCGCGGACATCATCGAAGAGGACGTCACGGCGTTCGAGGCGTCCCAGACAGTCGACGAGGCGATCGACGCGATCCGGACGTCGACCGCCAACGACGACGCTGAACGGACGGTCTACTACGCGTACGTCGTCGACGAAGACGGCGCACTCGAGGGCGTCGTCTCGCTTCGAGAACTGTTGAATGCACCCGGTCAGACACCGCTATCGACGATCGAGACCGAGTCGGTCGTCACGGTTGGTGCCGACGACCCGGTCGACCAGCTCGCGACGACCTTCGCTCGCCACCGGTTCATGGCACTCCCGGTCGTCGACGAGGGACAGGTCCTCCGCGGCGTCGTCACCGCTGGCGACCTCATCGAGGCGTTAGACGAGGAGACCTCGAAGGAAGTGCTCGCGGCGACGATCCGAGACGTCGCCTACGACCCGGCCGAGGAGAGCACCTACGAGTGTTTCAATTGCGGGACGCTCATCCACGCGACCGACAATCCCGGCACCTGCCCGAACTGCGGCGGCGACGTGCGCCACCGCCAGACGTCGATCGAGTGACTGCTCCTCGACGGCCGTCGGCCGTTTTCTGTCTCCCGTCTCCCACGTCCGCATCTCGAGACGTGGCGTGGATCCGGTCATCGTCGTGAAGGCGCGAGCTGTTGCGTGAGGTCGGGTCCGTAACTCGAGGGAAAGCGGCGTCGGATCGGCTACTCGTACTCGCGTGTGACTTCCCGGAGACGTCGAACCCGGCGTTCGGTTCGCGGGTGGGTTCCGAACAGCCGTCGGCGGACGAACCGTCGGGTCCGATCGAAGAAACGGTGTTCTTCCCACGGTGGTGGGACGATCGAGAACGCCGCCGTCGAGCCGTGTCCGCGCAGGTCGCGTCCGGGTTGGCGAGTGACGTCCCGATCGAGGGTCTCGAGGGCGCTCGCCAGCGCGGCAGGATCGCCGGTGAGGGCGATGGCACCGCGGTCGGCGACGTACTCGCGGTACCGTGCGAGCGACGCGATGGCCAGTGAGGTCACGAGAAAGACTGGAACTGCTGCCACGAGTACGAATCCCGAGTGGGGCCCGGCTGTGCTGGGATCGGTGTTCGTCTCCTGCTCTTGTGCATCCTCGTGTTGCTCACCCTCGGCGAACATCGCTTCGACCTTGGTCGCAGGCAGCGACAGCGCGGTCAACACCGCGGCGTCGCGGTTGATCACGTGGGCGAGTTCGTGGGCGAGGACGGCCTCGAGTTCCCGCTCGGAGAGGCGATCGACGAGGCCGCGAGAGACGACGATCGAGGACGTGGCCGGACGGTAACCGACGGAGGCCGCGACGGGGACGCTGGATCTGCCGAGTAGAACGGTGGGGGACGGGGCGTCCGCCTGGGCAGCGAGTCTGTCGACGCGCGCCTGGACCGCCCGTCGCTCGGCCTCGAGCTCGTCGTCCGAGTCGGCGTCGTCCGAAGCCGGCACCCGCGCTGTCTCCGCGATGTCGTCGCGGACAGCACCGTCGGCGGTTACTTCCTCGTAGACCAGTCGGCCAGTTCCGTAACAGACCAGCCCCACGCCGACGACGAATCCGAGCACGAACGGCGTGACGACCGGGAGCAGGTCGATCGCGAGGTAGCCGGCGAACGCGAGGACCGGACCGCCGACGGCGATCGCGAGCCCCCGTCGAGTGACGGGGACGGTCGGGTTCGCCAGACCGCGTGCCAGTGGCTCGAGCGCGTCTGCCATCCCGTCGTGGCTGACTCGCCCGACGACCAGGGGGGCGGGCATCAGGCGTCGGTACGTCGCCGCAACCGTGATCCAGAGTCCCAGCGTGACCGCGACGACGGCGACGAGACCGAGGATGATGAGGGCGAACTCGGGAATCGCCTCGATGAACACCGCAGCCATCAGGGCGGCGAACGCGACCTCTGCGACGAAGAGCACCACCATCCCGACGCCGGCGACGACGCCAGCGACGAGCATCCGAATCCACAGGCCGAGTGTGAGTCGATCGAGTGCCATCGTCGGTCACCTCGAGGGGAGTCGGTTTCGAAGCCGCTCGATTCGCGACGCGGTCGTCGGGTGCGTGCCGAAGATCCCACGAGCGACGAACCGTCGGGTCCGATCGAAGAAGCGGTGCTCCTCCCACGGCGGCGGGACGATGGCGAACGCGGTGGCCGTATCGCGCTCGCGCAGGTCTGCTGACGGCCGATGCTCGAGCTCGTCGTCGAGAGACTCGAGAGCACTGGCCAGCGCCGCGGGATCGCCCGTGATCGCGACAGCGCCGTCGTCGGCAGCGTACTCCCGGCCGCGGGAGACGAGGGCGACGTACCAGCGACTCGCGAACCGAACGGCCATCGCGAGCGGTTCGACGACTGGATTGTAGCCGTACCGGCTGCGCGCGAGCTGGGCGACGGCACCCGGGGCCGACAGCGCGGTCAGGACGGCCGCGTCCCGGTTGGCGACGTGGGCGAGTTCGTGGGCGATCACGGCCTCGCGTTCCCGCTCGGTGAGCGTCTCGAGAAGCCCCCGAGAGCAGACGAGCGTCGTCGCGTCCGGGCGGTAGCCGACCGTCAGCGCGACGGGCGTGCTGTGTTCGAGTACTCGAACGTCGGGAGCCGGTAGGTCGGCCTGTCCGGCGAGTCGCGTGACGGTCGACTCGAGTGAGTCGTCGGTTCCGGGAGCACCAGTCGCGTCACTCGGACGCCCGGCGTCCTCGGCGTCGACAGTCGCGACCGGACGGTCGGAGGCCCCGGCCGTGCGCGACTCGAGGTTGAATCGGTCCTCGAGGTCCCGGAGGACCGCGGTGTCGCCGGCGAACTCCGCGCGGATCGCGCCGCCGACGTGGACGCCGACGAACGCGAGCGCGCTCACGACGGCCACCGTGACGGCGAGCGTTTCGACCGACACGACGGTCGTCGACCAGTAACTCACACCGATCACGGCGAGGGTGGCGACCATCGCCGGAACGGCCGGTCCCAGCCCGGTGGTCCGCTCGAGGCGGGTACGAACCCGTCGAACCTCGTCCGTGAACCCGTAGACGTCGTCCGGGTCGACGGGTTCCTCCTCGGCGCTCTCGGCAGCACGCCGTTCGACGGCGTCTCGAACCCGTTCGACGTGGCCGGGGACGACGGTCGAGCCGAGGACGAGCCAGACGAGCGCGGCCACGACCAGCAGGGCGAATCCAGCCCAGTAGGAGACGCTGAGGTAGCCGACGGCGATCACGCCGATGACGAGCCAGTTGCCGCCGGTCGTCCGTTCGTCTTCGTCGTCGTCTCTCGAGTGGACCCACTCGTGGGCGGCCCAGGCGTACCCGACCGTCAGCAGGTAGAAGAACCCGAGCAGGATCAGGATGGCGAACACCGGGTCGGGAAGCACCGGTCGAACGAACGGCACTGCTGCGAGGACGATCAGCAGCGACGACAACAGGAGGACGTAGGAGGCGAGTTCGACGGTCCCCTGGGTGAGTGCGCCCGCCGGTGACGACCGCTCGCGGGCGCTCCGGACGGCTCGAAGCGACAGTTGGACGGCGACCAGACAGGGAATCGCGACCGCGACCACGAGCGCCGCGGCGAGCGGTTCAGCGACGAGTCCCGAATCGGTTCCTGGCACGAGTCCCGGTGCCGAAAGCGTCTCGATGCCGTAGTAGACGCCTGCGTAGACGGGGACGCCGACGAGCAAGAGCGCCGCGACGACGACGGTACTCGAGAGGACGAGACCACAACCCGCGGCGACGAGCGTCCGAACGAGGAGGCTGGCGCGGGTTCGAATCGAGGTCACGGCGGAGTCACCTCGAGTGCGTGCAGGCCAGTGGTGGAGGGAGGCTGCGGGGAACGCATTTCGTGTCGAAAATTCGTCTCGAGTGCCATATAGGTGTCCGGCTTCCAGGCCGAGTAGGAGTCACCGGAAGGGGTGGACGGTCACCGGAATGGGTCGGTGATCACTGCGGCCGATACGACCGCGCGCGGCTCACTTCTTCCGCCGGGGTCGCTCTTTCTTGGTTCGCTTCGGGGGCTTGCGAACCCTGACCGGTGCCGGAATCAGCACCGGTTCGGGTTCGGGGACCGGCGTCGGAACCGGATCTGGAACCGTAATTGGCTCCGGCAGTCCCTTGGTGAACGACTCGACCGCGCCGACGATCGTCAGGCCGTCTGCCTCGACGACGGCGCGGAACTCGTATCTGAGTCCGAACGCCAGACCGTCGATCTCGGCGGCGAACGCGCCCGACTCGGTCCGGGTGAGTGGGCCAGTCTCGAGCCACGTGTCGGTGCCGGCGACGCGGTACTGGAACGAGACGTCGACTGCTGGGAAATCGCCGAGGGTCTCGAGCGTCGCGTTGAGCGTCGCCGAGGACTCGTTGACGTCCGTCGCAGGGTCGGTGGTGACCACCGGCAGGACCACGTCGGGGGCCTCCTTGACGAACGTCTCGAGGTCGCCCCTGATGGTGGTCGCCTCGGTGACGAGCACCGGCCGGAACTCGTACTGGACGCCCTGCTCGAGGTTCGTGACCTGCTGACTGATCGGGCCGGGTGCCTCGAGTGTGACGGTGTCCGTCGTGAGCCACGTGTCGGTGCCGACGGCGCGGTATTCGAAGCCAGCGGCGACGACGGGGAACTGTCCGAGGTCGGTGACGGTGGCGTTCAGGGTGGCGCTGAACTCGTTGACGTCGGTCGCTGGGTCGGTGTCGACTGTCGGCAGGTCGACGACGATCGGCGGCTCGATCGGAATCGGCTCCGGTGGTTCGAACGGCGGGGTGACTGGGGGTTCGAACGGCGGCTCGATCGGTGGCTGGATCGGCGGTTCCGGTGGCTCGGGCGGTTCGACTGGTGGCTCGACCGGCGGGTCGATGGGTGGTTCGACCTTGGCGAACCGCTGGATCGGCCCGACAACGACGCTGTCGTTCGCGAGCGCGACCGCACGGTACTCGTACTCCAGCCCCTCGGTCAGCCCGGGTATCTCGGCGCTGAATGGGCCGGGCCCAGTGAGCGTCTGGGGGGACGTCCCGGTCCACTCTTCGGTCCCCACGAGCCGGTACTCGAAGAACACGTCCACTTCGGTGAACGTTCCGGGATCGACGAGGACGCCGTTCGCGGTCGCAGTCGCCTCGTTGACCTCGGTTGCGGGTTCGGTGCCGACGGTCGGCAGCTCCTCATCTGGTGGGAGCAGGGGCTTCGTGAACGTCTGTGTGAGTCCCTCGATCCGGATCCCATCCGTGACGACGACGGCGCGGTATTCGTAGTCGTTACCGGGCTCGACATCGACCCCGGCGCTGAACGGTCCGGGTGCGGTGAACGGCTGGGGAGCCGTCTCGAGCCAGACGTCGCTGCCGACGATGCGGTACTCGAAGAAGACGTTGACCGGGGAGAAATCGCCGAGTTCGACGAGCTCGCCGTTGAGCGTCGCGGTCGACTCGTTGATCTCGGTCGCGGGGCCGGTGAAGACGACCGGGTCCATGACCGGCTCAGCAGACTTGGTGAACTGCATGATCGCACCCGTGCTGGTGGTTCCATCGGCCGCGACCGCGACGGCGCGGTACTCGTAGGTGGTGTCGAGGTTCAGCCCCTCGATCCTGACGCTGAACGGCCCGGGTGCGGTGAGCGTCGTTGCGCCGGTGGTGATCCAGATGGCATCGCCGGCAACCCGATACTGGAAGAAGACCTCGACGGGAAACGGCTCACCGACGGTCATCAGCGTTCCGTTGAGGGTGGCCCCGCCGCCATTGACGTCGGTCGCCACGTCGGTCATCGCTGTGGCCTCCGGAATCTGGTCCGGATCTTCGATACACTCCCCTTCGCTGATCGTCAACACTGGGTTGTCTCCACCGCCAGTGAAGTCGGCGAACGCGCTGACGATCGTCCCGCCGCCTGGACGCGTTACCTCGAACTGGATCGCACCCTCTCCACCACCCGGGAAAAATCCGGGCACAGTCAGGGTTTCACCGTCGGAGAAGACGACGGTCAACTGGGCCTCCTGAATCGCCGTTGGCCCACCGCGCGTGAGGTTCCACTTCCAGAACCCGAGTTCGCCGGGACACGCCTGCGTCGCGTTTTCACTGCCCATCCCACCCCACTGTATCACGCGCTCGAATCCCGGGGCGGGGTCTTGCTGGGCACCAGCGGTGCCATTCGCGAACCCAAACCCGGCACCGAGGCCGATGGCTGTCGTTCCGGACGCCGCAAGAAACCGCCGTCTGCTGGTCGAATCGACCATACGACGCCGTCGCCCAGGAGGTTCATTGTTATCAACTGGTTGAACGATAGTGGGCCAGATGCTACAACCTGTTCGGTGGCACTACTGTAGCACCGTAGTAGAGGACGCCACTCGTCGGCTCCCCACTCGAGGTGTATCCACTCACTTCGGTACTGGTCCCGGTCACGTGGCCATCCCTGTATTCGTCGATTAGCGACGGATACGCCCTCGAGAACCGAATTGGTACGATCCGAGTACCCGCGTTCACACTGTCGTATCTCTGCTCGAACGCCCCCGAAAAGCACTGACACCCGCCCGCCCCGTCACGAGGGAGTGCCAGCGACGCCGGTTCGCCACTCGAGAACCGACTGGAACGCGATCCAGAGGACGAGCCACGCTGCCGCCCAGCAGACGACGAGTGCGGTCGTCGAGAGGCCGCCGAACGTCTGCGTCACCGCGGCCAGTACCGGATACAGGCCGTAGACGAGGGGTATCGTGAGTCCGAATGCGACCAGACAGGTCGCAGCGGTCCACCGTGGTCGTTCCTCCTCACCGGTCGACGTCGGGTCGTTCCCCGAGCGATACGGATCCGCGCCCGAATTCGGTGTGGTCATACATACCAGCCCCTGATTCGAGGTTCTCGGCGTACGGTAATAATTGCTCGTATCGTTTCGTTGAAACGGGAATCTGCGGTTTCAGGGCCGCTCGATCGCGATCTGCTCGATCGTTTGCGAGAGGACGTCGACGCCGTGGCCGATACTCGTCTCGTCGACGTCGAACGTCGACGTGTGATGGCCACCGGGGTGGTCGGTGCCGATCCCCACGTAGGTCGCCAGCCCACCGTTTCGCTGGACCTCACGCATCAGGTAGGTCGCGTCCTCGCTTCCGCCGAGGTCGTCGCGCTCGAGCACGCGGTCGACGCCGGGCGTCCCGGCTGCGACGCTGGCGACGATCGAGACCAGTTCCCCGTCGCTCGTCGCGCTCGGGGCCTCCGCACCCGTCTCGAGATCGACCTCGCAGTCGTGCATCTCGGCGGCACTGTGGAACACCCGCTCGGCTCGGTCTCGGACGTACTCCATGAGGTTGGTCGTCTCGCCGCGAACTTCGGCGACGATCCGGGCGTGCTCGGGGACGATGTTCGCGGCGCTGCCGCCCTCGACGATTCCGGCGTTGACCCGGGTCGCGCCGTCGTCGTGGCGCGGAATCGCGTACAGGTTCTGGACCGCCGTCGCCATCGCCTGGACGGCGTTGCGCCCGCGTTCCGGATGCCCGCCTGCGTGGGCTGGTTCGCCCGTAAACTCGGCCTCGAGCTGGGTGATCGCGAGGAAGCCGTCGATCCCGGCGACGACCTCGCCTGTCGGGTGGTCGAGTCCGACGTGCAGCGCCAGCAAGTAGTCGACGTCAGCGAGGTGGTCGCTCTTCGCCATCGGCTTCCCGCCGCCAACGACTTCCTCGGCCGGCTGGAAGAACACCTTCAGCGTCCCCGAAAAGTCACTTGTTGCAACCTGCTCGAGCACGCCGATTCCGATCGTCGCGTGCGCGTCGTGGCCGCAGGCGTGCATCGCGCCGTCGTTTGCCGAACGAAAGCCTTCTGCTGCAGGGACGTGCTCGGCGTCGGCGGCCTCCTCCCGCGGCAAGGCGTCGATATCGACTCGCAACCCCACGGTCGGCCCCTCGCCGCGCTCGAGAACCGCCACCGCGCCGGTGTACCCTCCCTCGAGACGCTCGAGCGTCGCTTCGTCCGCACCGGCGGCGAGCGCGCGGTCGTACCAGTCCTCGAGGGCGTCGTCTTCGGGAACAGCCAGTCGGTGCTCGCCGGCGATGGCATCCGGGCCAGTGTACAGTTCGTCGAGGTCGACCCGGGACTCGAGTTCGTCGACGATCCGGGCCGTGGTGTAGAACTCACACCAGGCGGGTTCGGGCCGACGGTGGAGGTCCCGCCGGAGTGAGACGAGGTCGTCTGCGGTCATACCCGTATCTCGTCGCGCGAGCTATAGTAGCCACTGCAAGTCAGTGCACACCTGATCGCCAGACGAATCGGCGATCAGTGTGTGGATCGTTGCAGTTGTTACTATAAAAAGTGCTGTAGCTCGAGTCGCTGGAGCGTTCGAGAAGACGATCGTTCCCGCCGTGGCGTCTGGGGCGGTCCGGCGAGAGTCAGTTCGTCCGACCCGTCCCGCGAAGCTGTTCGATCTCGGCTTCGACGTGGACCGAGTCGGGGAAGTTTCGACTGGCGACCGTCCGGGCGAACTGGGCGTGACCGTGGATCTCGAGTTCTCGGGTGAAGACGGTGTACTGCCAGGTGTCGAACTGGCGCTCGTCGTCGACGTGGAGCCGGCTGTGCTGGGGTACCGAGAGCGTCTCGGGCGGATGGGTGTGTGGTCCTTTGAGTGCGGCTCCCTTGCGCTCTGCAGCGGATTTGATATCATCGACGACGCCGTCGAGAGCGGCGCGATCGCCGCTCTGGAGCGTGAGGCGGGTAACGAAGGTCATGGCTGTCACACCGTCTGCGGTCGGCGCGTAAAAGTCTGCTGAGATTCGACGGTTCGGGGCGGACGCTCCCGGGCGGAAGGCGGTGACGGTCACTCGAGCCCCTCGCGTAGCGTCGACACGTTGCGACCGCCTCGCCGACGCCCGCTCTTCGGCGACGACGAAACGGTGAGTTCTCCAGTCCAGTTCGGGACACGCGTTGGGTCCGGTCCGATATTCTCTTAACGACGTATCTATTAGTTCGGGTAATGGCAGTCGAAGCTACGAGCGCAGGCGCGATCCTCTTCCGCGACACGCGGGGCCGGCGCGAGTATCTTCTACTCAAGAGCCGCCCGGGTGACTGGGAGTTTCCGAAGGGCGGTGTCGAAGGAGAGGAAGAGCTACAACAGACGGCAATTCGAGAAGTACAGGAAGAGGCTGGAATCGAGGACTTCCGCCTCATCGACGGCTTTCGCGAGGACTACGACTACGTCTTCGAAGCCAACGGCAAGACGATCCACAAGACGGTCCATCTCTTCATCGCGAAGTCGTTCGAAGCGAGTGCGGAACTCTCGAACGAACACCGCGACCTGCAGTGGCGCGACTACGAACAGGCCGTAAACACCGTCACACAGGACGGCCCCCGCGAGATCCTAGAGGAAGCCCACGAGTTCCTGGACGAACTCGAGGCCGAGGCCGAAAGCGAGGAGGCGTAGTTTCTCCTGCCGGCGATCCATCGTGGTGACCGGCGGCGGACCGACCGACGATCGCCGGCCTAGCGCTGGCTGACGACGACCGTGTCGGCCGCGAGGTCGCCGACGCGCTGGTTCTCGTTCGTGACGAACAGCATGACGATGCCGAGGAGGTAGAAAAACGGCAGCGAGTCGACGATCAGCAACAGGTTTCGGATCGCCGAGGAGCCGAGCGTCATGTTCTTTCCGTCGGATTTTACCACGACGAGCCCGAGCAGGTGTTTTCCGGGCGTACAGCCGTACAGTCCCTCGAGGACGATGAAGTACGCGAATCCGAGCACGGGCGCGACGAACCAGCCGAACAGCATGGCGAGGCCCACGTCGCCGATGGCGACCAGAATACCGACGATGACGGCGTACGCGATGCCCAGCAGAAGGCTATCGACGACGAACGCGAGTACACGCTTGCCGACGACCTGTCCGTTCGTTCCCATCTGTGGCGTCGGGTACTTTTCCATACGTGACTGTGTTTATCCAGCCAACTTAACAGTTGATGTTTCCTGCATCACGACGAGAGTATACGTCCCCGATCAGTCGATCAGCCGGAACGGAACGGTCCGAAACGGTGCCAGCAGGTTTATCGGCTACCGGTGAGACCGGACGCCCGAACGATGTCGCGACTCGAGGACCCACTCCGGTATCCGCTTCGTGGCAACTGGCTCGAGCGGACGCTCTACGGGTCGGCACTCGTCGTCGGTTCGATCCTCCTCGTCCCGCTCGTCGTCCTCGCGGGCTACGGCGTTCGCGTCCTCGAGACGAGCCTCGAGGGTCTCGAGGAGCCGCCGGCGTTCGACGGCTGGGGGTCCCTGCTCCGCCGGGGAGCGGGTGCGATTGCGATCACACTTGCGTACCTTTTTGGTCCCCTCCTCGCGGGGACGCTGCTCGCGCTCGCCCTCGGCGTCGTCGGCTACTACGGATTACAGGGCCTCGTACCGGTGATCGGCGGTGAGACGACGATCGTCTGGCTGGTCAGCGGTGCAGCAGGGCTGTTCACGGCGCTCGTCGGCCTCGTCGTCGCCGGTGTCGTGTTCGTGAGTTGGCTCTGTCTGCCGGCGGGGCTGGTTCGGTACGCCCAGACAGGCCGCCTTCGGGCTTCGCTCGACCAGACGGCCGTCGGGTCGCTGGTCCGCACTCGCGAGTACCTCGGTGCAGTCGTCGTCTTGCAACTCCTCCCACTGGTGGTCCCGCTGCTCGCCGTCGTAGCGCTGGTGACGATCGTCGGCGTCCTTGCACTCCCCGCACTCGGTTTCCTGACGGTGCTCGTGTTCGCTCGCGTACTCGGGGTCTTCCTCGCCGGTCCGGGGGCCAGCCAGGTGCCGACCGCTCGAGACGCCCACCTCGAGCAGGCCGCACTCGAGTGAGTCGGTCAGGGCTGCCGAATGGGCGAGTCTTTTCCTCTCTCGGTCCTAGTGGCACTCGTGACAGTCGAGGCTGGAGAGTTCGGGTTCGAACTGCGGACCTGTCGCTGGGCCGAACGCGAGTGGCCACCTCACGAACCGCTCGCGAGAGCGACGACCGTCCTCGTCGCGAGACAACTCGGGACCAGACGGCGACGCTGGGATACGATCGTCCTCGAGTGCGACCGCGAGGCTCTTCGCCAGCGCGCGAACTTCGGCCCGGAACGGCTCGATAGCGACCTCCTGCACGTGGTCCGGAACGCGCCAGCAGAGTGGGAGTACTACCGGGATGCCCTCCCCCACCCCGGCTACCCGTGGCGATACGTCCGCGAGGCGATCCACCGGGCAGCCGACCGCGACGTTCTGGAAACCCGCAAGCGGTCGAACCGGATCGAGATCAGGCGCAAGTGGGCCTACCCGGACTGGCTCGAGCGCCTGATCGCCATCGAGAACAAGCCGGACCTCGACGCGAGCGCTGCTCGCGCACTTGGAACACAACTCGAGTACGACGTCGCGATGGCGCTGGCCGACGAGGTCTGGGTGGCGACCCGGGAGACCGGCGAGCGCGTCGAACCGGTGTTGCTCGAGGACTTGCCGATCCAGGCCGGCGTCCTCGCGCTCGACCCCGATGCGCTCGAGGCGAGCGTCGAGTGGTATCCCCGGTCGCTCGCCGTCGACGATCCGGGGACGCGCATCCTCGAGCGACCGGGTCGATCGACGGACGGTCGGAACGCCTCCGCCGCCCGCTTCGAGTACGTCGATCCCGACGAGAAGGCTGCGACGCGCCTCGAGATCGCCGAACGGGCCTACGAACGCGGCTGGCGCTCGTTCGTGGAGACGATGCGACCAGACTGCCGACACTTCGAGTTACGGGCCCGGGACGGCCTGCAGGCACTCCCCCACTGTGGCGCGAACGGGACTTGCCAGACGGCGTCGGCGTGTTCGGGCTCCTGCCCGGACTTCGAACCCGAGCCGCCGATCTGGCGGACCCACGACTGGCCGATCGAGGGTGGGCCCGGAAAACGGCTCAAACGCGTGCTCGAGGAGCGCCGAGAGCGGCGACGGCCCGGGCTGTGAGTGGTGTGTTCGGCACCTGATTCGTGTGCCGGCGGGAACAGTCGTCAGTCCGAAACGGAGACCTCGAGGTCGTCGGGATCGACAGCCAGCCGGAACGTCGGCACAGTGCGATACTCGACCTCGACGACGTCCTTTCGGCGCAGGCTCTGGAGGCTCGAGCGAACGTCCTCGGCGTCGGGATCGACGTCGAATTCGTCTCTGAGCTTGTGCAGGACGGAGACGACGCTCTCGGAGTCTTCGTCGGGTCGGGCGAGCACCTCGACGATCTGGGCGTGTAGCTCCGGGACGCGGATGCGTGAGGGTGCGCCATCTGCGTCGGGATCGCTCTCGATGCCGGGTTCGACGTCGACGAGGTCTGCGGCCTCCTCGGTCGCGCGGATCAGACTGTTGTCGTCTCGAAAGTAGTAGTCCCCGAGTTCGTTCTCCAGATACTGGTGGACCTCGCTGCCGCTCTCGAGCCCCCATCGCTCTTGCAACTCGGCGTTTTTCGTCGGCTGTAACTCGACGACGTCGGCCAGCCGGTCTCTGGCCTCCTCCGAAAGCGTCATTGGCTGGTTCTTCGCGGAACCGGTACTTTTGCGTTGCGTCCCCCGATCAGTTCGTTGTCGCCGATCCAGACACTAACAATTTTGAGGGGGTCCTCCGTACCTGCCGGTATGACCGAGTACACCGTCGAGTTCGTGGGGACGGGCGAGACCATCACCTGCTCCGACAAAGAGACTATCCTCAGCCGGTGTCTCGAGGAAGGCATCGCACAGGAGTACTCCTGTCGCGTCGGGATGTGTCTCGCCTGTTCGGCCGAAATCATCGAGGGGGAGGTCACCCAGCCGGCCGCCCGGGGATTCACTGAGCAGGAAGCAGAGAACTACGCACTGACCTGCATGGCTCGCCCGCAGTCGGACCTGAAACTCGAGCGCGGTGTCTACCCACCGAGCATCGAGGGCGACCTCTCGGGTGACGCTGCGCCCGCGGACGACTGACCGGTCGCTCGAGGTGCCGTTGTCCGCTGAACAGGCGCAATACCACGCCGTTTACGGCGTGGATATGCGCCGCCACTTGATGGCACTTTCAACGATGACAGCATTTCTCGAGTTTTGATCCGTACTTTCAGACGCCAAGAAATACTATGCGTCAGTAAGGTCAGGTCGGAACGGAGCGGATTCCGAGCGACCTTCAGAGGTCGTTCGAAAATCGGAGATTTTCGTGATCACGAGAGGCTCCGTCTCTCGGACGACAGTATCCGAAACGCCGACGCGGTGAACGCGAATCCGTGAAGGGTTCGTCGCCTGCCTGTCGGTCGGGCACGCACGACGATACCTCCGAATGCGTCGAAGCGCTACGACCCCTTGCTGGCAAAAACAACAGGTGGGAGTCACCGGCGTCGAGGATAGGAGAACGGCGGTTTGGCACTGCCGGTCAGCTACCGCCACGACGGCTGGATCAAACGGGTTCTCGTGAAGTGGCGGGGCAATGATTGGGAATCTGACATTCTCACCGCTCGAGATTCCTCCGCGTGAACACGGAGGCGGACGTCAACCCACGTTTCGTCGTTTCGAACACTGTCCGATCCTGTGCAACGACGGACACCCTCCCCGCGCTGAAGCCCGAGGGTTTGCGCCTGTTCATCCCAGACCCTCCGATACTCTCGAGCGAACACTCCTGCGGTCGACTCGCGTTCCGAGTTGGAATCGAGACTGCCTCGTATTCGATTTCTGAGTTGTTCGATGCGTAGCTGGCGGTCGGGGATGAGAGGAAAGCAGTCACACCAGTGCACTCGAGTGCTTGCTGAGTGTAGTGTAACAACGCAGGTCCAGCGGGAGAACGAACAGCGCAGATACCTCGAGTGAGCGAACAGGGCGAAATAGGACGTGACGATCGTTCAGTCGACGAAGTCGATGTCGTTCGTCATCTCGGGCTGGACGGCCTCGCTGCCGTCGGGGCGGCCGTAGATCTGTGGGGACTGGACGCCCGTGACGACGATCATGGTGCGCATGCTGCCCTCGAGTGTTTCGTCGATGGAGGTTCCCCAGATGATGCGGGCGTCGGGGTCGATGCGGTCGTAGATCTCTTCGACGACGCCTTCGGCTTCCTCGATGGACATGTCGTTGCCGCCGGTGACGTTGACGAGCGCGGAGTTCGCCCCGGAGATGTCGACGTCCAGAAGCGGCGAGCGCAGCGCGGTCTTGACGGAGTCTTCGGCTTTCGCCTCGGAGTCGGCTTCACCGAGGCCGATCATAGCGACGCCACCGCGTTCCATGACCGTGCGGACGTCGGCGAAGTCCAAGTTGACGAGGCCGGGTTTCGTGATGAGTTCGGTGATGCCCTTCACCGAGCGCATCAGGACTTCGTCAGAGACCTTGAACGCCTGACGGACGGGCAGTTTGCCAACCGAGTCGAGCAGGCGGTCGTTCGGGACGACGATGACGGTGTCGGAAACGTCGCGCAGACGCTCGAGGCCAGCCTCGGCGTTGGTCCGTCGGACCTCGCCTTCGGCGGTAAAGGGCGTCGTGACGATCGAAATCGTCAGCGCGCCAGCCTCGCGGGCGGCCTTGGCGACGACGGGGGCCGAGCCGGTGCCGGTGCCGCCGCCGAGTCCGGCGGTGACGAACACCATGTCCGAGCCTTCGATGGCCTCGTAGATGTCTGCCTGACTCTCGAGGGCGGCCTCCTCGCCGACCTGCGGGAGCGAGCCGGCACCACGGCCGCCGGTCTTCTCCTCGCCCATGAGGATCTTGGTGTCGGCCTCGATTTCGACGAGGTGCTGGACGTCGGTGTTGGCGGCGACCATCTTCGCTCCGTGGATACCTTCCTCGAACATCCGGTCGATCGTGTTGCCTCCGGCACCGCCGCAGCCGACGACGGTGATGTCCGTCTGGAGATCCTGCAGCACGTCTTCGAGCTCTTCGTCCGTCATCGTCCCCGATTTGCGCTCGCTCGAGGAGTCGGTCGGGGGCTGGCCGCCTTCCGTGGCCGGCGGCTCCCCCTCCTCGGCCTCGTCGATGGCGTCGTCGATGAGTGAGTCCATTCTTGGACGCGTCTACACGATGGAGCGTAATTACCTTTCCCCTGTACGTCAGTCAGGCGTCAGACATAGTACATTGTGATTACCTATCAAGAATGGTCTCTTTAGTCATCCTTAGACAGTGGTGAGTACTGTGTTATTACTATATGGGAAATTTCACATTGGAACTCGTCTCGAGGCGACAGGTAGACAGGTCGTTCGGTCGACGCCTGCTCGCGTGTGACGTATCCGTGGTTGGCGTAAATCGCCCCGGGGTCAAGTGGTTCGAGAGACTTCGTCTCTCGTCATCGAGCGAGATCGGAGGTCTCGCGGACATCGCGGAGCTTCGCTCCGCTCAGTCACGGAAGATCTCTGATCTTCCGAACGACCCCGAGGCTTTCGCGTGGACTCCCGTTCTATGCCTCAACCGAAGCAGGAGGGTTGTACTCCTCACTCACGTTCAGCGTCCCGCGATCTGCTCACGGGCGCGCAGCGCCCGTTTGCATGGTATGCGGGACCTCTGGTCCCGCACTATTCAGGCGCACATCTACGGGTGCGCCTCCGTCGTCTGCGTTTTGCCGACGTTGACGAGACGCTCCGCGTCTCGTTCGCACACCAGAAATCGAACATTTCTGGGGACGACGGAGATACTGCAAACCGATGTTCTTCGAGGCGTTGTAGTCAGCGTGGTTCTCGTACCCACACTGCTGACACTCGAACGACTCCCCGTTACGGTTATCGTTGTGGGTGAACCCACACGTCGAACAACGCTTGGACGTATTTCGAGGGTCTACGTGGACGACTTCAACACCGTGTTCTTCGGCCTTGTATTCGACGTACTCGTAGAGGCGTCGGAACGCCCAGACGTGTTGCCACGTTGCCTCGGGAATGTTCTCCCGAATGTGGGTCAAGTCCTCGAACACGATGTGCGAACAATCGTGTTCGACGGCTTCCTCGATAAGTTCGTTCGCCACCGTATGCAGGTATATCTCGAACCGTCCCTGCTCTTTCTGCCCGACGCTCTCGATGTTTTCGTGGGCGTGGCGAGAGCCACACTGCTGGAGCGAGGCACGGCGCTTCTCGTACGCTCGACGCCAGTGATTGAACTCGTCTGCCGACCAGAACCGCCCCGTCGAAGCAACGGCGATGTTGTTCACGCCCAGATCCACACCAAGGACTGTTCTGTGTCTGGACTCGGATTCGGACGATTCCTCGTCTGCTTCGACTTTCCGCATCGAAGCGTGGAGATACCAGTCACCGTCACGGTACTGGAGCTGGGCCATCCGAAACTCGAAATCCTCGTCGGAGACGTACTTCGTCGGCGGTGTCTCCGAGTCGTCGGGAAGGATGTAATCGCACTCGATTCGCCCGTCTACGGTCGAAAGGGAAACGTGGTCGCGGTGGAACGTCGCACTCCGCCTGTCGTAGACCGCGCTGTCTGCCGAGAAGTGTGGTTGCGACGTGTTCTCACCACGTTTGAGCCGTTCGACGCCGCTTTTGACGGCTTCGACCGCCCGTCGAATCCCTTTCTGGACGAGATTCGCGGTAAGGTCGGTTTCGTCACGGAGTCGGTCGTAGAGGGCGCGTTCGGCTTTCGCTTTCGAAGTGACGTGGTAGCCGTCGTCGTCACCAGAAACGCGCCGCGTTTCTGGTTGGCAGCCAGATTCCGCAGGAATCTGGCGACGCCCGTGCCAGCACCACTCGCTCGCGGTGTTGGCGCAGTGTTTGAACTGCCTGACAGTCTCTCGAAGGGAAGCCTCTGCTCCTTCAGGAGTGTCGAGTTTGATGACGGCGGTACGACGGTATTCCACTGTGTTTTCACATATACTGCTAGTGTTACTCATACATTCGGGGGTCGGCCTATCACTCTGGCGTGGTTTGTGTCATCGAGTGTCGGCTTCCTCCACGGGGTCAAGCCCCGTGGCATCCGCCTCGGTTCTTCTGTGAAACGATCGGTCGACCGGTTCGTGGCTCGGACGGAAGCCGGGGTTCCGTGACACCGATTCCGGCTTGTTAGTTTCTGACCAGTCAGATCGAGAACCGATCCGTCCGGTGTCGCCGAACGTCGTTCGGGTCGATCCGCTCGCCGTCGACGGTCACCGACTCGCCGCTTGCCAGTTTGCCGAACGCCGGTCCCTCCGGGACACCCACCTCGCGGGCCAGTGCCGGATCAAACGCCAGCGTCTCGGCGACGACTTCGTCCTCGCCGACCGAGACTGACTCGTAATTCAGCTCGAGAATCGCTGCCAGTTCCTCGACGAGCGTCCGGTACGGGTCAGCCGAGGTTGCCGATGCGTCTGAACCGCCACCAGCACTCGAGTCCGGAATCGCCGCTTGCGACCCGATTCGGCTGCCACCGTTGGTCGTCTCGAACGCCACCGTGGTCGCCTCGACGGTCTCCCGGACGGCTTCGGGGTCGATCCCCTCCGCGGTTCCGACGAGGTCGGTGGGGAGCGAGCGGATCGTGAACGACGTAGCGGGGCAGTCACCGAACCGGATGCCGTCCTCGACGCGGCCAAGGGCGGACTCGACGGCCTCGACGACCTCGAGCGGTCGATCACCCACGGCTCGAACCCACGTCTCGCTGACAGTCCGGTAGCCGAGGTCGGTGATTGTCGCCTCGAGGACGGGCCACTCGCCGTCGACGACGGCCAGATCCGTGCCGCTGGCTTCGAACAGTGACGCGACGAGGTCCTCGTGGGCGCCGGGGTGGCCGAGCTCCTCGAGGCCCCAGTCTGCGGCGACGTGGCCCACCGCCCACGGAGTCTCCCGGAGGATTCGCTCGAACCGCGGTGCGTAGTGGTTCCCCCCGATTCCGACGACCGCTCGTCCGCGGTGAGGTTCGACGCCCCGAAGCTCGAGGATCGCCCGTGCGACGGCCTCGGCCCCGTCCGGATCGTCCCACTGCTCGTCGCCGCTGCCCAGTTCGGCGAACAGCGACGGGCAGCCCACGTCGGTCGGACCGTGATGGGTGCACTCCACGCCGGTCTCGTAGCCCTCGGGCGCGTACTCGTCGAAGGCCTCGCGTAGCCGTGCGAGGGCGTTCGGGGCTGCCTCGGCGACGGCGTGATCCGCACCGCCGAACTCCGCGGGACCGACGTTCCCCGTGAAGTGACCCGTCAGCAACGCGCCCGTGTCTCCGCTGTGGCGCGAGGCAAACACCAGCAGATCGGGCTCGCAGTCGAAGGCCGACGCCGGTCGCTCGAGCTCGAGGTGAAGGGCGTCGAACGACCGCAACTCGAGGTCGTCGGCCCGCCAGTAGGTGCCGCCGCCGTCGCTCTCGGCCCGGTCGTCGTGGCACACCTCCCAGTCGACCAGTTCCCGCAGGTGATCGCAAATGTGCACTGACGCCCGATCCGCCCGGCTCTCCACGATCGCCAGCTCGGTCATACGCGTTCTCGAGGGTCCCCGATCCTTAACTCGCCGGATTCTCTGCTCGGTGGGTGGTCTCTCGACCTCTCTTCCGATGATACACTTCGGCTAGTGGCGGTCCAGGCCTGAACTGAGAGGTCGATCCGACTGACGCCGATCGGTTCGACCTCTCAGTCGACGCTTGGAACGGTACTAGTAGTCTGTCAAAAAGACTTCACTCAATTCGCCCCCCATTCATAGAATGTAACACAGAACGAGAACACGACGAAAGCCCTCGGCACGCTCTCCCTTTCGATCCACCAGGGCCGCAGAACGCCTGCCCTTCCCCGTTGAGCGAACTCGACGAGTTCGCGAGCAACGCGAGCGAACGGCTCGGAAGACGCTCGCGTCTTCCGGTGGACGAGCGAACGCAGTGAGCGTGCCGGGGGCTTCCGAGGCGTTCTCGATCATTTTGACCGATGCTCGTGACGGGATACTATATCGAAAATGGACAAAATATTGATGGGTTGAGAGACGACTAGCCGACGTTTTTCAGCAGCAGTGTTACTGCGTGGGCTGGGTGACGGCCTGGGCTTCGCGGGCTTCGTAGGCGTTGTAGCCGGCGAGCCCGGCGATCAGCAGTCCGGAGGCGAGCGTGCTCCAGAAGAGCCCGCCGAGCATCTCGAGCAGGGCGGCGGCGACGATCAGCCAGATGCCGAGCAGGGCGACGAGCGTGGAGACGCCGATGCTGAGCGGGACGTCGTTCGAGAGCCGGTAGACGTTGTAGCCGGCGGCGAGCAGGACGAGCAGGCCGACGAGCACGTTGTTCCAGATGGATGCGGTCGCGGCATCGAGTAGGAAGACCGAGATGGCGACCCAGAGGCCGACGGCCGCGGTGATCGCGCTGACGGCGACGGTCTTCCGGCGGCGTTCCTCGCTGGCGAGCTGGGTGGTGTCGTCGCGTCGGTCGATCCCCTGGTCGTCGCGGTCGCCGTACCCGGTCCCGGAGTCCGGCTGCTCCCCGGGTTCGGTGTGGCCCGGCTCGTCGACGTCGTCGGCGCTCGGGTCGCCGACCGGAGACGCCGCCTCGTCGTCTCGACCCGGGATCGACGGCGTCTCGTCGGCGCTCGAGTCGGTGTTCCACGGTTCGTCCTCGTCTCGCCTGTCGAGGATGCTCTCGTCCGACGTCGACTCCGCTGGACTCGAGTCCTCGGTCCGTGTGGCCGGCGTCTCCGGTTGCTCGCCGCGACCAGCGTCCTCGGCATCACCACGCTCCTCGTGGCGCTCGGGCGCGTCGCTCGAGTCCGAATTGGCTACTGGATCCGGCTGGTCGCGACCCGGACTCGAGTCGTCTCCCGGCTCGCCTTCGTCGCCGTCACGGTCGCTCATAGCTGACGGGCCGCGTGCGACCGGGAAAAGGGCCGCGACCGTTTCGTTTCGACCGCGGAGCCGCGGGTCCGTAACCCGCCGTTACCGGGCACTGTCGTGTCAGTCGCCGCCGGGGTTCCACGCCGCCGCCCGCTCCCAGAGATCGTCGAAACTCCGGCCGAGACTGGCGGCCAGGTCGACGTCACGGAAGTCGACGACGGCGAGGAGTTCGTCGTCGGCGGCCGGGTTCACCACCTCGAGACAGACCTCCTGGTCGTCGAAGAGGATGAACCGCTGTGGTGGCACGCGTTCGGCCACGCGAACCTCGAGCCCGTCGTCGACGAGACGCTCGAGGGTCTCCGTTGCGTTCGCAAAGTCGGTCGCGAGCAGGCGAACCTCGACGCCGCGCTCGAGCAGTTGTTCGATTCGCGCGACGGCGGCCGATCGGAGTTCCGGCCCGACGTCGAGACTCTGGACGACCACCCGCACTGACGCGTCCGCTGCAGCGAACCGCTCGTCGAGCAGGTCGCGGGCAGCCTCGTCGCCGAGCGCGCTGGTCGCGAACCCCTCGCCGCCGTCGTGGTCTGGAGCGAGCGCAGAGAGCGTCGTCTCCGCGCGGTCTGCGACGTGTTCATACGACGTGCGACGCTGCTCGAGTTCGTCTACCCGGCGCTCGAGCAGCCGGTCGACGGCGGCTGTCGGCTCGACGTGGGTGTACGTTCGCGGGCGGCCGTCGTCGGCCCTGACGAGCGCCCGATCGACGAGCCCGTTCAGCACGTCGTAGACTCGGCCACGCGGGACACCCGATTCCGCAGCGAGGTCGTCTGCGGTCATCGCACCGTGTTCTGCGAGCGTCACGTAGGCCCGGGCCTCGTAGTTCGAAAGGCCGAGTTCGGCCAGTAACTCGGCGCTGTCGTCGTCCATACTCGACCCACGATCGGATGAAACAACAAGCTTGTGGTTTGTAATAGAAAACATTATGAATCAGCTGTCAGAACTGCCGGGCAATGAGAGTCAACCGGCTTGCCACCCTGGGAGTCGTCCTGTTGCTGTTGGCCGGGTCCCCCTTCGTCGGTTCCGTCTCTGCCTCGAGTACGCCCGATTTCGAGGTGTACACCCCGGAGAACATCGTCGAACCGGGCGAAGAGACGTCGTTCGAACTCGAGCTTCGGAACGCCGCTTCCGCCGAGGAGGAGTCCGATACCGATCCTGGCGACATCCCGACGACCGAGGCCCGGGACGTGACGGTGACGCTCGACGGTGACGGTGGGCCGGTCGAGGTGAAAAGCGACGAGACGCCGATGCCGACCATGTCGGCCCAGGCGCTGTTCTCGGAGACGTTCACGATCGCCGTCGACGAAGACGCCGACGCTGGCGTCCACGAGGTCGACGTCGAGATCGAGTACACCAGATCGACTTCGAGCGGTGCCGAGCGGTCCGAAACCGAGACCGAGACCATCGAGGTCGTCGTCGCCGACGAAGCCCGGTTCGAGGCGGGTACCGTCACCTCGGACCTCGTCGTCGGCGACCGCGGGCTCGTCGCGATCGAACTCGAGAACACCGGCGCTGACGCCTCCGACGCGGTCGTCAGATTCGACTCGCCCGACGAGAACCTCGAGGCACTCAGACCGGTCACCGAGGATTCGGAACTCGAGACACAGGGGAGTAGGGCCTACGTGGGCGACTGGGACGCCGGTGAGAACCGGACCGTCGTCGTCGCGATGGAACTGGCAGACGACGCCGTTGCGCGAACCTACCCCGTCTCCGCGACGGTCCAGTTCCGCGACGAGGAGGGCGTCGACCGGACCGCCCGAGAGGTCCGGGTCGGCGCACGCGCCGCCCACGAACAGTCGTTCGCCGTCGAGCAGCTCGAGTCCGACCTCTACGTCGGCGAAGACGGCACCGTCACCGGGAACGTGACTAACGAGGGGCCACACGCGGTCGACGGTGCGGTCGTCGTAATCGCCGACAGGGGAAGCGTAGATCTGGTGCCACACTTCGACGATCGGCTCGGTCCGACGTCGAACGTCTACCCGCGAGAGACTCACTACGCCGTCGGTTCCCTCGAGCCCGGCGAGTCGGCACCGTTCGAGTTCCGGCTGGGCGTCGGTAGCGAAGCCGAACCCGGCCCACGCGTGCTCGAGGCCGACGTCAGGTATCGTAACGCCGACGGCGACGTTCGGATGACCAACGAGCCGGTCGACCTCACGCTCGACGTCCAGCCCGACCGCGACGAGTTCGCCGTCGAACCCGTCGACTCGACGCAGACCCTCGGGGAGACCCGCGTCGTAAAACTCGAGGTGACGAACCGGCTCGAGGAGACGGTGACCGACGTCGAGGCGAACGTCTACACCGACGATCCGCTCGACGACGAGGGTGACGACCCCCTGATCCCGGTGCTCGAGCCGGGCGAGACGGCGACGGTCGCCGTCGAGGTCTCGGTCGCCGACGACGCTACGCCCCAGACGTACCCACTGCGGGTCGACTTCCGGTACGACGACGAGCGCTCGAACTCACAGCTCACGGACACCTACCGGGTTCCCATCGAAGTCGTCGAACCCGACGACGGACCCATCTCCGCGCTCGGACTTGCCGTCGCCCTGCTGACACTCGGGGCCGCTACAGCCGTCGGCTGGCGCTACCGCGCCCGCCTCGAGCCCTACGTCGACGGTATCCCCTATCTCGAGAACCTGCCCCACGCGGAGACCCCAGAGCGGATCGCCGCACTGGTCGCCCGCCTGCCCGTCGGCGAGCCATCTGACACACTCGACGCTCGTTCGGGCAACGGCTCGGCCGGTCCACTGGCCGACGACTCGAACGGCGGATCGACCACGGACGTGACCCAGACCTTCGACGAAGCCGCGGTCGCGCCAGCCGACCTGCTCGAGGACGACGAGGAGGCTGCTGGCGATGGCAGTGCTGTCACCGACGACGACAGGCCTGACCCGCTCGCGACCGAGGCGTCGGATCGGGACGACACGCAGAACCGTGACGAAGAGCCGGCCGAACGACCGGCAGACGTCGACGACACCTGATCCGATGGCCCCACCCTCGATCGAGCGAACGCTCGCGGCGTCCACCCGCGTCATCACGGAGCGACCGGGCACGATCGTGGTCGCGTTCTTGCTCCTGACGGCGCTGTTTGCCGGCGGGTTCAGCGACATCGAGATGGAAGAAGGACTCGACACCTTCGCCGAGGGTGTCGAGGCGCAGGAAGCGCAGGATCAGATCGAATCCGAGTTCGAGCCACCGTTCGAATCTGACGCGCCGACGACCCAGCTCATCCAGCGCGGCGAGAACGTCCTGACGAAAGACGCCCTGCTCCGGCTGCTCGAGTTCCAGCACCACCTCGAACGCGGCGACGACTATCGCGTCGAGGAGACCTCGAGCATCGCTGAGGCGGTCGTCCAGTCGATCGACCCGACCGCGGAGAGTCGCGAGGAGCAGATCCGGGCGCTCGAGGACGCCTCCGACGGCGAGGTTCGTGAAACGATCCGTGAGCTGTCCGAGGAACCGGCGTTCACCGCGTCCCTGAGCGACGACTTCAACCCCGACGAGCCATACGCGTCGGCGACGATCGCGACGGCGACCCACGATGGTGGTGCTGACGCGGAGGTGGTCCAGTTCCGGGTGCAAGACGCCGCCGCGTCGATGGACGGCGAGTTCGTCGTCTTCGGCGGCGGGATCCTCGACGCAGAGTTCGAGAACGTCATCGAGGATTCGCTCGCGATCATCGTCCCGGTGGTGATCGTCCTGATCCTCGCGTTCCTGGTCGCCGCCTACCGCGACCCGTTCGACCTGTTGCTCGGTCTGGTCGCGCTCGTGATGGCAGTGATCTGGACGTTCGGGTTCACCGGCTACGCCGGCATCCAGTTCACCGACATGATGATCGCCATCCCGCCGCTGTTACTGGCGATCGGGATCGACTTCGGCATCCACGCCGTCAACCGCTACCGGGAAGAACGGGTCGACGGCGCCGGCATCCACGACGGAATGCGCGAGGCCGCGACCCAGTTACTGGTCGCCTTCTTCATCGTCACGGGGACGACTGTCATCGGCTTCGGCGCGAACGTCACCAGCGACCTCGAGCCGATCCGGGACTTCGGATTCGTCGCGAGCGTCGGCATCGTCTTTACGTTCCTCATCTTCGGTCTCTTCCTCCCCGCGGCGAAGGTCTGGCTCGACGACGTTCGGGCGACCTACGGTCTCCCGACGTTCGGGTCGTCACCACTCGGCTCTGAAGACTCCACGCTCGGCCGGGTTCTCCCCGTCGGCGCACATCTCGGAAACCGGGCTCCCGTGACGATGTTGCTGGTCGCGCTCCTCGTCACGGCCGGGGGCGGCGCCTACGCCACGACCGTGGACACGACGTTCGAGGAAGAAGACTTCCTCCCGCCGGAAGAGCTCCCGGACTACGTCGAGGCCGTTCCCGGTCCCATGGCTCCCTCGGAGTACACCGCGACCGGGACGATCAACTACCTCGAGGACACCTTCGAGAGCGGCGAAGACGACGAGGTGACGGTCTACGTCGAGGGGCCGATCGCCGCCGATCACACCCTCGAGTCCATCTATCGCGCCAGCGAAGACCCTCCCGAGACGGTCGTCACGACGACCGACGGGACCGCCGTCGTCGCCGAACACGAGAGCGTCGTCGACGTCATGCACGAATACGCCGCCGACGACGTGGCCTACGCTCGCGCACTCGAGGCCAACGATCGGAGCGGCAGCGGCGTTCCCGACCAGAACGTCGAGTTTCTCCTCGAGGAACTGCTCGCTTCCGAGTTCCGCGAGGACGCCCTCGAGTACGTCACCGAGGATCTGGACAGCACCCGGGTGATCTACACCGTCGAAGCCGACGCGACTCAGGCCGAGGTCACCGCCGACGCCGAGGAACTCGCCGACAACTACCGACTCGAGGCGACGCCGACCGGCGACGTCGTCGTCTTCCACGAGATTTCAGAACTCATCCTCCGCTCGTCGTTGCTCAGTCTGGGCCTCGCGATCGTTTTCACCGCGGCGTTTCTCGTGGCTATCTACCACGTTTTCGAGGGGCGAGCCTCGCTCGGAATCGCGAATCTCGTCCCGATCGTGGTCACGGTGGGTGTACTGGGCGGGACGATGCCACTGCTTGGAATCCCGCTGAACGCGCTGACGGGGACCGTGCTCTCGATCACGATCGGCGTCGGCGTCGCCTACTCGGTCCACGTCACTCACCGGTTCGTCGACGAGTACAACGAGTGTGGCGACGGTTACGAGGCGCTACTGATCACGCTACAGGGAACCGGTGGTGCGCTCACCGGGTCGATGCTGACAACCCTCGGCGGGGCCGGGTCGCTCGTGCTGGCGATCACGCCGCTGCTCGGCCAGTTCGGCTTCCTCATGGTGGTCAGCGTCATCTACTCGTACCTCATGGCGGTCCTCGTCTTGCCACCGACGCTGTTGCTCTGGGAGCGGTTCGCAGGGTGAGGACTGTCAGCCGTGGAGGCCGAGTCGAATAAACTAAGAGTCGACGCTCGTTCGTTCACGAAAACGAGGGCGTCTCCTCGGGATCGAAATGTTATCTCAGCTATATTCAGTCGGAGGCAGCGGCTCGAGAGAGCGTGATCTACGATGACGGGCGGAGACGAAGAACTCGCGAAAGACCTCGGTCTGATCTCGGCGCTGGCGATCGGCATCGGGACGATGATCGGCGCCGGGATCTTCGTCCTGCCGGGCATCGCCGCACAGGAGGCGGGTCCTGCCGTCGTTATCTCGTTCGTCATCGGCGGGATGATCGCGATGATCAACGCCTTCTCGGTGAGCGAACTCGGCACGGCGATGCCGAAGGCGGGCGGAGCCTACTACTACATCAATCGTGCCCTCGGGCCACTGTTCGGCTCGATCTCGGGTATGGGCGACTGGATCGGACTCGCCTTCGCGAGTGCGTTCTACGCGATCGGCTTCGGCGGCTACCTCGCAGACTTCCTCGACGGTGCCACCGTTACGCTTCCTGCACTGGGGGAGGTCGCTCTGTTGCCGACGATCGTACTCGGTCCGCTCGTCCTCACTGACGTTCAGGTCGGGGCCGTCGTCGCCGGCATCATCTTCGTCGGCGTGAACTACATCGGGGCCAAAGAGACCGGCGGGGTCCAGACCGCGATCGTTACCCTCCTGCTCGGGATTCTCACGATCTTCGCCCTCGTCGGCTTCTTCTCGTTCGACTGGGGGACAGTCGCCGCCGACGGAAGCTACTTCCCGGAGGGAACGGTCACGATCCTCCCCGGCGCGGCGCTCGTCTTCGTCTCGTACCTCGGTTACGCGAAAATCGCCACCGTCGGCGAGGAACTCAAGAACCCCGGCCGTAACCTCCCGATCGCTATCATCGGCAGCGTGGCGATCGTGATGGTCATCTACACCATCCTCGTCGGCATCCTGATGGGGCTGATCCCCCACGAGGAATTCTTCCTCGAGACCGTCGAGAACGCACCGATGTCCTACGCCGCCGAGATCGTTTTCGACTACGAGTTCGCGGTCGTCGGCTTCGAGATCCCCGTCCTCGGCGTCGGCGTGACGTCGATTACGCTCGGGGCGCTGCTCGCGACCGCCTCCTCGGCCAACGCCTCGATCCTCGCGTCGGCGCGGATCAACTTCGCGATGGGCCGGGACAAGATCGTCACCCCTGCACTCAACGAGATCCACCCGCGATTCGCGACGCCGTACCGATCGATCGCCGTCACCGGGGCCATGATCGTCGTCTTCATCATCGGGCTCGGGGAAACCGTCGAGATCCTCTCGAGTGCCGCGAGCGTCCTCCACCTCGTCGTCTACGCGCTGATCAACGCCTCACTGATCGTCTTTCGCGAGACGCAGCCACCCGAGTACGATCCGGACTTCGAGGTGCCGTTCTACCCGTTCCTGCCGATCGCCGGGTTCGTCCTCTCGCTGGCGCTGATCTACTTCATGGACCCGCTCGCGACACTGATCAGCGCCGTGTTCGTCGTCTTCGCCGTCTTCTGGTACTTCCTCTACGCTCGAAGCAAAACCGACCTGTCTGGAATCCTCGGGACCTACATTCTGGACCGCTCCGAAGAGATGCCGGACGTCGCGGTGACGGCCGCGAGCGCGGTCCAGCCAGAGAGCGACGACGAGTACACCGTGGTCGTGCCGGTCTCGAACCCGAGAACCGAGTCGACGCTCCTCTCGCTGGCGAGCGTCGTCGCGAAGGCCAACGGCGGCCGCGTCCAGGCCGTCCACGTCGTCGAAGTCCCCGACCAGACACCCCTCGAGGAGGGCTCGGAACACCTCCGACAGATCGACGACGAGTCACAGAAACTGATGACACAGGTCCGCGAGCGCACCGAGACGCTCGACGTCCCGGTCGACGTCCGAACCGTCGTCTCCCACCGCTCGTTCGAGGAGGTCTTCAACGTCGCCCGCCGGGAGAACGCAGACACCGTCGTGATGGGCTGGGGGCCGGACCGTCACTGGTCTGCCGGCCGCGTCGAACGCCCGCTCGACGAACTCACCCACGACCTCCCGTGTGACTTCCTCGTGCTCAAAGACCGCGGGCTCGACCTCGAGCGCGTCCTGGTGCCGACCGCGGGCGGCCCCGACTCGGTCCTCAGCGCCGAAGTCGCCCGCGACCTGCGCGATCAGGTCGACGCCGACCTCACCCTCTTGCACGTCGTCGACGACGAACGTCAACTCGAGGAGGGCAAGACCTTCCTCGAGACGTGGGCCGAGGAACAGGGGCTCGAGGACGCGACGATCCGCGTCGACGCCTCCGGGAGCCCGGACGAGGCGATCGCCGCCGCCGCGGCCGACCACACGCTCGTGATCCTCGGGGCGACCGAGCGGGGCCTCCTCTCGCGGCTCGTTCGTGGCTCGCTCGCGTACGACGTGGTCGACGACCTCGACACGTCCGTGGTCCTCGCCGAACGACCGACCTCGCGGTCGCTTCGCGAACGGCTGTTCGGTCGCTGACCGCCGTCGACGCGTTCGGGAACGGCTTTAGGCCCCCGGCCGCTACGGGACAGGTATGACCGACGACGACGCAGCCGCGGGCTGGTTCGTGGCGCTCGATCCCGACGATCCGAGCCTCGAGTCGGCCACCGAGGCCGTACGCGACGGCTCCGCGTCGACCCCGCGTAACTGGCCGACGCTGGCTGTCGAGGCTGGCGTCGCCGACGACGCCGAGGACTACTACGACCTCCTACACGAGGCGACCGTCGACGCCACCCGTGAGGCCGTCCGTGAACGAGAAGCGGCCGACGACCGCCAGCTCGTCCACGCCGTGCGCGCGATGGACGACTGCGAGCGAACCGCGAACGAACTCGCCGAGCGCCTCGCCGAGTGGGCCGGGTCGGTCGATCCCGACGCTGGCGTCGGCGTCGAGTACGCCCGCGATCTCACAGAGCGTGAGGACGTTCCGCTCCGGATCGCGTCGCTCGCCGAGCGCGTCGTCGCCCTCGACGACGAGACCGCCGACCTGCGCGAGTACGTCGAACGGGAGACGCCCACGATCGCACCGAACCTCGCCGCGCTGGCCGGCCCGGTCCTCGCCGCCAGACTGCTCTCGCTCGCTGGCGGCCTCGAGCCCCTCGCAAAGAAACCGAGTGGGACGATCCAGGTGCTCGGCGCCGAAGACGCGCTGTTCGCCCACTTGCAGGGCCACGCTCCCTCGCCGAAACACGGGATCATCTACGTCCACGACGCGGTCCGGGGAACACACCCGGACAATCGCGGCTCGGCCGCGCGGGCGCTGGCTGGCAAACTCGCCATCGCCGCACGCGTCGACCACTATTCCGGCGAGATGAAGCCCGAACTCGAGGCCGAACTCGCAGAACGGATCGAGACGATTCAGTCGCGGACAGACGGATCGAACGCCGATGCCGACGACTCGAGCGACGACGAACCCGGAGGTGACGGTGATGACTGAACCGGAATCGCTCCCCGAGGGCGTCGAACGCCGGGAAATCGACGGCCAGCAGCGACTCGCGACCCGCGGTGAACCCGTCTACGGCGAGCCGACCGAGGGAGAGTGGCGCGCGTGGGACCCCACTCGCTCGAAACTCGGTGCAATGTTGGAACTGGGGATGGACACCGCCCTCGAGGGCGGCGACACCGTCTGCTACCTCGGTGCCGCGAGCGGGACGACGGTGAGCCACGTCGCCGACTTCGCCGGACCGACCTACGCCGTCGAGTTCGCGCCACGACCCGCACGCGACCTGCTCTCGGTCGCCGACTCGAGACCGCGACTGTTCCCCCTGCTCGCCGACGCCCGCAAACCCGAGACCTACGCCCACGTCGTCGAGGCAGACGTCGACGCGCTCGTCCAGGACGTCGCCACGCGCGGGCAGGCGCGGGTCGCTCTCGAGAACCGGCAGTTCCTCGCCGACGACGGTCGCCTCCTGCTGGCAGTCAAGGCCCGCAGCGAGGACGTGACACGTGACCCGAACGAGGTCTTCGCAGACGTTCGCGAGACGCTCGAGGAGGGCTACGAGGTGCTCGAGTCCCGGCGACTCGACGACTATCACGCCGACCACCTGGGGATCGTCGCGCGACCGCGGCGCTGACAGGCCCCCGGAACTGAAGGCGTGCGCAGCAAATCACAACCACTACTTCACCCGCTCGCCGAGTGCACCCCATGCAACTGGGCGTCATCGGACTCGGACGGATGGGACAGATCGTCGTCGACCGCGTGCTCGAGGCGGGCCACGACGTCGTCGCCTTCGACCTCGACGAGGAAGCCGTCGCGACGGCGGCCGATGGGGGCGCGGACCCGGCGGACTCACTCGAGGACCTGCTCGACCGACTCGGCGACGAGAAACG
This sequence comes from Natrarchaeobaculum aegyptiacum, assembly GCF_002156705.1. Lineage (NCBI taxonomy): Archaea > Methanobacteriati > Methanobacteriota > Halobacteria > Halobacteriales > Natrialbaceae > Natrarchaeobaculum > Natrarchaeobaculum aegyptiacum. The sequence goes on from NZ_CP019893.1 coordinate 2,588,675, forward strand.
CATCTGGCTCATGGTCCCCGCCGGCGAGGCCGTCGATATCACGCTCTCCGAACTCGAGACCCATCTCGACGAAGACGACGTCGTAATCGACGGTGGAAACTCCTACTTCGAGGATTCGGTCCGCCGGGCCGAGTCCTGCCCCGCGGCCTACCTCGACTGTGGCACCTCCGGCGGCCCCGCAGGTGCGGAACTCGGATTCTCGCTGATGATCGGCGGCCCCGAGTGGGCCTACGAGGAGTGCACGCCGGTCTTCGACGCCGTCGCGACCGGTCCCAACGGCCACGAACGCGTCGGGCCCGCCGGTTCGGGTCACTACGTGAAGATGGTCCACAACGGCGTCGAGTATGCGCTGATGCAGGCCTACGGCGAGGGCTTCGAGCTCCTCCACGAGGGCCGGTACGACCTCGACCTAGAGCAGGTGGCGTCGGTCTGGAACAACGGCGCGGTCATCCGCTCGTGGCTGCTCGAGCTCTGCGAGGAGGCCTTCCGCGAGGAAGGGACCGACCTCGGGGACGTGGCCGACCGCATCGAAGGTGGCTCCACGGGGACGTGGACCGTTCAGGAGGGCCTCGAGCAAGAGGTTCCCCTCCCGTTGATCTACACGGCGCTCGGCGAGCGCTTCGGCTCGCGGGCCGACGACGGCCGGTTCTCGCGGCGACTGGCGAACAGATTGCGGTACGGCTTCGGGCGACACGAAGTGCAGCGACGGGACTGAGGTCAGTTCGCGTTCGCTCTCTGCATCCGCTGTGCGGTACGTGACGTGGCTTTTTACCGCCGATCGTGATACCGCGTTGTATGAGTTCCTGGGCCGGTGTGACGAGGTACAGTTCGTATCTGGTGGCAGTTGCGCTTGCGGTCCACGGGCTCATTCACTTCCTCGGAGTCGTGGTCTACTTCGAACTCCTTCAGCTCGCAGACCTTCCGTACAAGACGACGCTGCTCGGCGGGGCCGTCGCCGTGGGTGGGACGGGGATTCGGGTCTTCGCTGTATTGACCGCCGTGGCGGGTGTCGGATTCCTCGTATCGGCCGTCGCACTGGTCACCAACTGGCGATACTGGTGGTCTCTATTGTTCGCAGTGACGGCGTTTTCGCTCGTGCTTACCGCTCTCGACTGGACGGTCGCGTCGATGGGTGTGCTGGCCAATCTGGCGATTCTGGTCGGACTCGTCGGTTACAGATTCCGCGCGACCGTCAGATAGCCCGTGTGCCCCACGGGAGCCGTCGACGGGCGCGAGCCGCGGTCGTCGAACTGCATCTCCCGCTGGATCGTCTCTCTGGTGGTGACCTCGACGAGACCGGCTTCGCGCGCGGCCTCAGCGACTGCCCGCGTGGACTCGATGAATGGGCTGTAGACCGCGAGAAAGCCGCCCTCGACCAGCAGGTCCGGCGCGTGCGGAACCACGTCGGGCGCGTCGCCCGTATCGAGGGTCAGCACGTCGAACGACGAGGCCTCGAGCCCCTCGAGTTCCGCGGTCAGGTCGCCGGTCCGGACGTCGACACGGTCTTCGACCCCGCCGAGGGCCATGTTCTCGCGGGCGACGTCGGCGAAGTCGGGGTCACGCTCGTAGGTGACGACCGTCGCGCCCGCCCGGGCCATCGAGGCGGCGAGCACGCCGGTTCCGGTACCCGCATCGAGCACGCGATCGCCTGCGGCGACGCCGGTCTCGCCGATCACGAGACCGATATCGCGGGGCACCATCGGCGCGCCGGTGCGCTCGAAGTGGTGAAAGAGGTCCGGCCCTCGCAGTCGCCGGACGGTGAACGCCTCGCCGAGATGGGTCTCGACGGTGTCGCCGGGTTCGACGTCCTCGGGAACCTCGAGCACGCCGAGGTCGGTCCCCATTTCTTCGCCGGGTTCGACGAGAAACTCGCGGTCACCGCAGACGAGCAGGACGGGGACGCGGCCGGTGGACTCCGCCCCATCGGCGTCGCTGTCGTCGGCCGACGCGTCGCCTTCGAGGCCGGAATCGTCAGCGCCCGGCACGTCACTCGAGGGCGGCGATCGCCGCCGCGAGGTCGCCGTCTGCGTCCTCGAGGGCCTCGCGGGCCTCGTCCTCGCTCACGCCGGCGCGTTCGGCGACGAGCCCGACGTCTTCGTCGGGGATCGCGCTTCCGGCATCATCGGCGCTCGCGCCGGCATCGCCGCCCGCGGAGCCGGCTTCGACCTGCTCGGGCGAGCCGATGATCTGGTAGGTCTCCTGGCCGCGTGCGTCCATCTTGGTGACGTCGGCGTCACTGAAGACGAGGTCGTACTCGTCGGTGCGGATGATAACCTCTTCGGCGTCGATGTCGTCGACGTCGATGCCCATCTGTTTCATCATCTGTTCCATCTTGCGCGGGTTGAGCCCGCCGCCTCCTCCGAACATAGGCGAACCGTCGGCACGCGCAGTCTTTTATGCTGTGGTTCCAGCTAGTGTCATGTCACCCAGAGTGATGATCGACAGCACGGGTGAATCGAGTTGATTCTACCGAGACGGTACTCGACGGTGTCACACCCGGCGTACGAGAAGCGACCAAACGGCTAAGTGTCCGGTCGTCTACGCTCGAGACATGAGCGACAAAAAGTTCACGTTCGTCGAGTTGCATCTCGAAGGCGCACAGTTCGGTCCCAGCACGATTTCAGACGCGCTTCCGTTCGGTGACGCCGGACCGGCCCTCGAGGGCGAGGCTGAGACCGAGACCGAATCCGCCATCGAGGAGACGAGCGGCGACCTCGAGGGCGACGACGAGTCGGGATCGAAGGGAAAAGCTGCGATCGGTGCCATCGTCGCCCTCGCGTTCCTCGTCGGGATTGGCGTCGCCGTCAAGAAGTTCCGCGGCGGTGACGAGGAAGAGGCAGACGCGCTCGAGGAAGAACCCGAAGTCATCGTCAACTGACGGCCCGCCCGTCTCACCGTTTCCGTTCGTTTTCACCCACCAGTCACTACCACGTGCCAAACACTTTTCGTGTCGTATTGCTAACTGGTCGGTGTGAACCTCTCACGCCGTCGCGCACTCGCGGTCTGTGCCGCCGCGGCCGGCAGTGGCGGCCTCGTCTGGTACGCCCGGCGGGGTCACGAACCGATGGCCGGTCCGCAAACCCGCCCGCAAGCCACCGACGCGGGCCTCGAGGCGTTCGTCCGCGACACCACCGAGTTTGGAACCACTCTGCTCTCGGAACTCGCCGCGGACGAGCCGACTGGCAACGCGATGCTCTCCCCGCTCAGCCTCACCAGCGCACTCGCGATGGTCTGGGCCGGCGCTCGCGAGGAGACCGAACGACAGATCGCCGACACCCTCGAGTTCCCCCACGAGCAGGACGAACTCCACCCCACAGTCGGTGCGTTACTGTACGACCTCGACGGGCGCGCCGAGGACGCCGCCTCGCCCGGTCTGCTGGACCGCCTTCGGGGCGGTCGGGCGTTCGACCTCGCGGTCGCGAACGCCCTCTGGGGGCAGGAGCGCTTCCCCTACCGCGAGTCGTTCCTCGAGACGCTCGAGACCAACTACGGCGCTTCACTCCGGACCGTCGACTTCGTCGGCGACCCCGATGGCGCTCGTGAGGTGGTCAACGACTGGGCCGCGGCCGCGACCGACGGCCGGCTCGAGGACCTCCTCTCGGCGCAGGCGGTCACCGAGGAGACGCGGCTGGTCCTCACGAACGCCGTGACGCTGCTGGCCGACTGGGACGAACCGTTCGACCCCGAGGACACGACCGACGAGCCCTTCACCGCCCTCGACGGCTCTACCGACGAGGTGGCGACGATGACCCAGACCGAGGACTTCCCCTATGCGCGTACCGGATCGGGTCTTCAGGCCGTCGAACTCCCCTACGTCGGCCAGTCGGTCAGCATGGTGGTCGTGCTCCCGCCCGAGGGCGAGTTCGAGTCGTTCGAGGATGACCTCGACGCCGACCTGCTCGCGGAACTGCTCGCAGACCTCTCCGAACGGGAACTCAGGCTCTCGCTGCCACGGTTCGAGTTCGAGGTGGGATTCGACCTTCGAGAAACACTGTCCCGTCTCGGCATGCCCGACGCGTTCGATCCGGAGGCCGCCGCCTTCGATGGTATCGTGTCGGCCGACGACGCCCCCGACCTCCACCTCACGGATGTCCGCCACGAGACCTACGTCGCCGTCGACGAGGAAGGCACCGAGGCCATCGCGGCGACCGGTATCTCCGGTGGGCTCGCCTCAGGCCCCGCCGATATGACCGTCGATCGGCCGTTCTACGTCCTCATCCGGGACAGAGAGACGAACGCGCCCCTATTCCTCGGGCGCATCGTCGACGCTGCTGTGGCGCAGTAACAGTAGCTGTAGCAGTACCTGGAACAGTACCGGTTCTGTTGAACTCCCTAGCAGACGACTGGAGGCGGCTGCTGAATCCAGAGTATAGATGCAGCACAGTGATATCGTTTGTATCACGTCTAATTCTCCAAACATCTAAATACCATGTATGGGGACTAACAATCAACTCTGGTTCACTACCCTGCAGACTTTTCCCCTCTCCCAACTAACATCTAACCATGGAAATTGGCAACTTGCTGTCGCAATTTAGTGAATTCCTCGAAGGAGAGGATATGACTGGAAAACAGGCGGCTCTATTAGTTGCTGTCTGGATGGGGGCTACCGCTCTCTTTGGTATAGTTTCCTATATTGTAGTGTTCGTAATTATGGGTGTTTGATATTATTGCTTGCTCTGTCTCTCACCTGTACTGACCGATCACTACTGTCGTAAATCGAGGTGAAACCCGTGCAACATTCGCGCTTTGTATCTTGCAGGTCTCGTTCTAGTTATCCGGTAGCTGGCAGAAAGCGCGTGCAACATTCAGGCCAGCAACAAAGAGTCGGAAAGACGAAATGACAATAGCAGGCATGACTGAGTTTGTGTACCGAATAATCTGGGGCTGCTGATAAAAGGCCACGCTGATTTTAACAAACAGTACTAAGAATATTGTACATATTATAACAACCTTTTTTATGCGATGGTCGCCAACTTAGCAATACAATGGCAGTCACTTGCTCAAACTGCGACGAAGAGTTCGAAACCGCAGCAGCACTCACCCAGCACCTTCCGCTCCACCACAACACCTGCGGCGTCTGTAGCGAGAAATTCGACGATACAGAGTCCCTGCGCGAACACGTCCACGCATCGCACTGACCGAACTGTCCCTTTTCGTTCGTATCGTTCAGCCGCATTCGTTCTATTCAGCACTGATTTTCGTGGTCGACAGAGGACTGTATCGATAGGTCGTAATTCCGACCAGTCGAGATACGAACAGCCACCAGATGCTTCCGCTACGATCCGCACCGGATTAATAACGCTAGATTTAATATTATTAAACCCCGTGTTACCAGGTGCGAGAGACGTGAAGCAAGTGCGGACTCAGCATCGTACCCGTCTCTCGCCACTGGTCGGTAGCCAGCATCCGCCATCGTATGGCAACGACACCAGCATTCCCCTTTCTTCCTTTCGAACGGTAGCATCGAGACGGGGTAAGAGCAATCAACACCTCGAGTCGGCGCGCTGTCGACACGGCTACCCCGTCGAGATGAGCGATCGGTCGGTTCCCATCCCACGTCGCCTCCGTCACCGAAGTTCGGCCGAACGCTTTTGCGCGTCCTGCCCGTACGACAGGTGTGAATCTCTATCGTAGCGTCCGGACCGTCGCCGGCGCGTCCGGCCCCGACGCGATCGACTGGGAGTCGGCAGCCGACGCCGCCAGGGCCGGCACCGACCCCGGGTCGCTCGACCTCTCGGAAGCGGAGCGGCAGGGTTACGCCCGGGACGTCCGGGAGGCCCGGGCCGCCGTGCGATCGGTCTCCGGCGTCGACTTCGAGGTCCCCGACGCCGTCGAGATCCAGAACCGCCACCACTGGATCGACGCCAACGTCGAGACCTTCGAGCGCGTGATGGGGACGCTCGAGCCCCACACCGACGACTTCCCGGGGATTGCCCGGACGATCAACACGGGGACGATGACGATTTTGCTCGCGTACCTCGGGCGAAACGTCCTCGGGCAGTACGACCCGCTGTTGCTCGCCGATTCTCCCGACGCCGACCACGCGCTGTACTTCGTCCACCCCAACATCTGTGCGGCCGCCGACGCACTCGAGGTCGACCGCGAGCGGTTTCGCCGCTGGATCGCCTTCCACGAGGTGACCCACGCCGCGGAGTTCGGTGCTGCCCCGTGGCTCTCGACGCACCTCGAGGATCGGATGGAAGATGGCATCGCGACGCTCTCGACCGGGCGATTCGATCGTGAGGCCTTCCGGGACCTCGACGCGGCGATGACCGTCGTCGAGGGCTACGCGGAACTGCTGATGGATCACGCGTTCGACGACGAGTACGCGGATCTTCGGCGAAAACTCGACGAGCGCCGGCAGGGTCGAGGCCCGCTCCAGCGGACGTTTCGGCGACTGCTCGGACTCGGACTCAAGCAACGCCAGTACGAACGCGGCAAGCACTTTTTCGAACGCGTCGTTGCTGTCCGGGACCTCGAGACGGCGAGTCTGGTCTGGGAGGGCCCGGCGTACCTCCCGACCCACGACGAACTGGATTCGCCGGGGCTGTGGCTCCGGCGGGTCGACCGCTAGTGCCATTTCCGCAAACCCACGAGGCCACCCTCCTCCGATCGACGCCGCTCGAGCGGTGTCCCAGATTCGACCGCCTCAGAATTCCTCGCTCGTACTCACGTGCAACGTCGCGAACCGCCATGGTGCGGTCGACCGGTCGCTCGCCATCACGCTCGTCGCTGCCGTCGACTGTTCGCCACCGCTCGGGTCGGTGGTGGCCTCGCGGACGAGCGTGCCGCTCCATCGGGTTTCGAACGCCTTGCGCTCTTCGCTCTCTGCGTCGGTCCAGGCCATGGTCACCTCGTCTGCCATCGTGGCGAACCCGTCGCGCTGGTCAACGACGAGGTGGTGGCTCTCGACGGTCCAGTCGGTCGTCGTCTCCGTCTGGGTGCGCAGGGCCTCACAGACCCGGGAAGCGCCGAACAGCGCCTCGCTAATTCCGAACTTGATCGTCGACTCGCCCGGGAGCACGAACGGCTCGAGTGCCTCGCCGGCCCGGAGCGCGTCGTAGTACGCACGAACGGTCTCGTCGGCGCTTGCTGGGGCGTTCAGGCTCATGACTGGGACGTCACCGACCGCGTACAAAGCGTTCGCGGGGACACTCGCAGGCTGAGACGAGTCTCTCGCGTTCCGATCACATGAAGCCGCGGTCGACCTCGTCGGTCTCGATGAGGTCCTCGAGTTCCGCGTCCAGCAACTCGTCGGCCTCCTCGAACCGGGTTGCGAGGTCGTCGAGTTCGTCCGGACGGCCGTAGCCGTCGTACTCCATCGGGCCGAACGCCGGACTCTCGAGTGCGTCCATCACGTCGTCGAAGAGGTCTTGCGGCCGCGTCGGAGCGTCCGCGTGGGTCTCGAGAACCGTCTCGAGTCGCTTCGAGACCGTCTCGGCCTGGTCTTCGTCTTCGGGGGGCGACTGGACGGCGAAACGTCCGCCCGCGTCCTCCTCGGGGAGGAACGAGCCGATCTCGTCGTCCAGTTTGCGGGCGACTTGCGTGCCGACGCCACGTACCTGATAGGGATTTTTCGCGTATGTCTTGAGGAAGTAGACGCCGGCACGAGGGTGTGCGAGGTACAGTTCCTCACCGACACCGCGGGCGCGGTCGCCGGCGACCGCCCGCCAGCCCTGGGAATCGACGCCGCTGCCGGTCACGTCCTGCAGGACGTCCTGCCACTCGCGAATCCGCATGGCAGACGGTTTCGGCCCGCAGAGAAAGAACGTATCGGTTCGGAAAGAGTGACTGACAGAACGGACGATATATTCGCGTCGGAGCTCGTGAACCAAAAGAGATACCCTTGCTCGCTCGAAGAACTGGTAACTACCTGTTTCCATGCCTGCCCGTCGATCACTTCCGCTCGTCGAACTGTTTCGGACCGCCCCAGCGAAGAGTTTCCTCCTTACAGTCGGTCCACTGGCGCTCGCACTCGGCCAGCTCGCAAACGCCGCACTCACCGACTTCTCACCGATCCTCGCCGTCGGCTTCGCTGCCGTCATGGTCGCGTTCGCCGTCGTCGCGACCCGCCACCACGCCGCGGAGGTCCGTCTCGAGCGTCTCGAGGGGTCTCTGTCCTGGGACGATGCGACGCCCACGGCGGGCGAACTGAGTGACTGACGCGGTCGGACGGTTCTCTCGCAGCTCGTTTCGCAGGCCGGTCGTTTTCGCTCGAGTTCACCGGGTGAGCAACGTGTGATTGCGCCCGGTAATGGCTCCGAGTCGACACCGACGTTCGCGGACAGTCAGGGGACGAGGGCGTAGACGAATCCGACGTATCCGGCGAGTAATATCGCCCCGTCCAGCCGTGAGAGTCGGCCGCCGGTGGCCATCATCGCGACGAGAGCGAGCGTGAATCCGACGAGGACCGGAAACTCGAACTGCAGGGTCGACGTGGCCACCGGAATCGGCGTGACCACGGCCACGATTCCGAGGACGGCGAGCACGTTGTAGACGTTCGACCCGACGACGTTCCCGATGGCGAAGTCGACTTCGTCTCTGATCGCACCGACGACCGAGGCCGCGAGTTCCGGGAGTGACGTTCCGAGCGCGAGGACGGTGAGCCCGACGAACAGTTCCGAGAAGCCGAAGGCGAACAGTAACTCGCTGCCGCCGGTGATGAGCCACCGCGAACCGAGGACGAGGCCGACCAGTCCACCGAGCACGAGCGCCACGTCACGAACCCCGAATCCCGCTCTCGAGCGCGCCTCACTCTCTCCCTTCGATCGGCCGGGCTCCCGGCGAGCCGATCGAAACAGGAACGCGGTGAACGCGGCGAGCGTCGCGAGGAGGATCGTCCCCTCGAGTCGCCCGATCGTGCCGTCGGCGGCGAGAACGACGAGCAAGAGCGCGGCGAACACCATAAACGGGACGTCACGGCGCATGACGGTGTCGCTGACCGAGAGCGGACGGATCAGCGCCGCCAGTCCCAGTACGAGCCCGATATTGGCGACGTTCGATCCCAGGACGGTGCCGAGCCCGGTATCGGTCGAGACGTCGAGTGCACCGAGGACGGCGACGAACAGTTCCGGTGCCGTGGTGGCGAACGCGATCACCGTCACACCGACGGTCACCGGGCGAAGGCCGAATCCCAGCGCGAGGCGACCGGCACCGGCGACGAGCAACTCTGCTCCGACGTAGAGGACGACGACCCCGGCGAGGAGGACGAGGACGGCGCCGCCGGTGCCCGTGAACATGCAGGTGGGTACTCGAGAGCGTCGTATAAACGGCGCGGGACGGTTCTCGAGCCCAGGGGAGTGCGACTGGTGCCCCAGTAACTGATGCCCGTCGGCACACTACACTCGAGAGTCGAGAGCGAGGACCAAAATCAACGATCGTCCTCCCGTCGTAGCTTCATCTTGTGACCAGAGACACTTAAGCGACGCCGGCTCACCGGATCCGACTGGATCGTCACGAGCCTCGGACGGTCGTGGTCGCCCCCCGAGTCGAGTCGCTTGCTCTCGGCCCGCGTCGGGCCGCTGCCCCGGAATTTACTCGTCAGTCTGTGCGCAAAATGTGGGTTCCGAAACCCCTATTCACGCGCTGTCCCGAATGCGAGTAATGAGTCATCAGTTGCCCGACGTGCAGGCGACGTCGCCCGAGGTCACCGTCGGCCTCAGTCAGGTCGGCGTCACCGGCGTCGAGAAACTCGTGAAGATCGCTCGCGAGGACAAACGCCCGCTCGTCTTCACCGCGGAGTTCGAGGTCTTCGTCGATCTCCCCGCCTGGCGCAAGGGCGCGGACATGAGCCGCAATATGGAGGTCATCGACGAAATCCTCGAAGACGCTACCCGCGAGGAGGCCTACCGCGTCGAGGAAGTCTGCGGGGAGGCCGCCGAACGCCTGCTCGAGAAACACGACTACACCTCCCGCGCAGAGGTATCCATGGAAGCTGAGTTCATGCGCCGCGAGCAGACGCCCGCGACAGACCGCGAGACCCAGCACACCGTCGACGTCATCGCCTCGGCCACCGCAACGGAGGAGGGCACCCGCGAGGAGATCGGCACCCGCGTCACGGGGATGACCGTCTGCCCCTGCTCGCAGGGGATGTCCGCCGCGCGGGCGAAACAGACCCTCGAGGACCTCGAGGTCGACGAGGAGACGATCACGCAGTTCTTAGAGGAGGTCCCACAGCCAGGTCACTCCCAGCGCGGGCACGCGACCCTGACCGTGGAGACACCCGGCGACCCCGAGGTCGACCTCAACGACCTGATCGACGTCGCCCGGGACGCGATGAGCGCGCGGATCTACAACCTGGCGAAGCGACCAGACGAAGATCACATGACGTTCGCGGCCCACTCGGACGCGAAGTTCGTCGAGGACTGCGTCCGGTCGATGGCCGAGGGTGTCGTCGCCGAGTTCGACCACCTGCCCGACGACGCAGTGGTGACGATGAAGCAGTCCAACGACGAGTCGATCCACCAGCACAACGCCCACGCCGAGCGCGTCGTGGAGATGGCGACCCTTCGCGGGGAAGTCAACGGCGACGGCTCCTGACCGGGGTTACTCGTCGTCCGGTCGTCGCGCGATGATCCCGTTCCCGATCATGGTGATGACGACCTCGTCGTCCTGATTGAACCCCTCCGTTTCCAGCTTGACGTATCCGCGGTCGTCTCGACTCTCCGAGGGTCGTTTTTCGATAACTTCGCTCCGTCGTCGGAGGGTGTCACCGGGTTTGACGGGTGCCTTCCACCGAAGTTCGTCGACTCCAAACGAGCCGAGAAAGGCCCTGTCCCGGCTACTTTCGACGCCGAGGCGCATCATGATTGACGCGGTGTGCCAGCCGGAAGCGACGAGTTCACCGAACATGGAGTCGGCTGCAGCCTCTTCGTCGACGTGAAACGGCTGTGGATCGTACTGCTCGGCGAACTCGACGATTTCCGCTTTGGTCACGTCGTACTCGCCGGACTCGTCGACGTCCCCGACCTCGATGTCTTCGAAGTATTGCATCGACGTGATATTCTCTCACAACTATTGTTATCTTTGTGGACGGCCGGTGTTCTCACGCCTTCAGATCATTCGTCACTCGTTCGAGACGCGAACTCGAGTCGAACTCACAGGTAGCCAAACAGCGGCATCGCGAGGCCGACGACCCAGCCGAGCAGTCCGATTCCGAAGATCGCCGCACCTTCCGCGTCGCTCCGAGCCGACCCCGCGGCGAGCAAGCCGAGTGCGACCATCAGTCCGAGCCGGTGGAGCAGCAACTCGATCGGGAGCGTCGTGATCCCGATCCCGAGGAAGTCGAGGACGAATCCCGCGCCGAGGCCGACCAGGCTGAACGCGAACGCCGACTGGGGCGCTAGCGGCTTACCGAGCCAACTCGCGACCCGTTGCAACCGCAGGAACCGGCTCGCTCGCTCGAGTGGCTGGGTGAGCACGATCGCCGTCACCGGCAAGCCGACGACGAGTATCGGATAGAATACCGTGACGAACGCCTGTGGGGAGATCCACGGCACTGCCGCCTCCACGGCGAGACCACCGGCTCGGACTCCGACGACCAGTCCCGCGAGCGCGACGGCGAGGACGAACCCCCTGACGTTCAGATACGCCCACGTGAGTGCCCGACGGCTCCCTCGAAGGACGCCGCAGAGTGCGTCGGTGCTGAGAACACCGAGCAGCCCGAGGACGCCCCCGACGACGATCGGTGCGACGAGCGCCAGTTCGATCACCGAAAGCCAGCCGTCGTTCCAGCCCTCGTGGGTACCGTGGTACTCACGGCGCACCTCCTCGACGTACGGCTCCTCGAGAAACTCACCCTCGAGGGTGTTCTGGGACCTCTGGATGTCCGTCACCGAGTGGCGCAGCCGGAACCAGTCGAAGTACTCCTGGTGGACCTGAATCGCCGTCCAGTCGTCGTGCTCCGTCGTGTACGCGCGAATGTGGTGTCGGCTTCCGAGGTACGTCCCCGCGTGGAGCTGATAGCTCTCGTCGATCCAGATGCGTTCGCCGCCGTGTTCGGCGGCGTCGACGTAGGTATATCGCGTCGAGCCGTGGGCGTCGTCCCACTGGATCTGGTCGTCGGCGTCCTCGTACACCTCGGGTTCGTCTTCTTCGTCGGGATCCAGTTCCTCCCACTCGAGGTCCTCCTGGCCGACGAGCAACCGCTGGACTCGCTCGTCGGAACCGTGGACGACGAGGTTGATCGCGAGCGTCTGCTCGTCGGTCGACCGGTCGCGACTGGTGTACGGCCAGAGGTAGCTGCCGTTGTCTGCCGGCTGGATCAGCTGCTCGCGGTCGAGGGTCTCGGGTTCGCCCGGATCGGGTAACGGGTCGACGAACCCGCCGGCGACCAGATAACTGGCAGCGAGGACGAGCAATCCGAGGACCAGGAGGTGGCGGCGCTTCATCTGCGGCTCGACTCGAGTACGTCGTTACTCGCCGCCGGGCATGTAACACGAGTGCTTGCGTCACCCGGTGAGAACCGTGGGTGCAACGATACGCGTGGACTCGGGACTAGAACTCGAGTGGCTCTGCGTCTCTCCAGCGCGGGAAGAACTCCTCCTGGACGCTGGCGGCGAACTCGGGGTCTTTGAGGTCGATCATGCCGAAGGCGTCACCCGAGGAGAGCGGGTTCGGCACCTGAATGCAGATCTCGACGTCGTCGATGATGTTGAACGAGCCAGTGACGTCGTCGTTCGTCCGGACGCGGAAGTCCTCCCGGCCCTGCAGTTGGGTCCGGTAGCGCTCGCCGACCCGCTCGGAGAGTGAGGCGACCATCTTGCGAGTCATCAGGACGTCGACGGACACTCCGCGATCCAGCGCATCGTCGAGCTGGGCGTAGACCTCCTCGCTGACGGCCTGCATGTCCCGTTCTGGAACTGGGTCTGCGGCGACCATCACGATGTGGTCGTCGGCTGCGGCCAGCCGCTCGAGCAGGAGGTCAGTCGTCTCCTCGGGGCCGACGGCGGCGGTCCAGAACTGCTCTTCGACCGGGTCCGCGGCGTCGAGTTCGTCCGAGAGGTCGTCGACGATCGACTCGTACTGGTCGACTTTCTCCTCGAGTTCCCGTTTCTTGTCCTCGAGCAGGCGATCGAGTGCCGTCGCGGGCTCGACCGCGACGTACTTCTTCGGGCGACTCGCGGTCTGGCTGCGCACGAGATTGTACTGCTCGATGCTGTTCAAGACGTCGTAGATGCGTCCCATCGGGACGTCGCTCGCCCGGGACAACTCTTTGGCCGTTGTGGGACCGGTGTTCAGCAGCGCTCGGTAGGCTCGAGCTTCGTACTCCGAGAGTCCGAGATCCCTGAGGCTTGCCATACTGGTACAGACGACTGTGGAAACTTAAACACTGTGGTAGTTTGTCGAAATGGCCGATTCTTCGGTTCTGGGCTCAGAGGTCACTCGAGAACGGACTGGAGCCGTTCGCTCAACTCGTCAGGAGTTTCGGCGGTCGCGGAGGCGTGATCGCCCAGTTCGACGCGGGCAGTCCCGGCCTCGAGTTCAACCGCTTCGGGGACGACGACCTTCTCGTGGTCTGCCATCCGGAGTGCCGCCCGGTGGAGCTCCGTACCCGGCTCGTCACCGACGCGGATCACGAGTGGTCCCTCGAGTAACCGGGAGACGGTCGTGGCGTACCGTGCGACCTGCGGACCGAACCGGTCGCTGGCCCCCGCGAACGACTCGAGGGCTTCCCGGGCGTGCGTGCGGTGGGCCTCGTCGCCGGTCAGGATGGCGAGCTCGAGGAGGCCGTCGGCGAACGCCACGTTCGAATCGAGTGGACGGAGCTGACGCTCGAGCAAGCCTGCGCCTGCAGCGGGCCCGTCGAGGAACGACCCGTCGTCCTGCAGTCGGTCGATCGTCGCGTCGGCGACCTCGCGAGCGTCGGCGGTCGCCGTCGGATCGATCGTGCTCGCGACGGTCGTAAGCGCACCTAGCACGCGCGCCTGGTTCGAGAGGAGACAGGTCGGTCCCGCCTCTGACTCGAGGGCTGCCTCGCGCTCGTGGGCGACGACACCGTCTCTCAGGAGATCTTTCCGGAGGGTCTCGAGGGCGCGTTCGGCGTAGCGGCGGGCGCGTTCGTCGTCGGTGTAGGCGTAGTAGGTGAGCAAGCCTTCGATGGCGAGCGCGTTCGAGCCGGCGAAGACGCCGTCGTCGACTGGTGGCTCGTCGGCGTCGGCGCGGTCGGTGGCGTCCAGCCCGTGTGCAGCGGGCTCGCCGGGTGCCTGGCTGTTGGCGAACGCGTCAGCCTCGTCGTTCCAGAGCGTCGTGGTCAGGAACTCGATGGTTCGTTCGGCGGGCTCGCGGTAGGCGTCTGCACCGGTGTGGAGGTAGGCGTTGGCGAACGCCCGGACGAGCGCCGCGTTCGAGTCCAGCAGCTTCTCGTGCTGGAGTCCGGACCAATCGCGCTCGGTCGCAAAGCGATAGAACCCGCCGTCGTACTCGTCGAGCAGGTTCGCGCTGACGGCGTCGAACGATCGCAGCGCCATCTGCCGATCTCGCTTGAGGGAGAACTCGAGGGCGTCGGGAAGGGGGAACTTCGGGCTCTCACCCCAGCCGCCGGCGTGCTCGTCGTAGGACTCCGTGAGCTGGCCGAGCATTGCGGCCTCGACGTCGCCCGTGAGGTCGCCGGCTGGTGGTTCGTCGTCGCGAAGCAGGCGGGGGACGCGTCCCGCGCCGCTACCGCGGGCCTGCCACGTCGAGCGGACGCTGTCGAGCACCTGTCGCATCCCGTCGGGGCCGAGGTAGCCCGCGCCCGTGAGGATCGTTCCGTCGGGTGCGAGAAAGACGGTCGAGGGGAATCCACCCGAATTGTAGCGGTCGCGAACGCGCGGATGGCGGTCCACGTCCACGCGCACGGGAACGAAGCTGTCGTTGACGTTCGCGGCGATACGCGGCTCGGCGTAGGTCGCTGCGTCCATCTCGTGACAGTGATCACACCAGGTTGCCGTCAGCGAGAGCAACACCGGGACCTCGGCTTCGGCAGCCTCCTCGAACGCCGCCTCACCCCACTCGCGCCACTCGACGCGCGTTGGATCGTCCACGTTCATACGCGAGGGTAGCCCGTCGCGTGGGTAAGCCCTTCGCTCGCCACCGTGACGGCGCGGCTGGCCTCACGAGCGAATCGCCACTCGTCACGAGAGTAAAGCGTTTTCACCCTTCGCGGGTTACGTCGGGGTATGTACCGGTGGATCGCGGTCCTGTTGCTCATCCCGTTTCTCGACGCCGTCTTGCTGGCGGTTCTCGTCAGCCAGTTCGAGGCAGTCGGCTGGGTCGCAATGGTCCTCTTCGTCGTGCTCACGGGCCTGCTCGGGATGCTCTTCGTCCGCGCCGAAGGCCGGCGCACCCTCCGGAAGATGCAACGCTCGCTCGTCGCGGGAGAGCCCCCGACAAACCAGCTCCTCGACGGTGGGCTGCTGATCGCCGCCGGGGCGTTCCTGCTTACGCCCGGTCTCGTCACGGACATCCTCGGGTTCCTGCTCGTCGTCCCGATCACCAGAGTTCCGATTCGGATGGGGCTCAAACGGTTCGTGATCGTCCCGTACCTCGACCGGAAGGCCGACGGGCTCGTCAGTGGCACCGTCTGGACTGCTGGCTTCCCCGACGAGACGATGGCCGGACAGGGGACGGCCGACTCGAGTGGCACCGGTGGCGGTGCTGGTGGCACCTACGACCTCGGCGCGGACGCCTACTCCGTCGACAGCGAGGGCCGCACCACCTACACCGTCGACCTCGGCGACGAGCGGACCACGGATCGGTCGGACGACGAGGACGACGACCCCTCCGCTCGGTAGCGATTCGCACCCCTCCTCAGGAAGGAAACGCTTAAACCTTCCACCCGGCAACGATAGGATGCGAAGCACGAAACGCGGGCCGATAGCTCAATCAGGTTGAGCGCCACTCTGATAAGGTGGAGGCTCTCGGTTCAAATCCGAGTCGGCCCATGTTCTTGTCGTGAGCAAATCGGCGAGCGGAAGGTATCGAATTCAACTCGGATTCGAATCAGGGAGGAGTGTGCTCCGACCGTGGTTCGAATCCGAGTTGGCCCACTCAGTTTCTGAACGGTTCGTAGACACCCGGTACCGCTAGGTTTAGCGTTCAACAGTTCCGTTCACGGCGGTTGGGGAAATCGGTGCCCCCTCGATTTCGCCGCTTAGTTGATTCAACTTTGAACGCGGGTCACCTCCGTCTCGGGATTCCGGTTAGCCCAAACGATAAATCGAGTGATAAAACTAGGGGTGGTATTCGTTGAAACGGTGCCTCTTGACCTATTCGGGTCTATTCCGTGGCGAGTGCTCGCTCGCAAAAGTCCGGGCTGGTCATCGATGCGTTGCTCGCCTGCTCTGTCGATTTTCTCTCTGGCGCTGATCTCTCAAAGTAGTCGTTGACAACTTCTGCACGCCTCATGGCTCATGGCAGCGCGCAAGAGCCCCACTGACTCGATCGATTCGCCCTCCACGAGATCAAATCTGGTTCTCTCGATTGGTTTTGTCATCGCTCGACCGAACGGTCTCATTGCTCCGAGCTCGGTGCTCTCGAACCGCTCGCTTATCGGGTCGAGCACGCTCGAACCGTATCGGTAGACAAACTCAATGTGCCCGTGGGTGTCTACTTTAGCCGGTTTCGACTGCCAACTGATTTCTGCCTTGGAATCACCGACTCGCTGAAATTTCACGGAATACTGAGTGGGGGGTCGTCGATTCGAACCCGTACTTTGAGTACGTTGCTTCGTAGGCTCGCTAGACGATGCTTGATTTCGGCGTTTTCACTCACTCTGCCATCCGGCGGAGCCGAGCGTGCGCTTGATCGACGAGAAGCCAGTCTCACCCATCCAGCGGTGGGTGTACCAGCGGCTACTCATTCGGGCGTTATGTGCTCGGTCGAGCGAGGAGTAGATCCGATGCGTGATTGACAGGCAAATGCCGTCTGCACGAAGATCGTCGCGGAACGGCTTTCGGTCGTAGCCACGATCAGCAGCCAGTGACGGAAGGTCTGCGGCGTTATGCCGCGCGACCTGTGGCCCGATCTTCGTGTCGTGTTTCTTCGTCGTCGTACAGTGAACGTCGAAGATGTACAGTGTTTTCACGTCCGCGAGGGCAGTGACTGTGAGCGAGCGAATCCGGGGTGTGCCCGCTGTGCGTAGTGACGAGACGGCTGATGACGATCGAAGCCAGTCGTTTCGATCGCCGCGTGGCCAGTGCGTTTCTCGGCTGATTCGCCGAGAAACGCACGGTAGGTCTCCATCGAGATGGTCTCGAACCAGTCGCGGAGCACGGTGAAATGAGGAAGGCACGTAAGCCCGATTTCGTCGAGAATGCCGGGCATCTCGCTGAGGAGATCGATCGTCTGGCGGTAGGACTTCGCCAGCTCGATTCGGAGTGCTTGCAGGGTGAGCATCACCCACTCGGCGAACCCGCCACCCCCTTCGGGGTCGGCGGGTTCGTCTGGGTTCTCGACAACGTCTTTAGCTTTCGTGACGCATTCTCGGGTGAAGAGGCGGATTTCGGATGTCAAACCAGTCTGCCTCTTCGCTTTCTACGGAGATAACACAGTCGTAGCGACGCTGTCTAGCGATCCTACAGAGCAGATTAAACAAATATGTTCATCAATCAATAGTAAGTTCGGGATGGGCGTCACGAACCGAACGGATAGCCTCTTCCAATGACGTTGGAAGTTCATCATTTGCGGAGGCTTTAAATCCATGATGAGTGGCGACTAGGGAAAACATTACATCGTCACCTTTCTCCTCAATGCGAACGCGGTGGTGAGGGCCAAACTCAATCTCTACAAATGAGTCTTCGGTGTCCGTAATGCTAAGATCAACGTTCCGGATGCCGTTGGCATCTGATGTCATGTTAGAACACGGCACACCTGGTCTTATTAGCGTTTCTCTGTTACCCGCGGCCCCTCGCCTTGACATGAGAAGTGACTATGTACCGTTCCAAACGTAGGGTGATGCGTCGAACTGATGTGCACTACGGGAGTTCGCTCCTTCAAATTAGGCTCGAAACACCACAAAGAGCCAATACATAGTGAATTCACTCGTTGAACGCATCACGTTTTCCCGTGTCAACAAATCCTGCGTCTGTCTGCTCGACGTACCCGTATGCTTCGAGCTGCTGTAGCTGCTCTGTAACATAGTCCCGATGGAGATCGCGCTCTTCAGCAATCGCGTCGACCGACAGGGGATTGTCCTCACTCAAGACGAGTCTGATCTCCAACGTCTTCATATACTGCGCGTAGTATTCGTCGATAGCGCTTTCCAGGGGAGTCTGAACCTCGTATTGCTCGTACAACTCATCGAGCGACTCGCGGATATGCGTCGTGAACTGTTTCCCCTCCAGTAACTCAATCTGTGCCGCGATCTCGTGCTCGATCGCCCCGAAGTCCAAGCTCGTCTGTACCAGCGTGTTCATGTCGTCAATATCGTCAGGACGCTTGGCGACCGTCTTGAACAGGAAAATATCTTCCAGCGCGGTTAACCGGACAGATAGCGCACCGGACGTGAGGTACTCCTCGCCTCGCTGTTGCATCCCGTTGCTGAAGATGAGTTTGTTGGCAACCTGTCGGTTGAACACGTCGATCCGACATCCATCGTCGTTCTCGACACACAGTCTGGCTCCCAGCTGTTGGTACGTCTCGTCGAGTTCGGACACTTCCTCGTACCCCTGGTCGCCCAACGCAGCGAACAGTCGGTCGAACTCGGCTTCGGTCGTGACCACCAGGTCGATATCCTTGGTTGTGTCCTTTAGCCCTCGAAACGCCATTGCTCCGCCTCCGATGAGAAAGGGCGCGACCTCGGCGTGTAACCTATCGCCGAGCTCCTGCAGCTCGCCCTCGATATATTCAGAGTCGAACTGTGGACGTGGCGTCATACGGATATATCGTAATCAGCGGCCGTCGATTTGAACGTGTCCCATTCCGGGAGCTTCTCTCCTGACACCGCACCATTGGATTCGAGGTACGCACAGAGCTCTTGGATAATGTTGCTGAGATCTATCTCGGCTTCTCGATCATACTGGCCGGCTGACCGCGCAAGTACGTTTGCGTCGATCTCACAGGAAGCAATCAGTAGCAGACAGTACGATCGGTACCGAGCGCCGTCGTCGATGAGCAGCAGTTGGCACACGAGGTCTTCAGGAGCAAGTTCTGTCCGGTCTTCGGAGCGGAAATAGTACCGCCCCTCTCGCGTCAATAGAGAGATACCGTACTGATCGAGCGCGTCCGGGCCAGTCTGGTGGAACAGTGGCGCAGTCACCTCAGTCCGGCAGCTGAACAGATACTCATCTACATCGGTCCAGATAAGCCGGACGCCAGCAGCGTGGTCACTCGCTTCCTGCCGATGCAGATGACGCACGAGCGACCGCGCGAAAGCGGCTAATTCTTCGAATTGCTTCGTCAAGGCAAATTGACTGTCGCGTTTCGTGACGATACCGACGTTCCGTAACTGTTTGAGCCGGCGGTAGACTGTCGCTCGACTCACTGTAGACCTTTCCGTGAGTTCCGCTGCAGTTCGCGTAGCATCCAAATAGTACAGGAGCTGGATCGAGGGACCAGCGAGGAGTTCGGGAAAATCGACATGTGGGAACTCGCGTGTGAGATCAGCGAACCGCTCGGTCGGCTCAGCGTTCGACAGTGATATCCTGTACCGGCCGTTTCGTTGCTCTCTGATGATCAGCTCGCGCTCTGCGAGTTTCGATACAACGCGAGATGTATGGCCCGGATCCCAGCTGAGTTCGTCAGCTAACTCCCGCTGTATCAAGCCCTCCTCTGTGTGTGTGCTTAGATGTGAGAGGGCAGTGAGTTCCGATTCTGAGAGCAATCTGTCTCAGAATAGGCAATGTATTTATAAATATCTTGCCTTTTTTGAGACACTGCATCCGGCTGGTGGACCTCCAAATGCGCGTCTAGTATCCATCAAAATTTATGCATTGAGTAATAACGCTTAGCATCACCTGATCCCGGCTATTGACTCAAAGCTTCAATAGCTGGCACTACAAGGAGAGACACATGTACATCGGCGTCGATGGGTGCTCGGCGGGATGGGTCGCTGTCCAGTTCGACGAGGATGGCTACGAAGGCACCGATCTATACGAAGATATCCAAGAACTGTGGACGGTTCACGGCCATGCGGCAGAACAAATATTAATCGACGTACCAATCGGTCTCCGAGAAAACTCAAACGCGAAGCGCCCGTGTGACGATGCCGCCCGCAAGAAACTCAGTCCCAACCGCCACTCCAGCGTGTTTCCCGTTCCCGTACGGGCTGCCGTTCACGAAGGGAGCTACGAGGATGCAAAGAAGACGCAGGAGAAGCGCACTGATGGTAGTCTCGGCGTTCAGTCGTGGGGTATAGCCGATAAGATCGCCGAACTTGATTCATTCCTCTGCGAGACAGAGCCAGATGCTGTTGGAACGATCCGTGAGGCCCATCCCGAAGTCTGCTTCTGGGCGCTGAACGATGAATCCGCCACGGAGTACTCAAAGACTGGAAAACCGGCAGCAGCCTTCTGGGAACGGATCGGGATACTCGAAGCCATCGATGAAGCGATTATCGATGACGTCCGTGACGCATCATTGAATCTCGATGCTAAGGTTGGAAATGATGACGTCATCGATGCGTTTGCATTAGCGCTTATTGCCAGCCCAAAGACCGGACCACCACGAACGCTTCCTGACGAGTGGCCAGATAACGATACAGGTGATCCAACTGATAAACTCCCGATGGAGATGGTCTACGCCTATCCGTAGCCTACCCGGACTCCCACTCATCCTCCTCGACGAATTCTGGCAACGTGTCTTGAAGTGGGCCACTCGCTTGAGAAACGAACTCGTCGAGTGGTTCACCAGTTCCACCGCCTGGCATCGGACCGTAATGATCCCACGTGGTAGCGAATCGAACAACAACCTGCACGTCTTCACCGTGCCCGGATTCGGTATTGAACCCATCCGTTCTAGTTTAACAGGTCGGGGTATCCAGAGACGCCAAGCTAGAATCGTCAGTAACTAGGAATGTGAGAATCCGGTGGGAAGTGTGTACAAACCACCGGATTCAGTAGTTGTGAACCGAATTCAAAGAGCGTTTCCATCCGATGAGTTGCGCGAGCGTGCTCGCGCAACGAATCTTATCCAGCGAGAGCGGAAACTCGACGTCGTCGCGTTGTTTTACACGCTCTCCCTCGGCTTTGCCGCTGGTTCTGATCGATCCATTCAGGCGTTTCTCGAACGCTACGTCGAGATGGCTGACTGCGACGAACTCTCGTATGCGACGTTTCACGGCTGGTTCAAACCAGGGTTCGTCGCACTCCTTCGAGAGATTCTCGATGAGGCCATCGAGAATCTCGACACCGGCCAAACCGAGCTGAGCGGACGTCTCGAACGATTTCGAGACGTCCTCATCGTCGACGCGACGATCATCTCGCTCTACCAAGACGCCAAAGATGTCTACGCACTCGATGATGACCGAGCCGGGGCGAAACTCCATCTCACCGAATCGCTCTCAACGGGACTTCCAACGCGATTTCGGACGACCGACGCGAGCACCCATGAACGGAGCCAGCTACCCACCGGCGAGTGGGTAGCTGGCGCCCTCATTCTGTTCGATCTCGGCTACTACGATTTCTGGCTGTTCGACCGCATTGACGCCAATGATGGCTGGTTCGTCTCTCGCGTCAAAGAAAACGCAGACTTCGAAATCGTCGAAGAACTCCGGACGTGGCGAGGGAACAGCATTCCGCTAGAAGGCCAGTCGCTGCAGGCCGTCCTCGACGACCTGAAGCGACAGGAAATTGACGTACAGATCACGCTCTCGTTCGACCGCAAACGAGGGTCGGGCGCCAGCGCGACCCGAACCTTCCGATTAGTCGGCGTTCGCAACGATGACAGCGGCGAGTATCATCTGTACCTGACGAATCTGGAGAGAGACGACTACCGCGCGCCCGATATCGCACAGCTCTATCGGGCGCGCTGGGAGATCGAACTGCTGTTCAAAGAACTCAAATCACGGTTCGGTCTGGACGAGATCAACACGACCGACGCCTACATCATCGAGGCGCTGATCATCATGGCAGCACTCTCGCTGCTGATGAGCCGGGTTATCGTCGACGAACTCCAGAAACTGGACGCAAAGCAGCGAGACTGCGCCGACGACGCCGCGGCGTCGTCGACGCGGCTTCCTCGACGACGATGTTCACACGCTGTCGAACGCCACGCTCATCTGATCCAGTTGTACCTGATGTTGGATCTGGGGTACGAGCTACCGGATCTCGATTCGTTGTTGCTGTGGTCGTCACGAGATCCAAATCCACACCGTCCGAGGTTACGTGAACAGGTGGAGTCAGGCGAGTTCTGGTAACGAACTCGCCTGACGAGACGGGCTGGATCGCCCAGGCTGGTCAGCGACGGCTCTGGAACGGCGGCGCACTCACGACTGCGAGTGCGCCGCCTTCGACGGGAGACATGACCAAGAACCGGCTGGTTTGCTTGAGCAGCAGCTATCTCGGTATGATTGCGGTGAGACTCGACGCATTTTCGGCGTGATCACCGTCTCAGTTAGTCGCTAAGCTAGAACGGATGGTATTGAACCGGTTGTAAATCCGGTGAAGCCCGAGAACGACGATACGTCCGTGCTCATCGTGTTCGTAGAATCGATTCGCCTCTATGAGCATACCCGCAACCATTCGGGCAACGCTCAAAACTGCACGGGTCTAGTGTCCTTACTGGATCCGCAGTAGAGTCAATAGAGATCGGCTCTGTGGCCACGCGATGAAATCTACCTGATTTGATTCTGCCCGCTGTTCAACCTCGTCTAAGCCCACTCAACAGACCAGAAACAATTGGCTCCGGCCTTGTTGAAACCCTCAATTGGTGATGGGTTTCAGCGGACTTGCTGACTCGATGGAAATTCTGCTATATCCCATGAGAGCGTGAAACAAGTATGGGACGCAAGAGACCGAGCTGTATTCCGTGCCCGAGAGCACGTGCTGCTGACTGGTCCGAGTGCGTAGGAAGCCGAGTCCTGGGCATTACAGCCCGACTGCCGCCAGGAGCGGCAGTCGGGAAAGCCCGCATAGGTGAATCTCTGTTTCACGCACCGGCGTTCCAAGGTGAGCCCAATGTTCATTGGAATCGACGTACACAAGCGGTACTCACAGATCGCAGTACTGGACAAAAACGGTGAGATCGTCGAAGAGGTTCGCGTCGAAAACGCGAACCTCGACGACTTTGCCCAGCGGTACGCTGGGTCCAAAGCCGCGCTTGAAGCCACCAGCAACTACTACCACATCCACGATACGCTTTCAGCGTATCTGGATGTGACTGTCGCTAACCCCGGCGAATTGAAGCTGATCTCTGACTCGGATAAGAAAACTGACCGCGTTGATGCGAAACAACTCGCTCGAATGCTTCGGTTAGGCTCGGTTCCAGAAAGCTACGTTCCAACCGACGAGGTTCGGCAAGCCCGCGCACTCGTGCGCGGGCGCCAGAAACTCGTTGAGAACCGGACTGAGTACGCGAACAAGATCCATGGCTTGTTGAGTGACCACGGTATCACCCGTGAGGTAAAGCCGTTGAGTGTGGAGGGACGAGAGTTCCTGGCGGAACTCTCGCTCCCGGCACCGTGGGACGCGTTGTTGGAGTCGTACCTGGAACTGATTCAGGTGCTCACCGAGCAAATCGAATCGTTAGAAGCAGAGATCGAGGAGCGGGCTGGGTCTCTGAAGGAGACCCAGCTCCTGATGACGATTCCTGGTGTGAGTTACTTTACGGCGTTGACGATTTACGCGGAGTTGGGCGAGGTCAACCGGTTTGACCGGGCCAAGGAAGTTGTTAGCTACTTCGGGTTGAACCCGATAATCCGCGAGTCTGGCGACTCGCGGTTTGAGGGAAGCATCTCGAAGCGAGGGTCAGGACGGGTCCGGTGGCTGCTCGTTCAAGCGTCGTACACAGCGGTTCATACATGCGAAGACGAGTACCTTAGCCGGTTCTACAACCGGTTAGCTCGAAAGAAGAACTCGAAAACAGCGATTGTGGCAACCGCTCGGAAGTTGCTGGTTTCAATGTATCATATGCTGGACCGTGAGGAGGTGTACGATCCACCAGGGGTGAGTGCCTGAGCGCCGCCGGGGCGGCGCTCATTGGCTGGCTGGTGGCAGCGTGAGTGATTACTCTCGCAAACAGGAAGTCCCCCGCCTGATGGTTGTGACAGTAGCCACCGGTTCGCCGGTTGTCGATTCTAGGCCAGAAAACCACAGCAAGTCCTTGTCGCCCGAAGAATTATCTTGGCAAACGTGGTTTGATCGATTAGCAGAATTTCCATAGGTGAATATAGAGGGAGAGTGCAGCACCGCGACTCTGTTTCTTTCGCGCCGGAATCGCTGAACTAGCCGCCCACTACACCTGCGAACTGATCAGCATTTCGAGTGGCGCAAGAGTTTTGTATGTCAGCATAGTAGTGGGAATTAGGTGATTCAAAATGGGAAGGTCTGCATCTGAAGCGAACAGCGGGGAAGAACTCACACTCACAGTGGACGATAGAGGGCGGGTAACACTCCCAAAAGAGGTTCGGGACCGATTAGGAATCGAATCAAACGATGAGGTTCCTGCAACCCTCGTCGGGTCGGTCCTTGAAGTCAACCCCAAACCAAGCTCGAAATTAGAAACAGCAACAGCCGGTCAGAAGAACTGGGAGAACACGACACCAACTGATGCCGGAGAAACCCTCTTCGGGCCGATGGACCAGTGAGCGACTATCCGATGACTGATTCTCTCCCTACTGAAGTGACAGTTCTCACTGACGTGAACGTACTAGCAATCGCGCTCACCGATGATCATCCTGCACATGACGATGTGTATCCGTGGGTCCAAAACGCAATTGATGGGCCAAACGTCTTGCTCGTGTTTGATTATTATCCGTTGCGAGCGCAGTATCTGATGACGAGCAATTTTGGAGTAGACGCAGTTGATGCTCGAAATGCTATCCAATCACTTGTTCGTAGCCCTGCACGAATCGTCAGTGCCACCGAGACAACGCTGCTTGAGGCGTACGAGATTAGCGCTGAGAAAAACCACGACGTGTACGATTCGTTCATCGTTGCGCTTGCACGAGCATATGACGCCGATTACTTGATTACAACTGACGGCGATTTCGACGATCTTTGTGACGACGAAGATGTGAAATACGTCAATCCAATCCCAACTGAGACACGTGAGAAATTAACCCTAATTGATGGATAGTATGGTCTGTGATGCATATGCGGCCTGCACTGACCGATCAGTGCCTTCGCAAATCAAGCCACGCTTTGTGTGACATTCGCGCTGTGTATTCCCTATAAAAACTATCGTCGCCTGAGGGTTTCAACAAGACCATCCTTCTCTAAAAGTTGGACTGCGACAGCTGCAAGCGCGGCATCTGCCTTCTCGATTTGGTCTTCGGTCCGGTTTGACGAACGAGCGATGAACGTTCGGACATCATCCATCACTCGTGAAACCGTCCCCTTCGTGGAGTCGGGTTCGGTAGCGATCTGGACCCACTCGGCGTCGATCGCGCTGTTGATCGGCGTCTGTCCTGGAGTGCTACGGTCCGGTGCTCCGCCCAGTTCGTCGTAGACGCGCTGTGGAACACAAACGTGAGATCGTTCTGTGCCGCGAATCGTTCGAGTGCAGCGTACGTGTTGTTCTGCTGTCGGCCACAGGCGATAAACAGACCCGAATCTGCTATCCAGGCTACGGACCCCTGAAACGGGTCGAAAGACTCACTCATCGTTTCCGCCCCTCATTCATCTGCAACCGGTTGATCACGAGCGTTACGGATGTCTTCGAAGTAGGGATCTACCACCTTCATATCCTGCACGACATCTCCCAGTGCTTGGAGAACGGCAATAGCAAACGCGTATTGAAGATCGAGTTCCCGGGCAGCGATTCGTTCGGGCATTTCTCCCTCGGCGTACGGTATCGCGTATGTGAGAGCAGCTGCGAGCTTCCCGAGCCCGTGTTTTTCGATTAGGAGGTCAAGGTCCTGATCTTGGGGCGAGCACCCGAACGCTTCAACGAGCGTTGGGGTGACCGTATATTCGTCTCCGTCGAGGTTCGCGGTGAGTGTAACTGGAATCGCCGAATAGGTGTGCGTCTTCTGCTCCTCATCTCGGGTCAGCACGCCGAGTTCGACGAGCGTCCCTGTGTCCGAGTACGCCGTAGTGCGTGGCATCTCCAGTTTGTCGACAATATCGTCGATAGTGACATCTCCCTCTCGCAGGACAAACGTGTAGAGACGAGCCAGTCGCGGCTCTTCCAGGAGCTGTGCGACCGACATGAGACCGTTGATCGCTCGTTCGGGGTCACCGGCGGCCTCCGACATACAATTCATGATTTGTGTGTTGAATAATAACGCTTGGGGAGAGAGAGAAGATCGTTTGGTTGATTCACTTCAACGCCAAGTGACTCACACGAGCTACATTTCGGGCCAAGAGGCATTTGGAGCACCACTACTCCAAGTATCTTCGGCGTTGCTCCATTTTCGTTTTCTCGCTTCGTTTGTCGTAATGGATTTCCAGAACTCGTGAGCTGACGTTCATCCGGTTACTGACGACATCTGTCGGGACGTCCTGAGTGAGATGGTACGTTATTGATCCACGTCGTATCGCGTGAGGGGGAACTGAAGACGGGCAGAGACTCGGCGATTTCTGGGTATCGTTGAGGGCTTCGCAAGTAGCGAAGTCCCTGTTGTGGGGACAGACCCCGGTGTATACGCAGGGACGAGTCCATCGGTAGATAGTAATCCGAAGTGTATTCTTATTATATAATTGGCCATTGGCACGGGCCGTCGCCAGAATATGGCTGTAACGCTGAATATGGTACGTCTCCCCGTGGGCGGTGGGTCGAGGTGGGTGAAACTGGAGTCGATCGAGTCGAACTGATCCCCAGTGCACATGCCCACGTCATTCTGTGCTCCGACGACCGAGAACGCCCGCTCGAGCGTACCGTGGGCGAGTGAAGGACGCTGTCCTCGAGCCTCGAGCCCCGTCAGGCGGCCTGACTCGTCGCCGACCGATACTGGCCTTGCCAGCCGAACTCGAGCCAGGCCACACTGAGCGTGACCATCGCGGCGCCGACGACGTCCACGTAGCCGCCACCGTGGCCGACGACGACGAGGGGGATGCCGGCGAGCAGGAGGACGGGAACGAGCGGCGCCCCGGAGCGCCGGAGCAGGACGCCGAGAGCGATCGTCGAGACGGTGATCCCGGCCGATCCGATCAGTACGAGGGCGGCGACCAGTGGGTCCGTGGCCATCGCCTCGAGGGCCGCGGCGACGCCGGCCTGTTGTTCGCTCGGCAGCCCCTGGCCGGATCGAACCAGGAGCCCGGTTGCGAGTCCGGCGATCGCCTCGAACGCGAGGTAGGCGACGAGGTAGACGGCGACGCCGATCCGTCCGATCGTCGCCAGTCGTCCCGCGTACTCCGCGAGGAGGAGGTACACGCTCACGCCGAGGAGCCCGAAGAGGGGGAGCAACGCGACGTGGACGTGGAACCACTGGTCTGCGACGGGTGTGAGACTCTCGTAGAGGTTCTCGCCGCCGTGGGGGTGGACCGCCAGGACGACACCAAGAGCGATCGGCGTCCCGAGGAGGACGAGCCAGCGTATCGCGTTGGTCACTGGCCCGGGTCGGCCATCGAGCCCCGTGCCGGGGTAGCGCCTACTACCGGCACCGGACGCGAGCGTCCCGTCCCCGTCGCCGGCGGATGAACGACGTTCGGTCATCGGTCGACACCCCGGTGATCGCCGTCGGGTGGCTCACAGACGATTCCCGTGATGCGACCGAACTGGGCGGTTTCGACCTCCGCGACGGGGAGGCCCGCCCGGTCGACGACCTCGAGTGGCTCCTGGGTCAGCCGACAGCCGGACTGTTCGTAGTGGGCGTCGGCGCGCCACTCCTGAACGCGAGCGAGGAGTGGGTTGTCGCTGCGGCCGTGCTCGAGCAAGAGGATTTGTCCGTCTGGCTGACAGACCCGGCCCATCTCCCGGAGGGCTGCCTCCTGGTCCGGAAACGTACACGTCGAAAACGACGAGATAACGGTGTCGAAGCTGTCGTCGTCGAATTCGAGCGCCTGGGCATCCATCCGTTCGACCGTGCCGTCTCGGTCGAGGGCCTCGAGTTCCGCGCGAGCCTGTTCGATCAGCGGCTCGCTGATGTCGATACCGACGATGTCGGCTGCCTCGGGCAGGTACCGGAAGTTCGATCCCGATCCACAGGCCACGTCGAGCACGCGACCCTCGGCGGAGTCGAACTGACGGCGACGGTAGCGGCCGGTGAGCAGGTGGTCGAGCCACCCCAGTCGGTCGATCCAGGGTGCGTTTCGCGCGTAGACGTCCTGAACATCCTCGAGCGTCATCGTTCCGGTCTTCGCCGACTCCGTGTGCGGAGACGCCACTTCGTCGGGCGAGCGTGCGTCGGTCGGTCCTGAATCGGGTGGCTGTGAACTCTCGAGCGCGTCGTGTGGTTCGTATCGGGTCATTGGTGGTCACCTCGATCCTCGTTCGACCAGACGCCGATCCGGCCCTTAAATATTATCGAATAATTGATATATTACCGGCTCGCTTGCAAAATCGTCGTTGAGCCATCGACTGCGATCCCGAGCGACTGACTCCATTCGAGGTGGTTCACGAGGAAATGGTGTCCGTGGCGCTCAACGGTGCTTTTGTAACGATTGTGTCACGGTTCGGTCAGTCGCCCCCCTCGTCCGCGCACGCGCTCGGTCCGGATGGTTCGGGCGTCGTCGTCGAGGAACATCCGTAGCTCCGCGTTTCCGTGGCGAAAGACGACGCGGTACTCCGCTGGGTCGGTCGCGATCCGATCGGCAGTCCACTGGCCCGCCACGAGGTGGTCGTAGAGTTCCCACCAGCCGTGCTGGACGAGGTCGACGCCGTGGTCCCAGTGAAAGGCGATCGGCGGCGTGCGGAACGCGGCGGCGTAGGCAAGCGGTCCGCTGAATCGTCGGAGGCACGCTTCACACTCGTGCATCGTGAAGTGTGAAATCGGCACCTCCTCGAGCGTCGCCAGATCGTCCACGCTGTAGACGTCGGTTTCGACTCGTCCGGCACACTCCGGGCAGACGCCCGCCTGGACCAGTCCGAACTCTGCCCACTGTTTGCGCGTGAGCGACTCCAGCAGTGCCTCTCCAGAGGAGGCGCGCGCCTGGGCGGGCGTGACGATGTAGCCGGTTACCGGTCGATCACAGGCCTGACAGCGGACCACGAAGTACTGGTCGTCAAGCCCTGCCTCGAGTGCGGTCTCCTCGCAGTAGAAACAGGTCCCGTCGGTCTCGATGGTGCCGACGTCGGTCGGTTCGTGGAAGTTCTCCGCGAGAATGAACCGGACGATCTGGTCACCGGCGTGGGTGAGTGCGTAGCCGTCGTCGTCTTTTCGCAGATACGTTCCGGTGAGCTCGCCGAGGTGGTACGACAGTTTCGAGGTGTTGTCGACGTCGACGCGGTCGTAGATCTCGGAGAACGCCAGCGACTCGAATCCCGGGCTCGAGGGGTCCTGTTCGTACTGAGCTACGGCGACTGCCCGGAGGATGGTCACCCGGCTCGGATCGGAGAGGAGAGCGAACGCGTCGGCCGCCGTCTGCGCAGCGGTCATATCTACCCGGCCAGTGTGTGACGAGTTGAATCTATGGGGGTTGAACCCATGGGTGCGACCATCTCGTCTCTCGCGTCCCTGCGAACGGGCACCTTTTTTACGCGCAGGACAGAGGGTGGGAGACGATGGGAACCGACGGCGACGGGAGTGGGGACGGCCGCGTCTACTACGTCATCAGCGACCTCCACATCGGCGGTGACGAGCAACTCGAGGAGGTCGAGTTCTTAGACGAGCTACTCGCGTTCCTCGAGCGCCTCGAGGAGACCGACGAGGACGCCGAGTTGATAATCAACGGCGACGCGTTCGGGCTCTGGGAGTTCACGCAGGTCGAGGGCATCGAGAAGTTCGAGATGCTCGAGGAGACGTATCCAGAGCTGTTCGAGCAACTGCGCGCGACGGGTGAGAACGTTCAGGTCACGCTGTTGCCGGGGAATCACGATCACGAACTCGCGGCCTACGACGAGTACGTCGAGCGCTTTGCAGCCTACAACGTCGACCTCTGTCAGGAGCAGTCGATCACGCGGCCGGTCGGCGAGCAGGCGATCCACTTCGAGCACGGCCACCAGCACGACCAGAACAACCGGATCGAAGACTGGGGCAATCCCCACGCGACGCCGCTTGGGTACTACTACAACACGCTCGTGACGAGTCGGGCGGGCAAGCTCTCCGACCGCGGACGGTACAACTGGCTGAAAGACGTTCAGGCGGTGACGCCGACCGAGCGGATGCCGGTCTGGCTCTTCTCGAAGTACTTCTACCGGGAGATGAACCCGCTCTTGCGGTATTCGCTGGTGCCGTTTCTCCTGCTGTTCAACATCAGCGCTCTGCTCGCGATCCTCGCTGGCCTCGACTTGCTCGGGATCTACTCGATCCCGACCGAGCAGGCCGCCGACGCGTTCAGCCAGTTCGGACGCGCGGGCGCGGCTGCCTGGTTCCTTCTCTCGCTCAACGTCACCGTCGTCGGCCTGTTGCTTCTCGTCGGCATCCCGCTGTACTTCATTCGACGGGACGTTCGCAAGACGATCAACCGCTTCGGCGTCTTCGAGACCGAGTTGACCGTCGACCCGGAGACGCCCTACTACGACGCCGCTCGAGCGGTCTTCGCCGAGCAACCGGAGACGACGATCTACTGCTTCGGTCACACGCACCGTCCGACGATTCAGGAGGTCGACGGCGGGATCCTCGTCAACACCGGAACGTGGCTCAAACGTCTCCACCGCCGTGACGGCATCATCGGCATCCTGCCACCGGTCTTCTATCCGTCCTACCAGCTCGCGTCCGTGCGCATCGAAGCCGACGCGGAGGAAGATGGCGTCGTCGTCGAGTTCGAACGGATCACCAAGCCCAGTCCCGCGACGGAGGAACTCACCAGAACGGAACGATTCTTCACCGTCGGCAGGGAGCCCGAACCCGAGTTCCCTGATCGGTACGTCGTCCCAAACGACGAGATGAGAACGGAGACGGAACGAGCAGTGTCGACGGACGCTCCGTCGTGACTACCCCGACCACCGCCCCACTCAGAACGCTCGCAGCCCCTCGAGCACTGCCTCTGCACTGCCGTCGGCGAGCACGTCACGTGCGCGCTCGAGTCCCGTCTCGAGGTCGTCGACGTCGCCGCGGGCGTAGATCCGAAACGCGCCGTTGAGGGCGACGGCGTCGGCGAAGTGGTCCTCGCGTTCACCGGCCAGTACGGATTCGGTGAGCGACGCCGAATCGGCGGTCACGTCCTCGACGGCCAGATCCCCCCGTTCGACGTCCATCCCGTAGGCCGCGGTTTCGATTTCGTAGTCCTCGAGTTCGCCGTCGACCTCTCCGGTACTGCCATCGGAGCTCCACTCGGCGACCTTGGTGTACCCGGGTCGGATGTCGTCGTAGCCTTCCATCCCCTGGAAGAAGATCGCCCGGGAGTACTCGAGTTCGTCACTCTCCTGGATGCACTCGGCCATCTTTTTCGCGAACGCGAGGTGGTAGAACGAGCCGAGGTGGACGTCGGCGTTGGTTGGATTCGCGAGGGTCTCGATCGTGTTGACGAACGTCCGGACCCCCATCTCGTCGCGGCGCTCGATCAGGTCGTCG